>CAZAEW010000007.1:1783-20185 GCA_964484065.1 uncultured Bacillus sp.
GGGATTTGCAGTAGAATTTACAAAACCTATAAATCTAAAGAAGCCCTCCGGTTTATAAAAACCAGAGGGCTGTTTTATCCATTAAAGTTGGGGTATGGATCGATTACAAATATGGACTTTCGTGCTTTGCTTTTAGCATATTCCAGCGGCGCTGCACTTCATCCTCGAATGATTTCAGCATTTCCTTGCTCTTATCGTTTAGCAAGTGCTTCGTTTTACCCATCATTTTTAACCAGTTGGATAACTCAATTCGTTTATTCTTAGCTTCCGGATCGTATGTCAGGGTTGTGACACCGCGCTCCACTTCATAGAGAGGGAAGAAGCAGGAGTTAACAGCCGCTTCCACGATAGATTGGCCTTCCTCTTCATTGGATTTCCAGTTCAGCGGGCAAGTGATCAGGATTTTTCCATATACCATCCCTACATTATTAGCATACCACTGAGCTTTGGCCGCTTTTTTCAAAAGATCACGGTCAAATGCTTCTGTTCCGGTAAAGACATAAGGAATATGAGTGGCAGCCATAATTTGCGCTGTATCCTTATGATGGAATGGCTTTCCGTTTTGGAAACTGCCAATGCTTGATGTACTTGTCATATGGCCTAATGGCGTAGAGTAAGAAAGCTGGCTTCCTGTATTCATGTAGCCTTCATTATCATATTCAAGAATAATCATTTTATGGTTACGTAAAGCGGTTCCGATAGCTGGTCCCATTCCAATGTCCATTCCGCCGTCGCCTGTAACCATGACGAAAGTAAAGTCATCGCTTAAGCCAAGCTCCTTGAATTCACCGCGGCGTTTGCGCTCATGGAACATTTCAACAAGTCCGGATAAAGTGGCAGCGCCATTTTGGAACAAGTTATGAATGTAAGTTGCTTTATGGGAACTGTATGGATAACCCGTTGTGACAACCATTGCACAACCGGTATGGAACAAGGCAACAATGTCGCCCTCAATTCCTTTGAAAAATAACTCTAATCCGGAGAAAATACCGCAGCCAGGGCAAGCTCCATGACCGGAAGCGATTCGCTTTGGTTTCTTAGTCAGATCGCGTAAAGGCGGAATTTTCACCTTAAGCTCACCTGATTCTTGATCAGGCGTTACCGTAATTTTACCAGTGATTAAATCCTCTTTTTTCAGCGGATTTAAGATGCGTTTTGGAGCCAGTTCCGGGTTGCCCGGAGTATGGCCGAAATAGTCGAAAGGCGTCTCAACCGTGCCGGCTGCTGCAGCTTCATGTGCCAATTGGAAGAATTGCTCTGCATCATCAGCATAAAAATCTTTACCGCCTAATCCATAGACGCGGTTAACGACTTTTGTGTTGTGGTTTTCATATGTTTGCAGGGCAGCGCGCACTTCAAGAGCCATGTTTCCTCCATGTGCACCGTAAGAATCAGCGCGATCCCCAACTGTAACGGCTTTTACATTTTTCAACGCTTCCGCAATTTGTTTTTGCGGGAAAGGACGAATCATGTTTGGAGAAATAACGCCCGCTTTGATCCCCTTAGCGCGCAATTTATCGACCACATCTTTACATACCTCAGTTGCTGAATTCAACATAAATACCGCAATCTCGGCATCTTCCATTTTATATAAATCCAGGATTGGATACTCTCTGCCTGTTAACTCAGCGTACTCTTTTGAGATTCTCTCAAATACTTTTTCTGCATTGTACATGGCAACAGATTGCTGATAACGGTTATTGATATAATCAGGCTCATTCATGTAAGGCCCAATCGTTACCGGATTGTCACGGTCCAAGGCGTGAGGGAAGTTTGTCGGCGGTGTTCCGATAAACTTTTGAACATCATCCCGTGTTTTAATAACACTTACCTTGCGCTTTTGATGGGAAGTAAAATAGCCGTCGAAAGCAACAATGACAGGGAGGCGAACCTCAGGATCTTCCGCAAGTTTAATAGCCATAATATTCATGTCATAAACAATTTGCGGATCACGGGCCATTAAAATGGGCCAACCTGTATTCAGTGCAAAATATAAATCAGAGTGATCCCCATGAATGTTTAATGGACCGGAGACCGAACGGTTTACTAAATTCAATACCATTGGAAAGCGAGTTCCGGATTGAACGGGAAGCTGTTCGAGCATATATAGAAATCCATTTGCACTTGTTGCATTAAAGACACGGCCGCCGCCGGTAGCAGCACCGTAACAAATTCCCGCAGAACCATGTTCTCCGTCCGCTGGAATGAGGACGATATCATGTTGCCCTTTTGCTTTCATTCCGTCTAAAAACTGGGCAACTTCTGTAGAAGGGGAGATTGGAAAATACCCCATAATATGATAGTTAATTTGGTGTGCAGCATAAGCTGCCATTTCGTTCCCTGACTCGAAAACGATTGCTTGTTCAACCGAACCATTTTGCGCAACGGCCATAGTTTCGCTTTTTAAATCTACCGACATGTGGTTACCACCTTTCTTAATTTGCTCTTTTAATTATTAACCAGATCAAATACATGAGGGACGCGATTGGATTCAGCGAATCCGTCATCATATTCTCTTTCTTTCGTGAGTGCATCCGCAGGACATACGTTCACGCATTTTAAGCAGCCTTTGCAATATTGATAATCAATTCCTTTTAGGAACATTTGGTTGCGGCCGCGTTTATCTTCTTTTTCTTCCCAGACAAAGCAGAAATCCGGACAAGCTGTATCACACGCCGCACAATTGATGCATTTTTCCTGATGGAAATGAGGCAGCATGCCTGAACGGGATGAACTTAAATCTTTTAAAATACTATTTCCCGGATTGATTACCATTCCGCCAAATGGCTGCGTTTCAAAACCAAGTGCCGGTATTTCTCTGGTGAATGGAACGGAAGCATCAGATTCCGGTTCGAACGTTTTAAAGACAACCTCATTGTAACCTCGGTCAAACGTGCGAATATTTGGTTCGACTAAGTGAGGATATTTTTTTTCGAACGTTTTTCGGATTGTTGCCCTCATCGATTCAGGATCTAAAAAGCCTAATACCCGATAAAGAGCACCAAGCATCGCAGTATTTACTTTTGTACGTTCTTCTAAGGCGATTTTGGTAGCATCGATAACAGCGACAGTTCCGCCTTGCAAATTCATTAGCTCTTTTAAGGTTTCAGGATTTTTCTCTGAATTAACTAAGACGGTGCTGTCGTTATAAATACCGCTTGTACAATTGAGTGTTTTAAAAAGTGAGTCATGGAAAATGGCAACAATGTGAGGCCGTTCGATTGGTGTATTGTCTCGGATGTAAATATGAGGCTCACAAAAACGGATATGGGCTTTTACAGGTGAGCCCTTTTTTTCAGAACCGTATGAGGAAAAACTGACTCCGTTAAGCCCATTTCCCACTACTCCGTCCTCTGAAAGCAATTTTCCAGCCAAATTGGCTCCTAATCCGCCAATGGACTCTAAACGAATTTCGAAAAATCCTAACTCATTCACTTTTGGTAAAGTGGCCAAACTGATTCCTCCAATCATATAGGTGCTTTGTAATAGTATTACAATTCACAATTTTTTAAAAATTTTATATCCAGATTGTAACAGGATAAAAACGTAATTACAACAGTTTTTTATTCGAAAATGAAAATGCAGTTAAAAAGCCTGATAAAATAAGCTTCTAAATAGTGGCGTTAAGGAGTTTTGAAATTGTGTTATAAAACAATATCGAACCTGTTTTATAACAAGAGTGAATTTATTGTGATTAGAACTTGATCAACCTGTCTGCCTAACTAGAAAATGGGGGGGATTTGTTTAAAAGAAAAAAGGATAATTATGGGAATTTGAAAGGGGATATTTTTTCAAATTTGAGCAAAGGTAATGAAGTATATTCATGCCAATACTGAAAAGATTGAAGGTTGATTTTCTGGCATTTGTCCTAACTTTCACTGGTAATGGCACCTTACTGTTTTATCTTGAATAAGATTTAGTTCTTTTAAAAGCCCAAGGTTTGTTTGACAATTCGAATTTGATAATCAAATGCTGGTCAATAACCTGAAAACGATATAAAATAATATATTGTGGAATGGAGGAAGGAAAATGACTGAAAAATCAGTTCGAGATAGAATTATTGAGGCTGCCCTTTTTCTTTTTGAAAAATATGGTTACCATGCAGTGGGTGTTAATAAAATTATTGAGGAGAGTGGAACCTCAAAAGGGGGATTCTACCACAATTTCAAATCGAAGGACGAATTACTCTACACCATTCATGATACCTTTATCACCTATGTATTAAATAAGGCGAAGGAAGCTTATTCAAATTGGGATACCCCAATTGATCGTTTGTATCATATTGTGAAATCATTTGCAAAGATGTTCCATATCTATAAACCTCATACGACGGTTTTTTATCAAGAAAGTGTTTATCTATCATCTGAATATTTTGAGGCAATTAAAGTAAAGCGTGATCAATATAAAGATATAACCTTTAAAGTCCTTGAAGAAGGAATAGAAGCAGGTCAATTTTTACCCAATTTACCTGTTTCCATTATTGCGATGTCTATTTTCGGGGTAGTTAATTGGACGTACAAATGGTACCGGACTGAAGGTCGTTACACAATCGAAGAAATTGCAGATGTTTATGCTGACTTTGTTTTAAATTCGATCATGACAGAAGAAGCGAAAAAGAACTATAAGTTCTCTCCCTTTTTTTCGACAATAAAAGTACAGGATTAACTAAATTGGCTCAACTTCATGTTTAAAATACTAAAAGGCTAATTCGAAATGCAACCGGGAGGAATGACTGAATAAAAGTGCTGGGAGTTCCTTCCTTGAAAGATCCACCGTTTACCAATGAATCGTCAAGTGCCAACGGCTTTCGATAGCCTTTCAGTTTTGAGCTTGTATAAAAATACAAATTAATGATTGACTATTTGTAACGGCTAATATAATATTAGTGTTAATCTCATAAGAGAATAAAATTTCTGTTGTAAAAAATAGAAATGGTCTATTAGGCATCAAGAGCTTTCGTGTTTATATACCCCAAAAAAGGTATGATATCTTTCAGATAGACTGATCTAATTCAACGTTTTGTACAGATTTAGGACAGACTGGTCTGTTCTTGGGACACTCCTAGTCTGGAATAGGGACAGACGGGCTGATATAAATCATTTGCCAAAGCACACAGATAGAGCAGTCTGTATTAAAACACATCACACGGACAGACTGGTCTGTACTAAAACACAAAAATAGGACAGACCGGTCTGAACAAAAGGATAATCACAACATTTGTCTCCAAACTTAAAATGAATAACGGAAAAATTTTTATAGGGATGTTGGGGGATATCGAGATGAATCTTTAAATATCTGTAAAGGGGAGAGTAATGATGGCGAAAAATCTGATAGAAGTAGTTATACCTTGTGTTGTAAAATCCAGAAATGGTGTACCAACTGTAATTGAGTGGAATGGAAATAGATATGTTCTGGATCATCCCAGACATTTTAAACCTGAGAAAAAGAAGCCGTTAAAAAATATAAATTCCCCAATTGATATCGGGGAAAGAAGAAAGTTAAATGAATTTGAATCCGGCGGCCATTAAAAAATAAATAATTGTCAATCAAGTAACCTTTTGTTATAATGAAAACCAAAATTGAATAAGCCAATTACTAGGTGCAGATAGAGGTGTTATATTATATCTGCTTAAAAGGGAAGTCGGTTAGAGTCCGACGCTGCTACCCCAACTGTAAAAGAGATCAATTCAAAAAATTTGATCCTAAGCCAGGAAACCTGCCTAATTAATATTGCATTAATTACCTACCCTGAAAGGAGGTGTTAATTGCGGGATTAATTAGCATGAATTTTCCGAGTCTTATGATCTTAATTTATGCTTATATTTCGTTAATTAACAACTTCCATAGGAAGTTGTTTTTTTGTGTTTATTAGCTGTTTTCAATCCAAACAAACCCCAGTTATCTTCCCCGGATTGAGGGCAGCTACTATACATGATTGTAAAATGAAGTAGTCCTGCAGATCATTTTTACAGATTCATTAATCTTAATAGAGTATTGAAAAAAGTTTGATTTATGTTTAGCAATCGTTCTTTAATTCAACATTCCAATTCCACTTTTCGAATTGAGATCAATTGCCATTCATAAAAGTCCCATTTAAGCAGTCCAGAAACAATTCTCACAAATTTAATCATCTTTGCAGAGTTATTTGTAAAAAGGAAGTTGTTGTTTGTGTTTAGTAACTGTTCTTAATTCAAAATTTCCCCATTCCACTTTCCGGAATTGAGATCAATTGCTATTCATGATGGCGGTAATTAAGTTAAAGCAATTGCAAGGCAGATGATTTTTTACAAACGAATAAAATGACTAGATCGTTTTTTAAGAAAAGGGAGTATTTTTAGCAGCTGTTCTTAATTAGGACACCCCAATTTACCTTCCCCAATTAAGGGCAGCTGATTTTTTAGTTAGTGACAGTTGATTGAAAAAATGGTACAGTAAACGTTTTTTTTGAAAAATACCCTTAATAGAATAACAAAGTATCACCAAGAAGAAAAGAACAATTTAAAGAAAGCTGAAATTGTTTTGAATTGGTGTGTTTGGAATATTCAGATTGGAGGAGTAAAAATAAATGACGATTCGAGAAAATTATTCTCCTGGATTGGATGGAATTATTGCAGCTGAAACAAAGCTCTCTTTCCTGGATACCGTCCATAGTGAGATCGTAATACAGGGATATGACCTTATTAAATTAGCTGAAAATTACCAATATTTAGACGTAGTGAATTTGCTGCTGAATGATGAACTTCCTTCTCCGGAAGAAAAAAGCTTGCTGGAGCAAAAGCTGAAGGAAGAATATGAAATTCCAACGGATCTATTCAATATCTTTAAGTTATTACCAGAAAAAACGCATCCAATGGATGGGTTAAGAACAGGTATTTCAGCTTTAGGCGGATATGATCCCGAAATTAATGATCGTTCATCTGAAGTCAATAAAGAGCGTGCTTACAAATTATTAGGGAAAATACCTAATATCGTGGCAAACAGCTATCGAGTGCTAAATAAACAAGAAATTGTCCGCCCAAAAAAGGATTTATCCTATAGTGCAAACTTCTATTACATGATTACCGGAAAAGTGCCATCGGCCATCGAAGAGAAAATTTTTGACCAATCCCTTCTATTATATATAGAACACGAAATGCCAAATTCTACTTTTACAGCCAGAGTCATTGCTTCTACACAATCTGATTTGTATGGTGCTTTAACAGGAGCAGTTGCTTCATTAAAAGGCAGTTTGCATGGAGGGGCAAATGAAGCGGTCATGTACATGCTTTTGGAAGCTGGCAATGTGGAGGAATTTGAGCAGTTGCTTGAAAAGAAAATTGCCAATAAAGAAAAGATCATGGGATTTGGCCATCGTGTTTATATGAAGAAAATGGATCCAAGAGCGGTGATCATGAAAAAAGCCTTAAAACAGCTTTGTGATGCTAAAGGAGATGACTTGCTTTACAGAATGTGTGAAGCAGGGGAAGCGGTCATGGAAAGGGAGAAAAAGCTTTATCCGAACATGGATTATTATGCGGCTCCAGTCTACTATATGTTAGGTCTGCCAATCGACATCTATACACCGATTTTCTTTAGTGCCCGATCAGCTGGGCTGTGCGCTCATGTTATCGAGCAGCATGCAAACAATCGACTTTTCCGTCCTCGTGTAAGTTATGTAGGCGAGCGTCGTAACCACAATATTTTATCCAACTAAAAAATTTAAGTTATTAGCCCGCCCGATGGATGTTCTGGTCCAACATCCATCCCTATAATAAACGATTTTAAATAGAAAGGAAACGGGAAAATGATAAAAACGAATGAAAACAAAAAAACAGATGTATTATTAGAAAAAATCGCAGATTATGTATTAGATAAGGAGATTACTAGTACAGAGGCGTTCGAGACTGCTCGTTACGTGTTGTTAGATACAATCGGGTGCGGTATTTTGGCACTCCAATATCCAGAATGCACCAAATTATTAGGACCGGTTGTTCCTGGAACAGTGGTTCCTAACGGTACTCGTGTACCCGGAACTTCATATGTATTGGATCCAGTAAAAGGTGCATTTAATATTGGCGCTATGATTCGCTGGCTGGACTATAACGATACATGGTTAGCTGCAGAGTGGGGACATCCATCTGATAATCTAGGAGGCATTCTGGCTGTAGCTGACTATATAAGCCGTGTAAATATTGCAGAGGGAAAAGCAGCTTTAACAGTAAATGATGTCCTTGAAATGATGATTAAAGCTCATGAAATTCAAGGTATCTTAGCATTAGAAAACAGCATGAACCGAGTTGGACTTGATCACGTCTTATATGTAAAAGTAGCTACAACTGCAGTTGTGACAAAAGCGCTTGGTGGAACGAGACAAGAAATTATCAACGCTTTATCCAATGCCTGGATTGATAATGCAAGTTTACGTACGTACCGTCATGCTCCAAATACGGGATCCCGCAAATCTTGGGCAGCTGGTGACGCTACAAGCCGCGGTGTACATTTAGCCATGATGGCAGTTAAAGGAGAAATGGGATATCCAACAGCTCTTTCTGCTCCTGGATGGGGTTTCCAAGATGTTTTATTTAATAAACAAGAATTAAAGCTTGCCCGTCCATTTGATTCTTATGTAATGGAAAATGTGCTGTTTAAGGTTTCTTTCCCTGCTGAATTCCATGCGCAAACAGCAGCAGAATGTGCAGTAAAACTGCATAATGAAGTAAAAGACCGTTTGGATGAAATTGAGAAAATTACAATCACAACTCATGAATCAGCTATCCGTATCATCGATAAGACAGGTCCATTGTACAATCCGGCGGACCGTGACCATTGTATTCAATATATTACAGCTGTTGGATTAATTTATGGAGATATCACAGCCGATCATTATGAAGATCAAGCTGCTGCTGATCCAAGAATTGATCAATTGCGCGATAAAATGGTAACGGTAGAAAATAAACAATATACAATTGATTATCTTGACCCGAACAAGCGCTCAATCGCCAACGCGGTTCAAATCCATTATAAAGATGGAACGTCTTCTGAATTTGTGGAATGTGAATATCCTCTTGGACATCGTTTTAGAAGAGAAGAAGCTTATCCATTGGTTGTTAAGAAATTCACTGAAAATATCAGTACTCATTTTTCACAAAAACAGCAAGCTAAGATTCAAGAAGCTTGTTTAGATTCAGAGGGATTAACAAACTTAAAAGTAAATGAATTTGTAGATTTATTTATCATCTAAGGAGGGATTCCAAGTGGCTTGGATCGTAGATACACCATCAACACAAGTTGAATTAGCAGATCGTTTCCGAAAATTAATTGAAGCACCAGGGATTTTGCAAATTCCAGGCTCCCATGACGCTATGGCAGGTCTTATCGCAAAAAGGACCGGTTTTCAGGCTTTATATTTATCCGGGGCTGCCTATACAGCAAGCCGTGGATTGCCGGATTTAGGGATTGTATCCTCGGACGAAGTAGCAGAAAGGGCAAGGGATATTGTTCGTGCTACTGATTTACCAATCCTTGTAGATATCGATACCGGTTTTGGCGGGGTACTAAATGTGGCCCGTACAGCCAGAGAAATGCAGGAAGCATGTGTAGCTGCTGTCCAAATAGAAGATCAGGATCTTCCAAAGAAATGCGGGCATTTAAATGGTAAAAAACTTGTAACAACGGAAGAAATGGTGCAAAAAATTAAGGCCATTAAACAGGTTGCACCTTCTCTTGTGATTGTAGCACGTACTGATGCACGGGCAGTAGAAGGCCTTGAAGCTGCTATTGCAAGGGTAGAGGCTTATATTGAGGCAGGAGCGGACGCGATTTTTCCTGAAGCGCTTCAAAGCGAAGAAGAGTTCCGCCAATTTGCTAACAGAATTAAGGTCCCGTTGCTGGCTAATATGACTGAATTTGGAAAAACACCATATTATACAGCTGAAGAATTTGAGGAAATGGGATATCAAATGGTGATTTACCCAGTTACTTCTCTACGGGTAGCGGCAAAAGCTTATGAAAGAGTATTTGAGCAAATTAAGCAGCAAGGTACGCAAAAGGAAGCATTAACAGATATGCAAACACGAAGTGAGCTATATGAAACAATCGCCTATCATGATTTTGAAGGTTTAGATAAGGATATAGCAAAAACGGTCTTAACAAAAGGGCAATAATTATAGAAGAAGGTTTATCTATTTATCCAAAAATGGATAAATAGATTTCCTTTTTTTATAAGTAAAGTATAAAAGTTTGGACTTTGAGAATTGTCCAGCTTCAGCGCTTGCGCTTTTCTTATAAGGCCATTTTTTCCTACCACTTTATTAGGAAAGTTTTCTTTTTTAGGATTTTTCCCTTCAGTTCATTAAGTTGCCGGAAAGTACCGGCAACTTTTTTTTGGGAAAAGAGACTCATTTATGTTTTTGCTCGTTGATCAAAAGAGTAGAAAATTTCTTCCCCTTTATTACCTCCAGTACCTGCTCAACTCCCTTCAAATTCCCTGAGGCGGGAGCCTTCTGTTAAAAAATGATAAATTAAAAATAGAGATTTTCCTTTCTGAACAGTATAATCAGGAAGGGAGTTGAAATAAATGAATAAAAAAGATATTGCCAATATCCGCAAGCAATTTAAACTAGATAACCATCTGATGAATATTCGAGAAATCTTCAATGTTTATGTTCAGAAAGAATCAGGCGAGATTTACCATCATGTCAGTCAGCCGTTTCAAATGCTGGAACAGGAAACACAGGAATTATTTTTGACGAACTTTAAAAAGATTCTAACCGGCCAGCTTGATGCCAAACTGTTTGAGTTGAAATTTATGCGTGATGTGGAAGACAGCACGCAAATGTTTCTATTCGAAGGATTGCAGCAAGAGATAACGGAAGATTGGAAAGAATACATGCTCGAAATCGTCACGAAAATGTTTGCTGGCACGGTTTATGAATTTGATACGGTGGTGACGTTTATCCGGGGAGAATATCGAAAACCGGTCCGGAAACGGGATCAGGAATCCGAAGAGGGCGGAGATGACGAGGTTTATTCCAACCCGTTTATCCTTTGCAGTCTTAATAAAACGGATCAGCCGAAAAACGCTTTGATGTTTGATTATGTTGAGAAAGAATTCAAATCGTATAACTTCTTTGATCCTATTATTAATTTAGATTCCCCGTTATCAGGCTTTCTTTTCCCAGCCTTTAATGACAATTCGGCCGATGTGAACCATATTCTTTATTATGCGGGGAAAGCGAATCAACCGGATCTAAAATTTATTGAAGAAGTGCTCAATTGTGAAGAGATTATTACTGCCCAGGAAGATAAGGACTGCTTTGATTTCATATTAAAAGAAGTAATCGGGGACGAAGTAGATACCAGGGTTATGTCAAATGTCTATGAGGAAATCGATAAACTGGTGCAGGAGAATAAAGAAAATGAAGACAGTGAAATTCCTACGTTGGATACTCGGGATATCGAACGCATCTTAACGGTAAGCGGAGTTGAAAATGTAGAAACTGCCAAAGTGGAGCATGCCTTCAAAGCGGTCGTAGCCGATGAAAAACATGAATTCAAAGCAAGCAGTTTAGTTCCTAAATCTATTAAAATTGAGACCAAATTGGCCGACGTATCCATCAACCCGAAAGACTTGAAATATATAAAATACATTACGTATCAAGGAAAACGGTGCCTATTATTAGAGGTCGATGAAGAAGTAGTCGTGGAAGGGTTTCGACTGGAATCGGAGTCGCTCTAATGAGTTTTACGGGCAGGTTGTGACAAATATGAGCTGGTTTTTTGCAAATTGCAAAGACCAGCTTTTTTTATTAGGTTGGTTAAAAGTAAGACAAATAATCAAACATCAAAGAGGAGTCAGATACATCCGACTCCACTGTTTGCATTAATTAAGAATTTAATTGTGATTTGAAATAAAGGATAAACAAGTGAGGTTATAAATTTATTTTCTTTTCGAGTAAATAACCGGTTCCAAAAAATAGCGCAACTGCCGTTACAACATTATAAATACCAGATGCTATATTTGCGGCTAAAATTCCTGGTGAATCAATGCTCATATAAAATCCGTCATTATTATATTCCAAATGGTATTGATCATTTAGCGATGCCATTGTTTTCAGATGAAAGGTATTGAAATCTATATAATAAGGAAGTAATTTGCTAATTTCGTAATCACCGAAGCCTATTATCCCGAATAATACCAAAAACAAGATGAACCATAAACCGCCGATTTTTTTATTCTGGAAAGTGATTTTACTTAAAGACATTGAAAAGTAGATTAGAATCAACATACTAAATCCGTTAAAAACAGCAAGAAGCACGGCAAAGATGTCTTCCTTCAATGTTATTTTCTTTATCGAAGAGAAAAGTTTGGTGATATCCAAATCAAATGGACTGAAAATCATCACCATTATGAGGTTGTATAGGAAAATTCCCATTCCTAAAACCAAAAACCATAATAAAGCAACTAAGAGTTTAGATCCAACAATTTGAGATCCTGTCAGCGGCAAAGTAAAGGTTAAGTATCCGCTATCCTCATATAATTCTTTTCTGAAAGAGCCTACAATATATAAGAAAACCACCAGAGCCGCGCCAAATAAAGTCATGATGGACAGCACCATAAAGAGATCTCCCAGACTGGAACCCTGGCGCATTTTATTGGTGTAGGTGTAAATAGCGGTAAAGAGTATAAGTACGAGAGCCAATACGCCTAAAATAAATTTGTATGTCCCGTTTAGTTCGTATTTCATATATTTAAACATTCGCCAATCCCCCTATGCTCCGAAAATTTCCTTGTAAATTTCATCTATTTGTTTCCCCTTTGCTTCCCTTAAAGCCTCAGCATTGCCCTTTAAGACCACATGCCCATCCTGAAGGAAGACGACATCATCGAGCATGCTTTCCATGTCCCTTACTAAGTGAGTGGTGATAATCATCGAACTGTTTTCATTATAGTTAGTGATAATGGCATTTAAAATCTGGTCCCGTGCCACCGGGTCTACCCCTGCAATCGGTTCATCTAAAATATAGAGCTTTGCATTTCTGGATAAGACAAGAGACAAATTGAGCTTTTCATGCATGCCTTTAGAAAGGGTATCGATCTTCATGCTCTTGTCCAATTTCATGAAATCTATTAATTCAGCAAACTTGTTTTCATCGAAATCAGGGTAAAAATCATTATAGAGTTTAAAAGCATCTTCAATCTTCATCCACTTGTAGAGAAAGTTTCGATCAGGCAAATACGAAACAATGGATTTGGTTTCCACTCCAACTTTTAGCCCATCGATCAGCACATCTCCGCTTGTTTTTCTTAATAAACCTGTCAATATCTTGATGAGCGTCGTTTTGCCGCTGCCATTTGGGCCTAAGATGCCGACGACTTTTCCTTCCTCAATATTTAAACTTAAATTATCCAAAGCCTTTTTATGGAAATATTTCTTTGTGAGATTGCTGATATCCACAATATTCTTCATTCGTTTCCCCCCGCGTCAAACCGTTTTGATATCATTGTTTTTATTTCATCAGATTGGAATCCCAGTTTCTTCATTTCCATGAAAAACTGATCAATTAAGTCTGTTGCCATGCTTTGTTTTAAATATTTGATCGTGTTGATATCTTCTGTTACAAATGTTCCCATCCCTCTTTGCGTTATCAATAACTGTTCCCGCTCAAGCTCTTGATAGACTCTTTGTATCGTATTAGGATTTACTTTTAAATCCTTTGAAAAATCTCTTACCGATGGCAATTTTTCACCACAAGTAATTTCTCCGGAAACCACTTTCGTTTTGATTAAATTCATAATTTGGATGTAAATAGGCAGGTTACTGCTAAACTCCACTTTTCCACCCCCAACCTTAATGTATTAGTGTACTAGGAAAATGGTACACTAATGTTAATTAATTGTCAAATTATATTAAAAATACCATTTTTTGAATACCGAAGCGTATAATGGACATGAAGTTGGGAATAATCGGAGACAGCGTGTATTATAGGAGGTTATTTATGGGAAGATTAATTCATTTTGAAATTCATGTGGATAACATGGAACGGGCCAAGAAGTTTTATGGAGATGTATTTGGATGGTCATTTCACGATTGGAGCGAATATGCAGGAATGCCTTATTTCGGAGCAGTGACCGGCGATGAAAAGGAACCTGGAATCAACGGTGCTTTGATGCAGCGCCAAAGTGCTTCTCCACAAACAAATCAGGGTATAAATTCATATGTTTGTACAATGGGAGTAGGGGATTACCATGCAACGGAAACTAAAATTCTAGAGAATGGCGGTAAAGTTGCAATGACGAAATATGCCCTGCCTGGAATGGCATGGCAAGGATACTACTTGGATACAGAAGGAAATATCTTTGGAATTCATCAGCCGGATGTGAATGCAAAATAGGATGGCTCGGTAATTCAAGTTCGGGGTACCTACTAACTCAGGTTTAATGACTTGAGTTTTTTCTTTTGAGAAAAGAATATTAAACAGTTAAAGGAAGATATTCAACATACTCCGATGGGTGCCATGTACTGATTTAACAGTTCATTAATTTGATATTATTTTTGCTTGATCAGGTTCCAATTAATCTAAAATATGTTATTATGTATTTAGGTAATTAACTAAATAACGAAGAAGGGAATAGGATGAATGAAGTTTTTAAGGCGTTGGCTGACCCGACTCGAAGAAAGATCTTGGACTTATTAAAAGAGCACGATTTAACAGCAGGGGAAATTGCGGATCAATTCGAAATGAGCAAACCGTCGATTAGCAGCCATTTAAAAATACTCAAATCAGCAGGATTGGTTTTGGATGAAAAAAAGGGACAGTTTATTATTTACTCCTTAAACTCTACTGTTTTACAGGATGTAATCAAATGGTTATTAGACAAAAAAGGAGAAGGGTCTCATGAAAAAAAATAAACTTTTTTATATTACGCTGATCATTTCCCTGATTCCGTTGATTATAAATCTGATTGCCTTTGCGCATATGCCGGATAAAGTTCCTGTTCATTGGGGAATAACCGGGGAGCCAAATCGCTATGGTTCAAAAATGGAACAATTGGTGATGAGTGCAATCCCCTTCGTTCTGTTTTTGTTTTTCAACTTTCTGCCGTCCATTGACCCGAAAAAGGAATCCTATAAAAAGCATGCAGGCGCTTATTCAATGATAAATCTTTTTATTATATTAATAATCGGCTGTTTGAATTTGAGCGGTCTGTTTAGCGCTCTCGGATATCCTGTCGCATTTCAAAAGGTCGTACCGGTTCTGCTGGGAATTCTCTTTATTGTACTTGGAAATTTCATGACGCAAATTCGCCATAACTATTTTGTCGGATTTCGGAATCCTTGGACACTCGCATCCGAGCATGTATGGAAAAAAACACACCGGCTTGGAGGATATGTTTTTGTTGTGATTGGCTTGGTGCCATTTACCTCTCTTTTCTTAGGTGCACTGGGGATGTACCTGTTTTTTGGAGCATTGGTCGTCGGAACGGCACTGGTCTATCTTTACTCTTACTTCATTTTTAAAAAGAACGCGTCAAAATAGGAACGGTGCAAATCATCGAAACTAAAAAATGATTTTTATGATAAGATAAAATAAAATAGAGTAGATATTTATAAAAACGCCTAGGATTTAATCCAAAGCGTTTTTATGTTTTTTCTATAGTTCTTGTTTGATATACATATATTTTTGCTTTTATTTTGAGGTGAGAAGATGAAGTCGGAGAGCAGTGCGGTTTGGAAAGAGGAAGACAGCTTTTTGGCCGGGGTCCGGGCCTGTCTGCCTACAGTTTTGGGTTATTTGAGCATTGGTTTTGCTGCGGGGGTCGTTGAAAAAACGGCAGGTTTGAGTATCATGGAAATTGCGCTGATGTGTTTATTGGTATATGCCGGGTCCGCACAGTTTATTGCGGCAGGAATGATTGCTGGTCATGGCTCGGCAGCGGCGATTGTCTTCACGATTTTCTTTGTGAACCTTCGCCATCTTTTACTAAGTGCCGCTTTATCGCCGTATTTCCGTCATCTCAATCCTATTAAGAACATGTTAATCGGCACGTTGCTGACGGATGAGACATTTGGCGTTGCCATGAATGAGGGTGCGGCCAAAAAAATGATAAGTGAGAAATGGATGCATGGACTAAATGTTACCGCTTATCTAAACTGGTTCTTAGCCAATATCGCCGGGGCCTATTTCGGCCAGTGGATTACAAATCCTGAAAAATTCGGGCTTGATTTTGCTTTGCCGGCAATGTTTATCGGGCTTCTCGTCCTCCAACTGGTAAGCAGAAGGAAACTCGTAAGAGACATTATTGTGGCAATCAGTGCTATTGTGATAGCAGTCGGGATAAGTATGCTGTTTTCCGGAAGTGTCGGTGTAATTGCGGCGACAATTTTAGCTTCAACTGTTGGAGTGGTGATGGAAAAATGGAAGTAAATATGTATATTCTCTTGGTTATTTTAGGGTCAGCGATTGTCACATTTATTCCAAGGGTGCTGCCGCTGGCTGTTTTAAGCCGAATAACTCTGCCGGGCTGGGCAATGCGCTGGCTGAGCTATGTTCCGGTTGCCGTAATGGCTGCTCTGGTCGGTCAAGAGTTATTGATGCCAAACGGAAAGCTTGCCGGCATCCCGAACAACCCTGGGTTACTGGCCGCTCTGCCGACTTTTGCGGTTGCCATTTTTACCCGGAGTTTATTGGGGACTGTGATTACAGGGATTATTTCGATGATGATCATGCGTTTTCTATTTTGATAAATGCCTAAGGGACATTTTAAAAGAGAAATGTCCCTTAGAACATGTCAGATTTATTCTAAAAAAAGCTTTGCTATTATTTTTCTGGCTTATTATATCCTTTGTCCCCGTAAGGCTGCAATTTCTCCAGCCACGGCTTTGCCATTTGCTTTACGGTCCAGCGGACGTCGGAAACATCGTTTGATTCCTTTTGTTCGAGAACCTCGAAGGAGAATGATTCAGGGCCAAATTCTTTCCAGTCTTGTTGCAGCTGGGAGTTGACAAACCTCCCCATATCCAGTTGAGCCTGTACTGTCAGCCAGCGGTTTTTTAAGTTGGGATAGGAAGCTACATAAATTTTACCGTTGGCATGGTTCGTGATCTGGACTACCCCCATATATGTCTTCATCTGCTTATATTCTTCCTGGAGTTGTTTTCTTTTTTGCTTATCCATGATTTATTACTCCTTTCATGCTGCCGATCCGCTTTTTAACCCGATTGACTTTTAAAATGGTCTGATAGCGTTCGATCTTTCTAAGCATAAGTGTCAACAAGACAAGGTGACTTTTTTACGACTTATTGACTGTGCATCAACATTATATTATTATGTTTAACATAATTCAAACAAAAATTTATTTCGTTTGTTAAATAGCAAACGTTGATTGGATGTGTTTAAGGGATGGATGTTTCGGATATTTTTTGGAACGCATCATTGGAAGAATTGAAACAGGGATATATTCAGGAGTCTGACACCTATATTTGTCTCCTATGCGGCAGGACATTTTCAAGAGGGATCATTTATCCTCATGAAGGAGTCCTTTATGAAGCGGAAAGATTTACGAGGCTGCATATCGAAACGGCGCACCAATCGGTCTTTGAATACTTAATTGGCCTTGATAAAAAGCTGACGGGCCTAACGGAGCACCAGAATCAGCTGCTTGGACTTTTTTTTCAGGGGAAAAATGATAAAGAAGTTCAGATGGAAATGAACATTGGAAGTGCCTCTACGATTCGCCACCACCGTTTTGCGCTAAAAGAAAAGGAACGGCAGGCAAAAATATTTTTGGCGATGATGGAGCTGTTAAGAGAAAAGGATCAATACGCACCAGCCTTTGTACCTCCGCATAAGTCAGCAAAGATGGTCGATGACCGCTACGATATAACCCGTGAGGAAGAGGAAGAAATCCTTAAAAAGTTTTTCACAGAGGGTCCAAATAAGCGCTTAAAAAAATTCCCGCCAAAGGAAAAACAGCGCCTCGTTGTCTTGCGGGGAATTGTAAAATATTTGGACAGTGAACGTATTTACGATGAAAAAGAATTAAACCAAATTTTGCAGACCTTTTACGATGATTATGTGATAGTTAGGAGATTTTTAATCGAATACGGTTTCATTGATCGGAAAACGGACGGAAGTCAATATTGGCTAAGAAAATAACAAGAATGAGGACCATAAAATCAAAAGTTTTATGGTCCTGTCTCTTTTTATTATAGATTTAATAAAGAAAGAAGAGTTCCAACAAGTCCAGTCACAAGACCTAATAAAGATGCGAACATTGATCTTTCCCTCCTTTTTATATGTAGTATAGAGATTGAAATACTCGGTTTTTGAATTAAATAGCGCCCAAATCATTTAGCAATTATAGGTTTAATAAAGAAAGAAGAGTTCCAACAAGTCCAGTCACAAGACCTAATAAAGATG
>CAZAEW010000007.1:20285-27410 GCA_964484065.1 uncultured Bacillus sp.
AAGATGCGAACATTGATCTTTCCCTCCTTTTTATATGTAGTATAGAGATTGAAATGCTCGGTTTTTGAATTAAATAGCGCCCAAATCATTTAGCAATTATAGATTTAATAAAGAAAGAAGAGTTCCAACAAGTCCAGTCACAAGACCTAATAAAGATGCGAACATTGATCTTTCCCTCCTTTTTATATGTAGTATAGAGATTGAAATACTCGGTTTTTGAATTAAATAGCGCCCAAATCATTTAGCAATTATAGGTTTAATAAAGAAAGAAGAGTTCCAACAAGTCCAGTCACAACGCTTAATAAAGATGCTAACATCGATATCCCTCCCTTCTATGGTCATGCGTCTATTGGCCTGCTTGCCAATCCCCAATTTTTCATATCAAATTGAAGTTTAACGCATAATACCTCATTTTTACTAATATACCAACTATTTCAAACATTACATTTATTTAGGCGCAATTACATATTAGACCAATCGTATGTTTAATTACATAGGAAAAAAGTCCTATTGTTACCGATTTTTTGATTAATTTCGGCAAATTTCGATAATTTGACATATTTTCATTTTTATTTTTAGGCAAAATATTGCAAAAATTGACAATATATTTGTCGGATTATGTATAATTGCTATAAAAATGAATAGCAGCAAAGGATTGGTGTTCTTTAATGTTAATAATAAATCAGCTTTCCAAATCATTTATGATAGATAAACAGCCTGTCCCGATCTTGCAAAATATTAATCTGTCTTTTTAAAGAGGTGATTACGTTTCGATTGTTGGACCGTCCGGCTGTGGGAAATCGACATTGCTCAATTTGATAGGCGGACTGGACAAACCGACAAATGGGAAGATTTTCTTTGACGGAAAATCAATTGAGGATTTTACTGATAATGAATGGGCCCGTTTCCGTAAGCATAATATCGGATTTGTATTTCAAAATTTCAACTTGATTCCCCATCTAACGGCTATAGAAAATGTTGAAATCTCGATGACACTGACAGGGCTGTCAAAGAATGATCGGAGAACAAAAGCTAAAGAATTGTTGACAATGGTAGGTTTAGAAAACCGGCTGCATTACCGGCCAAACCGTTTGAGCGGGGGGCAAAAACAGAGGGTTGCTATCGCACGTGCCTTAGCGAATGATCCTGATATCATTTTAGCGGATGAACCAACCGGTGCTCTTGATTCACAAACGGCAATTCAAATCATGGATATCCTTAAACAAATTGCTGCTTCCGGCAAATTGGTTATTGTTGTTACTCATGATTTAGAACTGGCTGAACGTGGAAACCGGATCATTAAGATGCAAGATGGCCATATCGTTGAGGAAATTACCAAAGGAAGTATCTCCCCTGAAACTTTTCAAGATCCAGTTCAAAACAAAAAAGATTCTTCTCTTTCATTGGGCACGGCGTTTAAGATGGCATTGCAAAACATAAAACAAAAGAAATGGAGAATAGGGTTAACTGCATTTGGGGCATCCATCGGTATTTGCGGTATTGCGTTATTAGTGGGACTCGGTATTGGCGTGCAGCAAAAAGTAAAAGATGAATTAAGCCAATTTGCCCAGCAGAATACTATTTCCGTTCGTGCAGACAAAGATTCCTCCAAACCTATAACCACGGATAAGGTGAATAGGATAAAACACTTAAAACAAGTATCAAGGGTTACCTATTCCGAAACGTTTATGGGGGTTATTGGCTCGAAAGAAAAGGCTGATAGTGCTTCAACTTTTTCTCTTGATCCGTATTCATTGCGAAAAGAGTTTGAAAAAAAACAATTATTAAAAGGCGAATACCCTAAAAATAAGGATAATGCCATTTTATTGTCTGAAAAAACGGTTAAGAGCCTTTATGGGGAAAAGAAATCATACTCGTCTGTGGTTGGAAAGCAGGTTCAAGTAACCGTTCAGCTGGTTACGAACACCGGGGCGAATCATCCAATCGAAAAGCAGCTTAAAATAGCGGGCATTACAAAAGATGGTCCATTCGGTTTAGCGGTTGCGTATTTGCCGTATGATACTTCCATTCAATTAGCTCAGAAGTCTGCCAGGGAAAAGAATCCTTATACTTTAACTGTCGCTACCAATTCTACTCAGGATATTGACAGTGTAAAAAAGAAAATCAAAAGCATGGAATTGTATGCGGATTCTGATTCAGAGGCCATTGATAAGGTCAACATGTACTTTAAAATGGTTCAAGTAGGGCTTGGTTTATTTGCAAGTATTTCTCTAGTCGTTTCATCCATTATGATTGGAATCGTATTATATATCAGTGTACTGGAGAGAACCCGGGAAATCGGAATCTTGAAAGCATTAGGCGCAAGGAAAAAAGATATCCGCCGCATTTTCATTTCCGAGGCAGCCTTGATCGGTTTAATTGGAGGTGTTCTTGGGGTGATAGGCGCCTCTGTTCTGGGTGTTGCAGGAAATGCCATACTTGAAGGGTTTTTGAAAAAACAATCCTTTCAAGCATTTGTGCTGCCGGGAGGATTAATTGCTTTTTGTATTGCCTTCAGCATGCTGATTAGTATGTTCGCAGGTCTTATTCCTGCAAGAAAAGCATCTAGCCAAAATCCAGTCGAAGCATTGCGGTATGAATAGGCGCTCATTTTTTAAGAAAGGCAACAAACCCAATAACGTGGGAGTTGCCTTTTTGTGTTATGAAGAAACTAATAATGATAATATGAATTTTCTCATGTTAAAAGGTGAAATCCTCCACTAACGCGGGAACATCCCTTTTTTTATACTTAAGAATAGTCTTTTTTTCTTTAAAAGCAATTAAGGAGTATTTTAAAATATATTTCCATGCTTATTTCTAATTTTTCATGTGATTGTTATAATTTAAGAGCCTATTGGTGGGGAAGTTTTATCCATCATATAAAGACTAAAAGGAGCGTCTATATATGTTAAGGTTGTTTAAATTTTTAAAACCTTTTACAGCAATGATCATCGTTGTGCTGGTGCTGATATTTTTGCAGACATTAAGCGATCTGTATTTGCCAACCTTGATGTCAGATATTATCAACAAAGGTGTTATGCAGGGTGATACCGGAAAAATCATGCAAATTGGCGGTATGATGCTTTTGGTTGCCGGGGGAGGAGCAGTTTGTGCGATTATTGCCAGTTTCTTTTCTGCCAAAACGGCGGTTGGGCTGGGAACAATCCTGCGCAACAGAGTTTTTGAAAGAGTTGAAAGCTATTCGTTACAAGAAATTGATAAGTTTGGTACAGCCACTCTTATTACAAGAACAACGAACGATATTAACCAAGTGCAAATGGTTTTAATCATGATCATGCGCATGATGGTCAGTGCTCCGATGATGGCCATTGGAGGGATTATCATGGCACTTCGTGAAGATAAGCAGCTGACGTGGGTGCTGGCAATTGCTATCCCTGTGTTGGCGGGTGTCATTGCTGTGATTGCTTCCCGAATGATTCCTATTTTTAGACGGATACAAAGTAAGGTGGATCGAATTAACCTTGTTTTGCGGGAAAAACTTGTCGGGATTCGCGTTATCAGAGCTTTTAATATGGTTGAACACGAAGCACAGCGCTTTGAGGATGCAAATGTCGATCTCACGGACAATTACATAAAAGTGAATCGGATTATGGCATTCATGATGCCCTCAATTATGCTCGTCATGAACTTTACATCACTTGCCGTTTTATGGTTTGGCGGAATCTTTATCAGTAAAGGCAATATGGATTTGGGGGCGCTGTCGGCATTTACCCAATATGCGATGCAAATCATGTTTTCCATGCTGATGCTTTCCTTGATGTTTATTATGGTTCCCCGTGCCCAAGCAGCGGCAGTTCGAATTAATGAAGTGCTGGAGACCCTTCCTGAAATAAACGATAAAGAGAAAGTGCAAGATACCTTCACAAAGAAAGGCTATGTCGAATTTAAAGACGTTACTTTCACTTACCAAGGTGCGGAACAACCCGCTTTACGGGATATCTCATTTTTAGCAAAGCCTGGGGAAGTAACTGCGATTATCGGAAGTACAGGGGCTGGAAAGTCCACTCTGGTTAACTTGATTCCGAGGTTCTATGATGTGGACAGCGGAAGTGTTTTGATTGACGGAGTGGATGTCAGGGAAATGTCCCAAGAGACTCTCCGTGCAAAAATTGGATTTGTACCGCAAAAAGCAGTCCTTTTTTCAGGAACAATCAGTGAAAACATTCGCTTTGGAAATAACAAAGTCACAGAAGCCGATATCAGGCATGCGGCTGACGTTGCTCAAGCGACTGAGTTTATTGAGAATATGGATGGCGGCTTTGAATATGAAATCGCCCAAGGCGGAACAAACGTATCGGGCGGGCAAAAACAGCGCCTGTCCATAGCTCGGGCGTTAGTCCGAAAACCTGAAGTATACGTGTTTGATGACAGTTTTTCGGCTCTTGATTTTAAAACCGATGCCCGCTTGCGGGCCGATCTCAAACCCGAAGTTGCAGATGCAACCGTCATTATTGTCGCTCAAAGGGTTGGAACAGTCCGGGATGCAGACCGAATTATCGTTCTGAATGAAGGACAGATTACGGGAATCGGTACCCATAAAGAATTGTTAGAAACGTCCCAGGTATATAAAGAAATTGTTTCCTCACAACTGTCTGAGGAGGAGATTGCATGAGCGAACAAAGCAAAATTAAAGACCGTGGAAGAGGCGGAGGACCAGGAGGCTTTGGGGGCGGCGGCCATTTTGGCGCACCGGTGCAAAAAGCCAAGGACTTTAAGGGAACTCTAAAAAGGCTGATCAAATACTTAAAACCGCATACCTTGAATTTAATTATGGTCTTGGTATTTGCGATCGCAAGCACTTCTTTTACAATCGCTGCACCTAAAATCATGAGTAAAGCCATGAATAAATTACAGGATGGCTATATGGCGAAAATGATGCTTGAAAAAATGTCTGAGGCACAGAAGGCGGCGGTTGATCAGATCAATAAGCAGATGAAACAGGCGCAGCAGGCTCAAATGCAGCAAATGCAAAAATCGGCAAATGGTGCCAATGTGCCAGCGCAGCAGCAAGCAGCGATGCAGCAACAGGCAGCTCAGCAGCAACAAATGCAGCAGCAGGCAAAGATTGATCCGGAAGCTGCCAAAGCCATTCAGGAATTTTTAAAACTCCCGATGCTTGATAAGGTAAAAGATGCAGACCAAAAAGCAGATATTGTAAAAAAAATGCTGGATCTAAGCAAAAAGATGCCTGGACAGAAACAGGCAGGTGCCAAGAATGTCAAATTGACAAAGGAACAAATTGATGGGGCAGTCAGGGCAATTAGAGAAACAAATGGCAAATATGACTTCCATTATATTGCTACAATCGCCTTAATGTTATTGGGAATGTATGTGATAAGCTCTATCTTCAGCTTAATCATGGGACTGGTCATGTCCGGAGTTGCACAAAAAACGGTACGGGATTTGCGCCGGGAGGTTGACCAGAAGCTTGCTAGATTGCCGTTAAAATATTTTGATAACCATCCTTTTGGTGATATTTTGAGCCGTGTTACAAATGACTTGGATACTGTAGCGAACACCTTGCAGCAAAGTTTGACGCAGATCATCACTTCGGTGATTACAATCATAGGCTATATTATTATGATGCTGACAATCAGTCCAATTCTCACCCTGATTATGCTGGCAACACTGCCACTGTATGTTCTCTCGACGGCTGTCATTGCTAAAAAGTCCCAAGTATATTTTGCATCCCAGCAGAAAGAGCTGGGAGATCTCAGCGGGCATGTGGAAGAAATGTATACGGGACATAAAATTGTGAAGGCTTTTGGACGGGAAACGGATTCGATTAACCGCTTTAAAGAGATAAATCAAAACCTAAATGATGCCGGCTGGAAAGCGCAATTTGTATCCGGCATGATGTTTCCGCTTATGAATTTCGTCAGCAATTTGGGCTACGTTGGAATTTGTATTGTTGGAGGTGTATGGATTACCAAGAATATCCTGGGTATTGGAGATATTTTGGCTTTTATTCAATATTCACGCTCCTTTACGATGCCGATTGCGCAAACAGCGCAGATTGCCAATGTTATTCAATCAACTGTTGCCTGCGCGGAACGTGTATTTGAAATTCTCGATGAATCAGAAGAAATTCCGGATAGCACGGATGCCAAAGTAATCGAATTCCCTAAAGGGGAAGTAAGATTTGAACATGTCGATTTCAAATATAAGGAAGAAGTGCCGCTTATTGAAGATATGAATTTGGATGTTCATCCTGGGCACACGATTGCGATAGTCGGTCCGACCGGAGCCGGTAAGACCACCCTTGTTAATTTATTAATGCGCTTCTATGAAATCAATGCGGGAAAAATTAGTATTGACGGAGTGGATATCAGAGACATAAAACGCAGCGATTTGCGGAAGATGTTTGGTATGGTGCTTCAAGATACTTGGCTGTTTAACGGAACCATTAAGGATAATATTGCTTATGCCAAGCAGGGAGCTACAATGGAGGAAATAGTCAGGGCTGCAAAAGCGGCTCATGCGGATCATTTTATCAGAACACTTCCTGATGGCTATAATACAGTCTTAAATGAAGAAGCAACGAATATTTCCCAAGGGCAAAAGCAGCTGCTTACGATTGCTCGGGCAATCCTGGCGGACCCTACAATATTGATTCTTGATGAAGCTACAAGCAGCGTTGATACAAGGACGGAAGTGTTAATACAAAAAGCAATGTCCAATCTGATGAAAGGGCGAACCAGTTTCGTCATTGCTCACCGGCTGTCAACGATCCGTGATGCCGAAACCATCCTTGTCATGAACAAAGGAACCATTATTGAGATGGGCAATCATCGCGAATTGCTGGCTAAAGGCGGCTTCTACGCCGATCTTTACAACAGCCAGTTCACCGGACAAAAACCGGGTGCGGAAATAATATAATCTTGGATTTAAGAAAGGTCATCAGATCATATTTCTGATGACCTTTCTTTGTGTATTTTGGGGAGCATGGGAGTCAGAAGTCGGCTCTTATGCCTGAATTCCGTATTTTTTAAAGAGCAACATTTCAATGATTCCGTTTTGCTGGGTTTAAGCGAGAGAAGAGGAATCAAACGGGTTCAATGATTCCACTTTGGCTGATTGGAGCGGGAGAAGAGGAATCAAACG
>CAZAEW010000007.1:27510-69965 GCA_964484065.1 uncultured Bacillus sp.
ACGGGTTCAATGATTCCACTTTGGCTGATTGGAGCGGGAGAAGAGGAATCAAACGAGGCCAATGATTCCACTTTGGCTGATTTGAGCGGAAGAAGAGGAATCAAAGAAACGAGGTCAATGTGTATATAGACTTTTTAATAGGACATCCTTTTTGCATTAAAGGAACTTTTTAAATATGTGTGAACTTCACAATTTCTGCATTGTTTGGTGCTAAACTGTTCCTTACCAAAACAATCATACAGGGTGATTCAATGTTGTACAGTATGCTAAGCCAGATAAGCGCTGCCGTGAGCAAACCGATTTTTATTATGGCAAATAGTTTAGAATCATGGCCAATCGCTTTTGCATTTATGTTAGGTCTTGTTGGCGCCCTGGCACCATGCCAGCTGACAGGCAATATTAGTGCGATAACTCTTTACGGCAATCGTTCCGTCCAAAAAAAAATCGTCTGGAAAGATGTCCTTAATTTCACTTTAGGAAAAATTGTTGCCTTTTCCCTGTTAGGCGCTATAGTGTGGCTTCTTGGAAGAGGAATTGAGCACAACCTGACGCAATACTTTCCTTGGTTAAGGAAGTTCATGGGCCCATTATTAATCGTCGTCGGCTTATTCATGTTGGGGATCATTAAATTTACGGGAACCATTCATTTGTTTAAGCAAAAAAATGAATATAAACAAGAAAATCCTTTTGGTTCCTTTATGCTGGGCTTTGGTTTTTCTCTTGCCTTTTGCCCAACGATGTTTGTCTTGTTTTTTGTTACCTTAATGCCAATCGTATTATCCAGTCCTTATGGTTTTGTTCTTCCGTCCTTATTTGCACTGGGCACTGCCTTGCCGTTATTGTTGTTTATCTTTCTGATCTGGTACCTGGGCGCAAGCGGCGTGTTAATGAAAAAAGGAAGAATGATCGGGATGATCATTCAAAGAATCGCCGGTATTTTGATGATCATTTTGGGAATCTTTGATACTATCACTTATTGGTCCTTATAAAGTTTCTTTTTTGATCAAAAAATCTGCAAAATTTCTGCACAAATATCCGATAAAATTTTCCAAGCAAACGGTTCTTTTTAGCGGAGGTGATCGACTTGAAAAAGAAAGCAATATTGGGCTTAATGGCTGCGTTATTATTAACTGGAGCGGTTGGCTGTTCAAATACCCAAAGCAGTGCCAAAAAGATGGACGATAAACAATCACAACAGACTGCCGGGAAAAAAATGAACATGACCGATAAAGAAATGAAAAATATGAAAAAGAGCGACAAAAAATAATTTTTTTATAGATGAAAGAAGCTGAAGGAGAAGCAAAAATCTCTTTCAGCTTTTTTTTATTAAAAGTACGCGTTTTGAATACAACGCACTAATATTTCGTGGTATAATTTTATTATCATTAATAATGAACGCGTTTCGCGAACATTAATATCCTATGAGATCTGAAAGTTTACTTTGCAATAATAAAGTCCACATCAAGAATCCTTATATAGAGGAGCGCGAATAATATGTCAAACAACAAGAGCCAGGTTCGAATCGAAAAGGATTTTTTAGGATCAAAGGAAGTTCCCGTTGAAGCCTATTATGGGATTCAAACACTCCGCGCTGTTGAAAACTTTCCCATTACGGGGTATCGAATCCATGAAGACTTGATCAAGTCAATGGCCATCGTGAAAAAAGCGGCAGCCCTTGCGAATATGGATGTCAAACGTCTCTATTCCGGGATTGGAGAAGCAATTGTAACGGCGGCAAATGAATTAATAGAAGGCAAAATGCACGACCAAATTATTGTAGACCCCATTCAAGGAGGGGCAGGAACCTCGATTAACATGAATGTAAACGAAGTCCTTGCCAATCGTGCCATTGAATTACTTGGTGAAAAGAAAGGGAGCTATGAGTTTTGCAGTCCTAATACTCATGTGAATATGTCACAATCTACTAACGATGCATTTCCTACGGCGATCCACATTGCGGTTTTAAAGCTATTAGAGAAATTGATATCCGCAATGGAAGATATGCATACTGTTTTCCTGCAAAAGGCCGGGGAATTTAATCATGTCATAAAAATGGGGCGCACACATCTTCAGGATGCTGTACCGATCCGCCTTGGCCAGGAATTTGAAGCTTACAGCCGGGTCATTGAACGAGACATTAAGCGGATTAAGCAATCCCGCCAGCATTTATTTGAATTGAACATGGGAGCAACAGCCGTTGGCACCGGATTGAATGCCGATCCGCGTTATATTGAATTGGTAGTCAAGCATCTTGCCTACATCAGCGGTCTCCCTTTAGTGGGGGCCAGCCATCTTGTTGATGCCACACAAAATACGGATGCGTACACAGAAGTATCAGCGGCATTGAAGGTTTGTATGATGAACATGTCTAAAATCGCCAACGACTTGAGATTAATGGCATCAGGTCCAAGAGCGGGTCTGGCGGAAATCACTTTGCCGGCCCGGCAGCCGGGATCCTCGATAATGCCTGGGAAAGTAAACCCCGTTTTGGCAGAGTTGATTAATCAGGTAGCATTCCAAGTCATTGGCAATGACCATACGATTTGTTTGGCATCTGAAGCCGGCCAGCTTGAGCTGAATGTGATGGAACCTGTGCTGGTTTTTAATCTGCTGCAATCGATCAGTATTATGAATAATGCATTCAGGGTGTTTACAGAGCATTGTGTTAAAGGCATAAAAGCGAATGAAGACCGGTTAAAAGAGTACGTCGAAAAGAGTGTGGGCGTCATTACCGCAGTTAATCCTCATATCGGCTACGAAGTGGCAGCTCGAATTGCAAGGGAAGCAATCTTAAGCGGGCAGCCAATCCGGGAACTGTGTTTGAAATATGATGTGTTAACAGAAGAGGAGTTAAATTTAATTCTGGATCCTTATGAAATGACGCATCCCGGAATCGCGGGCGCTGCCTTGCTGGAAAAAGATTAATATCGTATCAATGAAAAAGGCAGAAGCGATGATTTAAGTAGTTCAGTTTTAAAGTAGAAAAACTAAATTATCACTCTATTTTTTAGTCCAATTCGCAAATGAATTGGACTATTTACCTTTGTTGATATTTCAAGGTCTATATGGATAAATGCCTAAAATAGCATTATAAATGAAATATAAATTAGCTAGCGGACAATTGTTTTTGGTCATATGTTATTTGATGAGATAAGTGTAATGCTAATTTCCTGTGAGATTGTTTTGATATATATGGTAGTCGATATGACTCTAATTTATTTTAAATTCTGCTTGCTGTTCAAAACATTAGACGGACGACAGTTGTATCTGAAACTAGAACAGCAGAAGGCAAGATATCATCCATGCTGTCCAAAACCAAGGAATCTTTTTGGACAGGGGAAAGCTAAATTGCATCTTTGATGTCTGAAGTTTGAACATCTTCGGACCAAGCATTTTTATGCTAATTCAATTGCTAATTTTCATAAAAGAGCAGTGTTAATTCTGATGATAATTCAGTTGTGTATTTTCATTTTCTACTCGATAACTGAACTACTTAAGGAAGGATTCCTGCTTCTTTTATTCTATAAAAAATATGAAAAGATATTATTCTGAAGTACCTTAGCTTGTTGTCCAAATTCTAATTTTTTATGAACATTGCCTATAACGGCCGGGGATTTCACTATAAAAAATATTTTTATGGTAAAATAATAAAACACGGGAAAGGGAGGTCGAAGTGTGGCTCTTTTTTATAAAGTGATTGTTTTTATCCATATTTTTTCAGCCATAATGGGAATGGGGCCGGGTTTTATTTTAACGACAGTCGTAAAATCCGGAAAAAACATGACCGAGTTGAGACATTCCTATGCGATCCGGCATAAGCTCCATATTTATGTTATGATTGGCGGAACGCTTTTACTGATCACAGGTTTAACGATGGGCGCACTTAATCCCTATCTGTTTCATATGGGCTGGTATGTAACAAGTCTCACGCTCTTTCTGCTTTCTCTTGCATTAGGCCCTCTCGCTTTATCACCAAGGTCGAAACCGATAAAGGAACTGTTGGAATCGCATCAGGGTGAAGAGATTCCAAAAGAGTATCCTCCATTGGCAAAAAAACTTTTTCAATTTGAATACCTTGAAAATTTCATTTTTATCATCATTATTACCTTAATGATTTTGAAACCTTTTTAATAGACACTATTTTATAAAACATCATGGATGAAAAAGAAGTGCAGCTTCCATAAACTGCACTTCTTTTTCATTTATTTGGACATTTCAGGTGTTTAAAAACTGGTTGAGTATTTTTCTGAATGTAATTCTTTAGGAGAGTGGTTTTTAACAAGCAAAGATGTCTGAGGATTTTCTTAGGAGCAACCGATGTTTAAGAATTTATGAAACCACTAACATTGATAAACCATTTATTAACTGATTAATTTTTTTACTCGTTCGACTACACCCATGCAGCTGTATGGTTTAACGACAAAGTCATTTGCACCCGATCTAAGGTAAAAATTACTAACTTTTTCATCATTCTGTGTTGAAAGAATCATTACCGGTGTTTCTTTTGACTCTCTAAGCTTTTTAAGAAAATGGAATCCATCAATATCTGGGAGGGAAGCAGCCACGATGATTAAATCGTAGTGAATATTAAGTGCCTTCATTAATCCGGCTCTGCCATTTTCTTTTATATCAGCCAAAAAACAGTTTTGTTCCAAGGATATTTTTAACAGCCTGCATCTTCCAATCTCATTGTCGAGAATAAGTACTTTTTTACGCAACTTTTCTAGATCCTCCAACTCTCTTTTTTTTTCCCAAATACTTTCATCATAACTATCTTGATAAGCGTCAATATTTAATCCCTTCCCTGTCTGTTCAAGAGCACCTCCGGTTGATTGTTTCTGAGATATAACAGATCTTTTGACTCAGAAAGCTAAATAGACAAAACACGTTTCTAACTTTATACCTATATGAGTATAATAACTATGACCTAAATCACCCTTTTTTCTTTGTCACAGATTTTTCAAAATTGTAAAATCAATAAATAGCAAAGCAATACAAATTTTTAAACACCGCAGGGGATAGTATATACAGAACCAAGTACGAAAGAAGGGAAGGCGATGGGAGTGGTAAAAGAAATCAATGAACAAGGATGGAACTTTGACAACAGTTATGCCCGCTTGCCAAAATTATTTTTTTCTCGTCAAAATCCGGTCCCGGTAAGTTCGCCAAAGTTAATCGTTTTTAATGAATCGTTGGCAGCAGCGCTGGGGCTTGACGCAGAGTCACTTCAAACGGATAAAGGTACTCAAGCGTTTGTCGGCAACAGAAACTTTGAAGGAGCCGAACCGTTAGCCCAGGCATATGCCGGCCATCAATTTGGCCATTTTACCATGTTAGGGGATGGAAGGGCCGTCTTGCTTGGTGAACAGATTACCCCTAAAGGGGACCGGTTTGATATTCAGCTAAAAGGGTCCGGAAGAACACCTTATTCCCGTGGGGGTGACGGCAGGGCTTCACTGGGACCGATGCTGCGGGAATATATCATCAGCGAAGCGATGCATTCCCTTGGGATTCCTACCACCCGCAGTCTGGCAGTAGTTTCAACCGGTGAACCGGTAATCCGGGAAACAGTCCTTCCCGGCGCCGTCCTCACCCGAACAGCGTCCAGCCATATCCGCGTCGGAACTTTTCAATACACGGCAAACTGGGGGAATGTTGAGGATCTTAGGACATTAGCTGACTATACAATCAAGCGCCATTATCCCGGCATAGAAGCTGATGAGAACCGCTATCTTTCACTGCTTCGAAAAGTGATTGAACGTCAGGCAAAGCTGGTTTCCGAGTGGCAGCTGGTTGGTTTTATCCACGGAGTGATGAACACCGATAATATGGCAATTAGCGGTGAAACGATCGATTATGGTCCTTGCGCTTTTATGGATACTTACGACCCGGCAACCGTATTCAGTTCTATTGACAGAGAAGGCCGTTATGCTTATGGGAATCAGCCGTATATCGCCGGGTGGAATCTTGCCCGCTTTGCGGAAACCCTGTTGCCGCTGCTGCATGACAATGAGGAAGAAGCCGTTAATATCGCACAAGATGCGATTTCACAGTTTGAAGGGCAGTATTTCCGTCATTGGTTTTCTGGAATGAGGGGAAAATTAGGGATTTTTAATGAAGAAAAACAGGATGAAGATCTTATTAAAGATCTTTTGGGGATCATGAAGAAGTATCGTGCGGATTATACGAATACTTTCCGTGCCTTGACGTTTGATAAACCGGTGGATAAAGAATTATTTGCAGCTCCGGAATTTGCCAAGTGGCATAAGAGGTGGCAGGCAAGGCTCAGCAGGCAGGAGGAATCGAAAGTTTCCACGATTGAGTTGATGAAAAACAGCAATCCCGGGGTTATTCCGCGGAATCATCGGGTGGAAGAGGCACTGGATGCTGCAGTGAATGACGAAGACTACAGCGTAATGGAACGGCTTCTTGATGTCCTTTCAAACCCGTTTGCGTACAGCCCTGAACAGGAAAAATACACCAAACCGCCCGAACCATCATCCATTCCGTACCAAACTTTTTGCGGTACATGAATGTGATAATTTAAATACCAAATTACTGTCAAAAATATTTTTTTAAGGACAATTTCGTGTAGTTTTTTTGCCGGAATGTCCTTAATCATTTTTTAAGGACAAATCACGATTATTGAGCTTATATAATCATATTCCCATAAAAAGTGGAAAAACTTATATTTTATAGAAAGGTAGAATGCTAAAATACTAATAGTATAAATACTTAGATATTCAGTCTGACCGTTTGTCCGAAATTTTAAGTCCATAAAGCAGGGGAATGTGCATATGAATGAACAGTTAATACATAATCCCAATATTTTCTATAAGCTAGCAGAGAAGAGGGCTGAAGATTATTTTCAATCCCTCTATGCCCAGGTTAGGCAGAAAAACTATATTCTCATACTTACAAAAGATATGCAGTCGTGGAAACACGGCCATATTCATCAGAACCGATTCTTTTCTTTTTTTTCGAATCGAGGGAAGAAAAAGGCTCCCCAAGAATACCATCACTATATTCAATGGCTAAATTACAGTGGCAAGCTGGACCGCTATCTCGAACGTAGCTTTTCTTATATATTTATGCGTGATCTTGGAAAAGATCTGAACTCCCCTGAAACAAAAGCAAATGTCCGGCGAACAGTCGAAAGTATAAAAAAGAACCTGATTAAACCCAGTTCACAAGACCAAATCGAGACATTCAGCTTGGCAGGGCTGTACAGATGGGCGCAAAAGGAACATATTGAATCAGCTGTAATCTGGCTGTTAAATAAGCTTAAGATGGTATCCTCCCATATTCCAAAGGGGATGGATGCTGTACATGCACAGCGAAAATTGATTAAAATTATTGCCGGTGTCATCCTGCACGAGCTGGAAGAAATGGGGGCCGGGACTCCAGGTGAAGAACGCGTGAAGAGGCTTGATCAGGCGATCAGGCTGGGCTATTCCTACGGATTGACCTATCCCTACATTGACGACCTTCTTGATGCCCAAGTTTTATCTGAAAAAGAAAAAATAGATTACTCCCGTTTCATTCGAACCGCCCTGATCACAGGAACGGTGCCGCCATTAGGCGAATGGACAGGAAGTAACAAGGACTTTATTGAATTTATTCATGGCGAACTTCAAGCTGCTTTTGAATACATTCGGGCTCAGCAGCCTCCGGAAAAAAGAAAACATTTTTTCGAGCAAGCGTATATCTTTTTTCATTCTCAGGAAGAAGATCGTAAAAAAGATTTAACAAATCAAAATTACAGCAATGAAGAACTATATATCCCTATCATTTTAAAATCTGCCTTTTCCCGATTGATTGCCCGGTCAGTCATCAACGCTCCTGAAGATGAAGGCTTTGACAGCCGGACATTCTATTATGGCATTTACAATCAGCTTGCGGATGATTTTGCGGATATGTTTGATGATATGAAGGAAGGGGCTGTTACGCCCTATACTTATTATTTGAAATATCATGATAAGCGTCCGGACTTGATCAATCCTTTTGAGTTATATTGGTCCGTCATTTCTCATTTGATCCATCAAGTGTACCGCTCTGATCCTGCCGCCTGTGAAGTCATTTTGGATCGTGCCATAAACGGTTTGAAACGCTATAAAGAAAGAATGGGCAAAGCGAAATACACAGAGGTAATGGAGCTATTCTCTTCTGGAAATGCCTCATTTAATCGCGTTATTCAAAATGTGGTCCAGAAAGCGGATGATGTCGACTTTTTTGACAAACTTCTCAGGGATCATATTATTGCCATTTTGAAAAAGGAACAGGCGGAACAGGATGAATTTTTCAAGACAATTGAGACTGTGCGGGAGCAAATTAACAGCTTCCTAAAAATCCCTCTTAACAGGAATCGGTTTTTTATGGAAGTGCCAATCGTTGAGGCGGCAAACTACAGTCTTGAGGGTGAGGGTAAGCGCTTGCGGCCAATCATTACCTGGTTTATGGGGGTCAAAGGATATGGATTAAGCGGATCCGCAATTATGCCGCTTTTGAAATCCTTAGAGTATATGCATACGGCATCGCTGATATTTGACGATCTGCCCGCGCAGGATAATGCTCCGATCCGCAGGGGATGTCCAACGGTACATGAGGTTTATAACACAGCAGTTGCGGAATTAACAGGACTGTTTCTGACCCAGAAGGCCGTTGAGGAACAAACATCTCTGCAAGGATACGATCCGGAAACAGTGCTGAAACTGATTCAATATTCGTCAAAAGTGACGCAAGCGATGTGTGAAGGGCAAGCAATGGACTTGGAATCGAAGGGTAAACAATTGACACTGGAACAATTAAATCAGTTATGCTTTTATAAAACGGGAATGGCATTTGAAGCTTCTCTGATTATGCCGGCCATTCTCGCCCATGTTAACATGGCTGAAATGGAGGCATTGAAAAAATTTGCCCGGCATGCCGGTATTGCCTTTCAAATTAAGGATGATCTCCTCGATGTGGAAGGAGAGGCGGAATTGCTCGGAAAGCCGATTGGCCAAGATGCTGAAAATAACAATTCGACGTTCGTTTCTGCTCTGGGGATGGAAGGGGCAAAAAAACAGATGTGGGATCACTATTGCCTTGCCATCGAAGCACTCCAGGAGGTGCCCCGTAATACCGCTTTTCTAAAGCAATTGCTCAAATATATGGTGAACCGGAGCCATTAATAAAGAATCCGCCGCTATTTTGGCACAGCGGCGGATTCCTTTAAAAATTAATTACTACTTGACAGGTAGGAATAATATGATTTATCATAAAATACAAATAATTCAATCAATTGTTTTAGCCGACTGGACTGCCAGAGGCTCTCAATTCAGGGTAATCGTCACCCCCTGTGTTTGAGAGCCTCTTTTTATTTACATGATAAAGGAGTGCTTAATATGACAAAAATAACGATTATTTCAGGAAGTCCATCCCACCCGTCCCGCAGCTCAAGCCTTGCGGATTATGTAGAAAAACGGATTACAGCGGAAGGACTGCAAGTAAACAACATTACGGTCCGTGATCTCCCGCCGGAAGACATTGCCTTAGCTAATTTCAGTTCTCCAGCGGTAAAAGAAGCTCAACTGCAAATTGAACAGTCAGATGCGATTATTGTTATAAGCCCGGTCTATAAAGCGAGCTATCCAGGTATTCTTAAATCATTCCTCGACTTAATTCCGGAAAAAGGTCTGGAAAAGAAAGTGGTATTGCCGATTGTGACTGGCGGAACGATTGCCCATCTTTTATCGCTGGAGTACGCATTCAAACCTGTTTTTTCCGTTTTGGGCAGCAACGAAATATTAAATGGAGTCTATCTGGTCGATTCGCAGATTAATTATAAAGACCGTTTTTCTTTTACGGAGCCTCAGGCTGAACAAAGGCTGCTCACTTCGGTCAATGATCTGATAACAAATCTTAAAAAAGCGGAAAAAGTAATCTCTTAAGAAAGGAAGCACTAACGATGAATATATTTTGGTTTATTCCAACGCATGGCGATGGACGTTACTTAGGAACAGCAGAAGGAGCAAGGGCAGTCAGCCATTCATATTGCAAACAAATTGCACAGGCTGTCGAAGAATTAGGATACGAAGGAGTATTAATTCCGACTGGAAAATCGTGCGAAGATCCTTGGATTGTGGCATCTACGCTTGTTCCCGTTACGCAAAAGCTGAAATTTTTAGTGGCGCTGCGTCCAGGATTAATGTCGCCGACTGTTGCGGCAAGAATGACGGCAACTCTTGACCGCTTTTCAAAGGGGCGACTGCTTCTAAATGTTGTTGCCGGAGGAGATCCTGTTGAATTAGGCGGGGACGGGTTATTTTTAGATCATGATGAACGCTATGAGCTGACCGACGAATTTTTAACGGTGTGGCGAAAGCTTTTAGAAGGAGAAAATGTGCACTTTGATGGCGATCATATTCGAGTAGAAGGCGGATCCGTTCTGTACCCGACGGTACAAAGTCCAACCCCGCCGCTATTCTTTGGAGGGTCATCTCCTGCAGGACACGATGTGGCAGCAGAACATGTCGACGTTTATTTAACTTGGGGGGAACCGCCTGCCAAGGTGGAAGCCAAAATAAACGAAATGAGAAAATTAGCGGAAGCAAAAGGGAGAAAGTTAAAGTTTGGAATCCGTTTGCATGTGATTGTAAGGGAAACCGAAGAGGAGGCTTGGAAGGCTGCAGAAGCGTTAATTCAGCATGTAGATGATGAAGCCATTGCAGCTGCCCAAAAAGTATTTGCCCGGATGGATTCAGAAGGCCAAAAACGGATGAGCGAGCTGCACCTTGGCAGCCGTGCGAACCTGGAAATCAGTCCTAACCTATGGGCGGGAGTAGGACTTGTCCGCGGCGGAGCAGGGACAGCACTTGTGGGCGATCCTGACACGGTTGCTGCCCGGATGAAAGAATATGCAGATTTAGGAATAGAAACGTTTGTCCTTTCCGGATATCCGCATTTAGAAGAAGCATATCGCACTGCTGAACTGCTGTTTCCAAAGCTTCCAATCAAACTGGAAAAGGATCCAAACGAGCGCACATTTGTAAGCCCATTTGGAGAAATGATCGGCAACGAGCTTGTTCCATCTAAGTTAAAGAAGAAAAGTTTAGTCTAGTATGCGAAATTTTTTGAAAATGGGTTGATTTTGGAAAAAATCCATATTATGATATTAACAGTAAACCAATGAATTTTATCGGAATTAATATTTCAGATAATTGATCAGTCATCCTGAAGGTTATCTGAAAGCTGAAAATATCTGACTTTTTCAAAAAACCCAGTGAAAACTGGGCTCGTTTTCAATATGAATGTTGACTAAAACACTCAACATTAGATGGAGAGGATCAAGATGAAGGTATCCAGTAAGGGAGAATACGCACTAAGGGCATTAATCTTTCTCGGGAATCATCACGGAAAGGTCTTTGGAATTAAAGAAATTTCCGACAAAATACATGTCAGTATTCCCTACCTCGAGCAGTTATTGCTGCAACTAAAGAAGTTGGGCTATGTGACGAGTAAGAGAGGGGCGAAAGGCGGATATATGCTTCAAATGAGTGCGGAAGAAATTAATATTGGTGAAGTAATCCGCAATCTGGAAGGTCCGTTATCGCCGATGGCGTGCGCTTCCCTTACTAAATACGAACCTTGTTCTTTAGAAGCAGGATGCCAATTAAAACCTTTATGGTCTTTAGTCAGGGATACAATTGCATTCGTTCTTGAACGGGTTACTCTTGATGATTTAGTGCAGAATCGAATTTCGCAAATAGAAGGAGAGGATTTCTTTGTCTTTAAAAGGACGTCTTGATGAGCAAGTAATGGAGAAAATAGTCGGCTTATTGGAAGCATTAGAGTTTGGAACGATCCAAATCACTGTTCATGATTCACAAATTACACAAATTGACCGCTTAGAAAAATACCGGTTTCCTTTACAAAAGAAATCAAGTCCACAAGTTATCGCAAATCGAAGTAATTAAATACTGCTGATCGGACGTCCGAAGGCTCAATAGTTCATGTGCATCCACTGATGTGCATGGCTGTTGAGCCTTTTTTTTCGGACGGACGATCCAGGATGATGAAGTTTTTATCAGACCAGGAGGATTACAAAAATGATGAACGTTAAGTACAAATGGCAGGCTGCTTTGATCCTGATTTTAGCTCTTTTGCTGGGAGGATGCAGCACATCCGTATCAAACAATAAAGAAGAAAAAACCGCTGGCAAGAAGGACACAAAGGTCATTAACATCGGTTATCAAAAATTCGGAACGTTAAACATTTTAAAAGCGAAGGGAAGTTTGGAGGAGGGATTAAAACCGCTGGGCTACAAAGTAAAGTGGACAGAGTTCCCGGGAGGCCCTCAATTGCTGGAGGCACTGAATGTCGGAAGTCTTGATTTTGGGCATACAGGTGAAGCGCCGCCTATTTTTGCGCAGGCAGCTGGGGCTCCGCTCGTGTATTTTGCTGATTCCGCCGCCAATCCAAAGGCAGAGGCGATTTTAGTTCCGAAAAATTCCCCGATTAAATCGGTTAAGGATTTAAAAGGCAAGAAGGTAGCTTTAAACAAAGGTTCCAATGTCCATTATTTATTAGTGAAATCGTTGGAAAAAGCAGGACTTAAGTATGAAGATATCAAAACGGAGTTTCTTCCTCCTTCCGATGCCCGTGCTGCATTTGAAAGCGGGAATGTTGATGCCTGGGTTATTTGGGATCCATTTTTAGCAGATGCTGAACTTAACGCGAATGCGAGAATTTTGGCAGATGGAACCGGCTTAGTGAAAAATCGCGAATTTTTCTTGGCATCAAGAAAGTTTGCCAAAGAAAATCCAAAGGTTTTAGACGTGATTTATCAGGAACTGCAAAAGACGGAGGACTGGGTGAAAGGGAATCCGAAAGAAGCAGCAAAATTCCTGGCACCGCAAATCGGCATGAGTGAACAGACATTGGATTTAACATTGAGCCGGAAAAATTTTGGGCTTGTGAAAACGGATGACAAGACGATAAGCGATCAGCAAAAAATCGCGGATGAATTTTACAAACTGCAATTGATACCAAGTGATATCAATGTTAAGGATGCGGTTTTGAAATAGAAATGTAATGCTTTTCCATGCCAGGGCGAACAAGTTGTGACATCCGCGTGAATAATTGTGAACTTGGCGCGATTAATTGTGAACTTGACGTGAATAGTTGTGAACTTGACGCAATTAATTGTGAACTCGGCGTAAAAGACCATTTAATCACTTGAAAACCAGTAAATTTTTTACAAAAAATATAAAGGACGTGACGAAAAAATGATTAAAAAGCAGGTTATTCCGTGGATTGTTCCGGTCCTCCTGCTTGCCGCCTGGCAGCTGACCAGTCAATTTGGCATTCTCTCCTCACGGGTGCTTCCCAACCCCATTGATGTGGTGAGATCAGCAATTGATTTGGCCAAATCCGGCAAGCTTTTTGACTACATTCGGGCAAGCACAACCCGGGCAGTAATAGGATTTATCATTGGAGGAGGAATTGGTTTTCTTTTAGGCCTTTTAAACGGCTTGTCGCGGACTGCAGAAACATTGTTGGACAGTACAATGCAAATGATCCGCAACATCCCTCATTTGGCATTGATACCCATTGTGATTTTATGGTTTGGAATTGCCGAAGAAGCAAAACTCTTTCTTGTTGCATTGGGGACCTTTTTCCCGATTTACTTAAACACCTTTCATGGAATTCGCACGGTTGACAAATCGCTTATCGAAATGGGCAATGTTTACGGTCTAAAAGGTTTTTCACTGTTTACAAACGTCATTCTGCCTGGAGCGCTGCCGTCCATCCTTGTTGGTGTGCGCTATGCATTGGGGATTACCTGGGTGACGCTGATTGTGGCGGAAACCATTGCCTCCAATTCAGGAATCGGCTATATGGCTATGAATGCGCGGGAATTTATGCGGCTCGATATCGTGGTATTAAGCATTATCCTTTATGCTCTGCTCGGCAAACTATCTGATTTCATTGCAAAAGCTGCTGAACAACAATTTTTAAAATGGCATCCATCTTATCAAAAGTAGAAGGGGGAGAGTATGGTGGTGAATCATGAAGGAATTCTGGAAATCTCGCATTTGCAAAAATCATTCGGGCCTCATGAAGTCCTGAAAAATATTAACCTTACAGTGAACCAAGGTGAGTTTGTAGCCATTGTCGGAAAAAGCGGATGCGGCAAAAGCACATTATTACGGTTAATCGCCGGCTTGGAAACTCCAACAGCAGGAAAGATTTCCGCAGGCGGAACCGAGCTTTCAGGGCGGAACGAACTGGCAAAAATCATGTTTCAGGACGGACGGCTCCTTCCTTGGAAAAAAGTTCTGAAGAACGTAGGGATCGGCTTAAAGAATGATTGGGAGGAACGTGCCAAAAAAGTATTGGAACAAGTTGGCTTGGCTGACAGGGCCAATGATTGGCCATTTGTATTATCCGGGGGGCAGCGACAAAGGGTGGCGCTTGCTAGGGCGCTTGTTCATGAGCCGGAATTGCTGTTATTAGATGAGCCTCTTGGAGCACTCGATGCTTTGACGAGAATTGAAATGCAGCAGTTGATTCAGGACTTGTGGCTGAAAAATCGCTTTACGGCTGTTCTTGTCACCCATGATGTAGAGGAAGCGGTGGCCCTTGCTAATAAGGTTGTACTCATCGAAGAAGGAGAAATCGTCCTTGTTCATCCGGTTAAACTGCCATTTCCCCGCAAACGGGAGCATCCTTTATTCTCTTCCACAGTAAACTACATCCTAAGCCGAATTCTCGGAAAAGATCAATATCCGGAAACAGAGATAAGATTAACAAAAGTAGATTGATGGATCTTGGCCTATACAAAAAAGTCCCAAATCTCCACTTTTGGGACTTTCCATTGCTAAGAAATTTTCAAAAAGAACCTTTTTTCTAGTTCAAAAGGCGTTAGGGGCTTACTAAAATAAAAGCCTTGGCCGACCCGGCAATTTAACAGCAGCAGATGATTAAGCTGCTTTTCGGTTTCGATGCCTTCAGCGATTACGTTTAAGCCTAAAATACTTCCAATCTCGATAATTGTCATAATTAATAGATTATCTTTAGGATTCTTAAACAAATCGTTAATGAAGGATTGATCTATTTTCAGAGTATCAATTGGCAAGTCTTTGAGAATATTTAGGGAGGAATAGCCTTTTCCAAAATCATCAATGGAAATGCCAACACCAATTTTTTTTAGTGAATCTATGATTGGAATTGCTAATTCAGGATCTGCAATTACATTTTCAGTAATTTCAATTTCAAAGTACTTCGGATCAATATGAAAAGCATCAAGGTTGGAGCGAATAGCCTGAACTAATTCCTTATCGCGGAATTGCCTTGCCGAAACATTCACAGACACTTTTAAAACAGGATAACCTTGATTCTGCCATACTTCCATCTGGTGTAAAACTTCGCAGATAACCCATTTACCGATTTCAATGATTAATCCGGTTTCCTCCGCTATCGGAATAAATTCGACCGGCGATACCAGCCCTAAAACCGGGTGCTTCCAGCGAACGAGGGCCTCAAGACCAACCATTTCAAAATTATCCAAATTGAATTTAGGCTGATATAAGATAAATAGTTCTTCATTCTTGATCGCTTTTCTCAATTCAGCCTCCATCATTGCTTCTCGTTCTTGCTGCAATTCAAGTACCATATTAAAAAATTTATACGTATTCTTACCCTCTAATTTCGCATAGTACATCGCGGTATCTGCTAATTTTATTAAGTCAATGATCTGATCTGTGTGATTTGGGTAAGCGCTGATCCCAATACTTGCTGTGATGAAAACCTCAATCCCATTAATAAAATAGGGTTCTTTTATTTTCTTTAATATGTCACTTGCAAGATTTTTTATAAAAGAAATATTTGTGTTCATGACGATGACAATAAATTCATCTCCGCCATGATGGTAAACGTTAATATACTCATTTTTAAAGGAAACGAGCCTTTTGGAAACATTTTTTAATAATTCATCTCCAGCATCATGACCATAATTATCATTTACCAGCTTAAAACGATCTAAATCTATGAAAAATAGACAGGTTTCCTTTTCTGCTTTTTTGATGGCGGTTAGGTCGGTAAGAAGCCGCCGGCGATTTGGCAAATCAGTCAGGTCGTTATGCTCCGCCGTGTATTTCATGTATTCTTCATAGCTCTTTTGTTCTGTTATATCCCTTACCACGCAAACCGTATTCTGCGATTCTTTCATACGTGATAAAGTGATTTCCTGGGGGAAAGTTGTACCATCTTTCCTTAAGCCGATTGACTCACCTTTCCAATGACCGGCTTTTAATAATTGGGGGAGTGCCGTGTTTTCAAGTAACTCTGCGTTGTCTTTTTGATAACAATGGCGCCAATTTAACGATAAAAATTCCTTTTTATTAAAACCGTATAATTCGGAAAGTGCTCCATTAACAAATACAAATTGTCCTGTCTCATTAAGAATTCCAATTGGTTCCCCAACAGAATCCAAGGCATATGAATAATCCAGTAAAACGGTTTTGGCTGAACCCAGTTCTTTTTTTGAATGCCGATATTTATCAAACTGATATCCAATAAACCAGCCAATTGCTCCGTTGAAAAGAACCGACAGGATTGCCGTAAATGAGAAATTTCTTGAAAAAATAAAACTTCCGGCAATGTTAAAAATGATGACAATTGCGCTTAAAATCACCCGCCATGTATATCGCATAACATTCACCTTTCTTATTTTGAGGTGCATGAATTTTATGAATGGGGCCAAGTCTTCACCTTTATATTAGTCTTAAATAATTGAATATTCAAATACTTGATTAGCTTAAAAAGTCTTCATTATTTAAAACAAGGAAAAGCGGTAGGGATTTACGGAATGATATGTTAGGATAATGATATAAAAAACTCGCCGATTGACGAGCCTTAAGCGGAAGATTAGGCACAGCAGATAACAGTAAAAACAATGGGGGCAAACGTATGTACAGCTTTAAGAATGATTACAGTGAAGGAGCACATCCGCAAATATTGACTGCACTAATTGAATCCAATTACGAACAGGAAGAGGGGTATGGGGAAGACCGGTATTGCCGAAAAGCTATTGAACAGCTAAAGAAGATAATCGGCCGAAGTGATGTTGATATTCACTTTTTGACAGGAGGGACGCAGACGAATCTGACGGCATTATCAGCTTTTCTGCGGCCGCATGAGGCTGCAATCGCAGCAGCATCGGGGCATATTGCCACACATGAGACGGGCGCCATTGAAGCGGTCGGACATAAGGTTATTACGGTTGAAGCAGCTGATGGAAAGCTTGCCCCTTCACATATAAAAGCCGTCCTTGATGCCCATACGGATGAGCATATGGTGAAGCCAAAGCTTGTTTATATTTCTAACTCGACCGAAATTGGTTCTATTTATTCAAAAAAAGAATTAGTGGAATTGAGCGAATTCTGTCATGAAAACAATCTAATTTTGTTTATGGACGGTGCCAGGCTGGGCTCAGCACTGTGTTCCGCGGAAAATGATTTGAAGCTGACGGAAATTCCCGGCCTTGTTGATGCTTTTTATATTGGCGGAACGAAAAATGGGGCACTGATCGGAGAAGCATTAGTCATTTGCCGTGAATCTTTAAAAGAGGATTTTCGCTATTTCATTAAACAAAAAGGAGCGCTTCTTGCAAAAGGAAGATTACTGGGGATCCAGTTTCTTGAGCTGTTCCGCGATAATCTTTATTTTGACCTGGCTCTTCATGCCAATAAAATGGCTGAGTTAATAAGAAATGAAATGGGATTAGCAAATATTGCTTTTTTGACTCATTCACCTTCGAATCAACTTTTCCCGATCCTGCCTAACTCGGTAATCAACGAGCTGCAAAAGAATTATTCATTTTTAATCTGGGAGAAGATGGATGAAGAACACTCAGCTGTCCGTCTTGTTACTTCATGGGCAACGAAGGAAGAAAAGGTACTCGCTTTTATTAAGGATCTAAAAAAAGTGCTTTTAAGTATAGGTTAGCAGCATACCTATTTTGCAAATATAGGAGGTTTAAATGATGCCGGTAAATTTAAAAGATACAACAACATTACATAATGGCGTGAAAATGCCATGGGTCGGATTAGGGGTTTTTAAAGTAAAGGACGGGGATGAGGTTATCCAGTCGGTAAAAGCCGCATTAAAGAATGGATACATTAGCATTGATACCGCTGCTGTTTATGATAACGAAGAAGGCGTTGGCCAAGCCATCAGGGAATCTGGTGTTCCCCGCGAGGAACTGTTTATTACCACAAAGCTTTGGAATTCCGATCAAGGTTATGAGTCAACTTTAAAGGCTTTTGAAACCAGCCTGAACAAGCTTGGTCTGGATTATGTGGACTTGTATTTAATCCACTGGCCAGGCAAAGATAAATACAAAGAAACGTGGAGAGCTTTCGAGAAGCTTTACAAAGAAGGACGCGTCCGTGCGATTGGCGTAAGCAACTTCCAGATTCATCATTTAGAAGATTTAATAAGTTCCGCAGAAATAAAACCGATGGTAAATCAGGTTGAATTCCATCCGCATTTAACCCAAAAGGAGCTTCTGGCATTCTGCAAAAAAGAGGGAATTCAACTTGAAGCTTGGTCGCCATTAAAACGGGGCCAGCTTTTAGATGAGCCTGTCCTTAAGGAGTTAGCTCAAAAATATCGTAAATCTGTCGCCCAAGTGATTTTGCGCTGGGATCTTCAACTTGGTGTCGTTACGATTCCAAAATCGATTAAAGAACACCGAATTATCGAAAACGCTGATATTTTTGATTTTGAATTATCACAGGAGGATATGGACAAAATCGATTGTCTGAATCAGGATAGCCGTTCTGGATCACATCCTGATACCATGAGCGTGGGTTTTTAGATAAGTAAATGAATAATGGGCCAGCCTCTTCTATTTGATAGCAGCGGGCTGGCCCATTAGTTGTTTGATGGCACCATCTAATTTGACATGATCGAATTGAAGCCATTCTTCAGGAATAATCTTAAAGCTGCAGGCGCCGCTTTTTAAATAACTATAGATGATTTGTGCTTCATCTATTTCTTCTTTGCTGATTTTTACCGGGGAAGAAAGTCTTTTTTGCTTAAAATGATGGATCATATTCATCTTAATGGCTGTAACCAAATCATCATTTTCAAGAGAGAATGTCTCACTGGAAAGCAGATTGTTTCTTTTAATCAGAAAGAGTTTAAATGAACGGTCGGTTAAATACTCGAGAATGGCGATATTGTTATCTGCTTCAGCAAATTCAATCACTTTTTCTTTATTTATAAGAGCGTTTAGTGCCTCAATATAATCTCGGTACTTTGTTGCCGCAGTAAAATCAAGATTCTCCGAAGCCTCGATCATCGCTTTCTTCATTTCATCCAGGACGCCACGGTCCGTTCCATTTAGCAGTTGGATAATTTTATGAATAATATGGCGGTACTGCTCAGCTGCTGAATCATCGAAACATACCCCGATACATAATCCAAGAGAATAGTTCAAGCAAGCGGTTTTTCGATTCGAGTGGTTATGGCAATGGATCTTATAAAATTCTTTTAACCCCAGGATTGCTTTTTCAGCGGTGCGTTTGTTGATATAAGGCCCGAAAATGAGCGTTTGCTTATTGGGAATAGGAATATTGACTGCTTCTAACCTTGGCAGCCTGTCATCCATTCGGATGGTAATGAACGTATACGATTGCGGATTTTTCATTTTTTTATTAAAAAAAGGCTTTATTTCCTTGATCAGCTTACATTCCAGCATAAATGCTTCGAATTCAGTATCTGTAAGGAGATAGTCAAAATCGTTTATGTTGTTTTTTAGCTTGATAGTCTTTTGTGAATGGGCTTGGGAATGTTGAAAATAAGTTTGAACCCGCCTCTTGAGATTTTTGGCTTTTCCAACATAAATGATATTGCCATTACGATCTTTCATTAAATAGACCCCAGGGCATGAAGGAAGATTTTTTACCTTTTCTTTTATTTCTGACATATGAATTCCTCTTTCAGAGATGATATAGGGATGCCACATTTTTGTAATAGAAGACATGTTTTATTTTATTATAAAGGGTCTGTGTTCTTTATGAACGACGATTTCGTGGAAACCGAACAGCAAAACGTCGCTCATCGCCTAAATGAACGACGATTTCGTGGAAACCGAACAGCAAAACGTCGTTCATCGCCTTAATGAACGACGATTTTGTGGGAGCAAGGCAGCAAAACGTCGCTCATCGCCTAAATGAACGACGACTTTGTGGAAGCAAGGCAGCAAAACGTCGCTCATCGCCTAAATGAACGACGATTTTGTGGAAGCAAGGCAGCAAAACGTCGTTCATCATCCATACAAACGATGTTTCCTTGAAATCTGTCTTTGTTTTTCTTTTTTCCTGAATAAAAAATATCCTTCCTTATTAGGTTTGTTCCTTTTATCCTAATTATCCTCCACCCCAAGCAAAAGTAAATTTCTAATTGACAATCATTATCATTTAAAATAAACTTATAACTAGCTAATAAGAATGAAAATCATTATCATTACAAAAAGTACAAGCAGGAAATTCATCGGGGGGTGAATCCAATGAGGAAAGATCTGTTTCTATTATTCTTTACCATGCTATTTATTATTGGATTGGGAATACATAGTCCGGCATTCGCTGCCGGAAATTCTGCAGCTGATATAAAAAAGGCTGAGGTTTCTGTAGATAAAGCGATTGAACAGGCTAAAGCCGGAGATCTCGCAGCATCACAGAAGTCCTATGAACAATTTAATAAAAACTGGCGGCAAATTGAAGGAGGAGTAAAAGCAGATTCAGGAGCCGCCTATCGAGATATCGAATCCAATATGGGGAAAGTCGTTTATGCTTTTACTTTAAAAAAGCAAAACGAGATTTCACAAGCATTGGAAGGGCTAAAGACGGTAAATGAGAAATTTGCCGAAGGCGGATATCCAAAGGAATCGGGATTTACGAAAGAGGATATCTCTCTGGACGATTTTATTATCCTTTTGCAGCAGACAAAAAAGGAAATGAAGGACGGGAACCAGAAACAAGCTCTTGAAATGATCAAACAAGCAAGTGACAGCTGGTTAAGTGTAGAAGGGACAGTAGTTGCCCAATCAGCTTCTGTTTACAGTGATTCGGAGCGGGATTTAGTTTCAATTCAAGCCATGCTTAACGCCAATCCGCCAAACTTTAAACAAGCGGATCAAACCATCACCAGCATGATTCAATATCTCTCCCCACTGGCCAACAAATCTCAATACACCTATTGGGATGCTGCCATGATTCTGATTCGCGAAGGCTTAGAGGCTCTTCTGGTAGTAATCGCTCTCATGTCTTTTGTCAAAAAATCGGGAGATGGCAAAGGCAAAGGGTGGATCTGGGCAGGTGTATTGGGAGGTTTGACCGTCAGCATTATCTTAGCAATTATTGTTAAATTTGTGATTTCATCAGGGGCATTTGGCAATAATAATGCACTGATTGCCGGCTGGACAGGAGTTTTTGCGGCCGTCATGCTGCTGTATATGAGCTATTGGCTCCACAGCCAATCGAGTATTGCGGACTGGAACCGCTATATTCGGGAAAAAAGCCAAACAGCCTTAACAACCGGAAAATTAGTTTCATTAAGTATTCTTGCATTTCTGGCCGTATTTCGCGAAGGGACAGAAACCGTATTATTTTATATCGGAATGGCAAGCCAGATTAAGCTTCAAGCTCTATTACTAGGATTTCTTATTGGGGCCGGAATACTTGCGGTACTAGCTTATTTAATGATTTTTGCCGGACTGAAACTGCCGCTGCGGCCATTCTTTATGGTTTCCAGCATTATCGTTTTCTACCTGTGCATTAAATTTGCCGGTATGGGAATTCATAGTCTGCAATTGGCAGGACTGCTGCCGACAACGAATGCACAAAACATTCCAAGTATCGAATTTTTTGCACTTTACCCATCATGGGAAAGCGCGGTCCCTCAAATTGTTTTAGTTTTGGCTGCAGTTATTACCCTTACTTCGAAAAAAAGCAAAACGAAAAAAATGGCGGCAGCCAAATATAGAAAGGCAGGAAATCAAACATGAAAAGACTAACATCAATTGCCATGTCAATTGGGATCGGGGCTGTAATTTTGCTTGCAGGCTGCGGTGGCGGAGATAACAAGGTTTCCAATGGTGTCAATAAAATGCTGGATACAACGGAACAGCTCTCCAAAGCGATTGACAGCGGCGATCAGGCAAAGGTGAAAAAAGTAGGGCCGGAATTAGAAGATCAATGGTCTTCATTTGAAGATGATGTAAAAAAAGACAATAAGGAGCTTTATGAGAAAGTGGAAAAATACCTCGACCCGACGATTGCCGGATCGGAGGCAGCCAGTCTTGATAAAGAGGCATTAAATAAGTTGAACAACCAGTTAAGGAGTGCACTAAAAGAATTAGCTGTGAAAACAAAATAAGTCAAACACCTTAAAAAGCCGTTTCCAAAGTAAAGAGGAGACGGCTTTTTATTATGATATCGATCACTTTGTATTTTATCTTCTTACTCCTAAAGATGCGGCAGGATAAGACCCCCGTAGAGTAATGCTCCGCCAACCATAAAGGCCGGATGAATTTTAAATTTAACAATTGCAAGCAAAGAAATAATCCCGATAATGGCTGAGTTTAGGATGCCAATGGAATGAATAGAGTTCGATGACATTTTCCAGGTTAAAGCGAGCATCATGATCGCAATGACAGGCTGGACAAGCAATGTCATTCCTTGAACAACTAATGATTGCCGGTGCCGGTTTAGCAGCTTTAAAAGGATGATTAGTGCAAAAGCAGATGGGAAAATGGTTGCGAATAATGCAACGATAACTCCCCAAAAACCATAAACATCATATCCCACATATGTAGCAATATTGGTGGCGATCGGGCCGGGAAGGGCGTTTCCAATCGCAAGCATCTGTGAAAATTCCTCATTATTCAGCCAATGATAGTGGTTGACGACCTCTTCATACATCAGCGGGATTGAAGCAGGACCGCCGCCGTATCCAAGAATATTGGCAATAAAAAAACCTAAGAAAAGTTGTAATAATATCATGTTAGCTGCCCCTTAGTTTGAAGATTGGCTGAATCGATCTTTAATTCTGAAATGGAACGCACCGTAAAGAAGGAAAATCAAAATGACGATTGCCGGATGAATCGGCACCACGTACAGAAGAACAAACGACAGGAGTAAAAAGAGCACCCCCAATATCTTTCCCAGACCCTTCATGGCTTTAAAAGCAAATTCATAGGCCATCTGCCCGAGCATGACCGCTACAACCGGCATTACCGCACTGATCATATCGGTAAAAGCTTTCGAGAAGCTAAAAACATTAACAAGTGACAGGAGGATAACGGTTGCAATGCAAGTAGGAGCAATATGGGCAAGCACGCTAACAATAGCCCCTGCAGTTCCTTTGATTTGATAACCCAAATAAGCTGCCATTTTCGGAGCGATTGGACCCGGCAAAGCATTTGCCAGAGCTAACGTTTCTCCAAATTCTTCATCCTCGAGCCAATGATAGCGCGTCACTGCTTCGTAGCGGATTAATGGAATAACAGATGGGCCTCCCCCAAATCCCAATACGCCTGTACGGGTCATGGCCACAATTAATTCTTTATACGATGACATCCTAAGCTTCCCCCTAAGTTGAACGAACCGGATTCTTTATCTCGATTTTAACATTCTCTGAATTAAAATGGATGATAATCCTGTTAAGTGTCAACAAAAAAAGACCATTTAAGGTCTCCCTGCAAAAAAACTCAGCTGAATTCCTTATCAATCCCACGGAAAAACCATACACAAAAAATTCTTGTCACCATAAATGTCAGGAACAAAGTGATCCACGTCCAATACCAGGTCCAGTTTACATAGTTGATTAAATCAGTGTATCTCTCAAACAAGGCTTCAGGAACGGTAAGGGCAGTACTGTATGCACAATAATATAGAAATTGATACAGTTTGCTTTTGAAGTTTGGATAAAAGGCATTGAAAACACCGCAAAAGACCGGATAAACAAAATACTCATACGTAAAACTGGCTTGATTTACATCGGACAAGAAGTTTATGGGATAAGTAATGAAATGAAATTCCACGACTAATAAGCCTGTAACCCATGTAATGAATTGTTTAAATAGGACGGAAACAATAGCCACTCTCTTCCTATCATTTGGAATAATAAAAACAAATCCAAAAGTGAAAAACCATACAAAAAATAAAATACCCCATTCTAGTTTCATCGAATGATTTCCTTATCTTTTTGAAACAAATTTTTATCTTTAAAAAACCATTGGTAGATTAAACTGGTGGCAGAAAATGTACAAAAAAGGTTAATCCATGCCCAATACCAGGCATAATGGATGTAATTTATTAAATTTGTATATATTTCAATCATATACTCAAAAATGGTTATGCCCGATATATACAGCGATAAATTAAAAAGTTTTTTGAAAAGGTTTCCTTTCGGTTCAAAGATTACGCAGAAACCGCAAATGAGAGGATAAAAGAAATATCCCGTAGTAATAAGTACTCTTGTAGCTTTTGGAAGTTCTCTTATTGGAAATGAAATGAGATGGTATTTTGTATGGATTAAAACACTAATCCACATAAGTGTTTTACAAACCAGGAATGTAAACAAGAATCTGCGGTAACGGTTTTTAGGCACAAACAGGATATAGGAAATTAAACCAACAACCCACATTAGGATAATAATCAAAAATTCTATTTTCATAAAAAAACTGAAACCTTCCTACTTAGCTGTCTTATCTATATTTTTTTCAATTAACCAGCAGTATAAACATGGTTTTACAAATACGAAAAAATTTTATCAAGGCCTATTGACCTTCACGCTGCGTTAAGGTGTATCGTTAATTTTAGGAGGTGATCAGATGGAATATACAGTGCAAAAGCTTGGCAGGTTAGCGGGCATCAGCACGAGAACGCTGCGGTATTACGATGAAATTGGGATTCTTAAGCCGGCAAGAATCAATTCGTCCGGATACCGGATTTATGGCCAGGCGGAAGTGGACCGGCTCCAGCAAATTCTTTTTTACAGAGAATTAGGTGTCAGCCTTGATGCGATTAAACAAATGATCACGTCCCCTTCCTTTGATGGTGCTGCTGCACTGAAGGAACATCGCGAAAAACTCCTGAAAAAACGAGAGCAGCTTGATTTATTAATTGTCAATGTTGAGAAAACCATAGCGTTAACCGAAGGGAGAATCACCATGTCAAATAAAGAAAAATTTGAAGGATTTAAGAAAAAAATGGTCGAGGATAATGAACGGAAGTATGGCAAAGAGATCCGTGAAAAGTACGGAAGTGAAACCGTTGAAAAATCGAATGCGAAATTAATGAATATGACGGAGGAAGAATATAAAAAGGTTACAGGTTTGGAGCAGGATGTAAGAGATACGCTTGCCCGGGCCTTCGCAACAGGAGATCCTGCCGGGGAATTGGCGCAAAAAGCAGCCGATCTTCATAAACAATGGCTGACCTTTTATTGGACCGAATACAGCAAGGAAGCGCATGCGGGGCTTGCGCAAATGTATGTTGATGATGAACGGTTTAAAGCTTACTATGATAAAGAACAGCCGGGGACAGCTGAATTCCTCAGGGATGCAATCCGGATTTACACCGGGGTTAAAGAATAATATCAAAAGGAGTATGGGCGGACAGTGTAAATAGCTGTCCGCCTGTTTCTTTTCTCATTTTCCTTTATAATGAAATTAAAAAATACCGTTTTGGAGCGATTGTGTATGCAGGGGAAACTAAAAATCATTACAGCGATGCTCATTTTTGGAAGTATAGGGGTATTTGTTAAAAATGTTGATTTTCCATCAAGTGAAATTGCGTTTCTAAGAGGTGTAATTGGGAGTGTTTTCTTAATACTTGTCAGCCTGATTGCAAAACAAAAAATATCATTTTCTTCTATAAAAGATAATCTTGTTCTTTTACTTATATCAGGATCTGCCATTGGAATGAATTGGATCTTGTTGTTTGAATCCTACCGGTACACAACCGTATCCAACGCAACCTTGAGCTATTATTTTGCTCCGATATTCGTCATGATTTTAGCTCCGTTTGTTTTAAGAGAAAAACTGACGTTCGTAAAAACAGTATGCATACTGGGGGCGATGGCAGGTTTATTTCTTGTTGTAAACATTAACGAGGGCAGTGCGGCAGGTTCCTATAATCATCCGGTTGGAATCCTTTATGGTCTCTCGGCGGCGATTTTATATGCAAGCGTTATTCTAATGAATAAATTTATCAAAAATCTGACTGGTTTTGAAACAACTCTCATTCAATTGATGGCTGCAGCTCTTGTTCTTTTGCCATATGTCTATTTTCGGGATCAATTAAATCTTTCCGGGGTAAGCTCGAAGTCGATTATTTTGATTCTGATCCTTGGCCTTGTACATACCGGGGCTGCTTACTTTTTGTATTTTACATCGGTAAAGGAATTGAAAGGTCAAACGATAGCTGTGCTCAGTTATATTGACCCTGTTTCTGCTGTTATCTTTGCAGCCATTTTTCTCGGAGAAAATATGAAGCCTGTGCAAATGGTTGGGGGAGTTCTGATTCTTGGGTCCGCTTTTCTTAGTGAAATAATCGATTTTAAAATGAGGCGGCTTGCTGACGATGTAAAGTCAGCCACCCCTGAATGAAAAAACTAAAATGAATAAAAATAAAGATAAAACCTAAAACGCTTAGCACCGATTAATAGTCTAAGCGTTTTTTTTCTTTATTGAAATAAATGGAATACGAAGTAAAAACAGAGACATCCAAAAAACGTTCCAAGGATTCCTCCGGCAATTACATCGGAAGGGTAATGAAGTCCCAAATACATTCTGGAGATACCGACGCATAATCCGATTGGAATTAAAATAATGGCCAGGGGAGGGATTAGGATGATGAATGGGATGGTGATTGAAAAATAGGCGGTAGTATGCCCTGAAGGAAATGAATGATCTTTAAGTGGATTAGCGGGATATTTGGTTCTTTCCAGAACTAAGTAAGGCCTTTTCCGCGGGAAGATTTTTTTTAGCAAAAATACAGGTAAGTGACTGATTGCTAAAGATGCAGCACTTGAAACAGCCGTTAATCTAAGCTGGCCGGAAGTAAAGGCGGCCAACGCTAATACAGTCACAATCGTAAAAACAGCACTTCCAAGCTGGGTGATGCAACGGAAAAAGAGGTTCCAATTCTTTTTATCAAAGTGCTGATTGATTCCAAGAAATAATCGGCGCTCAAAGTGATGTAAGGTATGAAACAGCTTCATTTAGAATGCCTCCTAAAAAAGCATATTTTTACACCGAGAAAATGAATTTTTTAATGAAGCAATTGATTTATCAATCTTATTATCTAACATTTTTTACCTATACACAAATGAAATACTGATTCTAATAATAAATGAATAAAAATTCAAATTTACCAATTTTAATCTGTTGACGTGATGTAAAATAGCACATATAATCAGGAAAAGTAACATTTTATGTGAGGAGATATAACATGATTGTTATAGATGAATTTTTTCATCACAGTTCTTTTCAAATTGCCACTGAAGAATTGATAACAGCATTAAAAAATATCAAAAGTGCAAAGGAAAAAGAAATTGATGTACTTAAAGATAAGATTACAAAATATGAGCAGACGAGAAGGGCGCATGAGGTATGGTATCAATCCCTGTCACCGGTACGTAAATTTTTTACGGGACGTCCCCCGAGCCATCACCAGGCAGTCGAATACATTGTCAATGTAAAAGAGCGTTTTAATCATATAGAACAAATTAAGGCTAAAATTTCTGCTATCGAAAAAGTGATTCAAGGAGTAGTAAATGAACCGGATTTGGAGCAAATAACCATTGCTGCTTTTATGATTGAGGAAATTAAAGAGTGGCAGGAAAATAGGGGAGTTATTGAATGACCATCGGGACAATTAATTCAGGTTTAAATACAATATGGGTCGTTTTAACAGCAGCGATGATTATCTTAATGGAAGGCGGCTTTGCCTTATTGGAAGCCGGATTTGTCCGCAGAAAAAACAGCGTAAATATAATCATGAAGGTTTTTGCGGATATTACAATCGGAACGCTTTGTTATTATTTAGTTGGCTTTGCCCTTATGTATGGTAAGGATCTATTGGGCATCATTGGCCAGAATGGATTCATGCTCAAAGGTAATTTTTCTTACCTGAATCTCTCAATCTCAACAGATACCTTTTGGTTGTTTCAAGGTGCGTTTGTCATTGCAGTTATCTCCATTGTTTCCGGTGCTGTCGCGGAGAGGATTAATTTCCGCGCCTATCTTCTTTATGTTATTGTCATGACTATGTTTATTTATCCGATTGCAGGGCATTGGGCCTGGGGCGGCGGCTGGCTGGGTAAACTTGGATTTGAGGATTTTGCTGGATCAGCCGTCATTCACGCCTTGGGAGGTTTCTCGGCGTTGGCAGCAGCGATCATCATAGGACCAAGGAAAGGGAAGTTTACTCAAGCTGGAACGAGTACCATCGCGCTGCCAAGCAATCTTCCGCTTGCATCCGTTGGCGCCTTTTTATTGTGGTTTGGCTGGTTTGGCTTTAATGCGGGAAGTACCTTGCAGGCAACAGACGTAAGGATTGGGCACATCGCCATTGTTACAATGCTTTCAGCAGCTGCCGGCGGAGCTATTACGTTGATTTATACCTTATTTCGCTATGGACGTTCTGATGCGCCGTCCGTCATTAATGGTTCTTTAGCGGGACTTGTCGGAATTACAGCAGGATGTGCCTTTGTAAGTGATCAGTCTGCTATATTAATAGGAGCTGTTTCCGGTCTCTTGATGATGATGGCAACAAATTGGCTGGAGTCACGAAAAATTGATGACCCTGTCGGCGCTTTTCCGGTTCATGCCGTTTCCGGAGTGTGGGGGACCATTGCGGTTGGTCTATTTTCCGCAAAGGGCGGGCTGTTTACCGGCGGCGGCTGGCATCTTTTGAGCGTTCAATTGCTTGGCCTTGCTGTTTTGTGTGTTTGGGGTTTTGTTTTAACATGGGGCGGGTTAAAATTAATCAATCGTATTGTTCCTGTTAGAGCAAGCGCCGAGGAAGAGGAAATCGGACTTGATGTCAGCTATCACGGAATCATGGCTATTCACACATCTGCTGAATTTATTACCATTGATGAGCATTTTGAAGGCCCTAAAGAATAATTAATAGAGTATTTGTATATTCATTTAAAAAGCAGAAGCTAATGAGCATAAGTAGTTCAGTTTTAAAAATTAAATTTTTTAGTCCAATTCGCAAATGAATTGGACTATTTACCTTTGTTCAGAGGAAAGTAAAAACAGATGATCGATGTCCGAAGTTTGAGCATCTTCGGACAGGGGAAGGCAAAATCGCATGATCGATGACCGAAGTTTGAACATCTTCGGACAGGGGAAGGTAAAATCGCATGATTGATGTCCGAAGTTGGAGTATCTTCGGACAGGGGAAGGCAAAATCGGATGATCGATGTCCGAAGTTGGAGCATCTTCGGACAGGGGAAAGCAAAAACAGATGATCGATGACCGAAGTTTGAGCATCTTCGGACAGGGGAAGGAAAAATCGTATGATTGATGTCCGAAGTTGGAGCATCTTCGGACAGGGGAAGGAAAAATCGCATGATCGATGACCGAAGTATGAACATCTTCGGACAGAGGAAAGCAAAACCACATGAATGATGCCCGAAGTTTGGGCATCTTCGGACCAAGCATTTTTATGCTAATTCAAATACTGATTTTCGTAAAAGAGCAGTGATAATTCAATTGTGTATTTTCATTTTCTACTCGATAACTGAACTACTTATAATAAGCATCTGTTTTTTTGCATAAAAACAGTATAAATTTTCCTCATTCATCTAGGTTACCATATCGGGTGTACTGATTTTATTTTTCCTAAATCCTTTTCGAAGCAGAAGGATAAAAAATAATAACAGCGGAATACCCGTCTGCAAAGGTAAATGAAGATAAATAGGCACCCATTTTAGTCCAACCTCAATATGTTCGGTGAAGTTGCGGGACATTTGAATGGAAGAAATGAAAATAAGTAAGCTTAAAAATAAAATGCAGTACGCTTTTTGTTTTTTTGTTTTTATAGGAAATAAATCTTGAATGCCTATAAAACCAGCGTAGAAAAAGACGAAAACTTTTATAAACATTCCTAAAATTAACGTAGCTACAACAATGATATCCAGTCTCTGAATAAAATTTGCTAAATTTACCCGTGATACCGTTTCAAGCAGGGGGAATTGGGAATTAGCTGCGCTGCTAGCACCAATAATACTTATTTCGAGCGCAATGGTCACACTTAAGATTAACCCGCTGGAGAACATATAACTGAAATGGGGTTATCCTCGATGCCTCCATGCTCACTTACTTGCTTTCCGATAATTGATTCTTTCTTTTCATAAAACCTTTCCGGACCACATCGATTCCCAGCAACAAGAGTGGAATAATCAATCCGTAAATCGAAACGATGGGTGACCATGATTTCAAAAGGAAAGTCTGAAAGTATACGAGGTTGGGTGACATGATATTGCCTACAAAGATGACGATAATTCCAAAAGGAAAGGAAAGCATTTTGAATTCTTTTAAATTTAAGATTTGAGCAAGGCCTAATGATAAGGAATAAAAACTGATCACGGTTTTAATAAAAATAGAAATAAACACCATACCGCCTGCCAGTATTTCAATCCTTTGAATAAAATTCCCGATATTTACTTTTTGAGCTAATACATAGATCGGATAATTTAACTGTGCTACTTGACTGGGACCCAAAACGAGAATAGCCATAAAAACAATAACAAAAAGGATCACTCCTCCAGTTAGAGTAGCGATAAATAATACTTTCCCAAAATTTCCGGGGGGAGAAATATAAGGAGTAATCATTAAAAAGATAACGATATCTGAAAAAGGAACACCCAGTGACAAAAAGGAAGCTTTTAAGACTGGTTTGATTCCACCCTCCAATAAAGGAAAGATATTCTCAATCTGAATTTCCGGAAGGAGGAAAAAAACGAGCAGGAAAAAAAACAGAATGATCCACGGAAGTACCATTTCTGCTGTTCGCGAAAAAGTTTCCAATCCGAGACGAGCTCCATAAACGACGATTAGCATAAAGATGATTTCAATTGCCTGAATTGGCGTTTCCGGCATAATGTGGGTTGTAATAAAATCACCAATCATTCTAATCAGCCCTGAAGTCAGCGTTAAAAAGTAGATAAAAAATAGTAAAGAAAGCCCCTTGCCAGCCCATTTTCCAAGAATCTTTTCGTTCATTTGCATTAAAGTTAAGTCGGGGTAACGTTTTGCAAGAGATCCGTAAATGCATGTCAGCAGCAATCCAAAGCAAATTCCAATTAGAGTTGCTATCCAAGCATCTTGTTTAGCAGCGGTCGCCATTAAAAAAGGAACATATAAAATGGAGGTACCAATAACAAACATAAAAACTAAAGTAAATAATTGAATTTGGGTTATTTTCCCCTTTTCGAGCATTACGTTTCCTCCGCTTAAGTTAAAAGATTTTCAATCAAGTTACTATAAGGTTTAATGAACATAATGATCCAATCGAGAGGATTTGGCAAAGGAACGTTCAAGAAAAATAGCAGGATAAGAACTGTTCCGGCTAATTGGAAAAAAGCAAAAACAAAACCTTCTTTATAAAGCTTTTTCTTAACCAAAGGCGGGAGTTCGTAAAAGAATATTAAAATGGATATGGTAAAAACGGTAAGAAAAGCTACCATGGAAGATTACTCCTTTTTTTCCTCTTCTAAAAAGGACTGGTTTACGGCACCTGTTCGTCTGATTTTGAAGTTTGCATGAATAGAAATGGGCAGCTGAACAAATTCCTGATCCCAGTTCTTTTTTAACTTTTTCCATGCTTTCGGGTCTTCGCGGTGGATGACCTCGCCAAATCCAAAAATATCTACCCCAAGTTTTTTTGCCTTTTTAATGGAAGTCTTAATAATATCAAGGGTAATTTTATCCGTATTTTTTTCAAGTTTCTTAATCGTTTCCGGCTTTGTAAGATCAACATGGCAGGCAACTTCTCCAATATTTGCCTCTGAGGAAATAAGAATATCTATCTTGGGCTTTCCGTTTACCAACTTGCCTTTTAACTTTGTTTTTGAACGGATGATTTCGACAATTATTTCTTTGCCTTTTTGGCCGCAAGAAACATGTCCAACGGTACTGCGAACATTGCCCGCTATGTAGTTATACCCTTTGCTTTCCTTCTCATTAAGCCAGCCGACTAATTTATCCTTCTTGAAAACAGCAATATTTTGGTATTTTAAACGAGCAATAGCATCGATTCTTTGTACATTATCAACCAATTGCCCTTTATAAACAGTCCCTTTTATTGTGATCCCTGTAAGAACGGGATTAATCCCATCGCTAGTTAAGGAAGCAATGAGTTCATCTAATTGGATTGCAACTGTTGGCGCCCATGCTTTTTGGGATGTTTCCAGAGAAGATCGCATTTTATGAGCGGGAATTTTTTCGATGGAAGTTAAATTTCTAAGGATCTCCTGTGCAGGCAAATCCTTGGAAACAACGATATAAAAATCTTTGCGAAATTCGTTGTCCCTTGTAAAAAAATCCAGGGTGTTATTCATTCCTTCTCTTGCCACCTTCTCGCTAATGACAAGCATTTGAAGATGAGACCAATAAAGCTTTCTGGGTGATACAGTGGTCATTCTTCGCACCGCTTCAAACAAGTGCTTTCCTTTTTCGCTATAGGTCGTCACTGGTGCTCTGCTGCCTCCTCCTTTTGCACTTGTGGACACTTCACCCGGATCAACCACCTGGGTTGAAATAAGGTACTGATCCCCTGCTTTATCAATCGACATGGCAACCACTAGGGCAAGTTCATTTAACTCCCGTCTGTTCCAGCATCCGGTAAGAAGTGAAAGGAGAATAAGTACAATCAGGAACAAAGATAAATTTTTCATCCTATTTCCCCTTTTTCGATTAAGCTACTTGCCTGGTTCCGGCTTGGAAGCTGCTGGGCTGGACTGTCGCTTCATATTTTTCTGATTGATTAACCGGGGGCGGGTAAATTGCGCCCATAGTGGAAACCGAATTAGTGTATCCTTTAAGTCAGCCGTAATCAGAGGACTAAACGGGGCCATGTAGGGCACACCGAAGGATCGTAAAGAGTTTAGATGCAATAAAAGGGCTAATAATCCTACGGTAATTCCATAGAGACCGAAGGAGGCTGCAAGCATCATCATGAAAAACCTCAGCATTCTAACAGAAATGGCCATATTGTAAGCTGGAAAGACGAAATTAGCGATAGCAGTAATGGATACAACGATTACCATGGATGCTGAAACAATTCCTGCCTCAACAGCAGCTTGGCCAAGTACTAATGCCCCAACAATTGATACTGCTTGACCGACTGCCCGGGGCATGCGGATTCCCGCCTCACGCAGAATTTCAAATGTAACCTCCATCATTACGGCTTCAATAAAGGCAGGGAAAGGCACCCCCTCACGCTGGGCAGCCAAACTGATTAGCAGGGGAGTTGGCAGCATTTCCTGGTGATAGGTTGTAACGGCGATATAAAAGGACGGCCCCAGTAAGGCAATAAAAAAACACATAATCCGCAAGATTCTTAGAAGGCTGCCAAAATCGGCGCGTTGATAATAATCTTCTGCTATCTGGAAGTTTTCGATAAACAAACATGGAACGGTCAGGACAAACGGTGTTCCATCCACAATAATCGCGACTCTTCCTTCCATGAGATTGGAGGCAATCACATCGGGACGTTCCGAATTATAGATAGTCGGGAAAGGGGTGTATGTCTCATCTTGGATTAATTCCTCTATATATCCGCTTTCTAAAATACTGTCAATCTCAATCCTGTCTAAACGTTGATGCACTTCCTCAACCACTTTATCATTCGCAATTCCTTTAATGTACATAACCGATACGGCTGTTTTGGTAACCCGGCCAATTTGTTTTTGTTCACAGTAAAGATTGGGATCCTTAATTTTTCTTCGGATTAAAGCCGTATTTGTCCGGATATTTTCTGAAAATCCTTCCCGAGGACCGCGGACAACGGTCTGGGAAGATGGTTCGGATATCCCGCGATCTTTCCACCCCGCAGTAGCGACCGAGATGGCATCAGAAATGCCATCCATTAAAATAATCGTATTTCCTGAAAGAACAGAGTTATATAGATTTTGAAAATGATTGATCTCCTGTACTTCCCCGGCAGTTAAAATACAATTCTTCACCCAATCCTTCATTCCCTTAGAATGAAGTTTTTCCTTTATAGGCTCTTGATGATTTTTTTCATCCATTAACGAATTTAAAATAACGTTTTGAACGACATTCGTATCTGCTAAACCATCAGCGTAAATAATGGCTGCTTGAATGGATTCTTCCATGCCAATACAGAAGTTTCTAACAATAATGTCAGAACATTTTTCGAATGAATTCTTAATTCTTTGTAAGTCATCAGCAAATATTCCGGTTATTAAATCATTTGAACCAGATTTTTCATTCTCGAGAAGTTTTGTCACTTCTTTAAAATTTTTTTTAATGAGATCGAACAAATTCATACAAATTTTCCTCTCATGTTCATAACAGGAATATTTTCACATCCTTAATATCCTCCGTTTTAGGAATATTTATTCTGTTTATGTGCATTTATGGAGTAATATTGAAAACCTGCTAAATGGCAAAAAAATACCTTCTCGTCAAAGAGGTATTTTTAAGGCAGGGTAACTTTTAGGAATTGGATCATTTTTGGCAAAAAAAATACCCGATCCAGTTGAACGGATCAGGCAAATGAGAGTTGGGAAATATTACAAAAAACATGAATATTGGAAGCATCATGGTAGATGATTCAATAAAAATATTACATAAACAAAACTCTTAAGAGTTTTGGTTACTTATAAATTGTGGAGCCAACCAATGACTCAGGTGACATGCCTAATACTAACAGGCAAATTTTTGCATAATCAGTATTTTTGTTATCAGCAAAAACTTGTTTTAATGCTGGAAAGTCAACATCGTCTTTAAGTTTTTGGATTTCTCGTTTATATAAGCGGAGAACAGATCCGTATACAAAATTCGGAGTATCTTCGCCTGGATCTTCATCCATAATCAGTGATCCCATGTAATGATATTTAAAATGGAATGCACGTGTAAGATTTACCATATCAACAAGTTTTTCAAAAAGACTAGGGTGGTCATTTTGTAGTTTATCAAGGGCCTTTTTAGCAACGACAAGTTCATTAAGACTGGTCAAAGTAACCATTTTTTCTTCCTCCTATAAAAATCGGTTTAAAATCAGTTATGTCAATAAGCAATACCAAAATACTTAGTTATGTCAAATTGTGCGAAAAATGTTGAAGACCTTTCGACTTTTTTTCATCAAGACTCCGACAAATAACTACTACATTTTACAAATTCTAATTACTTTCACCCTATTAACGAATATTGAAAAAAATCAATTTATTCTGATTCCTAGAGATTTTTCCTCTAATGCAAGTGTAAAGCGGGTTTAGTATAAAGTAAAATGGTTATATTTTATCTAAACAATAGCCAGTGTCTATGATAGCGCTTACTTCAATACAGATCATGAATCCGTTATTTCGACAAAAACGGTTCTTTTGCTAGAACTGTTTTCGACAAAACCTTACTGTGATCTTTTTACACTTTTTGCAATCCAAGGGTCAACTGTTCTTTAGTAAATTGCAGCCATTCATTTGCTGCATAAGAAAGATATTGATTTTTACCCCAAATAATGGCGAGTTTCCATCTGATGGATGGGTTCACGACTTTTACAGATCGGACATCTTTATTCAGATGCTGGCAGATGCTTTCCGGCAGCAAGGAGACCCCAAGCTTGCTGGCCACCATTTCCTCAATAAAGGAGCGCTGTGAACATTCTGAAATGGTATGAGGATAAAATCCGACACTATTGCAAGCCGATATGATAACATCCGTTAAAACAAAATCTTTATTTAATAGGATAAAAGATTCATTGGCCAACTCAGCCAAATCAACGGATTCCCTTTGTGCCAACGGGTGTGAAGAATGAAGGATAAGATTCAAATCCTCTTCGATAAATGAAAAATGATCAAATATCTCATCATTGGTTGGCAGAACGACAACGCCGACGTCGAGCAAATTTTTGTTTACATCCTCTTCGATCTTTTTGGAACCGTCTTCAACAATTTCAAAAGTAATGCTCGGGTATTTTTCGTGAAAGTTACCCATAATTTTTAGGAAAAGGTGCGCGTCAAATATAGGCGGAAGTCCAATTCGAATATGCCCTTTCTTTAAGCCTAAGAGGTTATCAAGCTCCATTTCTAAATTTTTAAAGGCTTTATCGATTAATTTGGCCTGCTCTAAAATAATCCGTCCGGCATCCGTTAAGGTTACTTGTTTACGGGAGCGGTCGAACAGAGCAACGCCCAGCTCTTCCTCAAGATTCTTAATCATCTTGCTGATCGTTGGCTGTGTAATGAACAGATGATCAGCAGCACGGGAAAAGCTATTGAAATTTGTCACCTCTATAAAATATTGTAAATGCTTGATATCCACTTTTATCCACCTGCTTTTGATTAGTTGTTGGAAATGTGTCCTGCTCCTCCAGCGTAATCCCTGGCTTCAGTTCAATCGGTATGCATTTAGCGGTGATGACAAATTATACTGAAGAAACGTTTCTGTGATTTAAACTCACAAAAATACATTGTTTTAGTTTTATAGGAATTAGGTACAATGTTATAATACCGTAATTTTACGATTAATTAAAATTTTCTGATTCGTGTATTGGCACCGTTATCATATTGAACATAGAAAAAAGTCGGATGCCTCAGGAGTTCATAAATATGTATGTGTAAGAAATTGGCAAAAATAAATAGAAAAGTCATGTCAGAAAAATAAGAAAAAGGTACCATCCTTGATTGCGGATGATACCTTTTTCAATAGAACGCTTACGCTTTTCGATGTTAAGCGCTATTTGCACTGACAAAATCCCGAACATGCTGGTTAAACAAATCTTTTTTCTCAATATTGCTCAAGTGTCCTGCATCTCTTAACAGGGCAGTTTTTGCCCGTCTAATAAAGCTGCTCATAAGAAACATGTTAATGGACGGAGTTACTTTATCATGAGAACTGCCAATAAGAAGGACAGGTTTTTTGATGGTCGGAAGAATGTAAGTGTAATTGACTCCTATCGTCGCTTTTGCGGATTCCAGATAGCTGTCTCTTATATGAAAGGCTTTTTTCGCCTCCTCTTTATAGGCCTTATCGTACAGCCCTGTTGATACAATGTGCTCAACCAGCTCATTCTCTCCTTTTTGAAGGAGAAGATTAGACTCGCGAAGGATTCTGTTCCCCAAAATAATCGGAATATAAAAAGTCGTGTTTGAAAGAATCAAACCGTTTACAGTTTCCGGACTCTGTCTGTATAATTCCTGTGCAACGATTCCTCCTAATGATAAGCCACATATAAATGCAGATTCGATATTCAAATGTTCCAGCAGTTCAATGATATCCAAGGCAAAGTTTTGGACTGTAAGGTTTTCGTTCATAACCGTTTCCCCGTGTCCCCTCAAGTCCGGAATGATCAGCCTGCAGCTGTTCGCTAATTCGTGCTGAGGTATCCATGCTTCTTTCTTGCTGCCAAGTCCATGGATCAGTACGATTGGTGTTCCTTTGCCCAGATCGTTGAATGATAGCATAATCAACAACCCCTCATGTGTAAGTTTCAAAACCAGTATGAACAAAAGCGGCTTATATCAAACCATTTTCGAAGGACAATTTTTTTGTCGACAGTTCACCTTCATAAAAGATGATCCTAAAAAGGGGAGCCGGCGGGAAAAAAGTTACCGATAAATAAAGCGTTTTCAAAAATTGAAACGATGATTATAGAGGAGATAATGGATAATTGCCTTACTATAATATGCAAAAACAATAGGGTTGTGCCGGTTAAATGTAAATGTTTCCTAATGAGAGATATTCCTAAAAAGTTCACAGTTTTGACACGCTTTTTTGTTCGCCAACATGGTAATCTTAAAACATCAATTTGATATTTGGCCTGGAGAATAAGAGAAAGCCATAAAAACAGATGGGAACAACCCTAACGGTTCCTGTATGTTTTTATGGCTTTTTTTCTTTGCCGGAAATAACCCGGATAGAGGAGGAAAAAGAGATGGGCTTAAAAATGGAAACAGAGGTTATCGTGATCGGCGGCGGAATGACAGGGGCGGGTGTACTGCGCGACCTTGCCTTACGCGGCATAAAAGCAATTTTAATCGAGCAGCAGGACTTGGGGCATGGGACTTCAACCAGAAATCATGGCTTGCTTCATTCCGGAGCACGCTACGCTGTCCGTGATGAAGAGGCTGCGATTGAAAGCTACCGTGAAAATTTAATTTTGAAAAAAACGATTCCGGGATCGATTGAACAAACAGGCGGATTATTCGTAAAAGTGCCGGAAGATGAGGACGACTATGTTCAAAAATGGATTGCCTCCTGCGGAAAAGTGGGAATTCCAATCGAAGAAGTTCCGCTTGCCCAAGCATTAAAAGAGGAACCTTTTTTAAATAAAAAAGCGGAAGCGGTTTACCGAGTGCCGGACGGGGCTGTGGATGGTTTCACAATGGTTGTTGATGTCGTCGCCGATGCCGCAGTCCATGGAGCCAAAGCATTAACCTATCATGAAGCGGTCGATGTCTTAACAGAGCAAAACCGTGTTATCGGCATCCGTGCCCGCGATGTTTTTACCGGTGAAGAAAAAGACATTTACTGTAAATTAGTTGTAAATGCATCTGGGCCCTGGGGCGCAAAAATTGCCCAGCTGGCAGGCATCCCGCTGCAAATCATCAATAATAAAGGGATGCTGGCGATCTTTAATCACCGCTTCAATAAACAAGTCATTAACCGGCTGAGGATGCCGGGAGATGCTGATATTTTTGTACCGGCGCATAACGTGACCATTTTTGGAACAACCGGAATCAATGTAGAAGATCCAAATGATTTTTCCTTAAACCGACAAGAGCTTGAGAGTATGCTGGCCGAAGGGAAAGCGCTGATTCCATCTATTAATGAGATGCGGCTGATTCGTGCTTTTAGCGGCAGCAGGCCGTTATTCCAAGAAGCTGCCGTTTCCGATGCAAGCGGAAGAAATGTTACGCGCGGTATTGCTTTATTAGACCATCATGAAAGGGATGGCTTGGAGGGGCTTATTACGATTACAGGCGGTAAGCTGACAACCTTCCGTTATATGGCAGAAAAGACGGTTGATTTGGTTTGTGAAAAGCTCGGAGTTCAAGCTAAATGTACAACTGAAGAAGAAAGGGTACCGCACCGGAAAGCAGAAAACTTTTTCAAGGAAGTGGATATGGCACCGGCAGCGAAAAGAAAATTGACCCACTGGGCAGGGACAAAAGCACAAAAGATTGAGTCATCCTTAAAAACGGAAAGATCCAATTTCGTTGTATGTGAATGTGAGCAGGTAACGTGGGCTGAAATTGAGGCTGTATTGCCGGAGGAAGGTCGTTTTCATCTCGGCGATATTCGGCGCAGAACCCGCCTTGGGATGGGGCCGTGCCAAGGAACCTTCTGCCATCACCGTGCAGCAGCCCTCGCCGTTGAAAAAGGAAAAGCAAGCATTGCGGAAGCCGATTGGGCTCTAAACAATGCTCTTGCCGAAAGGCAAAAAGGAATGAATGTCGTTGCAACAGGTGAAACAGCAAAGCAATTGCAGTTAATGGAAACCATTTATCGAGTTTCTTTAGGGTTGAGAGAGGAGGAACATCAATATGTATGATGTTGTTGTTATAGGTCAAGGTTTATCCGGCATGCTTTCTGCTATTTGGGCAAAAGAACAAGGGTACCGCACGGCGCTAGTTGCAGCAGGGACGGGAAAAATCGTTCAATCAACCGGTGTTATCGACTTGATTCCCGGTGCAGACGGAGATTTAAAGGATTGGATAGAGCGTTACCATATAAATACGATGCAAAAATCACAATTGCCAGGCGCCATCACTCAATTTAAAGCATTAACCAAAAAATTAGGCTATCCCTATAAGGGAGACGCTGAAAACTTGGTTTCGATTGTTACCGGTTCTGGACATTTGAAAAAAACCGCATTGTATCCGGAAACCATCACACCGATTCCGGAAAAAGGGAACGTGGTTATAGTCGGGTTTGATGAGGTCAGCGATTTTCAGCCTCTTTTTGTCAAAGGAAATTTACAGCAAGCTCGGCCAAATTTAAATATCAGCACAATCAAAATCCAACTGGGAAAAAGCTCACAACGGACAATGACACAGCTGGATGCGGCCCGTCTTATCGAACAAAAGGAAATCCGCGACTATTGTGTTAAGCAGATCAAGCAGCAAATGGCCGATCAAAAGATGAAGAAGCCAGATCTTTTTGTTTTTCCTGCATCGCTGGGAATCGAAAACTGGAAAGAGGTGATCGGGCAGCTGACGGCAGAACTGGGGGCATCGGTTACAGAAGCACCGGGATTGCCGCCAAATGCGACGGCCATCCGCCTGAATGACCGCTTGAAAAAAGAGGCTGTTAAAATGGGCGTCCGTTTTTACGCGGATACGAAAGTGACTGGCTGCCGACAGGATGGAGAGAAAATAAAGGCCTTATCGATTGAAACCATGAATCAAACAAGAGAACTATGCGGAAGCCGATATATCCTGGCATCCGGCGGGATTTTAGGGGGCGGACTGGAATTAATGCCAGATGGAATGAAAGAATCTTGTTTAATGCTTGGTGTGGATGCAGCCGGAGAACTGCTGCATTGTCCTGTTAACCTGCACCCGGTTGGAGCAAGCAGAGGAATCAAAGTGACCCATTATGGCATAACCGGGGGAATGTTTTCAATTTTATCCAGCCATGAAACAGCATGTGAATTACAGCAAATGAGCAGCATAGGAGGGACCCGGAGTGCTTGAGTACAATTTACTGGAGGCTACTTTTGAAAAGTGTTTAAAATGCAATGCTTGTGTTGCCAGCTGTCCGGTTTCGGGCACAACGCTGGACTTTGGAGGTCCAAAGCATTTAGGTCCGGAGCTAAAAAGACTGATGGAAAATCAGCAGGTCATTGATGATAAGCGGATCGAGCTTTGTACGTTATGCGGCAATTGCGACATGTCCTGCCCGGAAAATGTCCATGTGTCCACGTTAACGGCCTATGCAAAAGCGATTCATTCCGACATGTCCGGCACTAAATTCCGTGATTTGGTGTTAAGCAATGCAGAATTGGTAGGGAAACTGGCTTCCTCCTTTGCGCCGGTAACAAACCTTGCGATGGGAATGAAGCCGGTACGTAAAGTGATGGAAATGGTCATGGGAATTCCTGCGGATAGGCAGTTTCCCAAATATCGATTTAACAATTTTAACCGTGTATATAAAAAGAAAACGGCAAAGACAGCACGGAAAGTGGCCTATTTCGTTGGCTGCTATGCGACCTATAATGCCCCTGAAGTAGCAGATAGCTTTGTTAAAGTAATGGAACACAATGGAATTGAAGTGGTTAAGCCTGCTCAGAAATGCTGCGGGGTGCCGATGTTCGCCAACGGCCAAATGAAACAGGGCCTGAAAAATGCGACTTACAATATTAACAGCCTATTGGAATATACGCGCCAAGGCTACGATGTAGTCTTGACATGCACCAGCTGTACGTTGGCACTGAAGAAGGAATATGTCGCCTACCTCAAAACGGAGGAAGCAAAAGAGCTGGCTGGCCATGTCTATGATGCCGATGAATATTTGCGGATCCTGATGGAAAATGACGAGCTGAACACGAATCTTGCTCCGCTGAAAGAAAAAGCGGGATACTACGCTCCGTGCCATATGAAAGCCCAGGGTATTGGCAATCCGGCAATGGATATATTAGAAATGATTCCCGGCTATGAAATTCACGATGTTGGTGCAGGCTGCTGCGGTCAATGCGGCACCTTTGGGTTTAAGACTGAAAAATATGATGTTTCAATGAAAATCGGCCGCCCGATGGCCGAAGCCGTGGAAGAAGCAGCTGCCGATTACACGGTCACAGAATGCGGAATGTGTAAAAATCAGCTTGACCAGCTGACGGATAAACCGGTGAAACATCCAATGCAAATCTTAGCGGAATCCTATGAAAGAGCAAGAGTACATGTATAAAAATGAAGCTGTCCGAAAAATACCTAAAATAAAGCAAGGGGAGAAAAACGGCATGTTTTTCTCCCCTTGCTTTTGTATTTTTTTATAACGTTTAAGTAAGGGGAAATGTTCTTTTATTTTCATGTTAAAGGGTTAGCCATGTATATCGTCGTTCATCGGAGGTATGAGCGACGATTTTGGAGTGGAGACACATAATAACGTCGTTCATCAAGGGAATGAACGACGATTTTGGAGTGGAGACACATAATAACGTCGTTCATCAAGGGAATGAACGACGATTTTGGAGTAGAGA
>CAZAEW010000007.1:70065-96956 GCA_964484065.1 uncultured Bacillus sp.
GTAGAGACACAGGATAACGTCGTTCATCGAGGGAATGAACGACGATTTTGGAGTAAAGACACATGATAACGTCGTTCATCGGAGGAATGAACGACGATTTTGGAGTAGAGACACAGGATAACGTCGTTCATCGAGGGAATGAACGACGATTTTGGAGTAAAGACACATGATAACGTCGTTCATCGGAGGAATGAACGACGATTTTGGAGTAGAGACACAGGATAACGTCGTTCATCGAGGGAATGAATGACGTTTTTAGAGTAGGGACACACGATAACGTCGTTCATCGACGACGATTTTGGGGTTATACCAGATGAAACTGGCGTTCACCATTTTCTGAAAGTAAACAAAATAAGGGCTCCAGTTTAGCAACTTTCTGGACACCCCCTTTTTTATCTTTCCATTTTGAACTGAAGATAATAGAATGTAGCTTAAGACAAAAGAGGAAGGCGGCCGAATACATCATGAGTTTTTTTGGACAAAAAATATTGCCGGCGATAAGAAAAATGGAAGATATCGAAAAAATTATGGCAAGCAACTATAAATACATTGTCATTTTGGAAGTGCATGTCTCAAGACTAAGAGCCATTTTTCAAATCGCCGAGGCCCATCAGAAAAAATTGATCGTTCATATGGATTTGATTCATGGCTTAAAAAGTGATGAATATGCAACAGAATATATTTGTCAGGAATTCAAGCCGTTTGGCCTGATTTCGATAAAGGGAAGCGTGATTTTAAAAGCAAAGCAAAAAGGGATTAAATCAATTCAGCGCTTGTTTGTTCTTGATTCCGGCTCACTGGAAAAGGGCTATGCACTGATTGGACGGACTCAGCCGGATTATATCGAAGTATTGCCTGGAATTGTTCCAAAAATCATCAGTGATATTCGAAAGCAAACCGGAAAGGAAGTCTTTGCCGGAGGTTTAATTGATACGATTGAAGAGGTAGAGCAAATTTATGATGCAGGTGCCATAGCCGTAACCACATCCGATAAGAAACTATGGAAATTCTTTGAGCCTGGAAAGGAATAACAGTGAAAAAAACATGAATATATTTACAAACTTTTAAATATGTAATATATGTGTATATTTTGTGACGCTGATTGACAGCGTTTTCACATCCGGTTATAGTAGTGATTAAGTTGATAAGATGTGAAGGAGAGCTAAGAGACTCACGAACGAATAATCCCGTTTATTTATAGGGAGTTCTGTGGGTCTCTTTTTCTTTTTGCTCTTATCTCTTACACTCCATGTATCAGATTATCAAAATTAGAGGAGGTCTATCATGACAGCATTTTGGGGTGAATTAATCGGAACAGCTATTTTAATTACGTTAGGCGCAGGGGTTTGTGCAGGGGTGAATTTAAAGAAAACCCTGTCTCACGGGAGCGGCTGGATTGTCATTACGTTTGGATGGGGTTTTGCTGTAGCAGTTGCAGCTTACGCTGTTGGCAAATTCAGCGGTGCCCATCTTAATCCTGCCTTAACAATCGCCTTAGCGTTTACGGGGGATCTGCCTTGGAGCAAGGTTCCGACCTATATCAGCGGACAAGTAATCGGAGCGGTTATTGGAGCGGTTGTTGTATATTTTCAGTATCTTCCCCATTGGAAAGTTACAGAAGACAAAGGGGCAAAATTGGGAACTTTTGCAACAGGTCCTGCAATCCCGCATACATTTGCTAATTTGATTAGTGAAATTATTGGTACTTTTATTCTTGTATTGGCCATTTTAGCAATTGGAGCGAACAAATTTACGGATGGATTAAATCCTCTTGTGGTTGGTTTCCTTATCGTCAGCATAGGTTTAAGCTTAGGAGGGACAACAGGATATGCGATAAATCCGGCTCGTGACTTTGGTCCGAGACTGGCACACGCTCTTCTCCCGATTGCCGGAAAAGGAAGTTCCAATTGGGGCTATGCGTGGATTCCGATCGTCGGTCCAATTCTTGGCGGAAGCCTTGGAGGATTATTTTATAAAGCAGCTTTCTTGGGAAAAACAACTGTAAGCCTATGGGGCATCATTGCAGCAACAATTGTTGTATTGGCTATTGCTGGCGTTGCAGGAAAAAAACCTCAGGAAATCGAAATTGCAGAAAAGCTAAGTGCTTAATTTATTATAAGGGGGAGAATCAACAATGGAAAAATACATCTTATCATTAGACCAAGGTACTACAAGTTCTCGGGCTATTCTTTTTAACAAAAAGGGAGAAATTGTCCATACAGCTCAAAAAGAGTTTACGCAAATTTTTCCAAAGCCAGGCTGGGTTGAGCATAATGCAAACGAAATTTGGGGTTCTATTTTAGCTGTAATCGCATCATGCTTGGCTGAGGCTAATGTGAAACCGGAGCAGGTTGCGGGAATCGGGATTACAAACCAGCGTGAAACAGCAGTCGTTTGGGATAAAGAATCTGGGCAGCCGATTTACAATGCGATTGTTTGGCAATCACGGCAAACCGTTGAAATATGTGAAGAGTTAAAAGCAAAAGGCTATGACCAGCTTTTTAGAGATAAGACAGGTTTATTGATTGATGCCTACTTCTCCGGGACAAAAGTGAAATGGATTTTAGACCATGTTGAAGGCGCAAGAGAAAAGGCGGAACGCGGAGAATTATTATTTGGAACAATCGATACATGGTTAATTTGGAAACTTTCCGGCGGAAAAGCCCATGTAACGGATTACTCTAATGCCTCAAGAACGTTGATGTATAATATCCATGAATTAAAATGGGATGAAGAGCTGCTGCAAATTCTTGGCGTACCGGCATCAATGCTTCCGGAAGTCCGTCCTTCTTCAGAGGTCTATTCAGAAACTGTTGATTATCACTTCTTTGGCTGTAATGTCCCGATTTCCGGGGTTGCCGGTGATCAACAGGCTGCGTTGTTCGGCCAAGCCTGTTACGAACAAGGAATGGCTAAAAATACTTATGGAACCGGCTGCTTCATGCTGATGAATACCGGGGAACAGGCCGTAAAATCTGAACATGGCTTATTAACAACGATTGCCTGGGGTATTAACGGCAAAGTTGAATATGCTCTTGAAGGAAGTATTTTTGTTGCCGGTTCAGCTATCCAGTGGCTGCGTGACGGTCTCCGCATGTTCAATAACGCAGCAGAGAGTGAGGAGTATGCAACAAGCGTTGCTTCAACAGAAGGCGTCTATGTCGTTCCGGCATTTGTCGGTTTGGGAACTCCTTATTGGGACAGCGATGTCCGCGGTGCGGTTTTTGGCCTGACACGGGGGACTACAAAAGAACATTTTGTGCGCGCAACCTTGGAATCTCTTGCATATCAAACAAAAGATGTCTTGACTTCGATGGAGGCAGATTCAGGGATCTCCTTAAAATCATTGCGTGTTGACGGCGGTGCTGTAGCCAATAACTTTTTAATGCAATTCCAGAGCGATGTTTTGAATGTACCGGTAGAGCGTCCGGAAATTAAGGAAACGACCGCACTGGGAGCCGCTTATTTGGCGGGATTAGCTGTTGGTTATTGGGAAAGCCAGGAGGAAATTGCGGCACAATGGAAAAAAGATAAGGTTTTTGCGCCAAATATGGCTGAAGCCGACAGAGACAACCTTTATGCCGGCTGGAAAAAAGCAGTAAGTGCGGCAAGAGCGTTTAAATAATATAGAAGCATTCGTTTATACAATATTATCCCCTTTAAAATATTAGAAACTTATGATAAAATTTTATTAAGTTAATATTTTGGCAGGAGAAACAAGAGAGACCACAGCAATACAATGGAGTGATAGCCATTGTGTTTGTTAGTGGTCTCTCTTTTTTTGTACCAATAGGAGGTAATCACGGTGAAAATGATAAAATTCGCAAGCTTAAACAGAAATGCAATTCTTGCAGAAATGGCAGCGATTGAATTTGATGTGCTTGTAGTCGGCGGGGGAATTACCGGAAGCGGAATTGCCATGGATGCCGCCACAAGAGGGTTAAAAACAGCTTTAGTAGAAATGCAGGACTTTGCGGCAGGAACATCAAGCCGTTCAACAAAGCTCGTTCACGGCGGTCTCCGTTACTTAAAACAATTGGAAGTGAAGATGGTTGCGGAGGTGGGACGGGAACGCGCCATCGTCTATGAAAACGGACCGCATGTCACCACACCGGAATGGATGCTGCTCCCGATCCATAATGGAGGAACATTTGGAAAATTCACCACATCGATAGGGCTTCGGGTCTATGATTTTTTAGCCGGTGTCAAAAAAGCAGAACGCAGAGTGATGCTGTCACGTGATGAAACCATTCAAAAAGAGCCGCTTCTCAAAAAAGATGGCTTAAAAGGCGGCGGTTATTACGTCGAATACCGCACTGACGATGCACGTCTAACCATCGAGGTCATCAAGGAAGCAGTTGCGCATGGTGTAAAAGCCGTGAACTATACAAAAGTTATTGAGTTACTTTATAAAGAAGGAAAAATGATCGGAGCAAGAGTGGAGAACCAGTTAAATGGAGCCACGTATGACATTCATGCTAAAAAAGTCGTCAATGCGGCTGGCCCGTGGGTTGACACGTTAAGAGACAAAGATCATTCATTGTCAGGAAAAAAACTGCGGCTCACGAAAGGAGTCCATTTCGTGATTGATCAGGCAAAATTTCCGCTTAAGCAGGCGGTCTATTTTGATACACCAGATGGGCGTATGGTATTTGCTGTTCCGAGAGACGGTAAAACGTATGTCGGAACAACAGACACTTTTTATAATCAGGATCCCGCCTATCCTAAAGCGGCTGCCAAGGATCGAGCGTATATATTAAATGCGATTCGATACATGTTTCCTGAGGTACAGCTCTTAGAAGAAGATTTCGAGTCAAGTTGGGCAGGGGTGCGTCCGCTTATATATGAAGAAGGAAAGGACCCTTCGGAAATATCCCGCAAAGATGAGATTTGGGAATCTGACTCAGGATTGATTACCATTGCCGGCGGAAAGTTGACGGGCTACAGAAGGATGGCCGAAACCGTTGTCGACTTAACAACGAAACAGTTAGAGAAGGAAGAGAACCGCCAGTTTCAAGCTTGTCAAACAAAGCATTTACCAATCTCCGGCGGACATTTTGGCGGTTCGGGCAAGTTTTGGGCATTCATTGATTCTAAAGCAAAAGAGGCGGAGGAAGCCGGCTTCACCATGGAGCATTATCAAAAACTTATCCACCGCTACGGTTCCAATATGGACCGTCTTTTTGAAATAGCTAAGACGTATGACCCAAACAATAAATATGGCCTGCCATTAGATGTTTATGCCCAAATTGTCTACGCAATGGAAGAAGAAATGACTGTTAAACCGGTTGATTTCTTTATCCGCCGGACAGGAGCCTTATTTTTCAATATCCAATGGGTACGGGAATGGCAGCAAGCCGTTATCGAGCTGATGGCAGATTCATTTGCTTGGTCGGAGGAAGAGAAAAGTACTTATCGCAAAGAGCTGGAAATTGAGCTGAATGATGCTGTACATCCAAACGGAACGATATGAAGATGAGATTTCCAGAATGTTTTTTAAAAACCGGCGTATTCCAACGTCGGTTTTTCAGCAAATAACATACTTGAGTCTCTGCCCCTTTTCCACAAAAAAAAGAGACTGGTGAGTACACCAGTCTAATTATGGAGGTTATGTAGGTTAAAAGGGTTTTGGGAGCCCTAGTAATCAATTAAGTATTATTATAATAAAATAAAAATGTGAAGAAGTTATAGAGGAGTTATGGGGAATTGATGAAGATAACAAGTCTTATAGACATCTAGTACGAATCAAAAAAAGCAAAAAGTGTTATTTTTCAAAAATGAGCCGAGTTATTTCCAGTAAATCGCAAAATATCCTTGATTATGGAAGAAGAGTACAGTAGGATAAAGATACGATAATCGAAAGGGTGACTCTTAAGCCGATGATTCTCTAAACCTATTCTAAAAAATAAATTCGTATCGGAACGAAAATATTTCTGGATAGGGTTAGTGCGGCTTTTTTTATCGAAAGGGAGGATGTAAATGATTTTTCTCATCCCTTTTGTAAATTTTCCATGCCTCCTGTCCAGAATGATGGATATGGAGGTTTTTATATGACTGAAACAAATACCAGCCTTTCAATGGGCGCATTGCTGCATAATCGCGTAATTCGCGTTATTATGCTGTCTACATTATTTCTGCAAATTGGGATATGGGTCCGCAACTATTCCATTTTGCTGTATGTCATGGAGAAAACAGGTGGAAATCCTGTGGCCGTCTCGCTCATATCTGTGGCTGAGTTTGCGCCGATTTTCCTGTTTTCCTTTATCGGCGGCACTTTTGCTGATAGGTGGCGGCCAAAGAAGACGATGGTTTGGTGTGATTTTCTCAGCGCGGTGTCCATTTTTGCCGTATTGCTGACACTCTTGTTTGGAAGCTGGAAAATCATTTTCTTCGCTACATTGGTTTCATCAATCCTTTCACAGTTTTCACAGCCTTCCGGAATGAAACTATTTAAACTCCATGTAAAAGAAGAATTGATCCAGTTAGGCATGTCCATGTATCAAACTCTATTTGCCGTATTTATGATTCTTGGGCCGATTGTTGGAACGTTTGTTTATCAGCATTTTGGCATTGATATGGCAATTGCGGTAATGGGCGTCTCTTTTTTACTTTCAGCCGGTGTGCTGTTATTGCTCCCGCCAGATCGGATGCTGGAAGAGGAAGTGGGGAAAACAACAGTGTTTCTTGAAATGAAGGCAGGGCTTAGCTATGTGTGGAACAACAGAATGCTGACGCTGCTTGGAATAAGCTTTTCTGCTGCCGGTCTGTCGCTGGGACTGACACAGCCTCTCGCCATTTTCATCATTACGGAGAAGCTTGGATTGCAAAAAGAATTTCTCCAATGGCTGATGGCTGCATTTGGTGCAGGGATGATTTTAGGAGGCGGCTTAACAATGGGAGCAGCGAAAAAAATCCCACCGCAAATTCTCCTCTCGATCGGTATGGCTGCCAGTGCAATTGGTTTTATTGTGATTGGACTTTCAAATCAATTATGGCTGACACTTCTGGCTCAATTGATCAGCGGTTTGTTCATGCCGTCCATTCAAATTGGAATCAATACGATGATTTTGCAGAACACTGAGGAGGCTTTCATCGGCAGGGTCAATGGCATTTTAAATCCAATTTTTATGGGAACAATGGTGATTACGATGACGGCGAGCGGCTGGCTGAAAGAGCAGCTCTCTCTTGAAGGAATATATGCAGCGTCAGCCTTGCTGTTAATTGCTGGAGTAGCGGCACTGATGCCTCTTTTTAAAAAAGCGCCAGTAAGCCTGGAAAAAGAAGAAAAATTATGAGGCTAATGGTCGATGGTGAATGAAATACAAATCATAGCAAACTAAACACCGCGATAATCCGGAGGAAAAACGCTTCGAAGAGGCTCTGTGGTTCGTCCGCGAAAAAGGGACAAATAGACAAAAAAAGGCCTGGTGAGCACTTCACCAGGCTTTGCTATGAGAGGTTTTTTGGAAATAAGGGTAAGTTGAGCCTTATTTACTCAATTAAGTTAGTTATATAATAAAATAAGGTTGTGTAGAAATTATAGATTAGTTATGTGGATTTTATGAAGAAGTCAACCGCTTACTTAAGGTCCTTGCACATTATTTGTTGATTCTCCAGAAAATGTCTGATTTCCTCGGGTGACAATCCCAATTCTTTTGCTTTTAAGATAAGATTGAACCATTCCGGATCAACTGGTATTTCTGATTCGAATTGATTTGACATTCTTTCTTAATTCCCTCGCTTTTAAAAGAATGAATTTTTTCACTTGCAAGCATATAGAAAAAAGGTCTGTTTGCGAGTAAAATATTTGAAAAATTTTACTTTATTGAATAATCTGTACTAAATAGAATTTTATCAGATTTTTAGTATCTATGAGTCTCGTTGTTGTCTCAATAATCAAAAGGTCTTAGCGGATAACAAGAATGAATCTTTGAGGAGAAGAGATTATGAATGGCTTGACAGAGTATCGTGGAAGAAGGGGCACAAAGCAATTTGTCGGAAGAAGCCGGGAATTGCAAATGATGAGAGAATGGCTGGAGAACCCTTCCGCCCCTTTTCGGATTTGCGCCATCTCAGGAATTGGCGGGATAGGAAAAAGTACATTAATGGGCGAAATGATGCGGGCTGCCAAAGAGAAAGGGGCTCTTACGATTTGGCTTGACGGACGTTTTTGTACACAGACTCCTGCAGGGTTCCTCGAATATCTAACCGTAACGGCAGGATTGGAAACAATGGACAAAAACTTCACTTTTCCTCTGGAACCCATTATGAAAACGGACTCTGAACATAGGGTAATCCTTTGCATTGATAATTTTGAATATCTAAGTTTATTGGAAGGTTGGCTGATGGAAGCTTTTATCCCGAAACTGTCATCGTCCGGGATTATCATACTATTAACATCCAGACCGGAATTATCTCTAACATGGAAAGTAGATCCAGTTTTGAGCGACCAAATTGTCGAGATGCCTCTTACCTATCTTTCATACAAAGAAACAGCTGAATATATTATGTCGGCGGGGGTATTCCATAAAGACCAAATTGGCGGGATGGCACGCGCTTCTGACGGGCATCCGCTGGCATTGGCTTTAGCTGTTGACGCTGCTGTGCAAGGGAAAGGAAAAACGGGTGTTGACGAAATGGTCTTATCCCAATCCATAAGCGCTCATATATTAAAAGAAGTAACCTTGCCGGACCTGCAGCCAATGGTAGAGGTATTGATCATTTTACAGTATGCAAATCAAGAAATGCTGTCGATTATTTTGGGGGAAAACGTAAGCTTTGCTCAATATCAGGAGCTTAAAAGAATGTCTTTTGTTCTGGCTGGACCAGAGGGTCTGACACTGCACGACCTCGCTCGGATACATCTGCTAAGGGATTTTCGAATGCGTGAACCAAAGCGGCTGAATACGCTGAGGGCAAAAGCGGCTTCCGTTCTGCATCAGCAGCTTCAAGCGCCGGGTCAGAATAAACGCAGAATGATTGCAGCCCAAATGTTATGGATTTGCAAGGATGTTTTCCCACTGCACCGTCTTTATGTGGATTTGACCTTTGACTCTCGCGTTTCTCCATTGGAGCCAGTGCGGGATGGGGATCTGCCCAATCTGCATCAACTGGTTCAAGAGTGGTGTGATTACAGCATTGATTTGTGGAGGCACCCTACCTATCATGCGTTTTTAGATGCCGTTGTGAAAAGGTTTCCTGAAAGTATAGCCGTTTTGCGTGATATGAAAGGGAAGCCAATTGCCATGTTTATCCACGTCCTTCTATATGAAGAAACAAGCCGATTATTAATGGAGTATTTTCCAGCAGAGATCAATGAATGCTGTAAACAAGAAGAGTTGTTTTGCGGCCAAAATGAAGCCGATACATATTACTCGGTTTTAGGGGCGGCGACCGATAAACTTTCGGGCTATACACGTGAAGAGCTAATCGGCTTGATCGTTTTGGATCGCCTTTCTTTGCTGGGGGAGGGACTTAGAGCCGTGTTAGTTGCGACGAATTCAGATTTGAAAATGTTCTTAAAACAGCTTGGGTTTAAATTTCGTCCAACATCTTCCAGAACTTGCGATAATTTAAATGCAAAGGCCGATGTATTGGAATTGGATTTGCGGAAAAATAATTTTGGAAATTGGATTATGTCCTTTTTTAAAGATAAACCAAAACAAATTCAGGCTTTACCATCACGTGATTTATCTGAAAAAGAGGCGCGCAAGCTGCTCTCATCCTTGAATGCGCCAGCCAAACTGCAAGCCTTTGCGGGTTATTTTTTGATAGAAACAGGGAGCGGGATAGACGTTCAGAAACATATTTTATCGATTCTTACCAGCGACAGTTCGGGATTATCCGAACGAGACCGGGAACTCTTATATACTACTTATTATACTTATGACAACAATCGGGTTGCAGCTATGCAGGCATGCAATATGAGCCGCGCAACTTTTTACCGCCATCTAAATAAGGCGGTCTCAAATTTTACTGAGATGCTCAAAAATAATAAATAAATGGGTGCTAACCTCTTGCTGGATTTTTTGGCAGGGGGTTTGTTCTTTATCGGGAAAAAATAGCACATTATAAAGAAAAAGTTAGGAAGAATGAGAATAAATGATAATAATAGAGAAATTTAGCAGAAATGCGGACAAAATCGGCGCAAATGAGAATTCTATTATACCGTAATGTTCGCTATAATGAACAAAAAGTTCTCGTGAAGGGAGGAGAATGGGTGCTTAAAAAGCTTTTCTTAATTGGTATTTTGCTGCTTTCGCCCGCTGCCGGAATCAATACGGCCTTTGCAGATGAACTGGCAGGAAATGATTTGAAAGCAGCAGCTGCAGCGGGGGCAGATGAAAGTAATCAGAATGTCACAACTGCCGAACAAACCGGTCAGGATAGCAGCGGCAACAGCAATGAGGAGCCTAGTAATACGCAGCAATCACAATCAACAACCCCAAAAATTTCACAAAATCAGACAGTAAAAGGTGATCCTGCTCCAGAGCAAGATCAATACACCAATGTGGCCATTTGCCAGCAGCAAACAACAGTTATTATTGCTGCCTGCCAAAGTGAAAACACAAATAGCAATCAGGGGACAGCAAATCAAAGCCAAACTGCAGACATCGGTGCTGGCCAGCAGCAGGCTGTATCTTCAAACGGCAGTGCGAATGTGGAACAAGATCAGGAAACAGGTCTTGCTTCCGATCAAAATCAAAACATTACATTTCCCTCGGGAATCGACTTTTCTCAATACCAGAATACGAGTATTGTGACGGACCAAACGGAAAAAGCTCATACAAATGCTAACGGAGATTTTTGGCAGGAACAGTGGGTGCATGTCTTTCATTCTCAGGACCAGCTGCTGCTGGGAACAGGTACTATTTTAGGTGAGCAAAATCAGGCAGCTGGAATTGAAGCTTCCCAGGTTCAAACTTTAAATACCTCGGATTCGGCAAAAATGAAACAAACTCAGGAAGCTGATATCCAAAGCAATCAGCCTGAAGCGGGGAGCAATAGCGCAGAAGCTGGAGTAAATGTAAAAACAAGCAACTTTATAAAGATTATTAAAGATACATCCGCAAATATTGTTAAGTTCGTTCAAAAGATTTTTGTTAACGGTGCACTGGCAGATGTAGTCAAACAAAAATATATATTAAATGAAAACAATCTATCCGGTTCCACGGCTGAGCAGAATTATCAAAAGCAATTCGAATGGGGAAATCTTGAAGTTTCAAATTATGCGGAGATTACTTTTAATGAAGAATTGCAGAGCTTTACTGCAAAATTAACCAGTACTTTAAGTCTTCTTTTCAATAAAAGCATGTTGGAAACAAGCACTGGCAAGCCTGATCAAAATAATGATAATGGGACATCTCCGGATCATAACGGAGAAAGCGGGGCACCTTCGGAACCGTCAGATACTTCCTCTAAGGATTCTGAAACTCGAGACAATAATGAGACCCCTGCAGCACCTATTTCCAGCCAAGCATCTTCTCAAGTAACGAAGCAGGGAGCTTTGGCTATTCCTGTCAAAGCTGCAGAAGAACACACACAGCAGGTTTCTGTAAAGAAAGATCAAACCGGGCACGGAAATCAGCTCCCAAACACGAATACAAATCATTATAATTTGCTTCTTTTAGGCTTAGTATTACTTGGATTCGGTTTAGCAGTGCAATTTACAATGAAAAAACAACGAAACTAATTATATGAAAGAATTAAAAAGGCGATGAAAGGGTCCAACCCATATCGCCTTTTTCTTATAAGTTAGTCTATTTGTATCAAAAGAATTTCAAAAAAGTCTCAATTTTAATGATTTTTTAAAAAAATGGAAAACCTGAGAAAAATAAAGAAAATACTAAATAAAGAACGATAATTGTTCGTTATATAGAAAAAACGGCTGAATTTGAGATTTTTATAACGAACAGCAACAGCGTATACTAAATTTTGCAAGTCAATCCTATTTTAGTAATTGGGGGTAAAAGAGTGAAAAATTTCAAGGAAGTCCGTAATGTACTAAACATGAAAAAAATTGTAAGTGTAGGTTTAATTGCCGGAACTTTGCTGGGCACAACCTCCGCTTTTGCAGCAAGCAGCGTAACTCAAAATAGTACAGCACATTCAACTCATTTGATTGGCCAAGCGGCATATGGTAACTCAAATAGTCAGGATCAAGCAGCAATCGATCTTGCTTCTCTTCTTCAAAACGCTTCTAGCTCCAAGAATTCCACCCAAACACAAGATGCTGATAAAACAACTTCACAACTTCAAGGCGCACTTGGGAATAGGATCAATCAAGATCAATCATCTCTTAATCTAAGTGGCCAATCTCAATCATTAAATCATGCTAAAAATTCCGATCAAGTCCAATCTGCTACAGATAACAATACGCAATCCCAATTAGGGGTATTTGGCAGAGACCTAACCCAAAACCAATCTGCAGCAAATATTGATACTCAATCCCAAGATGTGTTATTCGGCAAGGGAATTGGACAAGGTCAATTTTCAGAAAATAACGGAGTTCAATCCCAAAATGCAACAGGCCGCAATAACACTCAGGATCAAAATGGAAATAACATTAATCTTAATGGTCAATTAGCCGGCGGCAAAGATATTGGCCAATTCCAAGGTACAAGTAACTTAGGCGGTCAATTCCAGGAAGCAAGCGGCAGAGGGAATAACCAATCCCAGAATAATACAAATGCGACACTAGACGGTCAGGCTGCATTTGGAAAACATATTCTTCAAGTTCAAGGTTTTGGAAATACCTCCGACCAAAACCAAAGTGTATCAGGACGTAATAACACTCAAAATCAAGCTGGCGGAAATATCGGTGCCCAAGGCCAGTTAGCAGTTGGCAAAAATATTTTCCAAGGCCAGGGCGGAAGCAATTCTGCAACACAAATTGCCGATGCTTCAGGCCGCAATAATACCCAAGACCAACTTGGCGGCAATGCTGCTTTACAAGGTCAAATTGGGGTCGGTAAAAACATTTCGCAAGTACAAGGAGCTAATGGCTTCACTGGTCAAGGTGCATCCGCTTCCGGACGAGGAAACGGACAATTGCAAGCCGGAGGAAACGGTACAGAACAAGTACAAGTTGGAATAGGCAGACAGATTTCACAAGAACAGGGTGCTGCAGCTGCAGTAATTCAAACTGCTGATGCACATGGCAGGAATAATGGCCAAGGGCAAATTGGCGGAAATCTAACATCACAAAATCAACTTGGCGGAAGCCATGCGAACCAAAATCAAAATGCGGCAAGCATTGCTGCTCAAGCAGTGGATGCCAATGGCAACAATAACCGCCAAGGCCAATTCGGATTAAATGCAACTTCCCAAAACCAAATTGGAGTAAGAGCTGATCAAAACCAAGAGGCTGCAACTGGATTGTTACAAGCAGCTCAAGCCGATGGCAAGAACAATCTTCAAGGGCAAGCTGCAATAAATGGCGTAGGCCAATTCCAGGGCGGAGCATCTCATGCTGACCAAACTCAAAGCGCGGCAGTGGGAGCTGTTCAAGGGGCCAAAGCAGTTGGCAACGGCAATGCTCAAGGTCAATTTGCACTAAATGGCGCCGGCCAAGTGCAATGGGGAGAAGATCATGCGAACCAGGCTCAAAATGCGGATAATGGTTCATTCCAAGCAGCTAACGCGGACGGAAAGAACAATATTCAAGGCCAAGCAGCTGGAAATGGATCCTTACAGCTTCAAGGTGGAAAGGATGCAACACAAACACAAGATGCGGCAAATGGCTCCAGCCAAACGGCAAATGCTGTAGGTAAGAACAATGTTCAAGGCCAAGCAGCTGGAAATGGATCCATTCAAAATCAAATTGGAGCATGCGATGCTGTTCAAGCACAAACCGCTGCAAATAACTCAACGCAAAATGCAACTGCTGTAGGAAAGAACAACGTTCAAGGCCAATTAGCCGGCAATGCAGCCGTTCAAAATCAGGTGGCAGCTGCTAAAGCAACCCAAAATCAAACTGCTAATAACAATACAGCACAAAGCGCAGCTGCTGTAGGAAAGAACAATACTCAAGTTCAAGGAGCCGGCAATGCAGCCATTCAAAATCAAGCTGCAACTGCTAAGGCAACCCAAAATCAAACGGCTAATAACAATACAACTCAAGCTGCCGCAGCGACAGGAAAAAATAATACGCAAGCTCAAGGGGCAACAGCTGCTGCTGTACAATCGCAAACTGCAAGTAAACCAGCTGCACAAAACCAAACAGCAACTAATAATACAACCCAACTATCTGCAGCGTTTGGCAAAAACATTACACAAACTCAAAATTCCAATGCAACTGTTGTTCAATCACAATCTGTAAACTAATCTAAAGCCTAGAATGAGTTCAGCTCCATCTAGTATACTGCTGGATGGAGCTTTTTATTAACGCAGAAACAGTAATAGACTATATATTCTAGTATATTGGAGAGGGGTAAAAGAATGTTTAAAAAGCGAATAACAACTTCTTTATTAGCCGTTTCATTATTATCTGTGGGCGGTGAGGCCGCTTTTGCAAGCACAGTTCAGAACCAAGCGAATAGTGCTTTTGCCGGACAAAGTCAAAATGTTACAGGTTCCAAACTCAACAATTTATCCCAGTTCCAGAATGTGAATAAAAATGTTCAGGCAGCCCAAATTGGAACGAATTCCGGGGCTGGACAGGGACAAGCCGGTAGCGTTACAAGCTCACAAGTTCAAGCGGGAACAACTCATGGTCCGGCCGTTTTTACCCAAAACGATTCGACAAGCTTAACTCTGGCTGATCAGCAAAAGGTTAAGGGTTCAACACAAAACCAGACAACAAATGCTGGCAATTCTCAGGGCCAAACTACGATTGTTGATCAGCCAAGCCATGTTCTCCAAGGGGATATTAATCATACTGCTGCCATTCAGTTTCAAGTAGATATTGCCGGAGGTCCAAAGATTCAGCACCAACAGGCTCAGCAGAACTCAGCACAGCAAAATATTGCATTACCAAACTAAAAAAATGAATTGAGACGATGAAAGGAACCGTGGGTCAATCTGATCCTGGTTCCTTTTTGCGTTTTCAATTATACAAAAAAGAAGCTTAGTCTGAAGAATATCAATATTCTGAAATAATAATCAAAAACTATTAAATTACAAATAATAAAGTAATCATTTTTGCGGAAAAAGTTGGATTTGTTGATATATCTTGATTTCATATCTCAAAACGAGATAGATATATTAAAAATAATATATTGTTAATATATATAAAATGATATACAATGAATTTAAATTATTTTAAGAAAATTAATTGTTAATAATTTCACTAGTAAATATAGTGTTAAGCGGTTTTTTTAAGGCACCAACCAGTAAGTACTGCAAAAGAAAAGGAGTAGGACAGATGAAAAGAATTAGTTTAGCTTGGCAAATTTTCATTGGTTTAGTTCTCGGGATTGCTCTTGGCGCAATCTTTTACGGAAATCCGCATGTGGAGACCTATTTACAGCCAATTGGTACCATTTTCTTACGGCTTATTAAAATGATTGTTGTTCCGATCGTCATTTCTTGTTTAGTCGTCGGAGTTGCAGGTACAGGAGATATGAAATCGCTGGGGAAACTTGGCGGCAAAACGCTGATTTATTTTGAAATCATTACCACTATTGCGATTGTTGTCGGACTTTTGATTGCGAATGTTGCTCACCCAGGTACTGGTGTTGACCGCACACAGCTCGTTAAATCAGACATGAGTGCGTATGTAACAACAGAAAAAGCAACAGAGTCACATTCGAAGATTGATACATTTGTTAATATTGTTCCTACCAATGTTGTTCAGGCATTTGCTAATGGCGATATGCTGGCAATCATCTTTTTCTCCGTAATGTTTGGACTTGGAGTAGCTGCAATTGGGGAAAAAGGGAAACCGATCATCGCCTTTTTTAGAGGAACAGCAGATGCTATGTTCTTTGTAACCAACCAGATTATGAAGGTTGCTCCATTAGGAGTATTTGCTTTAATTGGTGTGACAGTTTCAAAATTTGGATTATCGTCATTAATACCGCTTGGAAAACTGGTTCTGACTGTGTATGGAGCCATGATCTTCTTTATCATTGTCGTTTTGGGACTAGTTGCTAAGATTGCAGGCTATAACATTTTTAAACTATTAGGCTATTTAAAAGATGAATTAATTTTAGGATATTCTACAGCCAGCTCGGAAACCGTCCTTCCAAGAATTATGGAGAAGATGGAAAGGATCGGCTGTCCAAAAGCCATTACTTCATTTGTTATTCCAACCGGTTATTCGTTTAATCTTGACGGATCGACTTTATACCAAGCCATTGCGGCTTTATTTATCGCACAAATGTATGGAATTCATCTGAGCATCGGCCACCAAATAACATTGGTTCTGATTTTGATGTTAACTTCAAAAGGAATTGCAGGAGTTCCGGGCGTATCGATTGTCGTTCTTCTTTCAACATTAGGAAGTGTTGGCATCCCGGTCGAAGGTCTTGCCTTTATTCTGGGTGTTGACCGTCTTCTTGATATGGCGCGTACGGCAGTAAATATTGTCGGCAACTCCCTGGCAGCGATCGTAATCTCAAAATGGGAAGGGCACAAATTGTCAGAGGGCCGTTCAGAGCAAAAAGCTGCTTAAATTGATGCCTATAAAAACACAATAGAACTGCCATGCCTCAACAAGAGGCATGGCAGTTTTTTTATAAATAAAGAAAGTATAAAAGTTTGGACTTAGAGAAATGTCCAGCTTCACAAGAATAAGCTTCGGAAGCGAAGCATCGCACGAAGGAAAAGCTTTAGCTTTTTCGAGGAGCGCCTAGCCCCTCAGGGTCAAATAACCTTCGGCCCAAAAAGTCAAAGTGCGGACTTTTTGGGCCGAAGAACATTTGACCATCGGGGCTGAGCACTAAGGGATGCTACTTTGATATTACATCGCAAGAACAAGCTGTGCTTGTTCTGAAGGCGCTTGCGCTTTTCTTATTATCTCCAAAAGTATAAGGGGAATTACGCCTCTGTCTTCGCCTTTAAGATTCGCCAATCGTAAGTTTTCTTTAAAAATTTTTTCGTGCAGTGGGCAAAGCTCTCATAATCTAAGACTTCATCAGCATATAGAATAACAAGGAGGGTTTTCTTGTGCTGCTTAGAAAATATTTATCACTATTAGGAGTTGGGTCAGCAAAAATTGATTTAATTCTGGAAAAGGAAACGTACCGGCCGGGGGATTCTGTAAAAGGGTACTTTTTGATAACAGGCGGGACAATTGAGCAAAAAATAAAACAAATTGATTGTGATTTGGTGCAAACCGACAAAAAACAGGGAATCGAGAAAATTATTAAAACCACATCCATCCAAAACTCCGCCATTATTTCTTCCGAAGAATCCAATAAAATCCCATTTGTGTTCCAGCTTCCTGTTACTGTATCCGTTTCATCTAAAGTTATTTCATATCGTTTTACCACCAGACTTACGTTTTATAAAGGATTGGAAAGCAGAGATCAAGATTTTATTAAAATCATCCCATAAATCCAGGGTGGCACTTTCCCATTTGTCAGCAATTATAGCGGAGGTGGCACCCGAATCTTTAAAAAATGAATAAAACTCTTGCTAAAACTAATAACGTTAGTTATTATAAAACTAATATAGTTAGTTAAAAGGAGCTGATCATCGTGAGAGTAATGAAAAACCGTTTTTTATATCAAATTACCTTTATGCCAAACTTTTTTCCGGTGAACTGCTATTTTGTTGAAGAAGAAAAAGGATTAACATTAATTGATGCAGCTCTTCCATACAGTTCAAAAGGTATCCTTAAGGCAGCGCAAGATATTGGAAAGCCGATTACAAAAATTGTTTTAACACATGCTCATGATGATCATGTTGGCTCGTTAGATTTGCTTAAAGAAGAACTTGGTGATGTTCCTGTTTATATCTCAAAACGGGATTCCAGATTAATGGAGGGAGACAGATCACTGGATTCTGATGAGGAACAGACTCCTATTAAAGGAGGGGTTCCGAAAAAGTTAAAAACGAGAGCAACGGACCTTTTAAAGGACGGAGACAAAGTGGGTTCATTAACAGCAATCGAAACACCTGGACATACGCCGGGCTCGATGTCATTCTTTGATTCGAGAACAAAAGCACTCATTGCCGGAGATGCCATTCAAGCAAGAGGAGGGATAGCGGTAGCGGGAGATGTGAAACTGCTGTTTCCGTTCCCGGCTTTTGCAACCTGGAGTAAAAAAGCAGCATTAATAAGCGCTAAAAAAATTGCAGCCTTTAACCCCGAACTGCTTGCAGTGGGTCATGGAGACCTTGTCGTAAATCCGGTAGATGCGATTGAAAAAGCAATTTTAAGTCTTGAGAAAAAAATAGGATTGAGGTAGAAATAGATGGCGCGGCCAAAAGTAGCACTCGATTTGGAAAAAATTATTGCAGCAGCTGGGGAGATTGCCGATCAGCAGGGGGTTCAGGAGGTAACGCTCGCCAATCTGGCAAAGAAATTAGCGATCCGGCCCCCGTCATTATATAACCATTTTGACGGGCTGACAGGATTAAGAAAGGAATTAGCTGTCTACGGGTATAACCTGCTCTATAGAGAACTGGTTGAGGCGGCGATAGGAAAGTCCGGTGAAGAAGCCATTATGGAGTTGAGCAAAGCTTACATTCATTTTTCCAGAAAGCACCCGGGCGTTTATGAAGCCGCTTTATTTGCGCCGGATATGAAGGATCCGGATGTTCAGCAGGCCGCGGGAAAAATTGTGGACTTGACCATCCGCGTTCTGCAAGTCTTTCATATGGAAGAAGAAAGGGCATTGCATGCTGTAAGGGGTTTTCGCAGTTTACTGCATGGCTTTGCTTCCCTTGAACAAAAAGGGGGTTTTAAACTTGGCATTGATATAGATACAAGCATAGACGTGAACGTCAAAGCTTTCCTTGCCGGGATAAAAGAACTAAAAAGCAGCTTGTGAGCCAATTATTATGAATAGATTGCATGTATGCTAAACAAGAAAGATCTGTCCTGTCGTTATAATGGTCAGATCTATTTTATTTTACAAAAATGTCTTAAGGTAAATCTGCTTCCAAAATAAATATCTATTTTCGAACTTCTTGATATTTCATGGTTTAAAATAGATATAAATCAGCAACTTTCTGTATAATGACAATGACAGAAATTCATTTAATTTATTTTTCTATTTTATGATATACGTGTATCATTATTTTTTTGGAATACTATTACTATGCAGGGAGGGAAAAAAGTGGAACCGATTATTTGCTTAGAGCATGTGCTTTTTTCCTATAAAATGAATGAAAAAATGTCTGTACCCGTTCTCAATGACATCTCTTTTTCCATTTTTCCGGGGGAATATGTGGCGATTATTGGCCATAACGGCTCAGGTAAATCGACGCTTTCCAAACATTTTAACGGTTTGTTGAAACCAGACTCGGGGGATGTGTGGATTCACGGGCTTAATACAAAGGATGAAGGCAACAAAAGAGAGATCCGCAAGGCTGTGGGTATGGTCTTCCAGCATCCAGATAATCAAATTGTAGCCACAATTGTCGAGGAGGATATTGCCTTCGGTTTGGAGAATATTTGCGTGCCTCGAGATGAAATGATCAGGCGGATAGACGAGGCGCTGGATGTTGTGAAAATGGCTGAGTTTCGTAAAAGACCGCCGCATCACTTATCGGGCGGGCAAAAACAAAGGGTGGCTATTGCTGGAGTGCTGGCTATGCAGCCTGATTGCATCGTATTTGATGAAGCAACAAGCATGCTTGACAGTTTTGGCAGGAAAGAAGTCCTGCAGGTGATGAGAAAAATGAACAATATGGGCATGACGATCGTTACCGTCACACATCGGATGTCGGAGGCTGCTGAGGCAGACCGGATTATTGTGATTGAGGACGGACAAGTCGTCATGGATGCACCGCCAAGAGAGATTTTTAAACATAAAAAGGAACTGGAAGAGCTTCAATTAGATGTTCCGGCGGCAAGTCAAATGGCGGAAATGATTCATCAGCAATTTCCGGAATTTGCCCTTGAGATCATTCAAGAGGATGAACTCATTTCGGAAGTAGTAAGGTGCAAAAGATCAGGGGGTATTGACACTGGACGGGCCTAACAAACCAATCATTGAGGTGAAGGATTTAGTACATACCTATATGAAAAACACACCGATGGAGCATGTTGCTTTAAAGGGTGTCAATATGTATGTCGAGGAAGGGGAATGTATTGCAATCATTGGCCATACCGGTTCAGGAAAATCCACGCTGATTCAGCATTTGAATGGGCTGATGCGTCCTGAATCCGGTAAAGTCATTATTGATGGGCAGGATTTATCGAAGAAAGCTGCTGACTTAAAAACGTTACGGAGAAAAGTTGGGCTTGTTTTTCAAAATCCAGAAGATCAAATTTTTGAAAAAATCATTGGAGATGATATCGCTTACGGTCCATTTAAGCTCGGATTGCCATTAAAAGAGGTAAGAGAGCGGGTAAAATGGGCGATGGGTGTTGTCGGTTTGGACTTTGAAGAAATGAAGGACCGCCAGACGTTTGCCTTAAGCGGCGGGCAGAAGCGGAAAGTGGCATTAGCAGGAATCCTGGCGTTGAAGCCGAAAATCCTGGTTTTGGATGAGCCGACAGCAGGCTTAGACCCGCGATCACGAAATGAGCTCCTTGATAAAATTAAATTTCTAAATAAGGAAGAGAAGTTAACGGTTGTCTTTGTGTCGCACAATATGGAAGAAGTCGCATTTTTAGCGGACCGCATTTTTGTTATGGCAGGCGGCAAAAATGTGCTTTCCGGCACACCAAAAGAAGTGTTTTCAGATAAAGAAAAGCTTGAGCGTTTTCAAATTGGAACACCGGAGACGGTCCAAGTTCTCTACCGTTTATCGGATCTCGGTTACGATGTCAATCCATCTGCCTTTACCATTGAGCAGGCCTCGGCAGAAATTATCGGGCTTCTTCGCGCTGAAAATTCGGGGGAACAAAGCCGTAATACGTCAAATGAAGAGGGGGGGCACCATGTCCAGCGAGTTTGAATTAACACGCAATATTACGATTGGACAGTATATACCTGCAGACTCGTTTATCCATCGATTGGATCCAAGAATTAAGCTGTTTGTGTTTATTGTTCTCGTTTTGGCGATAGCCCTTAACGCCAGTTATCTTGGAAATGCCATCGGACTAATTCTTTCATTTTATTTGTTTTGGGCATCGCGGATTCCAATCAGTTACGGATTATCCGGTGTAAAACCGGCCATTCCCTTTATCATTGTTTTAGCGGTTCTGCAGCTTTTATTTCAGGGACAGCTTTTTCCGGGAGGAACGGTTCTTGTTCATTATGGATTTATTCTGATTACGAGCGACAGCATTCGCTTAGTGATTGTTTCTGCCGTCCGTTTTGTGGAGATTATTTTTCTTAGCAGTGTGCTGACATTATCTACTTCCACCACGGAATTAACCCATGCGATACAAAGCTTATTGAGCCCGCTGCGAAAGATTCGCTTCCCGGTTCATGAAGTTTCACTCATTACAACCATCGCGATCCGCTTTGTTCCGACGTTTGCAATGGAAATGGAAAAAATGATGAAAGCGCAAGCTTCAAGGGGAGCGGATTTTGGCACAGGCGGCTGGTGGAGAATCATTCAGCGGACGAAGGAAATGTTTCCGATTATCATTCCTTTGTTTAATACTGCTTTGTCAAGAGCGGAGGATCTGGTTCTTGCGATGGAGTCACGATGTTATACACCCGGCGGAGAAAGAACAGCTTTCTTAGTTTATAAAGCCGGATTAAAAGATTATCTCTTTTTGATCGTTGGATTATTGCTGGCACTCTTATTATTTTTCTATAAATTTCCGTATTAAAAAAGAAAAAATCAGGAGGAAAGACGATATGAAAAAGTCATTGACGGTGCGTGATATCGTCATCGCAGGTGTTTTAGGGGCGGTTGCCATCCTTTTAGGTGTAACAAGGCTCGGATATATCCCTGTTCCAACAGCGGCAGGCAACGCGACAATTATGCACATTCCCGCTATTATTGGCGGAATCATGCAGGGACCGGTTGTCGGCCTCATTGTTGGAGCCATTTTTGGAGTATCTTCCTTTTTAAATGCGACAGTGCCATTATTTAAGGATCCCCTGGTAGCCATTTTGCCGCGCCTTTTTATCGGGGTAGTGGCATGGCTTGCATACGCAGGTCTGCGCCGCAGGAGTGAAGTCGCTGCAGTGGCGGTCTCCGCCTTTTTAGGTACAATGACCAATACTGCACTTGTCTTAACCATGGCAGTTGTCAGAAAATACATGGCGGCAAAGGTTGCCTGGACCGTTGCGATCACAAACGGACTTCCGGAAGCCATTGTGGGCATGATCGTTACACTTGCTGTTGTTTTATCATGGAAGCAAATCGGGAAAAATAAAAAGTCCAAGATATCGGATGATGTGGAATAATGGGCAAAATAACCGATGTGCCTGGTGTTAAGGTTGGAAATGTTGAGGATGAACAAGCGTTAACCGGATGCACGGCTGTTCTTTTTGAAAATGGAGCGGCGGCAGGGGTTGATGTGCGCGGTTCTGCTCCGGGAAGCAGGGAAACTGATCTGTTAAATCCTATTAATTTGGTTGAAAAAGTTCATGGGATTTGCTTGAGCGGCGGCAGTGCGTTCGGCTTGGATTCCGCTTCAGGTGTGATGCAGTTCTTAGAAGAACAGGGGATTGGATTGGATGTCGGGGTGGCGAAGGTTCCAATTGTTCCTGCTGCAGTTTTGTTTGATCTGGCGGTAGGGGATCCGAAAGTCCGTCCCAACAAGCAAATGGGTTACGCGGCAGCGGCAGGTGCCACGGAGGAAAATGTTAAAACCGGTAATTTTGGCGCCGGCTGCGGTGCTACAGTCGGAAAGTTGGCCGGGGACGATTTCAGTATGAAAGGCGGTCTTGGGACGGCATCGCTTCGGCTGAAAAACGGGGTCGTGATTGGAGCGATTGTGGCTGTTAATGCGGTTGGTGAAATTCGCGATCCTGCCATAGGAAAGGTAATCGCGGGCCCATATGACCGGAAAACCGGCGTGTTTCTTGATAGCATTGATCTTTTGGCGAAAAACTACCATGCAGCGATTTCCCCCGGTACCAATACAACAATCGGCGTTGTAGCAATTAATGCAGATTTCACAAAGGCTGAAGCGACCAAAGTTGCTCAAATGGCCCATGACGGATACGCAAGGACGATTTATCCTGCCCATACGATGTATGATGGGGATACCATTTTTGCCGCTGCTACCGGCGGCCTAAAGATTCCGGTTGATGTGGCAGGGGCTTTAGCGGCAAAAGTAATGGAGTTGGCCGTGTTGGATGCGGTCCGATCTGCTTCAAGTATCGCCGGAATTGTATCGTATCAAGACATACGTTGAAAAGGCCACCAGATAATGCAAAATAAAGCGTTAAAACCTAAAAAGGCTGATTCGAAAAAGTCGTCATTTAACGACCTTTGAGTCAGCCTCATTTTTTTGCAAGCTAAAACGGATTCGAACATCGGAGATAGTGTAAATAAAAAAAGCTGTCCCAGACCAATGGGATCCACTTTTTGGGACATGCTTTTTGATTTTTTATTCTATTTATCAGCCATCCTAGGAAGGCGCTCCCACGGACTGCTGAACCAGCGTTTTAAGGCGAAGCAGCCCCGCAGCCACTCATCCGTCCCCTGTGCGATCCAAACCCCCAGTATTCCCAAGCCAAAATAAATGCCAAGGACATAGCTGAGGACAACAGCAATTCCCCACATTGAAATCATTCCGATAATAACCGGAAAACGGACATCTCCTGCTGATTTTAATGAATTCATCAGGACAATATTCATGGCACGGCCGGGTTCATTGACAACAATCTCCCAAAGAACCGGAACACCAATCAGGATAATCTGAGAATTATTCGTAAACAGCCTTAGTATCGGACCTCCGAGAAGAGCGATGATTAACGATGTCAAAAGGGAGGCAATCATGGCAATTTTAAGGGTATTGACCCCGCGGCGGAGTGCCTTTTCATATTGCCGCCCTCCAATATATCTGGCTACCAGCAGCTGGGTGCCCTGGGCAATTGCAAGTGTGAATAAGTAGCAAATCATATTGATATTTAGAATATAAACCCTTGCAGCCAATGCGGAAGTACCGATCGTGGCAACAAAACCTGTAATCACAATCGCTGATAGCTGGTAAGAGAGGTTTTCACCTGCGGAGGGTACTCCAATTGATAGTAATGCCCGGACATCCAGTTTATTAATTTTAATAATATCCTTTATTTCAATTTGTAAAGAAATTCTGCGATAGACTAAATAAAGAAGCAGGCAAACAGCAGTTGCTCTGGCAACAATCATGGCAACTGAAACACCGGTTACCCCGGTAATCGGCAAACCAAAGATACCAGTTGTTGCGATAATGTTTCCGCCTACACTAATTAAATCCATCAGGATTGTCACGACCATGGATTCTTTTGTATATCCGTGGCTGCGAAGAACAGCGCTTAATGCCAGTGAAAGGGATTCGAAGAAAAGGGAGATCCCGCATATTCGTGTAAAAGTAAGACCATAATGATAGACATTCCCTTGAATGCTGAATAAATTTAATAGATTTTGAGCGAAAACAAAGACAGTAAAAGCAACGGCAAGGCCAAACCAAAAGTTTAACCCGAAAACGGAGCGGGAGAGCTGTCTTGCTTTTTTTAACTGACCAGCGCCAAGATTTTGGCTGATCAGAACGGTCGCGCCAATGGAAGTAACATTAAAGACGAGAATAAAAATGTTTAGCAGCTGATTTGCAACACCAACCCCGGCTGCAGCATCATCGGAATAGTGGCTTAACATTAATGTGGCAATAATCCCCATTCCCATATGTAAGGCCAACTCGATAAAAAGCGGCCAGGAAATACTGAATAAAGATTGTTCCTGATATTTTGCAGATGAATTTTCCAAAATGATTCCCCTTATTATTCTATTTAAATATAATTTTTATTTTAACTTGAAAAAGGGAATATGGAAAACGATTCAATTTGGAATATTTTTGAAGAAACGTAATTATTTTTCTTTCGGTAAATATATGAAAAATTAAGATGGGATTTGGCTATTCGTTTTTTATGTTTTGGGGAAGAATCTTTTTATCAGCCCCATCTCAGGGTTATGGTCAAAGCACAGCAGCTAAAAAGCTCATGCTGATTTTCCGGCGATCGAAGGGTGAAAATTACATTTGAAGGAGTGTAATGGGTTGTAATTTCTGCCTTCAAGCCAATCGATTTAACTAGACGATCTACTTGGTCTTTTTTATTTTCCTGGGCAGCGGCCATGATCATTTGTGCAAAGGAGGGGTCGCTCAAACGATCTAATAATCTGCTGCCTTGCTGCATTAACGGACGAAATATCTGTACGGAATGTACAAAAACTTTTGTATCTACAGCGGGATAAGGAACGCGGTAAGGAAAGGGAGTTGATGAGAAAGAACTCAGAGCAGGAAAAGTTGGATAGAAGCTAAAGTATCCATACATATAGCATCAAAACTCTCCTTCCGCCTTTTAAAATCCTCCTTCAGAAGGGGTAAATGGAATGGTAAGCCTATTTTCGACAACACGAAGCCGCTGATTTAAACGGTTAAGATGACGTGTATGTTTTGTTGAGGCATCACTTAATCTTGTTAATTCATGATTGATCCGGTTTATCTCATTATTTATGCGATGGATTTCTTGATTTTGTCTGGTTAATTCTCCGCTTAACCGCTTTAACTCTTTTGCTGATTGAGCATTTTGCCGCTCAAGGGCCGCTACTTTTCTCTCAATTGGCTGTGCCGGCGGAGCCGGGTCTCTATATGGCATTTCGTATTGATCCAGATATAGAGGATATGGATAACCTTGTTGGGGCATGTAATAGTTGTATGGATTCATCGGGTACCTCTCCTTTTCTATTTTTGATTCGGAAAAATTCCTTATTAAATTATGCCAAGGAATGTTGGATGTCACGGCATTAACCCATTTAAAAGCAGCAGTGAACCTGCCTGCCCACGTTTGAGATAATAATGTTTGATGATGCTGGCGGGTAATCATATAATATCTTTGTTTTAGGAAAATAATAAATTCGGTTCCGTCGAAGGAGGGTTTATGTAATGAGTGCAAAGGAATTAACAAAACAGGAGATACTGGAAGCTTATTACTTCCGTCATGCAACGAAAGAGTTTGACCCTGCTAAAAAAATTAGTGATGACGATTTTCAATTTATTTTGGAAGCGGCAAGATTGTCTCCAAGTTCATTAGGCCTTGAACCATGGAAATTGATTGTCGTTCAAAATCAAGAATTAAGAGATAAGCTGCGAAAAGTTTCGTGGGGAGCACAAGGACAGCTGCCTACCGCAAGTCATTTTGTACTACTGATTAGCAGAACGGTGAAAGATGTCAGATATGATTCTGAATACATCGCTCATCAAATGTTAAATGTCCGGGGAGTTCCTGAAGAAGTGTTTCAAAATATGCTGAAAAGATACAAATCCTTTCAGAAATCTGATTTTCATTTATTAGATAGCGACCGGGCTATTTTTGATTGGACTGGCAAACAGTCATATATTGCACTTGGTAATATGCTGACGGCCGCTGCCCTGATCGGCATTGATTCTTGTCCAATTGAAGGATTTGATATGGATGCGGTTAATCAGATTCTCGAAGAAGAGGGATTATTGGAAGACGGCCGTTTGCAGATATCTGTGATGGCTGCCTTTGGGTACCGCGTTCGGGACCCTCGCCCAAAAATCAGAAAACCATTGGAAGAAATCGTCAAGTGGGTTGAATAAATGATTCAAAAACCAATGGAATCACGATTCCTGTCTGAATGAGCTCCTGATTCGGACACAAAGCCCAATGGATTCACGGTTACTGTCTGAATGAGCTCCT
>CAZAEW010000008.1:0-92907 GCA_964484065.1 uncultured Bacillus sp.
GGTAACCACTTTATCCTATGATGAGGTAGACCCAAGTTAAAAAAACTGTCTAATTGTTTAGACAGTTTTTTTATATTTGAAGGTAAATAGATGAAAAATCTCTGTTATAATAAAAGGAGTCAACAGGGGAAAGGAGCAATGCAATGTCTGAAAGAATAGAACGGGCAGAAATGAGTCATCAGCAAATATCAATGGCAAAAACACAGCATAAAAAGCTTTCAAAGCGGAAACTCTTTAAGAGAATTCTTTTAATAACACTTGGCGCAGGACTAATGGGGACTGGCCTTGAAATTTTCCTTGTTCCCAATAAAGTTATTGATGGAGGCATTACCGGGATATCGATTATTCTGTCCTACATAACGGGGTGGAAATTGGGATTTTTCATTTTTTTACTTAACATTCCCTTCTTTTTTCTAGGATATAAACAAATTGGAAAAACCTTCGCTTTATCTACTCTTTATGGCATACTCATTCTCTCCCTTTCCACATCCTTACTGCATTCGGTACCCGCTTTTACAAATGATATACTTCTTGCTTCTGTTTTCGGAGGAATCATCCTCGGAATTGGAGTTGGAATCGTTATTCGGTACGGAGGCTCACTTGATGGGACAGAAATTCTGGCGATTCTTTTCAACAATAAGCTGCCATTTTCAGTTGGCGAAATTATCATGTTTTTTAATTTATTTATTCTTGGCAGTGCAGGCTTTGTTTTTACTTGGGATCGGGCCATGTATTCAATGATCGCTTATTTTGTTGCATATAAAACAATAGATATTACGATAACGGGTCTTGATGAATCTAAATCTGTCTGGATCATAAGTGAGAGTGCAAATGATATTGGTGAGGCGATTATGGACCGGCTGGGAAGAGGCGTTACCTATATTAACGGGGAAGGTGCTTATTCCGGCGATATCAAGAAAGTTATTTTTTGCGTGATAAACAGGCTTGAGGAAGCTAAACTTAAAGAAATTGTAACGGATTTTGATGAACATGCTTTTTTAGCCGTTGCCGATATTGCTGAAGTCCGCGGAGGTCGCTTTAAGAAAAGGGGTATTCACTAAAAAAGAACTGATATCATTTTCTGTCGTTTGACGTAGAAAAATCAAGATAAAAAAATCAAGTTTTGTCAAGGTTTGCGCTTGCCTAGGAAATAATTTTATTCTATTTCCCCATAAATCATTACTTATCAATATGAAATATTCCCTATGTAAAGGATAAAAAGCCTTAAAAGATGGCAGCGGATAACTGCCATCTTTTTTAAATTAATAGTTCATACACTTCATTTAATTGCCTTGCTCTAAGTTGGTCTTTTTCCCGTTTAGCGTAGCTTATCTCTTTAGGCAGTATTTGATTTAAAAAATTAATTTCATGGCTGCTTAATTGCTGAACAAAGGCCTCTTCAGAAGGATAATCTCCTTCAGTCAGTTTTCGATATAAGTGCTTTCCCTGGGAATGATCGCTAACATAATTGGACAAAGTTTCACGGAGATATCCAAGTGTTTTATCCATTTTTTCACCGTCCCGAATAAGTTGTAATCAGAAATTATTTTTTGCTAAATGGGCAAAAAAATTCTGTAATTTAATGACAATCCTTGTGGGAGGCTGGATTACCTTTTTGTACAAGTAATGATTCTGTAACTTAAAGACTCTTGGTACTGGATAATAATTTCTGCATGATGGTTGAGAATATCAAATAGTTCGGGAACGAAATTGCTTGAAAAATTAAATTCAGGCATTTCTTTATAATCGATTAGTGATTTTTTTTCCTTTTTAATTTCAATATCTTCAAAGCCTGCTTCTTCTAATAAGTTCCGCCAACCCTCTTCATAAAGCAAACTGTCCAGCGCATAAAAATCCTTAATTTCTTTTTCTTCTTCTATTCCAATTGGGGTATTAATTGTCATCTCATTTCCAATTAATCGTCCACCGCTTTTAAGTACCCTGAACAACTCTGAAAGAGCTTTTCGCTTATCCACAAAAGCTAGCACGGATTCCGAAAGGACAAGGTCAAAAATCTCATCTTTTAAAGGGATTTCTTCCAATGAAGCATGAATTAATTGAATGGGCAGCTGCTGTGATAAGAAACGGTCATTCGCTTTTTTTAGCATCACTGGATTAATATCCAAACCGATAATGTTCGCACCATATTGTTTATAAAGATAAGCGGCCGTTTGTCCTGTACCGCATCCTGCATCAAGAATTTGGGACGTTTTTGTTATATTTTCTGATGACAATAATTCCTTTGTTAATTGGATTCCTCCCGGATGAGCTCCTCCAATTCCAAATTGAGCGAGCAAATCAAAATAAGTATAGCTTCCCATAGGCCCAGTACCCCCTTTTCTTTTAGCATCATATGATGATAAAAGCAGTTTGGTTCATTGGATGCAGTGTATAAGGATATTTCAATACACTTGCCATTTAAGGAGAGTGGGGCGTAATGAATTATTTGTATGTCGCATTAGGTGATTCGTTAACAGCAGGCATAGGTGCCAATCTTTTTTCACCTGGGTTTGTTCAGAGGTTTCAGAGAATGGCAGAAGCCGAACTTCACACCCAAATATTTGTTCAAGTTTTTACGCATTCCGGGTATTTATCAAGAGATATTTTAAAAATGCTTGAAGATGAATTCGTAAGGGGGAGGATGAAAGAGGCAGACATCATTACAATAACAGCAGGGGGAAATGATTTGATCAGCGCTGCGAGGCAATATGAAGAAGACCGAAATGAGAAGGATTTTAGCTTTGCATTAAACCAATGTATGGAAAACTATCGGAAAATCCTGTATGCAGTCAAACAATTAAAGGAAAAAAGTTCTCCACCCTTTATTTTGCGTGTTATCGACCTTTATAATCCTTTTCCTGAAAATGTACTTGCCAATAAATGGATAAACAAATTTAATCTCCAGCTTAAAAATCTGGCCAAGGAGCCTAATATTTCAGTTGCTGAAATTGACAGCATCTTTAAAGGACATGAAAAAGAGTATCTATCCATTGACAGAATTCATCCAAACGATCGAGGATACCAAAAAATTGCAGAAAGCCTTAACCGTTTAGGATATGATGGTCTCGAAGTTGATGTAGAAGAAGAATAAGCAGTACAATTTTTGAATTATTTGTAAAACCATAATAATATTATGTAAACTAAATATCCAATTATGGCTAATCAAGGTTTCTCCACATAATCTCCTGAAGAATGAGAAAATTATTGATGAGGAATACGATTAATCCTCGATTCAATTAAGAAGGAGTGCAAATGATGAATCTATTCTCGTTGCTTAACAAAAGACAGCCATTAATGAAGATGTTTAGAAGAAAGCAAAACAATAATAGAGGCGTAATGTGGGCTTCTTTATTAAGTCTAGCCGTTAGTGCAGCTGCCTATGTTTTAAGCAGAGGACAAAAGCAGACTAATGAAGGAAGTACGTCCAAGACTTCTCCATTGCAAAACATTGTAAGCAACCTTGCTCCGAAAAACAATATCTCTCTCATGAATGATGCGGCATTGACAGAGTATTCTGAGGAATTGATATCCAAAGCAATTCAAAATAAATAGGTGAAAAAGTCCGCTTCATTGGCGGGCTTTTTCAGCCTTACAATCTTACCATAAAAATGGGACTTTCTTAGGCGTATATTCAATTACATCTGAAGAAAACAGCTTTATAACCAATTTATTCCCAACTGTTTTGGCCTGAATAAGAATAGGCTGATTATATTTATTTTTAAAAGTAAAATCAGGACCATACCAGCTTACCGTGGCATCTCTCCCAGAAGGTATATAGGGGACTTTCCGACTGTGGGAATAGCGTTCGATCACCTGGAGCCCGGCATTATCTACCGCATTAAACAAGGTAGAAGAAACCTGGCAAATTCCTCCGCCAATATCTTCAGACAATTCACCTTTAATAATAACAGGGGCCTTTAAATAACCCTTTCCGGCCGTTCTTTTTCCAACGACTCTGTTAAAAGAAAAAATTTCTCCGGGAAAGATGACATAATTATTAATTGCATTTGTGGCGAGACGAATATTATTTGTACGCTCTTTATTCCCGGCATTAAAAGTAGTGATGTACCTGCCAATCCGTTTACTGCGAATATGACCCAGCAATTCACTGTCCACTTTCGGATAAATGGTTAATAAAGGGGTTTCAATCGTTAAAGGACCTTTATTGTAATAAAAAGAATAAAATTGATTCGTAAAAACGCGCCGAAAAATACGGCACCCTGTTTGTTCAGGAATAATGTTTCCATGCTTATCAAGGGCTGCATTTTTAGGTTCTTTCGTCACTAACGAATCGAGCCGATTTAAAAATTCATTGTATTTATTAGAATCAAGTAAGGGCAAATCTGGTACTGGCAATACAAAATCTGCCCGGTTAACTATAGAGATCGGCTGTCCCTTACTGGTAATTGTGCAATTGTTAGGCAGATTTGCTTGCGGTATAAATAAAAAAGCCCCAAGTATCAAAGAAACGATCATTACTTGATATGCCTCCCAATCATTTTTGTAAATAAGCGGAACTCCTTTTATATCATTTGAAATTCTGGCAGAATTTATTGAAAATCCCCATAAAAAAATAAAATAAATTTATCGTAGGGAATGATCATTTTCATCTTAATTTTAAATGAATTGTGTTATAAAATAAGGAATAGCAGCTTGTGTCTTACTGTTAGCAACTGCTAGCATTATACTATCCAATTGCTAGGAGAGATTTACATGGAGGAAAATGACAGAATTCAATTAAACGTAAGAGTATCTAAGAAAACGGCAAAAATGTTGGATGAGATAGTTAACTATTATCAACAGAATTTAAAGCTTGGGAGAATTTATAAAGGCGATGTTCTAACTGATATTATTGAAAAATCGTATGAAGTGATGAATAAACAAAAAAATAGAAAATATTAATTTCTAAAATAAAGAAATATTTGTCGAACTGATATGAAAGGAAAATCAAACTGATTAAGCGAAATGGATTTATAGTAATGTTACATCCTGTTGTGTCCCTTTTAAGTTTACGTATTTACCGGTTGGCATTTTTAAAAGAAATGCAGCTTCAAAAGATGGGATTGGGCTATATTACCTGCAAGTTTTCTAAAACGGGCTTGGCATAGAATCCTTCCTATTTTACGGATTTAATAAGTGCTGCTTATTAAATAATGAAAGGGAGAATAGGATGAAAAATGAATATTTATTGGTGGAAAGATCTGGTCCAGTTTTAACGTTAATCTTAAACCATTCTGACAGCTTGAATCCATTTCATCCTGACACGATTATAGGTTTAACATTTGCCATTCATCATGCACAAAGGGATTCTGAAATAAAAGTGATCACCCTTATAGATGGAGGCCGTTGTTCATCTTCAAATGAGGTAAATACAGGATATCTAAATATTTCTCCATCAGCTCCCGGATTTGGAATGCTAAATGAATGCATTCTGGAGATGAAAAAATCACGGAAACCCATTATTGCCTCTGTCCAGGGATTTGTGGCAGATGCTGTGTTTAATTTGGCTTTTGCAAGTGACATTATTGTGGCTTCTGAGGACAGTAAATTCTCTTTAAGCATATCCGGTAACAAGGAAATCCTGAAAAAGTACGAATCACATTTTCAGACCAGATTAATCGGTCCCTTTCTGAAAAAGCAATTCTGCAGTATTGGTACCCCTCTTTCTGCCCTGCATTTATATCATTTAGGAGCCATTAATTACATTGCACCATTAGATAAATTAAAAGAAGAAACCATAAAAATCGCTTTGAGGATGGCAGATACTTCAGAAAAAGCTTTTGGAATGTTAAAAAAGATGATTGATTCTCCTTTAATTAATGCCCTTGAAGGTATCCTTGAACAAGAACGGCTTCATAACAAGCTGAAATATCTAACAAATGATCATCAGGACGGAGACTTTTGTTATTAAATGAAACAGAAAAATGGAAAAAGTTTAGGGACTTGAAGGTGAAATATTCAAGTCTTTTTTCGATTATTAATAATTTATGAACAAATTATTAATAACTTTGGAAGAATTGTTCAGAATGTTGATATGCAAAAAAAATCGTATAAACTTAATAAAAAGAGGCGGGAATCAGCAATAGGAGATGTTTCAAATTGAAAATATTAGTGATTGAAGATAATAAAAGTGTTTGTTCCATGGTCGAGATGTTTTTTGCAAAAGAAAGAATTGAGGGGGTGTTTGTTAACGACGGTATTGAAGGATATAACCGTTTTAAAAGCAGTACGTGGGATGCCCTGATCATTGATTGGATGCTGCCAGGGATGGATGGAGTAACGATTTGCAGAAAAATACGGGAGGAAAAAAATGCTGTCCCGATTATTATGCTGACAGCAAAAGACAGCGAATCGGATCAAGTATTAGGACTTGAAATGGGCGCGGACGATTATGTTACGAAGCCGTTCAGCCCGCTTGCGCTTATGGCACGAATCAAGGCAGTTACACGCAGATTTCATAACGTAAACCAGGATGAAATGCTTGAAAAAGGGGTCATTCAATCCGATCATCTTAAAATAAATAAGAACACCCGGGAAGTCTTTTTGGATGGGGAAGCCGTCATGAACTTGACTCCTAAAGAATTTGACCTGTTGTATTTTTTTGTTCAGCATCCAAAACAAGTTTTTTCTCGGGAACAATTGCTTGAAAGAGTATGGGGTTATCAATTTTACGGCGACGAACGAACAGTCGATGTCCATATAAAACGGCTGCGGAAAAAGATAGAAACTTCCGGGCAACCTTTCTTCCATACTGTTTGGGGGGTGGGTTATAAGTTCGATGAAACCGTTAAAGCAGATGAAATTTAAATATATTTACCAGCAGTTTATCAGTCATATCAGCATCATTTTGGTTGCCTTTCTAGTGCTTAGCATCCTGTTTGCACGATATGTAGAAAACATGGTTTATGAAAATAAAGCTGAAGAATTAATATCTTACGGGAAGGCAATTTTAAATGATTTTCAATTTAGTCCGGTAGGAAATGATCAAATCATAAACCAATATAGCTCCGTTTTAGGAGCGAGAAGCATAAGTTTTAGTATTTTTGATAAGGATGCGAACCTTTATAGTGTGGGAAGACATGGCGGACCTGCAATTGAATTATCGAATTCTGAGTGGAAGAAAGTGACGGAAGGGCAGACTGTTGTCGTTAACAGTGATTATAAAAGGTTTGGTCAGGAAGGAGTTACATTTGCAGCTATACCATATGTGACACACGGGCGTTTTATTGGCGGAATTTTATTGACATCACCAATCAGCGGGACCAGTAAGATGATTAGCCAAATCAATAGGTATTTATGGTATACAATATTGATTGCTCTGGCAGTTTCTTTTCTCTTAAGCTGGTTATTGTCAAGAATTCATGTAAATCGGATTCGGCGCCTGCGGGAGGCAACTTCTCTTGTATCTGCTGGAGATTACACCGTGAAAGTACCTTCTTCGAGATTCGATGAAATTGGAGAATTGGCCAGCGATTTTAACCACATGGTTGATAAGCTAAACAAATCAATGGAGGAAATAGAAAGCCTTGAAAATAGAAGGCGCCAATTTATGGCGGACGTTTCCCATGAAATGCGGACACCACTGACAACCATTAGCGGAGTCATTGAAGGTTTGAAGAATAATATGATTCCAGAAGAGGATCAGGAAAGAGGGATTAACCTCGTTAGCCAGGAAGCAAAGAGGCTGATTCGTCTTGTAAATGAAAATCTTGATTACGATAAGATCCGCTCCAACCAAATTCAACTGTTTTATGAAGAGATACAGCTCTTGGAAGTCTTGGAGATTATTCAGGAACAATTGTCTTTTCAGGCCGAAGAAAAACATAACCAAATCATCGTCGAAGTGAACCCGGATGCGATGGTTTTTGCTGATTACGACAGGCTTATTCAAATATTAATTAACATTACAAAAAATAGTATTCAATTTACATCTAATGGCATCATTTGGCTAAGAGGCACCACAAAAAACAATGAAACCATTATTGAAATTGAAGATACGGGAGTTGGAATTGACCCCGATGAAGTTGAAAATATTTGGCTTCGATTTTATAAAGCGGATATTTCAAGAACAAGCAATCCATATGGTGAATTCGGTCTGGGTCTGTCCATTGTTAAGCAGCTTGTTGTTCTCCATAATGGAGATATAAAGGTTTACAGTGAAAAAGGCAAAGGAACCAAATTTCTTATTCGTTTTAAAATGCCGTCTAAGGAGTAAACCATGCTGAATGCAAACTTCTTGATTTGGAAATAATTTTGATTCTCTTTATAGTTTGTTAATAATTTATTAATATTTTCTCGATATAGTAGAGTTAAAGAAAATAATAATCGAATAAAGGAGAAGTGAACGTGATGGATTTTAATGAAGACGGAAAATATGAAAATTCATCAAGCACATCTGATGAACAGAAATCATCAAACATAAACAGCGGAGGGCCTTCATACACTAATAGTGGTAATGATCAATATCAGTTCGAAAAGATAAAAAGTTCAGAAAGTCAAAAGCCTGCAAAAAAAGGAGCGGTTAAAGGCATTTTTACTGCACTGACTGCTGGAGTAGTTGGTTCTGTGTTAACCTTGACAGTGCTCCCTTACACGGATTATTTTAAAAACTACGTAGGTGAAAATAACGGAGCGGCTTCACAGCAGGTTTCAACGGCTGCTCAGGCTGTTAAAACTGTTTCGTCGAAGCCTGCTGCAGCATCATCGTCAACCGGTTCTGTTGCTGACATAGTAGAAAGTGTTTCTAAAGCAATTGTCGGAATCGTTAATTATCAGCAGCAGCAATCAAGTAACAGCGGGTTTTTTGGCAATTATGGAGGATTTGGAAACAATTATGGGAATAATAATGGAAGTTCTTCCGGCAGCAGTTCACAATCAGTTGAGACAGGTTCAGGATCAGGAGTTATTTTTCAAAAAAATGGTGACAGTGCCTATATCGTAACCAATAATCACGTTGTAGAAGGGGCAACCAAGCTGGAAATTTCCCTCTATGGCGGTCAAAAAACAACAGCTGAGGTTGTCGGAACGGATGCTTTAACCGATCTTGCTGTCTTAAAAATCCCGGCAAAAAATGTGACCACTACTGCTGAATTTGGGGATTCCTCATCGCTCCGGCCTGGAGACCAGGTTTTGGCTATCGGTAATCCGCTGGGGCTTGATTTATCCAGAACAGTCACTGAAGGGATTGTCAGTGCTACTAATCGTTCAATTGCTGTTTCTACATCAGCAGGAGATTGGGATACAAATGTTATTCAAACCGACGCAGCCATTAACCCAGGAAACAGCGGCGGGGCATTAATCAACATGTCAGGTCAGGTAGTGGGTATTAATAGTCTGAAAATATCAGAAACGGGTGTTGAGGGATTAGGGTTTGCAATCCCAAGCAACGATTTAATCCCAATTGTAAACCAGTTAATCAAAAGCGGTAAAGTCGAAAGGCCTTATTTAGGTATTGGACTAGCCGATTTGAGTGAAGTTCCGCAAATGTATTGGGATAACCTTCCATCGAATGTAACAAAAGGTGTAATGGTAACGAGCGTCGATTCTCAATCGTCAGCCGCAAAGAGCGGCTTCAAGCAAAAAGATGTTATCGTTTCAATGAACGGAACGGATATTAGCACCCCAACTGAATTACGAAAATTTCTATATACAAAAGTAAGCATCGGTGATACCGTGAAATTTGGTGTTTACCGAAACGGTAAGTTAATGAATATTACAGTAAAATTAACAGCTAAAACGCAAAATAATTAATTCAAAAACGCCTTAAGGGAATAGCTCTCTTAGGGCGTTTTTTTGCCTATGCCATCAAAAAGGGCTGAGAATATCTTAAATAAATGAACATTTATGAACAATAACAATAAATTATAGGGGAGGGAATGACAAGGAGGAAAAATATGTCCAGTAAAATATTAAAAAAGTTTCTAATGGAAAATCTCCAGGAGCTTAAAGAAAACGGACTCTACAATGAGATTGACCTTTTGGAAAGTGCAAACGGTCCGACTATTACGATTAAGGGCAAGGAGTTTGTTAATCTTTCTTCGAATAATTATCTTGGATTGGCAACAGATGGGCGCTTAAAAATGGCAGCTTTTCAAGCGATTAAACAGTTCGGAGTCGGCTCTGGCGCAGTCCGAACAATAAATGGGACGCTAATACCGCATCTTTTGTTAGAGGAAAAACTGACGGAATTTAAGAATACAGAAGCAGTCATTGCCTATCAGTCCGGATTTAATTGCAATATGGCAGCTATATCTGCTGTGATGGATAAGCAAGATGCAATATTATCGGATGAATTAAACCATGCCTCAATTATTGACGGCTGCCGCTTATCAAAAGCCTGCATTATCCCTTATAAGCATTCTAATATGGAGGACCTGTATTCCAAAGCAAAGGATTTAAAGGAATCCGGCCGATATAAAAAGGTAATGGTCATTACTGATGGGGTATTTTCAATGGACGGGGATATCGCTCTGCTGCCGGAAATCGTAAAAATTGCCGAGGAATTTGACCTGATTACATATGTCGATGATGCCCATGGTACAGGGGTTTTAGGAAATGGAGCAGGGACTGTCAAACATTTTGGACTTTCGGAGAAGGTGGATTTTCAAATTGGAACATTATCAAAAGCAATTGGTGTTGTTGGCGGCTATGTAGCCGGAAAGAAAGAATTAATCGATTGGCTAAGGGTTCGCAGCAGACCATTTTTGTTTTCAACATCATTAACACCCGCAGATGCTTCGGCAAGCAGGAAGGCTATTGAAATCCTAATGGAAAGCACGGAACTAATTAACAAGCTTTGGGAAAATGGGGATTATCTAAAAAAGGGGCTTAGAGAATTAGGTTTTGATATCGGTGTCAGCCAAACACCTATCACTCCGGTTATTGTAGGTGAAGAGAAACTTACTCAGCTATTTTCAAAAAGATTAATTGAAAAAGGTGTTTACGCGAAAGCGATTGTTTTTCCGACAGTTCCTAAGGGCATGGGACGTGTCCGTAACATGCCTACAGCGGCACATACAAAGGAAATGATTGACAAAGCGGTTTCTATTTATGAAAAAGTAGGGAAAGATCTGAACATTATTCCATGAAATAGCATAAGATTGTAACAAAAATCAGAGGACGGAAAAATGATGAAGCGGGTTCTAATTACGGGGGCATTGGGGCAGATTGGTTCAGAGCTAACAGTAAAATTAAGAAAGTTTTATGGAGAGGACAATATAATGGCAACGGATATCCGTGGTAATGACAATGATGCTGCATTGGGTGGTCCCTTTGCAATACTCGACGTTACGGATCGAAAGGCCATGGTAGAAATGGCAAAAAAACACACCCCGGATACAATTATCCATCTAGCATCTATTTTATCCGCTTCAGCAGAAGCAAAACCTCTTTTTGCATGGAATTTGAATATGGGCGGTTTATTAAATGCCCTTGAAGCAGCAAGAGAAACAAACGCTCAATTTTTTACACCAAGTTCCATAGGAGTTTTTGGACCTTCCTCTCCGAAAGAAGGTACTCCCCAAGTAACGATCATGCGTCCAACAACGATGTATGGTATTAACAAGGTTGCCGGAGAGCTGCTTTGCGATTATTACTGCCAAAAATATAACATTGATACGCGCGGGCTGCGCTTTCCAGGGCTTATATCGAGTGCAGCACCTCCAGGTGGAGGAACAACGGATTACGCCGTTGAAATCTTTAAGGAAGCGGTGAAAAAAGGGAAATACACGTGTTATCTTGAAAAAGGTACTTTTTTAGACATGATGTATATGCCGGATGCCTTGAAGGCGATTATCGATTTAATGGAAGCTGATTCTTCAAAGCTGACCAACCGCAATGCCTATAATGTCACAGCGATGAGCGTTGAACCTTCAGAAATTGCTGCTGAAATAGTGAAACATATCCCCAGTTTTGAAATCATTTATCAAGTTGACCCGACCCGCCAAAAAATCGCAGAGAGTTGGCCAAATTCAATTAATGCCGAGGCAGCAAAATCAGAATGGGGGTTTAAAGCCGAGTATGATTTACCAAAAATGACAAAAGATATGATTGATAAACTGCGTCATAAAGCTTTATAAAATAAAAAAAAACGGGGAAATCTGTATTAAAATTCCCCGCTTCTTCTATCTTTTTACATAGATCCATTTATCTTTTTTCTCTGTTACTCTTCCGATAACGGCTGCAGCCGCTAATCCGCTCTGATGAAGATCTGTGATATAGTCGTTTGCTTCTTCTTCCGGGAGAGATACAAGTAAACCGCCTGACGTAACGGCATCACATAGGATAAGCTGTTCATCGAGTGACATATCAGAATATTCAATATCGCCGTTTAGCCATTTATGATTTGACTTTGATCCTCCAGGAACAATGCCATCTTTTGCTAACTGAGCTGTTCCTTCCAGTATAGGAACATTCGTAAAGTTTATTTGAAAGCTGACATCACTTCCGCGGGCCATTTCACTTCCATGCCCTAAAAGTCCAAAGCCTGTAACGTCTGTTACGGCATGGGGATGATACTTTTTCAAGCTCTCTGCGGCACTTTTATTCAATAATGCCATGGTTTCAGTAACCGCTTGTTCCTGCTCGGGAGTGACAACATCTCTTTTAATCCCTGTTGTCATAATTCCTACGCCGATAGGCTTGGTCAAAATAAGGACATCGCCAGGTTTTGCACCGATATTTTTCCAAACCTTTCCGGGATGTACGATACCTGTTACAGAAAGACCAAATTTTGGTTCTTGATCATCTACGGAATGTCCCCCTACGGTAATGGCTCCTGCTTCCTTTACTTTATCTGCAGCACCGCACAGAATTTTTGTTAAAATGTCCGGTCCTAGTTTTTTTATCGGAAACCCTACGATATTCATGACTGTTTTGGGTTCACCGCCCATTGCGTAAACATCACTTAAGGCATTTGCTGCCGCGATTTGGCCGAACATATAAGGATCATCAACAACGGGAGTAAAATAATCAACCGTTTGGATCAGGGCAATTTTATCGGTTAGTTGATAGACACCAGCATCATCGGATGTCTCATTTCCAACGAGTAATTCAGGAACAGGATCTTGTTTAGGTAAATTGCGCAAAACTTGCGCAAGGTCTTCAGGACCAATTTTACAGCCTCAGCCTGCTTTTGTTGATAAAGAGGTAAGGCGAACGTTCTCTTGCTGACTCATCATTTCCACCTCCATTATGTTCAGTTTCGGAAACATACTATAGTAATAAGGCTAGGGCAGAAGAAGTTCTTAAACCTTCCATCAAATAAGAACTCTATCTTGATGGGAGATTCGCTTAATAGTATAACTCTTTCAATAAGAAAACGCACTTACTTGTTCATGCAAATTGAATTTCAATCAGCCAAATTATTTTAGAAAACAATGCTAAACCTCAAACCAAATAACCCGCTTCGTTTTTTTCAAGCGGGTTTTGTAGACGGTTCTATAAAAATCTGCTATGGCAGAGTAATATACCGGTTCTTTTTGAATGCCTTTTCCAGTTTTGAGATAAATATTTCTAAAATGCCTTTTTGGAAGGATGCTGTTATTTTTTGATCTTTTATGAGGAAGGGGAATTCGATTGCCCGGGTTTTGATTTGTTCTATAATTCTGGATGATGAAACCCTTCTTTTCCCGGATATGATTAACTTTTTGTCCTCAACATTTACTGTAATCTCTGAAGATTGGTAGTCGTCAAGCAGTGCTTCGATAATCCATTCCTGGTCCGTTTCAAAAAGATCGATACGAAATTGTGTTTGATCATAAAAGGATGTCAATGGATCCAGAAAGTAGTTTTCAAGCCATTCCTCCATTTTTTGGGTATCGTAAGGTTCCTCATAATCATTTCCAGTCACGTTTAATAACCCCCTTGCAAACTATTTTATTCAACAGCGAAGTTTTGGTGAACATGATATAATGGGCTAGAAACGAAATGCGAAGGAGTATGATGAATGAGAGAATGGCTTCGATCGATTCCCCCTGTCCACGAACTTCAAAATCTCGGACAGTTTACAGTACTCGGTTACGAATCGGGTATGGATACTACTGAATTAACAAAACAACTGAAAGACGTACTTGAACAAATTCGCAATTCCATCTTACATAATCAATGGCATGGATCGATTCCAGGAACTGCTCCATTTACGGATGAGATATTTCAAATGCTTGAATATAATATAAAAAAACATTTTTCTTACACTTTAAAAAAAGTGATTAATGCAACGGGCACGATATTGCATACCAATCTTGGCAGAGCTCGATTGAGTGAGCATGCCATCACACATGTTCTAGAAACGGCAAGAAACTATTCAAATTTAGAGTATAAGCTTGCAGAGGGTGAACGGGGTTCAAGACACAGCCATGCAGAAAGCTTAATTAGAGAGTTAACGGGTGCCGAAGCAGCGATGATTGTCAATAATAATGCAGCTGCTGTTTACCTCGTCCTCAGAGCGTTGGCTGTCAATAAGGAAGTAATTGTTTCACGGGGACAGCTAGTTGAAATCGGGGGCTCCTTCCGAATTTCCTCTATTATGGAGGAAAGCGGCGCAAAGCTGGTTGAAGTAGGGACAACGAATAAAACACATCTCTATGACTATGAAAGAGCTGTTACAGCTGAAACAGCAATCATAATGAAGGTTCATACCAGTAATTTTAAAGTAGTCGGTTTTACCGAATCAGTTGAAACCGATCAATTGGTTCATTTTACAAAGGGTCTGGATAACGTTCTTTTTTATGAAGATCTTGGAAGCGGTGCACTGCACGATTTTCGCAAGCATGGTATTGGAGCAGAGCCTGTTGTCAAAGAGGTGCTAGAAGCAGGTGCAGATCTTGTTACCTTTAGCGGAGACAAGCTGTTAGGCGGGCCGCAGGCCGGGATTATTGCAGGAAAAAAAGAGCTGATTGATCGATTGAAAAAACATCAGCTTGCGCGGGTTATCCGCGTTGATAAGATGACATTGGCAGCACTTGAGGGTACGCTGCTTGATTATGCTAAAGGGGAACTGGGCCTTCAAAATATCCCCACCATTCGGGACTTGTTGCAGTCTGCTGAAGAAATTGACGAGCGTTCTAAAAAGTTTGTATCTAAATTATTAGACGATACAGACCAATATGAAGTAAAAATGATACCAGGCACAAGCCAAGTGGGCGGCGGAACCATGCCTGAAGTTCAGCTGCCAACGGTGCTGATCACCTTGAAACATCGATTCCATACAGCAGAGCAATTAGCGAAAAAATTACGAACAGAAGCCCATCCTGCTATTGTTGCCAGAATCCAGAAAGATGAACTTCTTTTGGACTTAAGGACAGTTGCGGAGGATGAAGAACAACTGTTGTTGGAAGCATTGAAGCAATTTTAGGGAAAAGTCTGTTTCCGGACAATTTCAAATTCAAAACAGATGTACTGTCCATTTTAGGGAAAACGGCTGCGCTTTGTAATTAAAAGGCAGCCGTTTTTATTGGGCGTTTCTGTTTTTCTATCTACATATCATGATGTGTATTGTGTTTTGCTCTGGTGTGCTGCCGGTTTTTTACTTTTTTAGACCCGCTCAAGGGTTCAGGCTGACCTGATTGTTTCGGCGCATTTTTTCTCATATCCTTGCCGTCATTCTTGTTCATTAAAATCCCTCCTGTTTGTTAGGATGGCGACAGATGATTTTATTTATTCTGTATAAATTTGTTCCTTTTGCACAATTTATCGGTATACGCTTTTAAAAGGAGTGAAAAAACGATGCAGCGAATGCCTTATCAAAAGGATAAGCAGCTGGCATTTCAGACTGCCCAGCAAGGGATGGAAAATGCCGAGGAACTATATTACGAAATTGTCAGGGACAGTGCAAGCTACGGACATCAACTAAATCATTTAAAAGAAGAAGTCAATGAAGCCTATCAGCAAATTGAAAATGCGCTAGAGGTTGCTTCTGAGCATCAGAGAGTGCAGCTCGAGCAATTTCAGCAGGATTTGCAAAAGATGGTGACTGAAGTAAATAACTTTGAATCATATTAATAGAAAAAGGCAGGCAGGGAAAAACTCCCTGCCTATAATTGATTTTACTGATTTTTTTTCCGCCGTTTATTATTGAATTTTTCCTTCGCTGTCAATGGCTCATTTGACATTTCCTCGTTAAAACCGGCGCCTTGCCCCTGACCTTTTGCGGCATTCATGCCAGGAATAACATGATTAGACTTTTTTCGCTGCACTATCATCCACCTCCTACTTTGTTACTATTTCCCTTTTCTTAAAAAAAAGACGGGAAAATCTCTTTTTTGAAATAACAACCCCATTAAAGGGGGATTTTAAAACAAGATATTAATCCTGCAGACTTAATGAGCATATCCAATGAATTTATCGTGAAAATAATAATAAGATAAGAAAAACTTATCACTCGCAATAACTTTCTTTTTATTTACATATAGGAAAGGTTGTATTAAGATTAGAATTGTGAGAAAAGTATGGTCGGATGGGACTATTCAAACTTTTCAACTTTTCGTAAATTTTTAATATATTTTGACGAAAGTGGGGGTATTTTCATGGTAATGGTAAAGAATGATGTATTCAAAGCTCACTCTTCCTTCGAAGTAAACGGTAAACGCTATCAATATTATCGTTTAGCTGCTTTGGAAGAAGCAGGTATTGGTAAGGTTTCTAAGCTGCCTTATTCTGTAAAGGTATTGCTTGAATCTGTACTTCGCCAATACGATGGCCGAGTAATCACAAAAGAACATGTTGAAAATTTAGCAAAATGGGGAACTGATGAACTTAAAGAGGTTGATGTTCCTTTCAAACCTTCACGTGTTATTCTTCAAGACTTTACTGGTGTGCCAGCTGTTGTTGATTTAGCTTCATTAAGAAAAGCTATGGCTGCTTTAGGCGGAGATCCTGACAAAATCAACCCTGAAAAAACAGTTGATCTTGTAATCGACCACTCTGTTCAAGTAGATGCTTATGGCTCTGAAGATGCATTAAAACAAAACATGGATTTAGAATTCCAACGGAATGCTGAGCGCTATCAGTTCTTAAGCTGGGCTCAAAAATCCTTTAATAACTACCGTGCAGTTCCGCCTGCAACAGGTATCGTTCACCAAGTTAACTTGGAATACTTAGCTGATGTTGTACACATCGCAGAGAATGCGGATGGAGAATTAGAAACATATCCAGATACACTTGTTGGTACTGACTCGCACACTACCATGATTAACGGTATCGGCGTTCTTGGATGGGGCGTTGGCGGTATCGAAGCAGAAGCTGGAATGCTTGGACAGCCTTCTTATTTCCCTGTACCAGAGGTAGTGGGGGTTAAATTAGTTGGCGAGCTTCCAAACGGTGCAACAGCTACTGACCTTGCATTAAAAGTAACTCAAGTGCTTCGCAGCCAAGGTGTAGTAGGTAAGTTCGTAGAATTCTTCGGTCCTGGAGTACCTTCACTTCCACTAGCTGACCGCGCTACAGTTGCCAACATGGCTCCTGAATACGGTGCAACTTGCGGATTCTTCCCGGTTGACGCTGAATCCCTTGCGTATTTACGCTTAACTGGCCGCAATGAAGAAAATATTAAAGTTGTAGAACAATACTGCAAAGAAAACGGTTTATTCTTCAACCCTGAAGTAGAGCCTAATTATACAAATGTAGTAGAAATCGATCTTTCTGAAATTGAAGCAAACCTTTCCGGTCCTAAGCGTCCGCAAGATTTGATTCCTCTTTCAAAAATGAAAGAATCTTTCGTTAACGCTGTTTCTGCTCCTCAAGGAAACCAAGGATATGGTTTAACAGAAGCAGAGCTTGACAAAGAAGCTGTAATCGAATTTAACAATGGTGAGAAAGCTCCAATCAAAACAGGTGCAGTTGCCATTGCTTCTATTACAAGCTGTACAAATACATCCAACCCTTACGTTCTAGTAGGTGCTGGTCTTGTAGCTAAAAAAGCTGTTGAATTAGGAATGCAAATTCCAAAATACGTAAAAACTTCTTTGGCACCAGGATCTAAAGTTGTAACTGGTTACCTTCGTGATTCCGGATTGCTTCCATACTTAGAGCAAATTGGATTCAACGTTGTTGGATACGGTTGTACAACATGTATCGGTAACTCTGGTCCATTAAAAGAAGAAATTGAGAAAACAATCGCTGATAACGATCTTTTAGTTACATCTGTTCTTTCAGGTAACCGTAACTTCGAAGGCCGTATTCACCCGCTTGTAAAAGGTAACTACCTTGCTTCACCGCCATTAGTAGTAACTTATGCTCTTGCCGGTACAGTAAACGTAGATTTCGCTACTGAACCAATCGGAAAAGATAAAGACGGTAACGATGTATTCTTCAAAGACATTTGGCCATCAACAGCTGAAGTAAATGAAGTTGTTAAAAATACAGTTACTCCTGAATTATTCCGTAAAGAATACGAAACTGTATTTACTGCCAACGAGCGCTGGAACGAAATCAAAACAAGTGATGAGCCGCTTTACACTTGGGATGAAAATTCTACTTACATTGCTAACCCGCCGTTCTTTGAAGGCTTAAAACCAGATCCAGATGAAGTTAAGCCTTTAGCAGGACTTCGCGTAGTTGGTAAATTCGGTGATTCCGTAACAACTGACCATATTTCACCTGCAGGTTCAATCGGCAAAGATACTCCTGCCGGCAAATATCTTCGTGAAAAAGGCGTTGAGCCTCGTGACTTCAACTCTTACGGTTCCCGCCGCGGTAACCACGAAGTTATGATGCGCGGAACGTTTGCAAACATTCGTATCCGTAACCAAATTGCACCAGGAACTGAAGGCGGCTTCACAACTTACTGGCCAACTGGTGAAGTAATGTCTATTTTCGATGCTTGCATGAAATACAAACAGGATGGCGTTGGCTTAGCTGTTATCGCAGGTAAAGATTATGGAATGGGATCTTCCCGTGACTGGGCTGCAAAAGGTACAAACCTTCTTGGCATCAAAACTGTTATTGCAGAAAGCTTTGAGCGTATCCACCGTTCAAACCTTGTATTAATGGGTGTTCTTCCACTTCAATTTAAACAAGGCGATAGCGCTGAAACACTTGGCTTAACTGGTAAAGAAACATTTGCCGTTCAAGTTGATGAAAATGTTAAACCACGTGACTTAGTAAAAGTAACTGCTACTGACGAGAACGGTAACAAGAAGGAATTTGAAGTAATCGCACGCTTCGATTCTGAAGTTGAAATTGATTACTATCGCCATGGCGGTATCCTTCAAATGGTTCTTCGCGAAAAATTACAAGCTTAATACAAAGCTTCTGTTTCAAAGAACACCATGCATGATTGGCATGGTGTTCTTTTTATTTCTTCTTTTAATTGTAATTAATAAATATTTTATGAGGTAAATGGGTTACATCGCTTTATTTCGATTTAGTTTATAGTGTAAAATTAAATATGTTCCACATTAAAATGCAAAGTATAAAAGGAGAATTTTTGGATGGTAAAAAAGATTATTGCAGCAGTGCTCTTACTAGGGTTGTTAACAGTTGCAATTGTACAGGCTGTTGATAAAAAGTCGGTAACGAAAGAAAATACAACGGATCCCGCTTCGCAACAATCGGAAGATTTAAAAATTGGTACAAAAGCCCCGGACTTTGAATTGAAGACCCTATCAGGAGAGACTGTAAAACTATCCAGCTTTAAAGGAAAAAAGGTTATGTTGAACTTTTGGGCAACTTGGTGTCCGCCATGTAAAGCTGAAATGCCTGAAATGGAACAATTTTATAAGCAGGGAAATAATGATGTCGTTATCCTGGCTGTTAATATTGACACCGAAAATGATGTTAAAGGTTTTGCTGATAAAAACGGAATAACTTTCCCAATTCTGCTTGATAAAGAAAATAAAGTTAACGGTATGTACCAAATTATATCCATACCGACGACTTTTTTCATTGATCGTAATGGTGTTATAAAAAATAAGTACACAGGTTCCATGAAACAAGATATGATGAAACAATTTACAGATGAAATCAATTGAGGCATTTGGTCAATCCAAATGTCTTTTTTTTAAAAGACAACGTGGATTAAATTTTCAAAAAGTTGTAATAATTGAAAGCGATTGCGGACATAATTACTGTTATAATGGTAATTAAGGAAGGTGAAATTATGAGAAAACCTAGAAAACGCTCCTTTGCTGAACTTGTCTCTGAAAATAAAACACAACTTCTAAAAGATAGCGCTGCTTTGGAGAAAATTGAACAACGTATTGAAGAAAAACGCCTCGGAAAAGCAGAATAAATTCTCATTGTTTACCAATTATGGACTCTTCTCTTCATGGGGAAACTACTCATAATGAAGAGGAGGGATATGATAAATGAGTAATCCACAAAAAAAATCAAAATATTTTCGGCCAGATCACCTAGGTACCCAGCAGCGCGGTTATGGCGGAAATAAAGGAAAGAAAATGCAGGATAAATCAGGGGAACATGCCCAGGTTATTCAAACAAAAGGTGAATAGAAAAGAGAGACCCGCTGCAACGGCAGACGGGTCTTTTTCATAGGTAAAGAAAGTATAAAAGTTTGGACTTTGAGAATTGTCCAGCTTCAGCGCCTAGCCCCTCAGGGTCAAATGTTCTTCGGGGCTGAACAAGGCGCTTGCGCTTTTCTAAGTTACTAAATGGCAAAATGATCCCACTTTTTTCTGTGATATTTTTTCACCACTGAAACCAAACTATATTTGTACCTTATAAGAAGAGAGAAGGAGGAAATTCAGATGGCTTATCAAAATAAACCAAAACCGGATGATCGAAGTGACAACGTAGAAAAGTTACAGGAAATGATCCATAACACGATTGAAAATATGGAAGAAGCAGAAGCTTCAATGGCATTTACCGATAGCGAAGAGCAAATTGAGCAGATTGAAGCAAAAAATGAACGAAGAAGAGAAAGCCTTGAAGCTTTACGTTCCGAGGTTAAGGACGAAGCGCGAGCCAGCCGTGATGAATGCTAAGAACAAAAGACCTGTCTCCTATTAAATAGGAGCAGGTCTTTTGTTCTGTTTTGGCAAAATGAATTTGTTCGAACGTTTAAATAGTTTGTGGTAAGATAAAAAAAGCAGTATTTACCTATTGCCAAGAAGAAATAGCTTTTCTGGCTGTTTAAAATGGAAAAGGTGTTTAGGAATACGCTTAGAAAAGAGGAATCCAAATGTTAATTGTAACGCGGGAGATCGATGTCCGATATGCTGAAACCGATCAAATGGGGGTTGTTTATCATACAAATTATTTTGTTTGGATGGAAATAGGGAGAACGGCTTTTATTCAAGAACTTGGTTTTAATTATGCTGCTCTTGAAAAGGATGGATATCTATCACCTGTTCTTGATATTCAAGCTACATATAAAAAACCTGTAAGGTATGGTGAAAAGGCTATCGTTAAGACGTGGGTAGAGGATTATGATGGAATCCGGACAACCTATGGTTATGAAATTCTAACTGAAGATGGAGAAACATCCGTAATAGGTTCTTCCAAACATGCATGTGTGAAAAAAGACAGTTTTCGGCCTGTATCCTTTAGGAAATTATTTCCTGAATGGCACGAAGCTTATGAACGGGTGAAAAAGCAAAAAGAAGACTAAAGAGCATATGGGGTGATGTGTATTGGCTTTTGGGATTAAAAGAAGTGACCTAAACGAGTGGAAACAAAAAATTGACAGAGGGAAAATTGCATTTTTAACACACTACTGGCTGGATGAACGATTCCCGGGTTATAAAACTGTAACGAAAGTTGGCTGCCGAGATCTGGATCAATTAGCTGCATGGGGGCATAAATACGGATTAAAGAAAGAGTGGATTCACATACGGACAAATGGTTATTCTCATTTTGACTTAATTGGGGAAAAACAGGCGATAATCCTTAGGAAAGAAGGTTTACATAATCATCTATGGTGAGCCTTTAAATAAAAAAGACGCATTCCTGCGCCTTTCATTTCACCTTTTTATTTCATCCACTGGGTCATATAATCTTCAATTTCTTTGTATTTTTGATCGGAGTTGCTTAAACCAAACTCTCCTGCATGGCTTAAAGGAACAACTTTATAATTTTTTAAATGAGTACTGGAAACATATGTGGGAAAAAACTCAGGGTCTGAGAGTTCAATTGAATGAACGCTGCTGTTATTCGTTATATTTTTTGTAATTCGAATGGTCAGTAACCCGCCGATGTCCTTATAATCTCCTTCTTGTCCGGAAATAAAATTTCCAAGTGAATAAATAACAAATGCTTTTCTGCCATCCTTTGTTTTGATCCATTCCATTGGCTGAAGAACATGGGGATGTGATCCCAAAATAATGTCCGCCCCTTCATCAACAAGAAAATTAGCCAGTTCTTTTTGCTGTTTTGTCGGCATGCGCTGATATTCAATTCCCCAATGTAAACTTATGATGACAGCATCCGCTTGTCTTCTGGCCCTATGAATTTCCTGGGCCATTTTCTCACGATTAATAATATTTACCAGAAAATCCTTTCCGTATGGAAGAGGGATTCCATTTGTTCCGTATGTATAGGAAAGGAAGGCAAGGTTAAACCCGTTTTTGGACAATATTCTTAGCCTTTGCTGATCATCCGTATCTCTGAAGGTTCCAACATAAGGCAGTCCAACTGAATCAAAATAAGCTGTTTCTGAATCAATTCCTTTTTCTCCTTTATCAAGAGAATGATTATTAGCTGTTGAGACAATATCCACTCCGGCGTTAACAAGAGAATTCGCTACATCATGAGGGCTGTTAAATAAAGGATAGCTAGATAGTCCCAGCTCTGTCCCACCTAAAGTACTTTCTTGATTCGCTGTTAATAAATCAGGTTTTTCCATCATATCTTTTACGTTTTTGAAGATTGGATCGAATTGATACGTTCCGCCGTGTAAAGCATCTTGATAGACTGTATCATGTATTAATATGTCTCCAATTGCCCCAATGGTTAAGGATTCATTTATTTCTTTTGATAAAACAGGTTTCTGGCGTGTGTAATTCATTTTAACTGAATGGTTTTTTGTATCGGCAATGGAGACACTTTGCTGTAAAAGCATAAAACTGGAAACGATTACTGTAAAAAGGATAATAAGAAAAGATGGAAAAAAACCACTTTTATTCATAAACTGGACCCCTTAAATCAACTGCAGTGCAAATTATTTGGAAGAATATTAAATTAACTATAAACTATTGGTATAGTTAATTGATAAAGTATTTCGGCTTTTACTGAAAAAATGTCACTTTTTTTAAGTAAAATGACGAATAAAAGACAAAATTATTGAGGTGGGCTTTTGTTTAAGATAACCGGCAGTGCACATAATCAATTACAGGGAATTATTGAAAGAGAAAAACAATCCGAACGGGAAGTATTATTTATACGATTGAGTATGGGAATTGGCTGAGGCGGTCCAAAGTTAAATCTGTCTCTGGAGGAGCAGATGTTAAAAAATGACCAATTGTATGAATTTGAAGGATTAAAGATATTAATTCATCAAAAAGATTTTGTCTATTTTGATCATACAAAACTAGACTATACCGTTGATGTTTTTGGAAAAGCACGCTACCAATTAATAAAAATATAAAGAGCGGAATTCATTTTGGAATTCGGCTCTTTAAATTTTAGTAAAGCTTTATCGGGGAAAGGAAACCGTGATTTTTGTGCCTTTTCCATAGGTACTGTTTACACTCATATTGCCCCCATGGGCTTCAATAATCTTCCGGCAAATATTCAAACCAATACCCGTTCCTTGGGGTTTTGTTGAATAAAAAGGGCTAAATACATTTTTAATTGTTTCTTCGTTCATGCCGGAACCGTTGTCCTCAATCTCAATTGAGACAGAAGATGAAAAGTCATGGAGGGAAATGATGATAGTCCTCTCCTTTAATTCCTGTCCATCAAATGCTTCACAGGCGTTTTTGGTAAGATTCATGATAACTTGTTTAAACAAATTGGAGGGGATGTCTGCAGTGATTTCCGAGCTGGGTAATCGAGTGAGAATTTGAATGTTTCTTAAGGTTGCTTCCCCCTCAAATAGGAAAGCTATCTCTTTGATCGTTTTTGAAAGAAAGGCTTTATTCGATTGGTTTGTGTTAGGATTAGCTAATCTTAGGTAGTCATAAATCAAATCGTTTGCTCTGTTAATTTCGTCAAGAGCGACATCAGCATAATGGTCTTTTCCAATCTCCTTTAAATGAGGTTTTATTAATTGTAAAAATCCTTTTATGGCGGTAAGAGGATTTCGTATTTCGTGGGCGAGTTCCGCCGCAATTACTTCAGAATGATGATAATCTTCCCCTTTAACAGCAGTATTGATTTCAACATTTTTTTGCCCGTTCATACTATGACCACCTTTTTACTTAAACTGCTACATTATATTCAGCGAAAACTAATAAATTTCAACAAATTATGAAATTTTCTTTGAGCTTGGCGGTTCATATGCGGAAAGTAAGCGAATTTTTAGCCAATATTAACCGCGAAATAAAAAAAGCTTTAAAAGAATCTTAAGATTCTTTTAAAGCCATTTGATTTTTGGTTCCGTCTTGTTTAGAATTCTTTTAATATTGGCACGGTGCCGGTAAAAAACAAAACTTGCTAAAATGAAAACAACAATAATAAGAGGGACGTCCCATGTTCGAACAATACCAAGAATGATTGTATATATAATGGCTGAAAGTCCGGCAATCATGGAAGAAAGTGAAACGTACTTGGTTATGTATAAACTGATAAAGAACATAATAACAACAAATAGGAACATAACAGGAGCATAAAAGAGTAAAACTCCGGCTGAGGTAGCAACTGCTTTTCCACCCCGAAATCCGGCAAAAACAGGGTACATATGGCCGATTACAGCAAAAATTCCTACCAGTAAAGGATTTATGTCTTGATGAAAGAGAACAGGCAGTGAAGCGGCTAAAGTACCTTTTAAAATATCAGCAATAGTAACGGCCAGTCCTGCTTTTACACCAAGTGTTCGAAATGTATTTGTTCCCCCTAAATTTCCGCTGCCATGTTCACGAATGTCTGTCTTGTAAAACACTTTTCCGATAATTAAACCTGAGGGTATTGAACCGAGCAAATAGGCAAGGATCATGGTTGGAATCATTAATACCATTAAATTTTTCCCCTTTTTTCAATAATTCAGTCCTTATATTGTACCATGGATTTGGCAAAACGCCAGCGCCTTTTTTAGTTTTAGAATGAGGTGCTTTTTTTTATGTATATTTTTTCAAAAATGATTGAAATGTAAGGGCTATCTGTCTAAAAAAAGAAAAAAGAGAGTCTATTTTATTACAGATATATGGAGAATTTGCAAACCAGGAGAAATCCAATTGAATAATAATTTTATCCCACTATAATCGAAAGTAACAAATGAATAGAAAAATAAACCATGATTAAACCGGCCGGTTCGACAACAAAAAAAGGTCGGTTTATTACATATTAAAAAGATTTAAAGGTGGTGAATGTATGGATTATGTATTAAAAGGATTTCCAGAATCTTCTTATCATCATATTACAGTTCTGTATGTAGAGGATGATGCTTTTTCCCGCGAAAAGCTGGTGCGTATCCTCGAAAGGCGATTTGCGAAAGTGCTTGTGGCAATGGATGGGGAAGAAGGATTTCAGATGTTTCAAAAACATAAGCCGGATTTAGTAATCGCTGATATTAAAATGAACAAAATGACCGGATTGGAGATGATTGAAAAAATCCGGCAATTGAATGATCAAGTCCAAGTAATTGTTACAACGGCATATGAAGACAGCGAATATTTACTTCAATCATTAGAGCAAAACGTGAATCACTTTATTTTAAAACCAATCGATCTTGAAAAATTATTGCTTGCTATTCGAAAATCCATTTATCATATTCAGCTTGAAAAAGAACTTGTCAAACAAAAAAATTTATGTCAAGTTATGATGGATTCTCAAGAAGATCTAATCTTTGTTATGAATAACGGCCAAATTATTGATATTAATCGATCATTCGCCTCTTTTACTGGAATCAATAATTATCCATTGCCATCAATGAAATCGTTATTGACCTTTTTCAGGAGAAATTCAAACTATTTTTATCCAGAAAATCAAGACAACTGGGTAGATGAATTTTTCTCCATCCATCATGGAAAAGCAAAAGTAAAATGGATTGGCAAAGACGGCTATGAGAAAATATTCCTGATGAAAGCAGTTCCTATACCGAACGAAAAGCAGTACTTGTTTTCATGTAAGGATATTTCCGAGCTGGAAAGCGAAAGCAGAAGAATTGAGCTCCTGTCAACCTTCGATCCGATAACGAAAACATTTAATCGGATGAAGTTTGATGAAATATTATCAGGTGAATTGAAGCGTTCTGAAAGGTACTGTCACCCTTTCTCGCTAATTATGTTTGATATTGATGATTTTAAAAAAATCGATGACCAGTTTGGATACAAAAAGTGTGATGAGATCCTGGAAACCTTGTCCACAATTGTCCAGCAAAGAATTAGGGAAAGTGACGTGTTTGCACGCTGGGGGGATAAAGAATTTATTCTTCTTACACCTGAGGAAAATAAATTTAACGCAGCGGTTTTAGCAGAGTCTATCCGGGCATTAATCAAAGGGTTTGAATTTCAAGAAATAGGCCCTTTAACATGCAGCTTTGGTGTCACTGAGTTTAGTTCTGGAAAAACAAAACAACAGTTGTTAAGGGAATTAGGCTTTGCAGTACACGAATCGAAAAACAAAGGAAAAAACATCGTAACGATCTATCATGAAAAAGAAGTGAATACAAGAAAAGAAGGTGCTCAAGGTGCTTAAGGACGTTATTCTTATCGCCGTACTGTTTGTCTCCTCTTTGATTGGTTTGGATCGTTTTTTTCAGAAAAGAAATCTTTTGAAAAGCAGAGAACTATTAAAAAAGTTAAAGGAAAGCGAAGAATGTTATCGAATTCTCGCAGAGAGATATGAAGCCGTTGTAAGCAATATCAAAGAAGTGATTTTTCAGATCGATAAGGATGGTAAACTGCTCTATGTTAATACATCATGGGTAAGATTAACCGGGTATACTATCGATGAATCTCTCGGAAAATCTTTACATGATTACCTATTACCATACGAAAAAAATGGATTACACAGTAACATCCAAACGAAAATGTTCAATGGTGAGCTTTCCTTAACTACAAAAGATGAAAAGGAAAAAATAATTGAAATTTCAATGCTTCCGCTCCTATCAGCAGATGGCGAGCTGTGTGGATATTCAGGCTCGATTAATGATGTTACAGAACGGAAAGAACAGGAACGATTCGTTAAAGAAAGCAAACAATATGTTGAAAAACTTAATTTTGAGCTAGAAAAGCGTGTGCAAGAGGAAGTCCTAAAGAACCGTCGAAAGGACCATATGCTCATTCATCAATCGAGGCTTGCTGCAATGGGTGAGATGATTGCAAGCATTGGACATCAATGGAGGCAGCCGCTAAATAGTTTATCCTTACTGATTCAAGATGTTCCAGAAGCGATGGAATTTGGTGAATTAAATCGTGACTATATGAATAAGTTTTCAAAAGAGAGTATGGTACTCATTAAACATATGTCTCAAACGATTCATGATTTTCGAAAATTTTATCTGCCGAATAAGGAGAAAACTGTTTTTTCATTATCAGAATCCATTGAAGATGCATTATCCATTTTTTCAATTAGTTTAAAAAATCATAATATCCATGTACAGTTTGAGTATCGCGGGGAGCAGATGGCTTTTGGCTATCAAAATGAGTTTAGCCAAGCAGTGTTAAACATTCTGACTAATGCCCGGGATGCTTTTGTCGAGAAAAACATAGAAAACCGTAAACTTTATATCAAAATTAATGAAAATTCTCTGTACTATTCCGTGGAAATCCTTGATAATGGCGGCGGAATTGCTCCAGAATTAGTAGAAAAGGTTTTCGATCCCTATTTTACAACGAGACCAAATGGAACGGGTCTTGGCTTATATATGACCAAAATGATTTTAGATAATATGAACGGTGTGGTAAAAGCGGAAAATAAAGATGATGGAACCTGTTTTCTGCTTTCTGTTCCAAAAAGAATTTCTGCTGCTATACCAGAATCAGCATAGTAAAGCTAAGCTGCCTTCGTAAGGGCAGCTTTTTACAATTTAATTATTATGAATTTCATAGTGTAAATGGTAAAATTAACAAAAATGCGAGGAGTGAAACGAATGGCGATTGAGTACCCAACAAGAGAAGAAATAGGAGCAATTTTAAAAAAAGCAAAACGAATTGCAGTTGTTGGTCTAAGCAATAATCCCGAAAAAACATCTTATCAAGTCAGTAAGGTTATGCAGGATGCAGGATATGAAATTATCCCGGTAAATCCAGTAGTTGATGAAGTATTAGGTGTAAAAGCAGCTGCAAGCTTAAAAGATATTGAAGGACATATTGACATCGTCAATGTTTTTCGCCGTTCCGAGCAGCTGATGGACGTTGCAAAAGAATTTGTGACAGTTGATGCAGATGTCTTTTGGGCACAGCTTGGCCTTGTAAACGAAGAGGCATACCATTTTCTTAAAGAAAAAGGGTATACGGTCATCATGGATCGCTGCATTAAGGTTGAACACGCGCTTACAAAATAAGGGATATTGGAGAAGAGATCGATTTTCGGTCTCTTTTTTGTTTGAATGGGAATTTTTATTGAAGAAAAACCGTAAAATTTATGACAAAATCATGTTGTTTAAAAACTTGCCATTTGCCAAATGAAAATAAATCGCTAAAATATAGCATAGACCTTACCGCCCTTATGGTAATATTATTATAAAGGTTAAAGAACATCCGTTCTTTTTACAATAATTAAAAGGATAAATTCTTTTTTGAACGAATCTTTAAACTTAAATTTGATAGCAATCAGAATGAAGTTTTCTTTTTGTAAGGATGAAAGGGGTATTTCAGTGGCAAGAAATCAACAGGCTTTTGATTATAATGATGATGCCATACAGGTACTTGAAGGGTTAGAAGCAGTTAGAAAGCGCCCAGGTATGTATATTGGCAGCACAGACTCAAGAGGGCTCCACCACCTTGTTTATGAAATTGTCGATAATTCCGTAGATGAAGCATTAGCAGGATTTGGCAATCACATTGTTGTAAAAATCCATAAAGATAATTCGATCAGTGTCATGGACAGAGGACGGGGAATGCCAACGGGAATGCATAAGCTTGGCAAACCCACTCCTGAAGTGATTTTAACGATCCTCCACGCTGGAGGTAAATTCGGTCAGGGCGGCTATAAAACAAGCGGCGGCTTGCATGGTGTCGGTGCTTCGGTTGTTAACGCGCTATCCGAATGGCTCGTTGTAACCATCAAGAGAGATGGGTTTATTTATGAACAGCGCTTTGAAAATGGAGGAAAGCCGGTAACGACTCTTGAAAAAATAGGGAAGACCAATCAAACCGGTACGACGATCCATTTTAAACCGGATCCTTCCATATTTTCTGCGACAACCTATAATTTTGAAATATTAAGTGAGCGGTTAAGAGAATCTGCTTTTCTTTTAAAAGGGTTAAAAATCGAGATCATTGACGACCGAAATGATTTTCATGAGGTTTTTCATTACGAAAACGGAATTGAGGCATTTGTTCAGTATTTGAATGAGGAAAAGGATAGCCTGCATCATGTCGTCAGTTTTGAAGGAATTCAAAATGGCATTGAGGTGGATTTTGCTTTCCAGTTTAATGACGGCTACTCCGAGAATGTCCTGTCCTTTGTTAACAATGTGCGGACGAAAGATGGAGGGACTCATGAGGTCGGTGCTAGGACAGCGATGACAAGGGTATTTAATGATTATGCCCGCAAAATTTCGCTTTTAAAGGAAAAAGATAAGAATCTTGATGGTGCAGATATCCGTGAGGGATTATCAGCCGTTATCTCCGTCAGAATTCCTGAGGAACTCCTTCAATTTGAGGGGCAGACAAAAGGAAAGTTAGGAACAAGTGAGGCAAGATCGGCTGTTGATGCGGTCGTCTCCGAGCACCTTTCCTATTTTCTTGAGGAAAACCCGGATATCAGTTCATCGTTAATCAAAAAATCAATTAAAGCGTACCAGGCCCGTGAAGCTGCCAGAAAGGCGCGCGAGGACGCCAGAAGCGGCAAAAAGCGAAAAAAAGGGGAAACAGTTCTATCCGGAAAATTAACCCCTGCACAGTCAAGAAATCCGCAGAAAAATGAATTATACCTTGTTGAGGGTGATTCTGCGGGAGGTTCTGCAAAACAAGGCCGCGACCGCCGTTTTCAGGCTGTTCTCCCGTTACGCGGTAAAGTAATCAATACAGAGAAAGCGAAATTGCAGGATATTTTTAAGAACGAAGAGATCAATACGATCATTCACGCCATTGGCGCAGGTGTAGGTGCGGATTTTGATGTGGCCGATGTTAACTATGATAAAGTGATCATTATGACAGATGCCGATACTGATGGAGCACATATTCAAGTACTGCTTTTAACGTTCTTTTACCGATACATGAAGCCACTTCTAGAAGCGGGAAAAGTATTTATCGCCCTTCCTCCTCTTTATAAGATCAGTAAAGGGACAGGGAAGAAGGAAATTATCGAATATGCCTGGAATGAAGAAGAATTGCAGGTAGCGCTCCGCAAGGTTGGCAGAGGTTACATTATTCAGCGCTATAAAGGACTTGGCGAAATGAATGCTGACCAGCTTTGGGAAACAACAATGGATCCTGAGACCAGGACATTAATTCGCGTGAAAATTGATGATATTGCCAGAGCAGAGCGCAGAGTTACCACTTTAATGGGTGATAAAGTTGAACCGCGAAGAAAATGGATTGAATCAAACGTAGCTTTTGGTCTTGAGGAAGATGATACCATTTTGGAAAATGAAAATATTACGGTCGAAGAGGAGGAAATGGAAGTATGAGCAACTTAGAAAAATTCCGTGATCTTCCTCTCGAGGATGTCCTGGGTGACCGTTTTGGAAGATACAGTAAATATATTATTCAAGAGCGTGCTCTGCCTGATGCCAGAGATGGTTTAAAGCCGGTTCAGCGAAGAATCTTGTTTGCCATGCACGTCGATGGGAATACCCATGATAAGGGCTTTAGAAAGTCAGCAAAAACGGTAGGTAATGTTATCGGTAATTACCATCCCCACGGCGATTCTTCTGTATACGAAGCGATGGTAAGGATGAGTCAGGACTGGAAAGTCAGGAATGTTCTCATCGAAATGCACGGAAATAACGGAAGCGTGGATGGAGACCCGCCTGCGGCAATGCGTTATACAGAAGCAAGGCTGTCTGCAATCTCGGCGGAGTTACTGCGCGATATTGAAAAAGACACCGTCGAATTGGTTCCAAACTTTGATGATACGGCAAAAGAACCGACAGTATTGCCGGCGATGTTTCCGAATCTTTTAGTAAATGGTTCAACTGGGATTTCTGCTGGCTATGCAACGGATATACCGCCGCATCAACTCGGCGAAGTGATAGACGGGGTGATCATGAAAATTGAAAAACCTGATGTCACAGTGGATGAATTGATGACAGTCATTAAAGGTCCGGATTTCCCGACCGGGGGAATCATTCAAGGGATCGATGGAATCAAGAAAGCTTACGAAACCGGAAAAGGCAAGATTATTATCCGGTCTAAAGCGGAAATTGAAGAAGTCCGCGGCGGCAAACAGCAAATCGTGATTACGGAAATTCCATATGAAGTCAATAAAGCGAACCTTGTCAAAAAGATTGATGAATTCCGCCTTGACCGGAAAGTTGAAGGAATTTCGGAAATTCGTGATGAAACCGACCGAACCGGTCTAAGAATAGTCATTGAATTGAAAAAAGATGCACATGCAGAAGGCGTATTAAACTATTTATATAAAAATAGTGATCTTCAAGTTCCATATAGTTTTAATATGGTGGCTATCCATAAGAAGCGTCCCAAAACCATGGGACTTCGTGAACTTCTTGAGGCATATATTGAGCACCAAAGGGAAGTAGTGACACGAAGAACTGAGTTTGACTTGAAAAAGGCAAAAGAACGTCAGCATATTGTTGAAGGGTTAATGAAAGCCCTGTCGATTTTGGATGAAGTGATTGCGACCATCCGTGCATCTAAAGATAAACGGGATGCAAAAGATAATTTAATAGTTAAATATGGATTTACGGAAGCGCAGGCAGAAGCCATTGTTTCCTTGCAGCTCTATCGTTTAACCAATACTGATATTACAGCTTTAAGAAATGAAGCAGAAGAACTTGAAAATAAAATTAATGAATGGACAGCCATTTTAAGCAGTGAGAAAAAGCTGTTTTCTGTTATCAAAAAAGAATTAAAAGAAGTCAAGAAACGATTTGCAGATGTCAGACGTTCCAAGATTGAGGCAGAGATAGAAGAGTTAAAAATCAATCTGGATGTAATGGTTCCAAGCGAGGATGTTATTGTTACTGTTACCAAAGAAGGATACGTTAAAAGGACAAGCCAGCGTTCTTTTGCCGCTTCAAACGGCCAGGACTTTGGGATGAAGGATTCAGACCGCCTTGTGGCTAAATTGGATTTAAATACAAAAGATGTCCTTCTGATCTTTACGAACAAAGGAAATTACTTATATTGCCCGGTACATGAACTTCCGGATATACGCTGGAAAGACCTTGGCCAGCATATTGCCAATATCATACCGATTGACAGGAATGAGGAAATTGTTCAAGTGCTCGGAGTTAAGGATTTTGACCAGGATGCCTATCTTGTTTTTGTCACCCGCAATGGAATGGCAAAGAAAACCGAACTGAAGCAATATAAAGCTCAGCGCTACTCAAAACCATTGACCGCGATTAATTTGAAGGAAGATGATCAAGTTATTGATGTGCACCTGACAAACGGAACAGGTGAATTATTCTTAATTACCAACAATGGCTATGCTTTGTGGTTTGATGAAGAGGAAATCAGTCTTACCGGTGCCCGTTCAGCAGGGGTAAAGGGAATCAATCTAAAAGAGGACGACTTTGTGGTAGGCGGGAAAATACTTGAACCTGAAATCAAACAATCGATTGTGATTGCGACTCAGCGCGGATCCGTTAAAAAAATGAAGCTAAAAGAGTTTGAGAAAGCCACGAGGGCAAAACGCGGAGTGATAATTTTACGAGAACTCAAAACGAACCCTCATCGGATTATCGGATTTGTTCTAGCAGATGAGCAGGATGAAATTTATGTTCAAACTGAAAAAGGGATCATTGAAAGTATGAAAGTTGCTGTACTAAAATTCAGTGACCGCTATTCAAATGGATCATTTATTCTCGATGAAAATGATAGCGGTAAAACAGCGTCTATTTGGAAAATGGAACCAGCAGCAACGAGAGTTGAATAGAAAAAAAGCAGTGTTCATTTTACATTTACTTTCGTTAAAAAAAAGGCCTTTTATAGCAAGATGGGATTGCCGCGGCGATTCCATCTTTTTTTATTCAAGCCGTTTATAAGAAGTAAAGATAGTCAATAAAACAGAACTCCTGAACATAATGCAGGCTTTTTATCATACATTTAAATCGGGGGTGAAATGGATGCCGAGAGCAAAATATAAATCATCGGATATTAGTCTGATGGCAAGAATGATGAGAGCAGAAGCTGAAGGTGAAGGAAAATTGGGAATGTTGCTTGTAGGGAATGTAATAGTCAATCGTGTGAAAGCAGATTGTTTAGACTTTAAGGGGCTAAGGACAATTCAACAAGTTATTTTTCAAGTCCAAGGAGGAAATTATTCTTTTGAGGCTGTTCAAAAGGGGAATGTGTTTTACCAGGCTGCGAGAAGTGTAGAGAAAAGATTAGCAAAACAAACCTTGGATTACTGGAGGAACTATCCTGCAAAATATTCCTTATGGTATTTTAATCCGCATGCTCCATGCCCGCCAACATGGTACGGTCAACCAATGTCAGGGCAATATAAACAGCATTGTTATTATGAGCCGAAGGAATGTCCTAGTGCGTATAGTTGGTAAAAAAATCAATCCCACACAGTTTGTGGGATTGATTTTTTTCTTCATAACTTTCACAGAAGAAACTTTACAATAAAAATGTTATGTAAACAAAGTGGATTCAATATAAGGAACGTATATTAAGGGATAAGCCAGTTAGGATTATATATGTTGTTCAAAGAAAGGTCATTCAACATCATTCATAAGTTTGTAAGTAAAGGCTTTAGCGAAATGGAGTTTTAAAATAGATTAAAATTCGTATAAATGAATAATCGAAATTTAAGTGTAGTTATGTCAAAAATTTATTTAAGAGGAACAATTAACTGTAACAACAATAATTAATTATGAAATCAGAATCCTGATAAATAATTCGGCTAGATTAGATTTTAGATCAATTTAGTAATTAAAAAATGAAAATAAGAAATATTGTTATTCATCCTGAAATTTTCTATTTCGTCTCACTATCATAAGTATACTTAGATTATGAGACGAAATCAAACGGGTTTCATTTAAGTTCCTAGAATATATATTAAGTTCCCGACCTAAATTTAAAAGTAGCAACAGTAAATTGCCTACTCTATTCGGTTTCGGTAGTTTTTTGGTTTTGTTTTGTTTGGATTAATATACTGAAAGCTGTACTCAATTATATCGCTATACTTCAGTTTATTTTGTTCAGCTAATCGTTTGACTTGATTAAGGATTTCTTTGTCATAGGAAGATTTATAGTAAATACGATCCTTGGGTTTTGTTTTCTTATCAAACATAACATATCCATCACTAATGACTTTTTCCAATCCAGTTTCAATCAGATAGTTTGGCAGCGTATTGTATTCTTCAGCCAATTTAAATAAATTATCCAATAAGGCTTTGCTGATTCTGGTCTTATAATCTACTCGTGATTCATCAGTTACACAATATAATCGGTTATTACCTTTGATCCACATATAAAACTCCTTTAGAAAAGTGATGATTGGCCATATAAACGCTGACTCATTTTTTCACGTTTATGTTCAACATAGTTGTCAATACAATCCTTATATATGATTTCAGCGAGGTGTGGAAGATCCTCTTTGCCTTTTACCCAAACTCGGTAAATAATTCGTCCAGTTTGTGTTGTTTGATTAGTAATTTCAGAGCGAAGGTTCCAGGATTGGAAAACTGATAATAATCCATTAGCAAAATCAAAACTTGCTGTTGTTACATTCATAACAAATCCGCGATCTTGAACCCAACCGTCACCATCTATAATTCCACGTACAAAGGAATGTAAGTAATTTTCCGGAACATTTGGAAATGGAACAACTAATGACTTTTGTTTCGTTATGCCTAATTTATTCAGATCTTTAATAATTTCACGTGAATGAATTAATAAAACCGGTGTTGTCCTTGTATTATATATTTTACCTAGTACATAATCAGCATCCATATATTTTGCTATCAATTTTAAAATTTTTTGGTCTTTTTGTGCGAAAGTAATTGTGGGATTATCTTTTGATATGTTGCCATCAGTGATAAACATACCAAGTACCCATGCCATTTCATGACTCCATGTTTTGAAGAAGTTTTCATTGACGTGATGTATTCTAGCTGATCCTGTTCGTGTGGTTTCGATCCCACTTCTGTTTAATAGTTTTCTAATGCCACGTTCACCGATACCTACAAGTGGAAGCATTTCATTATAGGTCATGCCTGATTGATACATTTTAATAATTCCTTCATCTGATAACTTTGCTTTTCTAACCAATGATAACATCTCTTTATTATTTTAATATATTTTCATTCTATCAAAAACCGAACAAGTATTCTAATTATAGGAGATAGTGGTGTAATAGATATATATTTATTCCTTTGGCATATCCATTTTATCCACTGCACTTTTTAAATCTTCATTTCGGATATGGGTATAAATCATAGTCGTTTCGATTGATGAATGGCCTAATTGCCGGCGTAATTTTGGTACATCATTTATTTCTGCATGATATCTTGTTGCAAATGAATGACGAAGCTTGTGTATCGATAAAGATGGTTTCCCGAATGCAGCTGCGTATTTTTCAACTAGTTTTTCAACGCCTCTTTCTGTAAGCCTCCTGGATTTATCTTTAGGTCCCATTGGAGCAGCAATAAACAAGGCTTTGTTATTTTTATCAACCCCATATTTTGATACGCGCACAGATAAATAATCCTGAAGATCGGACATTGCCACTTGGCTGAAATAAACGAATTGTTCTTTATTACCTTTACGTATGACCCGGGCACAGAACTTGCTGAAATCAATATCATCGAGGTCAAGGTTAACCAGTTCAGAAAGGCGGAGTCCGGACCCTAAAATTAGTGAAACAATGGCGGTATCACGCTCTTTGTTTAATTGATGGAAGTTGGAGAGCTTTTTGTTGTCCTTGTTGATGTCACCATAATCATGGGCTATAAATAAGCGGAATTTTTCATATTCATCACCAAGCAGGATCTTGCCTTCCATTTTATTTGCTCTAGTCTCCATGCTTTCTTTGTTTTCATTAAATTCAATTTTAGCCATTACATTTCTGGAGATATATGGCTTGAAATCAGGAGTTTCAGCAATGTTTTGCAGATAATTAAACAGCGATTTAAGTGCAGAAAGTTTCCGATTAACGGTAAGTTCTTTATTATTTAATTCGTAGTGAAGAAAGTTTAAAAAGCTTTCAGCTTCGATGACCGTCATTTTCTCCAAACGCTGCAGAGGAATATCCTTGGCATGGCCGTCAAATAATTGCTCGGCAATCATCCAGTTGAAAAAGATTTTATAATCATGACAGTAATTAATTAATGACGCAGTCGAAAGTTTTCTTAATTTATGATTGATATATTCTTCAACATACCAAGGAAGATCTTTAAGCAAGAATTGAAGTTTTTTAAAATGCTCCTGTTTAGTTTGACTTCTCATCAAAATTCACCTCATTATTATATATTCTCTCTTTCCCTTTAATTTCCTTCATTTATTACGTCAAATTTATATTTTACGTAATAAATAAGAACCGTATCGAAAATTCAATATTTTACGATCTGTCCCCACAGTGTCCAGCGTCATAAATTTGAAAAAGCTCATCCAATCCCTCCTCCTATTCAATAAAGCATTTTAAGGAAATCTTCCTCGCTTATAATCTCAAGTTCTTTGCCTTCGCTAATCATTTTTTCTGCTTTCACCAATTTCGAAGACTTATTTCCTTTGATCATAACATTACGAAAATCCCCAACGATAATAAAATTGGTTTCTTTGTTTATCCCATTTTGAGGCGCACCCCCCTTACTTGCCACTAATTCGGCAGCTTCTTTTCGTGAAAAGGCATTTAACTTACCTGTAAAAACGATGTCTTTTCCGTAAAACGGATGATTTCTATCTCCATCAAGATCCACCTCAATAGCAGATAAATCCAGTTTATTGGTTGAAAAGTCCTTTGAATGTACTAATGAGGGTCTAAACCTTTCTGCTGAAAATTCCCCTGCTTTTATATTTGTTTTGATATAGACTGCATTTAAATCATTTAGGCTATATACGTCTATTAATTTAATCATCAAATCGGCACATGCCCTAGCATCATTTAAAGCATGATGATGGTTATTTAACTCAATACCAAAGTACTCACATAATGAGTCTAGAGAATAACTTGGTTGGCATAAAATTAATCTTTTTGACAACTGGTATGTACAAAGGAACTGATGAAGTCCTGGTTGGACATTATATCTTGCTAAATTATCTCTAAGAGCATAGCCATCAAAGGCTAAATAATGTGCAACCATCAATTGGTTATCAATTCTATCCTTTATCATTTTATAAAACTGTGCAAAATTCGGTGCACCCTTTACATCGTTTGGAGTTATGTTATGAATTGCAATGTTCCATCCGTCAAACTCCTCTTCGGGATCAATTAATTGATAAACAGAATCTACTATTCTCCCTTTTTCAACGAAGACCATTCCCACTGAACAAATGCTATGCCGATTTCGGTTAGCAGTTTCAAAGTCAAACGCTACAAAATTTTTCATAATAAAGGGCTCCTTCCTTATCGATAATATCGTTTATAAATGGATATGTGTTGTGCCCGCATTCATCAGGATCGTCTTTATATTGTTGGATTAAAGCTAGCACCTTTTCTTATTGCGGTACTTCCGCTTGCAAAAAAAATCCACCTTCGCAGACTTTTAATAGAGCACCCATAAAATGAAAGAGAGGCAAGACTAACTTGAATCGCCTCTCCATTTTGTATCACACCCTACGGGACCTTTATCACAAAAGGCACTGTAAAGACTTGGTTATTTCTTTTAAACTGTCCCCAAATCTTGTAAACTCCGCTTTTTGGAAACTCTGTTTTGAAAAGAGCATCCGGACCACTTCCCTGCCCCTCAATCGCATGAACATGCAGGTAACGTTCCCCGTCCTCCGATAAAACGACCACATGGCCAATCGCCCCTAAGTAAGGCACGAGATCCTTAACCGGTTGATTGGTCCTTTCTTCCGTTAAGGTAAACTTAAGCGTCAGCTCCTTGTTTGCCTCTATAGAATCCATCGATAAGGCTACCCGAGTGTCTTCCACTGTTTTTACGAGGGTTTCATCAACCGTAACTGGTTCAGACGACTTTTCTTTTCCATTAAAGTCAACCCACTCCATCTTAGTCATCGAATCGCCTTCATTTGGTTTAAAGTCGGCTATTAATTTATACAGACCACCCACCGGAAATTCATTCGAAATCACAAACAATCCGTTCCCTTTGTACTCAGGATGCACATGATTAAAATAAGATAAATCCTTGCTGATTATAATCAAGTGCAGCAATTTTTCGTGGGTAATCTCAAATTTATCGATTGGTTTTCCGTCATTCTTTACCATTTTGATCTTAATCAGTTTCTTATCTCCTAGCTCATCCTCGACCTTAAATAACGTCTTTACATCATCAGCAGCGATTCGGGTACTAACTTCGGCAACTTTCTCATTTTCCCACGATTCATTTGAACCCCCACATCCAGAAAGCAAGAGCAAAGGCAAGAACAGTACCAACAGGATTCTACTCATATCGAAGCGCCTCACTTAATTTGATTTTTGCTGCCCTGGAGGCGGGAGCGATGCTGGAAATAATGCTGACAAATATCCCGAACAAAGCGATAATTGAAATAATCATCCAGGAGACGCCGAATTCAAAGGTTAGAGAGTTTACTTCCATGAAAGTAGAAGTCAAATAGATTAACAGAATGCCAAACAGGATCCCGATGACGGTAGCAGCAATCCCTATACCAAGTCCTTCAAATAAAACCATTCCGATAATCTGGCGGTGCGTGACCCCGACCGCCCGCATCATCGCAATTTCTCGGACCCGCTCCATAATATTAATCAGCAAGGTATTCGCAATCCCAATGCCAGAGACGATAATACCAAGGACAACAAGCGCGTTCACCATACTAAAAGATGCTGTGAAGGTACCGCCTATCATGGAAACCCAATCCTCAGGGCCCCACATCTCCTCGATTCTTCCACCGAATTTGGCGTAAATATTCTCGCGGAATTGTAGTGGACTTATTTGGTCATCTTTGATGACTAACGCATTTCTCTCATATTTCACACCGAAGTTTTCCTTGAAATTCTTTTCGTTCATAAACGCCCCGTAACCGCTATTTTTCATGGTATTAACCACAGCGACCACTTTAAAGGATTTTTCTCCATGAATGGTATCTAAGGTAATACTCTCCCCAATTTTTCCTCCCCAAGTTCCAAAGGAGATTTGATCAAGGATAATTTCATCATTCTTTAGGTTTTTAATTAATGCACTGTGTGATCCACTTGAAACAGTAAACAGCGGGAATCGGTCTATCCAGTCTGCCCCTACTCCGTAAACAGGGAGCATTCGCTTCTCGCCATTCAAATTCCATACGATTTCCTGCATTGAATACGTTGCCGCATCTTTAACGCCTGCTGTATTTTTGATGATGTCAAGATCCTCTTTCTCAATATGATGAAACATGATATCGAGATTTCCGCCGTAAGACTGGTTAATCAATTTTTCATACGACTGTAACAGAGCAGAATTCAGAGAACTCATTAACACAATCATGGCGATCCCCAGGGAAAGAATCACAGAAGTCATCGAAGTACGGCCAATATTACGATTTAAATTACGTATCGCCATATCTCCAGTAAATTTGAATAACAGGCGATAAAACCCTCTCAGCAGAAAACTGAACAGTTTAAAAAGATAAGGAAATACTAGGGTGATTCCAATCATAAGCGGCAGGACTAAAAGTAAATGCTTGATAAAGAAGCTTGATAGAATCAGCAATAGCCCAACTATTCCCAACCACTTAGAGTAGGCGGATGTGATTACTTTGTTATCTTTTAATACTTCAATCACGCTTGTTTTCCCAACCTTATGGATGGGGTACCAGGAGGCAAGAAGCGGGACGAACAAGCCGGCAAGAAGTGATACAATGAGACCAGTTGCAAGGACCATGGAACTGTTACTTTGGACTCCATACACTGCGAAGATGAGAAGTTTCAAGCCATGGGCAAGGCCATATCCGACAGTAAGACCTATTAAAGTTCCAATGATTGAAATCAGGAATACTTCAGCTAGGACCATTCCTTGTAATTGACCTGGTGTATATCCGATCGTCTTCATGACGGCAAATTCCTTTTTTCTTTCTTTAATGCTCACATTCAGTGAATTAAAAATGATGAAGGCACTCAGTGCGATTCCAAGAAAACCGGCAATATATAAGGCTAAAAAGAAGGTATTTAAATCTTTAAACGCCGTATCAAAATTAATAATCATAGGCTGCATATAAACACCGTTATTGCTTCTCACGAACTGATCCAGCTCATTCTCTACAGCTTCAAGCTGATTAGGATTTAATGCCTTCACCTGGATTGCTTGGATTTTTCCTTTTAAATCAAACCAGTTCTGGACAATTGGCAGCGGCACAGCGACCGCCCAGTGGTGGTATTTGGCCATATTCCAGCTGGAAGGTCCCATAAGGTCTTTTGTATATCTCACAATGGCCGTTATTTTAATCTTCTTGACGCCATTGTCTGTATCAAAGGAAACCGTATCCCCAATCTTGGAACCCCAAACTTTTGCCGTCCGATCGGTAATGACTGCCCCCTTGGCTTTTATATCTCCATCTATTACTTTGAAGCCAGTGATTGTGGTATCTAACTGGCTATAGCCGGTGAGCACTACTCTTTTCTGGATCGAAGAGATTCCCTTTTCTTTGGTCAAAAGCTTGGTATTTTGCTTTAACATGGCAACCGATTCATAATCTTCACTAGAAGATATTTGCTTATGAACTTCTTCGGAAAAATAAGCATTGGTTCCTGCAATATTAAAATCTGCTTTAGCGATAGCCTCCTTTAAGTAAATTGGGAATGCTTTTTCTGCTGTATTTACAGCTGCAATCACACTAAATGTGGAGGCAACCCCTATCACTATCGACAATATCGTAAGAAAAGATCGGATCTTCTGCCGCGTTAAATTACGCCATGCGATTTGCCACTTTTTCATTTCGGTATCCCCCTTTTTGTTCTTCTACGATTTTTCCGTCTCTAACAACGATCATTCTCTTTGCCGTTTGTGCGGCCTGCTGATCATGAGTTACCATGACCACCGTAATGTTTTCCTCTTTGTTAAGCTTTGATAAGAGCTTTAAAATATCTTCTCCATTTTTTTGATCGAGGTTGCCGGTAGGTTCATCCGCTAAAATCAAACTTGGCTTCATTGCTAATGCCCGGGCAATGGCGACTCGCTGCTGCTGGCCGCCGCTCAGCTGCGATGGGAAAGCTGACTCTTTACCTTCGAGATTTACGTCTGAGAGCATTTTTTGTACGATTGATTTGATCTTATTTTTTGGAGTGTTATTAGCAGCAAGCGAAAGGGCAATATTTTCTCCGACTGTCATCATTGGTAATAGCTGATAATTTTGAAACACAAAGCCTACCTTTGTACGCCGAAATAGTGTACGTTCCTTTTCATTTAATTTTGATATTTCCATTCCATCCACCACGATGCTTCCTGTGGTCGGCAGGTCAAGTCCCCCTAATAATTGAAGCAGCGTGCTTTTTCCAGATCCGCTGGGTCCCATAATGGCAACGAATTCCCCTTTCTGGATCTGCAAATTATTTTCCTTAAGTGCATAAAATTCACCTGACTCCAAGGAATATACTTTAGAAACATTTGAAACTGAGATCATATTTTATTCCCTCCATTTATTGGAATGTTGTTTTCTATATTCTCATTGTAGTAATGAATGAATATTGTCAAACCGCACTCTTTTTGGAGGGTCACCGCATTGTTTTTGCGTACTGCCGCAGGATTGTGCGGTAACTACGAAATCCTTTTGAAGGCTACTATTCGATATAAAGCACCACCTTTACGAAAAGGCAAAAAGAAAACTGTCAGAAGAACTCTGACAGTTTGTTAATGTATCACACTCGGGTGTATAGAATTCTTCCTTGATTCTCCTAAAATAGCGGCACCATTTAAACAAATCAACGGCAATTTCATTATGGCAGAGCGCGGTTATTTCATAGTGCCGACCGGTAGCTGAGAAAACCTTCAATCCCTTATTATTGCGGGCAATTCTCAATATTTTGCGGGGGGGCTATCACGATTTTGCGGTTTTTCCTTTTAAGGAAATCTTATAATGAAAACGATTATAAAACTTGCCGTAAGGCTATAGGAGGAAAGTTAAATGAAAAAAACTTTAATTAGTATCTTCACAACTTGCGGATTATTAACAAGTGTATGTTCCACCGGTAATGCAGAGACTAACACAAGAACAGTGACAAACAATGTCCCTGAGGTAAGTGTACCAGTGCCATCTTTACCAAAAACCACCGGCTCATACCAAGTAGGAACTACGAATTTTGATTGGGTAGATAAATCTAGAAAGGATTTAATAACAGTTGATTCAAATGATAACAGGGAGTTAATGGTTCAAATGTGGTATCCGATTGATAACGGAAAAGGAAGGAAACAAGAAAGTTATATTCCTTACACCCAAGAGGGAATCGATCAAATCATTTCAAGTAAGGGCTTTGATAAAAAGCTTTCAGATATCAATAATATTAATACCCAATCCTATAAAGATGGGATACTTTCAAAGAAAAAAGAAAAATATCCAATCGTATTATTTTCTCATGGTAATATGCAAAGCAGATGGCAATACCAAACTATTACACGGGAACTTGCAAGTCATGGATTTATAGTCGTTAGCATTGAACATACCCATTATGCAATAGGGACTAAGTTTAATAATGGTAAATTTATATCTAACGATTATTCGCTTTCTGGATTGGATGTCAAAAAAGATGATTATGATATGAACGAACTTTGGGTGAAGGATATTCAATTTGTTATAAATAAACTGGAGTCCTTAAATAGGACGGATGAAAGATTGAATTTTAAAAATAAACTAGATTTAAACAAAATTTCTGCAATTGGGCACTCTCTTGGAGGAGCTGCTGCTGCACGTGCATTACAAGTAGAACCTAAAATAAAATCTGCCATGGATATTGATGGTTCATTAGTCGGCCTTTCAGGTAAAACTGCCAAGATGACAAAACCATTTGCTATGATTAAATCTGAAGATAGTGTTAAGCAGTATAGCGGTGTCATACCACCAAATGTTCCTGAAGAATATCGCGAAAAAGTAAAAGAAATTTATAAGATATTTACCAAGAGGTACCATGAGGCCGTTTCTGGTCCAGCATATGATATTACAATTTCAGGTTCTACACATATGAATTATTCGGATTCACCATTATTGCAACCATATCTTAGCACTCCACTTTATGAAATTCCTGGTTTAACAGATACTGATTACAAGAATATTTATAAACTGACTAATATGGTTATCTTGTCTTTCCTTGAAAAAACACTAAATGGAAAGAAAAATACGATCTTGGATTGTGAAAATTTACAGATACCGGATTTAACCATTGTCCAATAATAATATAGATAAAGTATTGTTATTCTGTTTTATTTAATATTAAAGAAACAAGTATTTTACCTAATTAAAAGACTATCTCTTTTAATCGGGTTTTTTTATTTTTTTGGAAACCAGACGCAAAAACAGCATCGGCATATTGCGATACTGTTTTTCATGCAAATGAAATGAGGATGCTATTTAGGTTGTTTATTGATGTTAGAAAAGAGAGAAAGCGTAAATAAGAACACTCAAAAATAGTGCCTGTCAGGCACACAAAAATAATCTGAATTGATATAGATGGTTTTAACAATTCTTTTAGTTTATGTGTTAAGGTTCACTGCTGTGCCTTTTATTTTTTTGTTTAATTTGTCATTATTTTAATTCTTCCTCTGGAATCAGACCAAGCTTCTTTGCCTTCGCTATGGTATCAACTCTCGTTCGCACACCAAACTTTTGGTAGAGAGCGGTTAAGTTATACTCTAGTGACCGCTGACTCATCGCTAAATTGGCAGCAATCTCCCGCGTACTTTTCCCTTTGGATAGTTCAGAAAGAATTTGTTCTTCATTACTTGTCAAGATGACTTTTTCATTCGAATTGGATTGATCGGATATTATGCCTGGTCTTCTCAGTTCTCTAACCAATGATAGCGGCAGGACGACCTGCTTTCTTAGGGCACAGCGAATTGCTGCCACTAATTCATCTCTTGATGAAGTTTTTGACAGAAAGCCAGATACACCGGCCTCAATTAGCAAATTAAAATGAGGCTTGATATCAAAGCCTGTATAAATTAATACGGTCAAATCTGGGTTAAAATCCAACGCCTGCTTTGCTAAATCAAGTCCATTCATATGAGGCATATACAAATCAAATAGTAATACATCATAATGGTCCAGCTTTATCTTGTTCATTGCATTTAATGAACTGTTCTCCACCGTAATGTTAAAGTCTGGTTCCTGCTCCAAAAGCATTTTGGTACCTTCGATTATGGATAAATGGTCATCAACAATTAATATATTTACCATCACACTAAGCTCCTTTCTAAGTTTATGGGAAGTTCCATAGCAGCGGATAACCCACGCCCCGGCTCCAGACTGATATCCATTTTTCCTCCAAGGCTTTGCACTCTTTGTCTTATATTTGTTAACCTTAAATCATTAGAGGAAAAATTCTCTCCAACTCCTTTATCACTATAGATCATCTTCAATTGATTACCTTCATAATAGAGATCGAATTTTATTTCATTTGCTCGGGAGTTTTCCTCTGCATGGTAAAGGAGTTCCTGAACAATCCGGTATATCCCAATTGTTTGTTCCTCGCTTAACGGAAGCATGAAGAAATCTTCTGACGTAAAAATAATTTTATAAGTGGAGGTTACCTGGATATGTTCGAACAAATTTTCCAATGATCTTTTCAGTCCTAACTCTCTTAACAGAGGAGGACGTAATTTATTGCAAGTTACACGAATATCATGAATGATATCCAACAATCCTTGTTCAATTTGGGTAAGCTTAGTTTTGACTTCCCTATTTATCTCGTACTGGTTTATAACGGATTCTAGTCTCCGATATAAATCAATTTGATCCTGTAAAACAGTATCATGCAAATCACTCGATAACGTCAATCGCTGTTGTTCCTGCAGATTAAACATCAGCCGCAGCACCCATTGCGGCGTTTCCACACTTTGGGTAGCAGCCTCCAGCTGCTGGATAAGATTCTCTATCATATTTAAATTCTCAAAAACCATCATTGAATAATAAGCTAAAGTTTCCAACCATATGGAGTCCATCTTTTTCCGAATGGCACTTGCATTCATGGAGAGGACGTAGGGGCTGTCGTGCCGCTCACCTATTTTAATCATTACCTTGTTTGAGACAGTCACCATTTTTCCTAACGATAATTCTTTGTCTTTTGGGATATGTTTCAATATGGTAGGATTCGAATTTGGTAAAATGGTTATGAGTTCCTCGATTAGTCTCTCTTCTAAGTCAGCATGTTTCATCACGTAAGAAAGATCATTTGAAAAGTTCTTCAGGCTACTTTGCAAAACCTCATGGCGATTCTTATGGTACTCAAGTTCCAGTTCCATCCGCTTTCGTTCCGTAATATCCCTAATTGAAACTACTTGAAGATAATTCTCTGTATCTGGAAGCGGTGTGGTTTTACACTCACAATAACGGACTTCTCCATTCTTACTAATGGTTCGATATTCGGAGGAATTACTTTGTTTTGAAGCAAGCAGATTTTCATGCCTATGCAGCATATATTTCTTATCCTCAGGATGAAGAAGATCAAATGCGTCTCGATTGTGTAACTCTTCGGGTATATAACCGGAAAACTCATATACATTTGGAGTAATATATAAAATTTGACGATTTCGATCCACAATCATAAGTACGTCACTTGTATGATTAATAATTGTTTGAAAAAATTGCTGGTTGTTGTTATCCATAAAAGCACCACCCGATTTATCCTCTATTCTTAGTTTAGCTGAAACCTCTTTATGAGAACCGCAAAAATCTTGCGTGTATAGCGATTTTTTCTTGTCATTCCCACTAGGTACCTCTTAGATAAAAGGGGAGAAAGAGCTATCCTGCCCTCCGCCATACTGTTCGTATTCGTTTTATTTTTAACCTTATTATTTGTGGTCACTTCAATCACAAACGGAAATGCCCGTACTTTCCCATTTTGTTGGAATTCAGCCCAGATTTTATAAATGCCCGGCTTATTAAAGGTTGTTTCAAATTTTCCATATCTTCGTTTGGAATAATCATTTGACATTCTCAGTGTATAGGAGCTGCTGTTTGGAAAAACCGCAATGTTTTTGGGTTCCTCCGCAGGATCTTTCGGAAAAAAATAAACCACATACAGTGGTTTATTTTCAAAAAGATTCCCATTAAACACTAAGCGGTATCTGAATCTTTACACTCAGGCCATTTCCAGGCTGTGAGGCAAATTCAATGGTGCCATTAAGACTCTGAGTCCTTTCTCTCATACCAGTGAGCCCCATGCTTTTGAAGGAAGGAGTCATTTTTTCATCCTCAAAGCCAACGCCGTCATCAACATAATTAAGATGAATGGTTGCACCTTCACGAATAAGATGAAAATGTAGACTACTAGCTTGGGAATGTTTAGCAGCGTTGTTGAGCAGCTCTTGAACAATACGGTATATGCCGATGGTTTCCTCTTCATTTAATACAAGACTTTCCGTATTCTCGACAGTAAAAATGATTTTAAAGGTAGAAGATACTTGCGTATAATCAAATAAATTTTCTAAAGCACTAATAAGTCCCGCTTCCCTCAATAGCGGTGGACGCAGTTCATTGCAGGTTATTCTGATTTGATGAATCGTGTCCAACAGCCCTTGCACAATCGCCTTAAGCTGCCGGTCCACTTCGCTATCAAAACGATACTCCTTTAAAATGGATTCCAAGTTTCGATATAAAGCCATTTGATCCTGCAGGACGGTGTCGTGTAAATCACTTGATAATTCCATTCTTTGTTTTTCCGATAAGTTAAACAATAATCTTAATATCCACTGCGGTTTATCACTTTTTTGAAGGGCTGTTTCCAATTGATTCATGAGACTCTCAATCACATTTAAGCTTTCAAAAACCATAACGGTGTAATGAACTAATGTCTCCAGCCAAATGGATTCCATTGATTCTTTGACAGCAGAGGATTTTATTGTCAGAATATAGGCCAATTCCTTTCGGTCACCTATTAAAATATAAATCTGTTTGTTGTCGTACTTGAGTTTACCGGCAGTTAAATTCGTCGGATCTAACGATAGATTTAAACGATACTCCCCTTCCAATGATTGCAACTCTCGATTATAAATAACCACCTGAGGCTCAGAATCCGGGAGGACTGCATTAAGCTCGTTTTTCAGCCTGCTTTTAAGCTCCGACATCTTCATGACTCCTGATAGGTCCTGAGAGTAGCTTTTCAAACAATTTTGCAGTTCTTGATAACGGTTCTTTCTGCGCTCAAGCTCTGATTCCATACTTTTCCTTAATGTAACATCCCTAATCGAAACAACGACAAGCTTGTCGGGATGATTTTGAACGGGCATCACACGCGATTCAAAATATTTTATTTCTCCATTTTTATGGAACACTCGATATTCGTCAACCTTTGGTTGCCCTGTCATGATTGCCTCTTTATGTGATGCCATTAATCTATCGCGATCTTCAGGTAGAAGAGGGTCAAAAGCATTTTTTCCTAAGAGTTCATCCGGATGATAACCTAATATTGCTTCGAAGGAAGGCGTCACAAACTTGACGATTTGATTTTGATCGACAATCAAAAGGATATCGAGCGTATGCTTAGCAATTGTTTCAAATTCCCAATTCATATAGGTCTTACTATTCAAAAAATCACCGCCTATGGATAACTCTTCCTTTAAATTCCATTTTACGTGATGAACAAGGAATTGAATACATAATTCTTCACATATAGAAAAAGAGGATGCAATTCGGCACCCCCTCCTACTTGTTGGTCTACTTACATTACAATATCTGTCTATAACCTCCAGTCATATAGATAATCTTCTGTAGCTATGGTTCTAACTGCTGCCTTTTCCCCCACTAATGTAAAAAATGAGGAAATAACTGTCCTCCAATAAAAGTCAATTTATCTTCAGTGATGCACACATTTTTCAGTATAATTTTCCTATTTCGCCTATTTTGTAAGCCCTTTATTATGAATTAATTCCATATATAATAAAAGTATAAGCAATGCAATTATTACATTCAGGGAGGAATCCGTGATGTTCGATGTATTTTATGAATTCAAAAAATGGTGGTTTGGCCTGCTAAGTTCAGAAGATGATGCTATTGAAGAATTTATACGTATGGAATCAAAGCATACCCGGGTTCACCACGATGAAGATATTTATGAACAAATTCGAGTCCACTAGTTTTTTGACAAACAAAAAACAACGGTTCAATGGACCGTTGTTTTTGTGATTCTTGATTTATATAGAAAGCCCTCCTTTTTACCGATAAAAAGGGGGGCTTTCTGGCTTTAGATATCATGCCACATATATTTGTCGCCAGTGGCATCTTGTGCTACTCGTACGCCAACAGCTGCGCCTTGACCAGCCGCAATTATTGCTTGGCTTGGTATCCCCGATAATAATCCTGCTACGTAAAGATTAGGAATGGAGGTTGTTCCTTCCCAATTTACCCCGATTACTTTCTTGATCTTTCCGCTTTTGATATTTTCATTAACACCAATTTCAAAGCCCAATTCTTTTAATAAATCTGTTTGGAGATTCGTTGCTATAATCACTTGCCTGGCTTCGTATGTTTCTCCTTTAGCCTGCAGGACAAATCCTTCGCCTTCTTTTTTGAGCGAGGTCACTTCAGCATCCTTCACTTCTGCATATTCCTGGAGCTGATCACGAAATGTTTGAATCAGTTTTTCACCTGAGATTTTAGGTGTACCTAAGTAATTGTGTAAGGTAGAAACTTTTTTGATTTGAGAATCACCACTATCAAAAACAATTGTCTTTAAGCCGGCTTGTCCTGTATAAATTGCTGAAGAAAGTCCGCTTATTCCTCCTCCTATAATTGCAACATCTACTTTCATGAATATCACACCTCTAACCTTTCCTAATTAGTATTTAAATTTTTTTAAGAATAAAGACTTATACCTAGGGGCCTATTTCCATTAATAGAATAACATAAATAATTGCAATTATTAATTTTGGCTGCTTCTGTTAAATATAATTTATCCATTATATGCTTATGGAAATAAAAAGGGCAGCTCTACTGTTATAGAGACTGCCCATTAAATCCAAAAATTTTTTTAATAACCCATCATCACTTTTTGAAAATCGTTGAGATTATTTGATCGTATGACATGCCGCTGTCAACTTCATATGATCCTGGACGCAAATCATTCTGTAATCCTCTTGCTTCAATATCTTTTGAGAAAGCAAATGGATCATTGGTGATGATTTTAGCAGATACAAGCATTCTGCCAACATCAATACTGGTCATACCATCTGACACAGTAATCACCGTATGATTAACCTGTTTTTTAGCAGTACTATCTTTAGAGGAAGTATCCTTCTTTCCTTTTTTGGCAGATGAGTTTGCTTTTTTAATATTCTTATCATATTCTGCTTTTGTTTGAACAACATAGCCTTCAGCAGTAAGCTTGCTTTTCATTTCTTTTAAGGATACTGTAACATTCTTGTCCGCCTTTTCGCCTGTTGGCTTTGCAGCTTCACTCTGGGTAGAAAAGTAAACAGCACCGCAAATACTCGTCGTGATGAAAATTCCAGCTGCAAAGCTGGTTAGCAAGTTAATTCGCATTTGCTACTTTTCCCCTTTCATCCTTTGATGCTTGAAAAGGAGCCAGAAGTCGTTCGATTTCACTTTCCGGAACTTGTTTTTTTGCCGCAATGCTCTCAATTGAGTAATTCCGTTTATACAAGTCTAGAATCTCACGCAAGAAGAGCATTTCTTCTGAGGAAAGTTGTATGCCGGCTTCTTTAACGAGGACTTCAATGTCGAGCTCAATATTTCGAACTGATTCTTGCAAATCATTGATGTCTTTCATAAGTGCAATATGAGCCATATCAATTCTTTTATGCTCTGCTTTTGACGCTTGGTAGGTTTTTACAAGTGATGTGATTAGCAGTAGAGCAGAAACCACAAACAACATCGTTAAAGTCCATTCCATTAAACTTAGATCCTCCTTTTGAGAAAAAAAGAAATTTACAAGTTCTTATTATACATCTAAAACGCAAACTTTTCGATTAAATCTCGTAAAATACGACAAAAGTCGCACGGGATTGTCAATCAGTAGTATTTAAGAACATTTCTTCCCGAATTATTATAAAGGAAATCCTGGTTTGTCTGTGAACTTTTTAACAAAATTTAATATTTGTAATCAAAATGTTGTAAAATGCCGCTATAATTAAATTGTACACAGTTAAATACATAAATATTATAGGAGGAAAAAGATGAAGAAGATTTTGACATCATTTTGTGCAGCAATCGTTGTTTTATTAATGTTTGTTTCCCCAGGTGTTCCTGTAAAAGCAGCATCCGAAGATTGCGGATGCCATGATGTAACTTTTATTGTCGGGGCTGAAAAAAATAAAATGGTTTCAGACCTATTAAAAAGTGATGAGTTTAAATCAGTTAAATCTGGATTGATGCAAAAAGGTTACACATTTAATGGTGTAAGTGATATTCAAGTCGTAAAGATAAATAAATTTAATGTCATTATGATTGGTATACCTTTTATCAATTCGGATGGTACACTTGAGATGGCGGCATTTATGGATGGGCAATTTCAAGGAATTGCACCAACTGATGAGCTGTAAAATTAATTAAATAAATAAAAAAAACAGACTTACATGGGAAAGTAAGTCTGTTTTTTTAGTATTATACATTCTTCTATTGGTTTTTCTAAGAGTAATTTTATTTCTGAAATCAATTTGTTTACAACTAGATCATTATCTTCTATCAAGATTCCTATTACCGTACCGCTGTGAGCGGAAACAACGCCTCCTCCATAGGACTCAGCTATTTCTTCAAACTCTTCATAATGCGGTTTTGGCAAAATCTGCTGATTAATTCGGGAACTAATGGTTGCTCCTTTACAAATATCCGTTAAATTTTGTTCTGTGATCCCTCGTTTTACCAATTGATAGGCCTCAAGTAGTTTATTTTGTTCCTCGTGATCATATGTCTTTTCCAACTGGTTAAATAGAACTGTGTCGACTGTTCCTCCGCAATCGATACCGATAATACAAAACGGAGGTAAGAAACCAAACTCTTCGATTAATTCCCCTTTTATGTAGTCATAAGCCACAACCGCATCATTATACATAACCCCATCAGTCGGTTCAATTTCTGCGGCAATTTCCGAAATGATGCTGTTAGTCAGACTGATAGAATAACAGTCAGCCATGGCTCTTAGAGCAGCGGTAATATCTGCAGAACTGCTTGCCAGCCCCTTCCCCTTGGGAATATTTGAACGAATGTCCAAAACTCCTCCTGATCTTAATCCCAATCGTTCTGAAAGCTTTTGACAAGCTTGCACTGCTTTTCTATTTTCAGGCACGAGTGCAGTAATCTCGTTTGTTGAGTCATCAGGAGTAAATATTGCTTCACTTCTCAAATTAGGGGTTGGCAGGGTAATCAAGAATGGTCTCTGATTTAACACCCCTTGAATAAGTTCTCCAAATGTTCCGTTACAACTCCCCATGCCGCATTTCATACCAATGATCCTCTTTTCTATACTGTCAAGCCTAGTATTATCTAAATCTTGCTTTATATTCTAGACATTTCTCAATCCAATTTTCCGCAATCTGTGGACAAGACCCAAAATGAAAATGGGTATATCCCGCAACCAGGTTACCCTTCCGATATCCTTCCTGTTGGCCTGCGTTCATTCCTTTAACCTCGTATGCCTGCTGTATCTTTTGGGTTGGATGATAGGTGGAATAATGAAATTCATGGCCTCTTGCTGACATTGTGTCATCTAATAAAAAATTGCCGGCTTTCCCTTTTATTTCCCGATATCCCAGAGCTGCAAGGCTAGTTTGCATTTTTACAGATCCGGGGATATTGCCTGTCATTTCATACTGTTTGTGATCAGTTGTTTCAAGCATTTCGGTTAAAAACATAAAACCTCCGCATTCTGCAAAGGTAGGCAGTCCATTTTCAATAGCCTTATGGATGGAACGTTTAACATCATATTGCTGTGACAGCTCCTTGGCAAATTCCTCCGGGAATCCTCCGCCGATATATAGTCCGTCCACATTTTCAGGCAGAGTTTCCCCATTCAAAGGAGAGAACTCAACCAGTTTTGCTCCATATGACTCTAGTAAATCAAGATTTTCTTGATAATAAAAATTAAAAGCAGCATCTTTTGCAAGGGCAATCCGGACCCTTTCCTGTCTTTTTTCCCTGAATTTAGGTGCGTTTATTTCAAGCGGCGGAGCTTCAGATAACGTAATTAGTAAATCGATATCGATGGTTTCAAGAATAGTATCTCCCAGTTGGTCGAAATAACCATCTAAATCTCCTCTTTCAACGGAAGGAATCAATCCTAAATGGCGTTCGGGAAGGGTAATTTCTTTCCCTGTTCGTAAATAACCGAGGACAGGAATTCCGCACTCTTGTTCGATTGCTGTTTTTACAATTTTAAAATGTCCCTCACCGCCAACATTGTTGGCGATCACCCCAGCAATATTAGCCTCTTTTGAGAAAACTTGAAATCCTTTTACAACTGCTGCTGCGCTTCGTGCCATGCCATAACAGTTTACAATCAGAATAACCGGACTTTGAGTAATGATGCTGATTTCTGCGGTGGAACCCGTATTATTTTTGGGATTCTCTCCGTCATAGAATCCCATAACACCTTCAATTATAGAAATATCAGCACCTTTGCTTGCCCGGTTAACAATCTCCTTTATCATTTCGCGGGTCAACATCCAGCTGTCCAGGTTCCTTGATATCCGTCCGGTAACAGCCGTATGATAAGATGGATCAATATAATCAGGCCCGCATTTAAATCCCTGTACCGTGAAACCTTTTTTCTTTAATGCAGCCATCAATCCAATGGTCATGGTTGTTTTTCCCGCGCCGCTTTCTGTTCCCGCTATTATCAATCTGCGCACTTTGAAACCTCCCTCATACTATCATTCATTTGGATGTTTCCAGAAAAAAGAAATAGGATTCAATTCCTATTTCTTTATTTTTCAGCTATTTAATTGATCATCATCTTTTTCGTAAGCAATGACCACTACTTTTTTGTTCGATTCTTCGCTTAATGTTTCTTCAAATGATTTAATGCGATTAACTAGTGAAGGTGAAAGTTCGGCTGCTACATAATTGTTTTCGTTGTTCATAATATCATCACTCCTTTAATGATATTATGTCATCTGCATGGACACATTATTCAGCTTCTCATACAAGCTCCTGCGTTAGAAAAACGAGTGATTACTTTTATCCTTCAGCATTTAGTTTCTTTAAAATGTCAAAAAGCTCTCCTAAATGAGTAATTTCAAAAGTTGGAATGACTTCATTACGTTCTTTATTATGACGGTTTACCCAGACGGACTTTATTCCGGCCCGGTTGGCCCCAAGAATATCGGTCATTAAATTATCCCCAACCATGATTACTTCTTCTTTTTTAAATGACATTAATGACAAGGCATGTTCAAAAATAGACGGATCCGGTTTGCCTCTTCCAAAATCTCCAGAAATGACAATCTGATCAAAATAAGGAGAAATCTCCGGTGTGATGGTAAGCTTTGTATTCTGAAGATCAGGAGACCCGTTCGTTAAGAGCAAAAGCTTGTACTTTCCTTTTAATGCTTCCAATGTTTCAAACGTTTCATCGTAGACAAACGGCGTTTTACGGCGCTCCTCCGGAAAACGTTCCCCTAACTCGTATCCAAAATCAGGATCTTCAATACCCATTGCTTTTAATCCTGCCGTCCAGGCATCTTTGCGATATCCCGGAACAATGCTGCTCATTTTTCTAAAATTTTCGTGGTTATCTAAAAAGTTCCCCCATAAACCTTCAAACGGGTTAATCCCGATCATTTTTGTGAATTCGTATGTTTCGTAGGAAGAGTACAACTTCCTTGCTGCTTCCCGGACAGCTTCTTCAAATTTATCGGGATCAATTCCATATCGTTCCTCTGCAGCTTTACATGTCGCAACAAATGCTTCTTTAATGCTTTTTTGATCCCAAAGGAGTGTGTCATCTAAATCAAAAAAAATTGCTTTAATCATTTTTATGCCTCTCTTTATTACGTTTTTTCTCTCTCCTAGTTTACCATTACTTATTTAATAAAAATATTATTATATGAAATTTCATAATTTTTCAACCCCGGTTATAAAAAAGCCATTATATACTAGATTAAAATATTATTAACAATTAATTAAATAGCTTGTCAGATGAATAGCCTGCCTGTATGATGAATTTGTTTTAAAAAACTCCAAAGGAGATTTAACATGGATTATTTACCAAATGAGACTTCTTTTGAGCCGCGTTCAGGCCGCAAACCAAAACGAAAGTCCAAACGTTTTTTTAGGATATTTGGAATCATCATTCTGCTCTTAGCTATAGGCGGAGGCAGTTTTTTATATGGAACAGACCAGGGATTGCAGATGAGGAGAATGCTTCTGGGAACGGTATTCTCGACATATCATCCTGAATATGAAAAATTAATGGAGCTTTTACTTCCAAAGTCAGAAATTGATAAATTGTATGCTGCCAGGAATAATCCTTCGGCAGGGTCTGAACAATCAACGATTGATAAAGTATCTGGTCAGTCCCATGTAAAAGCCTCCGAACTTTCCAATTATAGTGATTCGATTAAAGTTGATACAGTTGAAACGGCAAATTATACCGCAAAGATCATGATCATTCCTGATCCAACCACTATTCATGTCGTAGCGACTAAATTTGCTGCAAAAGGACAGGCTCTTTCTGATTTAATTAAAGAAAATAATGGAGTGGCCGGGATTAATGCCGGCGGATTCTATGATCCAAGCGGCCGGGGCTCCGGAGGGCAAATGACTGGAATCGTTATTGGAAATGGGAGAGTGTTAAATGTACCAGGCAATAGGGATACTGCTTCACTTGTCGGTGCTTTCTTAAAAAATGGAGAATTTATTACCGGTACCTACTCCACAAACCAGTTATTAAAACTTGGCGTGACAGATGCAATCAGCTTTGGTCCTCAGCTTATTGTGAATGGGAAAAATCACGTCACCCCTGCTATTGATGGTGCATGGGGCTGGGCGCCAAGAACGGCAATTGGTCAAGAAAAAGATGGAAGTATCATCATGATCATTACGGATGGCCGCTTTTATTGGAATAAAACCCATCGCGGAGCATCCATGTCTGATATGGCACACTTATTCGAAAAATATAATGTAAAAAATGCGATTGCCATGGATGGCGGCGGTTCAACGACAATGATTAAAGATGGCGAACTTCAATTAAAGCCTGCAACCAGCACAGCAGTCGGCATGCGTTATCTGCCAAATGCATGGGTTGTCATTCCAAATTAAAAAGTTCACCTTCCCTATTTCGGGAAGGTTTTTTTGTTTTTCTTCAACAAAAAATGGGTTGAATATAAATATTACTTGTAGTAGTATAATGGATAAATGAAATCGGAATATTTGAAATTATCTATGAAAAGGAGTTTGATTCTATTTTTCTTTTTAGAGAGCCTGTGTTTGGTGCAAACAGGCAGAAAAAGGAATCTGTCTCGCCTTGGAGATATTCTTCTGAACCGTAAGTAGGAAGAACGGGCTGCAAGCCGTTAATTTTGCTAAAGTAAATGCCTTTACTTGCCGAGGCTGTTTTCGTGAGGAAGCAGCAAATGAGGGTGGTACCGCGATTCATTCGCCCCTCTGGTTAAGTAAGGGTATTTTTATTTTATAAAGGAGGTTTTATTCGATGGAAAAGAGAGTTTATTTTTTTGATACGACATTAAGAGATGGTGAACAAACACCCGGTGTAAACCTTAATCAGGAAGAAAAAGTTGAAATTGCCGTTCGTTTAGAGAATTTAGGAATCGATGTCATTGAAGCCGGATTTGCAGCAGCCTCACCCGGAGATGCTCAAGCTGTAAGAGCAGTTGCAAAAGCTGTTTCGAAACCAACCGTTGTCAGCCTTGCGCGCGCGAATAAAGCGGATATCGATGCTGTTATCCAAGCCATCGGGGATATTGAAAATACCGGAATCCATATTTTTATTGCTACCTCCCCTATTCACCGTGAACGCAAACTAGGAATGACAAAAGAACAAGTTGTCAAAAGAGCTGTGGAAAGTGTTGCGTATGCTTCCCAATATTTTAAGCATATTGAATTTTCCTGTGAGGATGCCACCCGTACCGAGTTAGAATTTTTAAGCCACATGGCTGAAAAAGTAATCGAAGCAGGAGCAACGGTTTTAAACTTTCCGGACACAGTAGGATATACAACTCCAGAGGAATATTCAAAATTATTTAAGTATGTCATGGAGAATACAAAAGGAATAGAAAAAGCCCGCCTAAGCTGTCACTGTCATGACGACCTGGGAATGGCTTTAAGCAACAGCATTGCGGCAATTCAAGCAGGTGCCCTGCAGGTTGAAGGCTGTATTAACGGCATTGGTGAACGGGCCGGCAACGTGGCCCTTGAAGAGGTCGCGGCTCTGCTGGAAACCCGAAAAGACTATTTCAAAACAGAGACTGGGATTAAATTAACGGAAATCGCCAAGACAAGCAAGCTTATCAGCCGGCTGACCGGAATTGCCATCCCTCCAAATAAAGCCGTGATCGGCGGAAACGCTTTTGCCCATTCCTCCGGGATTCATCAGGATGGAGTCATCAAGGATAAATCGACTTATGAAATTTTACGGCCAGAGAGCGTTGGCTTTACGGAAACAAAATTGGTTTTAGGTAAGCTATCCGGAAGAAATGCTCTTAAGAAACGCTATGAAGAGCTTGGATATTTTGTGAATGAGGAGCAGCTGAAAGAGATCTTTAAAAACTATAAAGAGTTGACAGACCGGAAAAAAGAAATTTTTGATGAGGATATCATTGCCCTTTTAGAAACTCAGCCGGTAAAAGATAAACAGTCCAGCTACGAATTTAAAGACTTGAATCTGCAAATCCTTGGGAATAATCAATACCGCGCGTTTGTTCATATTATTGGAACTGATCATGCTGTCATTGAGGGTGTCGGCGAAGGAAATGGTCCGATCGATGCGATCTATAAAGGCATTGATTTTGCGCTTAATATCGATGTTGAATTAATTGATTACAAGATTAATTCAATCTCAAAAGGGAAAGATTCTCTTGGTGAGGTATTCGTTAAAGTTAGAAATAAAGACTCGCTGGTTAAAGGCAGAGCAATTAATGTTGATATTATTGTCGCAAGCGCTAACGCATACATGGACGCAATCAACCGTCTCAATATCTTAAATAAAAAATTCTTGAAAATTTAAAAATTTGATAGAAAAGAAGAGGGAAAAAGGAAACTCCCTCTTCTTTTCTATCTATTTGGCAAGAAAGCACTGTTAGGTGGATATTACCAGCCCCTCCTTTCCCTCTTTTTTGATACAATTTGATATGAAATAAGTTTAGGAGGGATGTGAGCGGATGAAGAAACGATATTTTCTCCTTGCTTTGACACTGGTAATAACCTTTATTGCCGGCTATTTTTCAGGAGTAGTCTTTCCTGCCAACAATCATAATCTCAATGAAAAATCTTCTCTGTCCCATATTAAAAAAAACGGAAAAGCGAAAAAGTCGGAAAACAATCCGATCCTTAAGGCGATGCCTGAAATAAAAAGCACACAGCCAAAAGTGGTTATTGGTTATGTTCAGGATTTTCGAAATCCGGATATTGTTGATTATTCAAAACTGACATATGTAAACTACTCCTTTGCCCATCCGACAAAAGATGGCGGTCTGCTCCTTAATGGTCAGATGTCTTGGGATCACTTAAGAGCAGTGGTTCAAAAGGCTCATCAACAAGGAACAAAGGTCATGCTCGCTGTCGGAGGCTGGTACAATATCCAAGGAGGAGAATCGTATAATTATTTCAAGCCGGCTATAACCGACCCGATATCCAGATCAAAGCTTGTTACAGAACTGGTCAATATTGCCGGCCAAGAAAACCTGGATGGAATTGATATCGATTTCGAACATCCTCGAACGCAGGCGGATGCTCAGAACTTGACTGCTTTTACAAAAGAATTAAGCGAAAAACTTCACGATAACAAAAAGGAACTGTCAGTGGCTGTACAAGCTAAAATAAATGCCGACACACTTACCGAAGCAAACTATGTTGTATATGAACCAGCAATGTTTCAATATGTTGACCATGTGAATATCATGGCATATGACGGCCAATGGGACGGCAAATTTAATGCTGCGAATCTTTCCCCCTATCCGTTTGCTGAAAAAATTGTAAACTATTGGACGGACTTATTTAAGGCCAATAATCTGCCGTTAGAAAAACTGATATTAGGCGTTCCTTGTTATGCACAGCCGGAAAATGCAAATGACAAACAAGTGTCTTATGCTGAAATTATTAAAAACAATCCTGCTAATGCGGATAAAGATATGGTCAATATGAACGGAAAAACCTATTATTATAATGGTGAAACAACCATACAAAGGAAAACAAAGCTTGCCCTTGATCATGGCTTTGGAGGAATGATGCTTTGGGAAGAAGGCCTTGATGCAGTTGGGCAACAAAGCTTAACGGCTGCTGTTTCAAGTGCTTTGAATCATTCAGTTGAAGTTTCCCAAAAATAAGCACAAGATAATCATTTTCCTATATAAGATTCCAGGTTTAAAGGAGAAATGAGTTGCATGGAAGATCATTTTCATGAGGACCAGAAAGAAGATCAGAATGAATTTGTTGACTATATTGGTCTCCCATATGTTATTTCCAAATTAATTTACGAAGTAAAAAATGAAGATTAACTCATCTGCTTAAACAAAAAAACGAGCACCATTCAGGGTAATTCGAATGGGTGCCCGTTTTTTTGTTTAACCCGTTTGTTCCTCTGTCTCCGCGGAAAGCAGACTTCTTTTGCGCGGAATTTGAGTTAATTCAGACCTCTTTAACAAATAATGCAAATGCTGAATCGGCATAGAGCCATGACCTTTTCCTTCCCCAAGCGTAAATTGAATCGTGACACCGTTATCGCGGATAACGGTTAATGCCTCTGCTGAATTAAAAAAACCTTTTACATTTTGTGAAATCTGATAGATCGTTCCTGTTTCGATCGGCATTTTTTTCGCTCCTTTGTTATTCATCTATCTAGTATGTGAATTTCTATTTGTTTTATACATTAGACGAAATCGTTTTCTTTTTGATAAATAACAAAGAAAGTTTCAAAAAATGATATTACGATAATGATATCGAGATGTACTTGGTCTCAAGAAATTCCTCAATCCCTTGGTGTCCGCCTTCTCTGCCAAGACCACTCTGCTTGTATCCGCCAAACGGAGCTTGAGCAATGGACGGAACTCCATCATTTAAACCAACGATTCCATACTCCAGTTGCTCACAGGTATAAATAGCTTTGCTTATGTTTTCTGTAAATACATAAGCCGCCAAGCCGTAAACAGTATTATTGGCTCTTTTGATAGCTTCTTCCGGTGTTTTGAACAAAGCGATCGGCGCTAGGGGACCAAACGTTTCTTGATTCATGCAAAGCATATCTTCTGTTGCATGAATCAAGACTGTTGGTTCAAAGAAGTATCCTCCATTAAGGAGAACTCGATTGCCTCCGGCTGCAATGGTTCCGCCCTTCTCAACTGCATCAGCAAGATGCGCCTCGATTTTTTTCAGTGCATGATGGTCGATCAGTGGGCCAATTTGCGTTCCTTCTTCGAGACCATTTCCGATTTTTAATTTTTTCACCGCTGCTGTAAATTTTTTTATAAATAATTCGGATATGGATTCTTGGACATAGATGCGGTTTGCACAAACGCATGTTTGTCCGGCATTCCTGAATTTTGAGGCGATTGCTCCTGCGACAGCTTTATCTAAATCTGCATCTTCAAAAACAATGAGAGGAGCATGGCCTCCCAGCTCAAGTGAGATTTTTTTTACAGTATCTGCTGCACCACGCATTAACAATTTTCCTACTTCAGTTGACCCTGTAAAGGTTATTTTTCTTACCCTCTGATCTTGAAGCCACGTTTCTCCAATCTCTTGGGCATCGCCTGTAATCACATTGAGAACGCCTTTGGGAATACCGGCGCTTTCGGCCAATTCCAACAGCTTCAGTGCGGTTAATGGTGTTTGTTCAGCGGGTTTGACAACCACTGTACAGCCGGCTGCCAAAGCTGGGGCAACTTTTCGTGTTATCATGGCTGCCGGAAAATTCCATGGAGTAATCGCTGCGACAACCCCAACAGGCTGCTTTAAAACCATAATCCGTTTGTTTTCATGGGATGCTGGAATGGTTTCCCCGTAAATTCTCTTGCCTTCTTCAGCGAACCATAAAACAAAGCTATTTGCATATTCTACCTCTCCAACAGCCTCTGACAAAGGTTTACCTTGTTCACGGGTCATAATTTCCGCTATTTCTGTTTTGCTTTCTTCAATCAATTTATGCCATTTCATTAAAAATTCGCTTCGCTGCGAGGCTGTTAATTTGGACCAAAGAGGAAATGCATCATAAGCGGCATCCACTGCCTTTTTTGCTTCTTCTTTTCCGCCGTTTGGAACGGAATCGATTACTTCCCCGTCTGCAGGATTGATGACAGGAATGACAGCCTCCCTTTTATGAATGATTTCTTCTCCATGGTCCTTTCGCTGGTTTGTCATTTTCCACTCCCCCATTCACTTTTCTCGTTAAAATGTAACTATAATAAGATTATTCCTTTTATTTATTCAAATCCACTGCCTCTTTATATTCTAAAAATTATTTCATGAAAATAAAAAGTAAAAAAAGCGTTTACCATAAGATAAACGCTTTTAATGTATCCATTTATAATTTAACAACCCAGCCAAAAGGATCTGGCTTTGTACCGTTTTGAATTCCAGTTAATGTATCGTATAATTCCTTTGTTAATTTGCCGATTTCACCGTTATTCACAACCATCTTTTCATTTTTCCAGAAGAATTCTCCAATTGGTGAAATGACAGCTGCTGTTCCTGTTCCGAAGGCTTCTTCTAGTACCCCTTCTTTATGGGCTTGAACGATGTCATCGATGGAAATTTTTCTCTCAACAACTGGAACGTCCCAGTGTTTTAAGAGCTGGATGATGGAATCTCTTGTTACGCCCTCCAGTATACTTCCATTTAATGCAGGAGTGATGACTTCTCCGTTGATTTTAAAGAAAATATTCATACTTCCTACTTCTTCTATGTACCTATTTTCTTTGCCATCAAGCCATAAGACCTGAGAATACCCTATTTTGCTGGATTCCTCCTGGGCTTTTAAGCTGCTTGCATAATTCCCTCCTGTTTTTGCGGTGCCGGTACCTCCGGCAACAGCGCGGACATAATGCTGCTCAACTGAAATTTTAACAGGATTAATCCCTTCTTTGTAATACGACCCAACAGGAGACAAGATGATCATAAACAGATAATGGCTTGAAGGAGCCACACCCAAATATGGTTCAGTTGAGATGATAAAAGGGCGAATGTAAAGTGAAGTTCCCTCTGCCTTAGGTATCCAATCACGATCCACTGTAAGCAGCTGTTTTAATGCTTCTATTGCGAATTCCTCATCAATGTGGGGAATACATAAACGGTCATTGGATTGGTTTAAGCGTTTAAAATTCCGGTCGGGCCGAAATAATAGTACTTGTTCATCCTTTGTAAAGTATGCTTTTAACCCTTCGAATACGGTTTGGCCATAATGAAAGACCATGCAGGAAGGATCCAAAGTAACGGGTTGATAAGGAATAATACGGGCATCATGCCAGCCCTGTCCTTCATCGTAGTTCATCATAAACATATGATCCGTAAAGTGCTTCCCAAATCCTAGTTTATCCGCATCTGGTTTCGGTTTTTTATTTGGATTTAGGGTGGTTTTAATTTGGATATCTTTCATTATTTGTCCCCCTTATGTCTATCTGTTCTTCTTTCCTTGCTCGGGAAAAATTACCTCTTCCATTTTAATTTACTCCACTTATCTTTAAAATAAAAGGTTAAAATAAATAAATAAGTTGAATTTTAAGAAGAATCACTTTTGTGAAGCACCGCCCTTTTCCATACAAAAAAGACTTTCCCGATCATTCAGGAAGGTCTTTTCCGCATATATAAAGTTAACTTTTTTTCATTACCGCAGCATCTCCATCAATGATGGTCTCGCCGCGCTGATTCACAACAGTTGTTTGCAAAAGGATAATCTTTTTCTTATCAATCTTTTCCAGGACGGTTACTGTAGCTGTTACAGTATCCCCGATATGAACGGGAGCAATAAATTTCAAATTCTGAGACAGATAGATGGTATTGATTCCTGGCAACTTCATTCCGATCACAGAAGAAATAAAGCCTGCGGTTAAAATACCATGAGCTATTCGCTCTTTAAAAAGGGTTTGTTTCGCATATTCTTTATCGACATGGAGCGGATTAAAATCACCGGTAATTCCTGCAAATTGATAAATATCCGATTCGGATATGGTTTTGGAGAAGCTTGCTTGATCCCCAACTTTTATTTCCTCATAAGTAAGTTCATGCATAAGGTTTTAACATCTCCAGATTACTTGGCGATTAATGGGTTATATAATTCAAAACTTTTTAATACGCCATTTTGAGTTTGTTTTAACTGATCAACATATCCCCCAATTGCATTGAGAACCTCTGCACGATTTTTTTGCTGTTGATCAATGGCTTTTCTCAAGGCTAATTCCAATTGTGCATGTGATTTTGAAAGCAGATCAATCGTTGCTTTACTTGGGCTGAACGCCAAAGCTTCTGCTTTATAACCAACTTCCACGAACTTTTCTGTCCAATCAGTAAGGTTTGGTGCACCAAAATCAGTTTGCGCTTTTTTCAAAACCTCTTGTAAATTTTCTTTCCATTCAGTTGTTAGTTTTTTAGATTCTTCTTCTAATTGATTAAGCTGTTCACGGGTGGATTGAATCCATTCTTTTTGGCTTTCGAAAGCCTGCAATGACTTTTGTTCTACACCATCCTGCAGTGAATGGAATGTTTTGAAGCTGTTAAACCAACCATCCCAAAAAACATCGATAACATTTAGAGATTTTTCATCTTTTTTTACTGGCGCCATGTTAAAACCCTCCAAAAATTTTTATTGAAATAAAGGCCGATAGATGACCTTTTTATAAAAAAACTTATATTTTCATATGAATAAAAATATAAGTTTTATTACTATATTTTGGCTGAATTCTGAGAGATTTTTTCGACTTTCGGTACCATAATTTGCTAAAAGTTTAAAAAAGAATAGTATTCACTAATAGATTTTAGGCTTTGTGAAAATGTCTATATGTGTAATTTACACCTATATGAATTGTTTGTCAATGATACAAATATTTTCTTCTATAGACAAATAGTAGAAATTTTACAGACAAATTTTCGGAAATTTGTAGACAAAATAAGGGAAATTTAATAGTAATCGGGTCGGATTCGACATATTTCCCCCAAAATTATGTCGCCAATTGGCAGAATTGTGTGAAATATCGCGTTTTTTTTAAGTTGAAATAATGTCAAAATATATTATTCTGAGTTATGTGAGAATTGTTAAAATTCAAATTGGAAGTACAAGGAGTTGGGAAAAGTTGACACAACAAACATTCTTAGATCCATTTGCGATCTGGAAAAGCATGTATGAAAAAACAGAGTCTAAATTGAATGAAGTCTTACATGAAACAATGCAAAAAGAAGCTTTTTCAGAGTGGATGGGACAAGTTCAAAATGCTTATCTGCAGTATCAAAAATTTGTTCAAACAACCTCAGATAACTATTTGAAACAAGTAAATATTCCAACAAGAAGTGAAGTTTCAAACGTAGCTTCTCTTATCATTAACTTGGAAGAAAAAGTAGATGGCTTGGACCAAAAAATTGAAGAAGAACTATTAGTAAATTCCGCTTCTTCAGAGATTAGCAAACTTAAATCTAGCATTGCAAAGCTTGACAAAAAAATCGATTCCTTATTAAAGGTTGTCCAACAGCCTGTTGAGTCAACGCCAGCACCAGCTGCTGCACCCCAAGTGACAGTACCGGCTCCTAAAGCAGAAGATACTAAAAAGGGCCCTAATGCTTAAGGTGAATCTCTAATACTTAATCTATGTAATAAAAAACTATTTAATTAATAAAATAACAATTGTGAGGAGAATGTAATAATGACTACTGTTGAAAAAAATCTTGCTGCAAATGAAGAAGTTAAAAGCCTAGCTGGCAAAGTTGCCGTTGTAACTGGAAGCTCTAAAGGTATCGGAGCTCAAATCGCTAAAGAATTAGCAAAAGAAGGCGCTTCTGTTGTTGTTAACTACAATTCAAGCTCTGCAGCCGCTGATAAAGTAGTTGAAGAAATTGAAAACCTTGGCGGTACTGCTTTTGCAGTAAAAGCTAACGTGTCTAACTTAGAAGATGCAAAAAGCCTATTTGATCAAGCAATTGAAAAATATGGAAAAGTAGATATCCTTGTAAATAACGCTGGTATTACAAGAGACAAAACATTCCGCAAAATGGATGCAAATTCTTGGTACGAAGTAATCAACACAAACTTAAACAGCGTTTTCCACACAACTTCTCAAGTAATCAACCCAATGCTTGAGCAAAAATTCGGCCGCATCATCAATATCAGTTCTGTTGTAGGTCAATCTGGCGCGTTTGGTCAAACGAACTACGCTGCTACAAAAGCTGGTTTGATCGGTTTCACTAAATCCCTTGCATTAGAAACGGCAAAAAGTGGAATCACTGTTAATGCCATCTGCCCAGGTTACATCTTAACTGAAATGACTGCTGAAATTCCACAAAATGTTGCTGATGCAATCACTTCTAAAATTCCGGCTCAGCGCTTCGGTTCTACTAAAGAAATCGCTGAAGCTGTTGTATACCTTGCAAAAGCTGATTATGTTACTGGCCAATGCATAAACGTTAACGGCGGCGTATATATGTAATATAGGATAACGGGGATTCCTTTTTGGTCTCCCTGTTAGTTTTTGCAATTCATCAGCTTTATGAATGAGGAGGATTTTCATGGAATTATTGTCACCATCAAAAGAATTGGATTCATTGGTAAGCCTATTGCCTGAAGCCGCTCAAAAAGAGTTCAACCGCTTTAAAAAAGTATCCGATGTTCTAACAAGACATCCTGAGCCAAAAGTGGGACAAACCCCTAAAGAAGTCATTTGGACAAAGAACAAAGCAAAGCTTTACCGTTATGTATCACCTGTCGAAAAGACAAATAAAGTTCCATTATTAATGATTTATGCACTTATTAATAAACCTTATATCTTGGATTTAACTCCTGGAAGCAGCGCCGTTGAGTATCTTCTTAATCAGGGGCATGATGTATATCTTTTAGACTGGGGTACTCCTGGCTATGAAGACCGCAATATGAAATTAGATGATTATATTTTGGATTACATCCCTCGTGCTGTTCAAAAAGTACTTCGTACTTCCGGAGCTGATGAAATCAGTTTGCTGGGATATTGCATGGGCGGAACGATGACAGCTATTTTTGCTGCTCTTCACCCGGAATTGCCAATCCGAAATATTATTTTCTTAACCACTCCGTTTGATTTTTCCGATACCGGATTATTTTCAAATTGGCTGGATGATCGTTATTTTAACTTAGATAAATTAGTAGATACATTAGGAATCATTCCTGGTGAATTTATCGATTTAGGAAACAAATTGCTTAAGCCGATTGTAAACTATGCTGGACCATACGTGACGTTGGCTGACAGAGTGGAAAACGATGATTTTGTTAAGAGCTGGGAATTAATGCAAAAATGGGTTGCCGACGGCATTCCATTCGCTGGTGAAGCTTTCCGTCAATGGATCAGTGAATTTTATCAGCAAAATAAATTGATTAACGACGAATTATACATTCGCGGAAAACAAGTTAAGTTAAGCGATATTAAAGCCAATATATTAAATATTGCTGCCCAGCGTGACCATATTGCTGCTCCAGACCAGGTTGAGCCTGTAATGGAAAAGGTATCCAGTAAGGATAAAACCTATCTAATTATGCCAACCGGGCATGTTTCCGTAGCAGTTGGCGGAACTGCGGCAAGAAAAACCTATCCAACCATCGACCAATGGTTAAAAGAACATTCAAAATAATAATGGAAAAACCCCTTCTTCGTGAAGGGGCTTTTGCATTTTTGATAAGTAAAGAAAGTATAAAAGTTCGGGCTTTGAGAATTGTCCAGCTTCACAAGAATAAGCTTCGGAAGCGAAGCATCGCACGAAGGAAAAGCTTTAGCTTTTTCGAGGAGCGCCTAGCCCCTCAGGGTCAAATAACCTTCGGCCCCAAAAGTCTAAGTGCGGACTTTTAGGGCCGAAGAACATTTGACATCGGGGCTGAGCAAGGCGCTTGCGCTTTTCTTATTATATTTATATACGTATTTGACCTGTTCCCTCAACAATTGCTTTCGAGGTAGTAATCGCCCGCAGCCCCATTGGTCCACGTGCATGAAGCTTTTGTGTGCTAATACCAATTTCAGCACCGTAGCCAAATTGCTCCCCATCAGTAAATCTCGTTGATGCATTATGATATAATACCGCGGCATCGACAGCCTGGAAGAAATAATCAACGTTTTCTTTGTTTTCGCTAATGATTGCTTCTGAATGTTTTGTACCATATTGATCAATATGGATTACTGCTTCTTTAACATCACTGACAAGCTTAACCGCTAAGATTGGAGCTAAAAACTCCGTATACCAATCCTCTTCTGTTGCTTTTTTGACAAAGGAATAGTTTGCGGCGAGGAAATCATCTCCGCGAAGCTCTACTCCCTTTTCATGGAGTGCGTGCAGCAGTTCAGAAACGAACGGCCAGTTTTCATGTACTAAAACGGTCTCGGCAGCATTACAGACGGAAGGTCTGTGCAATTTGGCATTGATGGCAATGTCTATCGCCATTTTTTCTTGAGCTGTTTCATCAATAAAAACATGGCAGTTCCCCACCCCTGTTTCCAAAACGGGAACGGTAGCATTTTGAATTACGGATTGGATGAGTCCGGCTCCACCTCTTGGAATCAAGACATCAAGGTATTGATTGAGTTTAAACATTTGTGATGCTGTCTCACGGCTTGTATCTTCCAAAAGCTGGATAGCATCAGCTGGGATAGATGATTGGGCCAGTGCGTCTTGAATCACTTTTACCAGCGCTTTATTTGAATTAAGAGCGGAGGTGCTTCCTCTCAGCAAAACGGCATTCCCTGCTTTTAAGCAAAGACTTCCCGCATCCACTGTTACATTTGGACGCGCTTCGTAAACCATTCCGATTACTCCCAGCGGGACACGGATGGTTGTAATATGCAGTCCATTTGGACGATCCCAAGATTCGATGGTTTCTCCAATTGGATCCTCCAGATCAATTAACTGATGGATTCCATCGACGATTTGTTCAATTCGGCTTTCCGTAAGCTGCAGGCGGTCTAATAACGATTCGGATAAACCCTTTGCCATCCCTGATTGAATATCTTTTTGATTTTCGGCAAGAATCCATTCAGAATTCGCGAGAAGATGTTCGCCTACTTTTCTTAGTCCGTCATTTTTTTGTTCTGTTGTCAGCATCCCTAATGTTTTGGCGGCTTTTTTTAATTTTTTGGCTTTCTCTAATAATTCACTCATCCATTTTCACTCCTAATCATCGTTACCCAGTTATCCCGGTGGATTACTTCAGCTCTGTGGTTCACTGAATAATTTTTTGCCTGATCACCTGGCAGACCTTTAATCTTTTTTAAATCCTCGGAGGAATAGTAGGTTTGCCCTTTTCCAAGGATTTGCCCGTTTTGCCCGCGTACTTCCACAACATCTAATGCATTGAAATCTCCCGAAATGTTGGTAACCCCTACCGGAAGCAGACTCTTTCCTTTTTGAACAATGGCTTTTTCTGCTCCATTGTCCACTTCGATAATACCGCTTACTTGTGAATGAAAAGCAATCCATTGCTTTTTCATTTGCATTTGTGTCTGAAAGGGTCCACCGATATAGGTGCCATCCCCTTTACCCTCTAAGATATCTAATAGCTTTTCTTTTCCATGTCCAGTGCCGACAAATACGCTGACGCCAAGGGATAATGCTTTTTGTGCTGCCAAAAGCTTGGATCTCATTCCCCCTGTCCCGACAGCTGATCCGCTGTCCCCTGCGATGCCTAATAGCTCATCATTAATTTCCGGAATGAAATGGTATTTTTTCGCATCTTTTGAGACCTTAGGATTTCCATCGTAAAGCCCGTTAACATCTGTAAGAATAATCAAGGCATTGGCATGTAAAAACCCGCTTACGAGTGCAGACAGCATATCATTGTCACCGAATGTTAACTCGTCGATTGACACTGAATCGTTTTCATTAATAATGGGTAAAACTCCTCTTTGAAGAAGTTCCATCATCGCAGAATGGAGATTATGAAATCGTTCTTGGCTGTAAAAGTCTTCACGTGTTAATAAAATTTGTGCCGGCACGATATTAAATTCTTTAAATTGAAATATATAGTTTTGCATTAACAGACCTTGACCGACAGCGGCAGCGGCTTGTTTACCAGCTGTTTTTTTGGGCCTTTTGTGATATCCAAGCGGACCAAAGCCGGCCGCAACCGCACCGGAAGAAATGAGAATCACGTCATGACCCTGACTCTTAAGGTACGCAATTGCTTCGATATGGTCACGCATTTTTCGTTCTGATAATGTTCCTGATTCTGTTGTTAATGAACTGCTTCCTATTTTTACGACAATTAGCTGTTTCTTCATTATGTTCGTGCCTTCCTTTTCTAAATAAAAAAACGATTATTCCATCCTTAAAAAGGACGGAATAATCGTTCCGCGGTACCACCTTCATTGATGCCAAGCATCCTCTTTCATCCGTAACGTGGAAAACGGCTTATGTTTTCATAAGCGGCTGACAAGGGCAGGTTCAAACTTTTTTCCGCGGGGAACCTTCCAGCCAAGGGCTCCTTCTCTTGCACGTTCCAAAGATTTACTAGTCCCATACCATTTCCAATATCATAATTATATTGTATTATCCATAGAAAAAATGAACTTGTCAAGATAAGTATACCACCATTTTATCATATTTAGCAGCTGTGAAAAAGCCCTCCATATAGAAATGAAGGACTTTACAAATAACTTAATTTGCTTGTAACTCTTGGCTTACGGTAAAAGTGGCTTCGGTGTTTTCCATTACTGTTTCGACTGTTACTCCCTTTTGTGTCTCAACAAGCACCATACCTTTTGGAGTAAAATCAAAAACCGCTAAATCAGTAATCAATCTGTGGACAACTTGTTTTCCTGTTAAAGGAAGGGTGCACTCTTTTTTCACCTTCGATTCGCCATTTTTATTGACATGTTCCATTATTACAACAACGCGCTTTGCACCATTTACTAAGTCCATAGCGCCTCCCATGCCTTTGACCATTTTACCAGGAATCATCCAATTGGCTAAATCCCCTTTTTCAGATACTTCCATTCCCCCTAGAATCGCCAGGTCAATATGGCCGCCGCGAATCATCGCAAATGATTCGGCGCTGTCAAAAAACGCAGCGCCTTTCAAAGCAGTTACCGTTTCCTTGCCGGCGTTAATCAGGTCTGGATCCTCTTTTCCGGCAAACGGATAAGGACCAATTCCTAATAACCCATTTTCGGATTGCAGCTGGACAACGAAATCACTTGGGATTTCGTTTGCAATTAACGTTGGCATACCAATGCCGAGATTGACATACATTCCGTCTTGTATTTCTTGAACAGCACGTTTGACAATAACTGAGCGGGCATTCCCCATAAATCGTTTCTCCTCCTTTCTGATTTTGTCCTAGGCCTGAATCACAGTTCGCCTTTCAATTCGTTTTTGGTAATCGTCCCCCAATAACAGTCGCTGCACATAAACACCCGGCGTATGAACGGCATCAGGGTCAATCATGCCTGTTTCATGGATTTCTTCCACCTCAGCTATCGTTATTTTTCCGGCCATCGCTGCCAATGGGTTAAAATTACGTGCTGTTTTCCGATAAATCAAGTTGCCTGCTGTATCAGCTTTCCAAGCTTTTACTAGCGCAAAATCAGCCGTTATCGCTTGTTCTAATATAAAGGTTTTACCGTTAAAGACTTTATGGTCTTTTCCTTCGGCAATAGCGGTGCCGACACCGGTTGCAGTATAGAAACCAGGGATGCCGGCACCTCCAGCACGAATCCGCTCGGCCAAGGTGCCCTGAGGAACCAGCTCAACCTCTAATTCTCCGCTTAAAAACTGCTTTTCAAAAATTTTATTTTCACCAACATAAGAGGAAATCATTTTTTTAATTTGCTTGTTTGAAAGCAGCAGCCCCAGTCCCCAGTCATCCACTCCGCAATTGTTGCTGACAATGGTGAGATCTTTCGTTCCTTTCTCCCTTAATGCTAAAATGGCTTTTTCCGGAATCCCGCACAATCCAAATCCGCCGACAATGATGGTTGCTCCATCCGGTATATCTTCGATCGCCTTGTAAAAAGAATCTATGATTTTCCCTTTTTCCAATGAAACAGCCTCCTTTTTTGGTATTTTTAATGATTAAACTGGGTAAACCGGATGTTTCCGTTCAGAGAAAACCACGTATTTTGAAGAGTACACTTCAAAGCGTTTCACCAATTCTTCACGTAGCGAGCTTGCTTGGACTACTCCGTCAATAATCATTTCAGAAGCCAAACGGAATATATCGATATCTTGTTTATATTCCTCCCGTTTTTGAGCAACAAACGCAGCCCGCTCTTCTTCAGGCAATTCAGCGATTTTATTGGAGTAGACCGCGTTAACAGCAGCCTCCGGTCCCATTACAGCTATTGATGCAGATGGAAGGGCAAGGCAGCAGTCCGGTTCAAATGCCGGGCCGGCCATTGCGTACAAACCTGCCCCATAGGCTTTACGGACAATGACGGATATTTTCGGAACCGTAGCTTCCGCCATGGCGGAAATCATTTTCGCTCCGTGGCGAATGATCCCAGCCCGCTCAACCTTTGTCCCGATCATAAAACCGGGCACATCTGCCAAAAACAGCAAAGGAATATGGAAAGCATCGCACAGGTTAATAAACTTGGCCGCTTTATCGGCAGAATCATGGAAAAGCACGCCGCCTTTAAAACGTGGCTGGTTTGCGATAATCCCCACCGGCTTGCCGTTGATGCGGGAAAGTCCGGTAATTAGTTCAGAAGCAAATCGCTTTTTAATTTCGAAAAAAGATCCTTCGTCAATGATGCGGTCAATGAAGTCATACATATTAAAGGGGGCATTTTGATTAGAAGGAATAAGGTCCTCTATTTTTTTCTCACTGGACTTTGGAGCCCGGCCTGCAGCCGCAAGCGGCTTTTCCGAAAAATTGGCGGGAAAATAGGAAAGATAATTCCTTGCCAAATCAATTGCTTCTTCCTCATTTTTGGCAAGAACATCTCCGCATCCCGATACAGAGCAGTGCATCTTTGCCCCGCCCATTTCCTCTAACGTGACTTTTTCTCCGGTCACTTCCTGCGCCATTCGCGGTGAACCAAGATACATGGATGCATTGCCGTCAACCATAATAACAATGTCACAAAATGCCGGGATATAAGCGCCACCTGCTGCGGAAGGACCAAATAACACACAAACTTGCGGAATTTTGCCTGATAATTTTACTTGGTTATAAAAAATCCTGCCTGCTCCCCTGCGGCCCGGAAACATTTCAATTTGATCGGTGATTCTTGCACCTGCCGAATCCACAAGGTAAATCAGTGGGACTCTTAATTTTTCGGCTGTTTCCTGGATTCGGATGATTTTTTCTACTGTCCGTGATCCCCAGGAACCAGCTTTGATGGTCGAGTCGTTGGCCATGACACAAACGGTTTTACCGTGAATTTTCCCAATTGCGGTCACAACTCCGTCTGCGGGGAGATCCTCTGCCAAGCAATTGGCAAACAAGGCATCCTCAAGTTCAAACCCGGGATCAAATAAAAGCTTCAAGCGGTCACGGACAAACAATTTACCTTGTTCGCTGTTTTTTTCGTGATATTTTTTTGCTCCCCCTTTATAAATACGTTCCAGTCGCTCTTGAAATGTAAGTTCCTTTGAATTCACTTCTGTGGACATCCCTGTTCCTCCTCTTTCTTATTCCCCTTTATAAACGGGTGTACGCTTTTCTTTAAAGGCTTGGAGCCCTTCGAGCCGGTCTTTTGTCGGAATCGTTATTTCATAGGCATTTTGTTCAATCGCAAGTCCTGAATAAAGATCAACTTCCGATCCCTTTTCGATCGCAAATTTCGCCTGCCTGATGGCGATTGGCCCATTTCTGCCAATTTGTCTTGCCAAGTCAATTGCTTTTTCTAGAACGGCTTCCGCCGGTTCAACAAATTCAACCAAACCGATTTTTTTGGCTTCTTCCGCCTCAATTCTTCTTGCTGTATAGATAAGTTCTTTTGCCCTTCCCTTGCCGATCAATCTTGGCAGACGCTGGGTACCGCCTGCTCCGGGGATAATTCCTAACGAAGTTTCTGTCAGGCCGAATTTCGCCGTTTGGGAGGCTACCCGGATATCGCACGCCAATGCAAGCTCAGTTCCTCCGCCGAACGCAGCACCGTTTACCGCTGCGATCACTGGCATAGGCAATGCCTCAAGCTGATTAATATTGCTTCGAATCAACGAAACCGTCCTCCGCACCGTTTGCGGATCCATGCCGGCACGTTCCTTTAAATCAGCGCCTGCACAAAAAGCCTTTTCTCCGGCACCCGTAATTACAACGCAGCGTACAGATGGATCAAAATTGCAGGCTACAATTGTTTCCTGAAGTACTTCGAGCATTTTTAATGAAAAAGCATTTGCTGACTGAGGCCGATTTAATGTGATAAGAACAATACCATCTTCAAGTGTCGAAACTAAAACCGAATTGTCCATTTTATACTCCCTTCTTCTTTAATCCTATGTGCAGGCCTGAAGACTGTGGCTTGGCAGAACTCTTCCTACCCGATCTTGGATAAAACGGGCTGCTGAAAGGATCTCTTCCTGATTAATTCCCGTACTGATTCCCATTTGATGAAGCATATAGAGGACATCCTCTGTAGCCACATTACCAGATGCACCTGGAGCATACGGACAGCCTCCCAGACCGCCAATGGAGGTATCAAAAGTGGTAATTCCCATGTCCAAAGAGGCAAGAATATTGGCTAATGCCGTCCCGCGAGTGTCGTGAAAATGCAGTGCTATTTTGTCAGCAGGGTACCTTTTTAGGAGAATTTCCAAGACGGACTGCACTTGTTTTGGATTGGCAACCCCAATCGTGTCACCGAGGGACAGCTCTGATATGCCCGTCTCAAACAAACGGTCAGCAATGTGGATTACTTTATCCGTCTCAACTTTCCCTTCATATGGACAGCCGAAAACGGTTGAGATATAAGCCCGAACCGTTTTTCCTGCTGCCAGAGAATTTTGGATCACTTCTCTTAAAATAGGAAAAGTGTCATTGATCGTTTTATTGATATTTTTCAAATTGTGCGTTTCACTTGCCGACATAAATACAGCTGTCTCATCCACATTTGCCTCGAGGGCCTGCTCAAGGCCCTGCCGGTTTGGGACAAGAGCGGCATAGGTGACACCGGGAGCCTTCTCGATCCCTTTTGCAACGGAAAAGGCATCGGAAAGCCCTGGAATCCATTTTGGATTGACAAAGGACGTAATTTCAATATAGCTGAGGCCGGTTTGGGAAAGATGATTGATCCAAGCAATTTTATCCTCTGTCGGTATAAAAACTTTCTCATTTTGTAACCCATCTCTAGGGCCTACTTCCTTAATGCTTACGTTTGTCGGCCAATTCATCTTTTCACTCCTCTATCAAGCTGGTAATCTATTCAAATTCAATCAGTATATCTTCTTCGTTAACGAAGTCACCTTCGCTAATCTTTACATCTTTTACAACTCCGCTATATTCAGCGGCAATGGGAATTTCCATTTTCATCGATTCTAAAATGACAACATCCTGTCCTTCTTCGATCTGATCCCCTGGTTTAACGAGAATTTTCCATACGTTTCCTGCCATAATCGCTGTTACATTATTCATTTCACTGTTCCTCCTATTGATTGACTTTGAGATTTTGCAAATGTTTTTCAACAAAATGAGTGGTTGTATCGCCTGAACGAAATGCATCATGTTTGACAACATTTAGAAGCATTGGGATATTTGTTTTTATGCCTTGAACAACATATTGCGCAAGTGCAGCTTGAAGGAGATCAATTGCCTCGTCCCGATTTCCCCCTTTAACAACAAGCTTGGCGATCATCGGGTCATAAAAAGGAGTTACAACCGAATTACCGCTCACCCCCAGTTCATGACGGATCCCGGGCCCTTCCGGTAAGTCTAATTGTGTGATTTTTCCCGGAGACGGGAAGAATGTTTTCGGGTCTTCTGCATAGATCCGGACTTCGATCGCATGGCCGGAACGCGCTACTTCATCTTGATTGAAAGGGAGGACTTGGCCTGCCGAAATTTTCAGCTGCTCCGCCACTAAGTCCAAACCGGTTATTTCTTCCGTAACCGGATGCTCGACTTGCAGCCGTGTATTAACTTCTAAAAAGTAGAAATTCTTATCCTCATCAACCAGAAATTCGACTGTCCCGGCATTCCGGTAACCAATCGATTTTGCCGCTTTGACCGCCGCTTCGCCCATTCGCTTGCGTGTTTCTTCATCTAAAAATGGAGAGGGTGCTTCTTCGACTATTTTTTGATGGCGCCTCTGGATCGAGCACTCCCGTTCCCATAGAAAAACGGTGTTACCTGCTTCATCCGCAAGAATTTGAATTTCGATGTGACGGGGATTTTCTACGAATTTTTCAAGAAACATTTCCCCGTTTCCAAAAAAACTGGCAGCGCGTTTTTGGTTCCCTTCAAAAGCTTTTCGAATTTCCTCTTCACTTCGGACGATTTGCATGCCAATGCCTCCTCCGCCAGCAGATGCCTTCAGCATAACGGGGTAGCCGATTTTTTTTGCCACAATGACGGCCTCATCCACATCGGCTAGTGGATGGGTGATCCCCGGCACTACCGGTACTCCAGCTTCTTCCATGACTTTTCTCGCTTCAATTTTGCTTCCCATTTTAGCGATGACCTCTGGGGATGGCCCAATAAAAGTGATGCCTTCCTGCTCACACCGTCTGGCAAATTCAGCGTTTTCGGAGAGCAGTCCATACCCGGGGTGAATCGCTTCTGTATTTGAAAGCTTGGCAACTTCGATTATTTTTTCAATATTCAAATAGCTTTCAGCTACCTTTGGACCTCCTAATAAATAGGCTTCATCTGCGGCTTTAACATGAAGAGCTTCTTGGTCTGCCTCTGAAAAAACAGCAACCGTGTTGATGCCCAGTGCTTTACAAGTTCGTATAATTCTGGCTGCAATTTCTCCTCTATTTGCAATTAAGATTTTCTTAAACATTTTTTTCACCGCCCGAATTAAATACTTTTTATTCCTAAAAGCTTGGTTGATTGTTCACGGAGCTTAAATTTTTGAATTTTTCCGGAAGCTGTCATGGGAAACTCATGGCAAAACTCAATAAAACGTGGGATTTTAAAACGGGAGATTTTCCCGATGAAGTACTCTTTAATTTCTTCCGCTGTTGCCGTCTCCCCATCTTTTAACCGGATCCATGCCATCACTTCTTCACCGTATTTAGGATCCGGGACCCCGACTACTTGAACATCCAGTACCTTTGGATGAGTATAAATATATTCCTCAATCTCCCGAGGATAAATATTTTCACCGCCGCGAATGATCATATCTTTAAGCCTCCCTGTGATCGTGCAGTATCCGGCTTCATCCATCACCGCTAAATCACCGGTATGAAGCCAGCCTTCTGAATCAATTGCGTCCAAGGTTGCTTCTAAATTTTTATAATATCCTTTCATGACATGATAGCCGCGTGTGCATAATTCCCCTTGGACTCCCCGGGGAACTTCGATCCCTATTGATGGATCAATAATTTTCACCTCAACATCAGAATGTGCCCGGCCAACTGTGCTGACTCTCAATTCAATTGGATCATTTGTTCTCGTTTGTGTAATACCTGGAGAGGATTCGGTCTGCCCATATACAATGGTGATTTCACTTGCTCCCATTTTTTCAACAACAGCCTTCATGACTTCAATCGGGCAGACAGATCCAGCCATAATTCCTGTCCGCAATGAAGATAGGTCAAATTTTTCGAAATCAGGGTGATTTAATTCAGCGATAAACATGGTTGGAACCCCGTGAAGTCCAGTACATCTTTCAGCTTCAACCGTTTGCAGAACAGAAAGAGCATTAAATTCTTCTAGAGGAACCATTGTTGCTCCCACCGTTACACATGCCATGGTTCCAAGAACGCAGCCAAAGCAATGGAAAAACGGGACAGGAATACACAAGCGATCCTTGTATGTGAGTTTCATACAATTTGAAACTTTGTAACCATTATTGACAATGTTAATATGTGTCAGCATTACACCTTTTGGAAAACCGGTTGTCCCGGATGTATACTGCATGTTAATGACGTCATTTGGATCTAACGATTCCATTCGATCATCAAGTTCGCCATCCGAAACCTCACTCCCCATTTCGATTAAATCAGACCAAAGGAACATCCCGGGGTAGCGGGTTTCACCAATCAGGATGACATTTTTTAAGAAAGGCAGCTTTTCTGATTGAAGACAGCCCGGCTTGGAATCTCTTAATTCCGGGACAATGTCATATAAAATATCAATATAGGAGCTATTGCGATAGGATTCCATTAGGATTAAGGTTGTCGAGTCTGATTGATTTAATAAATATTCAAGCTCTGCGGCTTGGTAATTAGTGTTGACGGTTGTTAAAACAGCTCCCATCTTTCCAGTTGCAAATTGGGTGATCAGCCATTCCGGCTTATTTGTGGACCAAATAGCCATATGTTCCCCTTTTTGCATTCCCAGCTTCATTAATCCCTTAGCCGCCTGCCTGCATTGTTCATTGAATTGGCTATACGTGTAGCGCAGTCCTCTGTCAGCATAAACAACCGCGTCATTTTCAGGATGCTGACGAGAAATATTCTCCAGCAGCTTCCCTACCGTTACCTGAATAATTTCACCCATTATGGAAATCCACCCTTTTAAAAAGATTTTTTTGGTTTCATTTCAAGATTGGAATAGATTGATTAAATTTAAACAATTAACAGCCAACCTCACGGGAGATTACCATGCGCTGGACCTCAGATGTTCCTTCGCCAATTTCGAGAAGCCGTGCATCTCTATAGAAGCGTTCAACCTGATACTCTTTCATGTATCCATAGCCGCCGTGAATTTGAATAGCTTGATCACAGACTCTTGAGGCCGTTTCTGAAGCAAATAATTTTGCCATTGCCGCTTCTTTCTTAAATTTCCGGCCTTGATCCTTTAACCAAGCTGCTTTATACACCATATTTCTGGCTAATTCAATATTCATGGCCATGTCAGCGAGCTTGAATTGGATTGCTTGAAACTTTGAAAGGCTTTGGCCAAATTGCTTTCTTTCCTGGGCGTATTGCAGTGCTTTTTCGAATGCTCCTTGGGCAAGACCAACAGCCATTGCGCCGATTCCAATCCTTCCGCCATCTAAAGTGGCCAAAAATTGTTTGAATCCGTTTCCTTCGACGCCAAGGAGATTTTCTTTTGGAACACTGACGTTGTCGAGTATCAATTCGGTCGTATTGGAAGCGTGGAGACCCATTTTTTCGTAGTTATTGATGACGGTGAACCCTTCTGCGTCCGTTGGGACAATAAATGCGCTGATCCCGTTTGTTCCTTTTGAACGGTCTGTGACTGCTGTAATGGCAAGATTTTTTGCATAACTGGCATTGGTAATGAAGCACTTCGACCCGGTAATTGACCAATAATCCTCCTCTAGTGCTGCCGTTGTTTGCGTTCCTCCTGCGTCAGAACCAGCATTTGGTTCGGTCAGGCCAAATGCTCCCAAGTATTCCCCGGTACAGAGAGGTGTCAGATATTTTTCTTTTTGTTCGTGTGTTCCAAATAAATGGATCGGTGCTCCTCCTAATGAAATATGGGCGGAATACGTAATCCCCGTTGACCCGCAAACGCGGCTTAATTCTTCGACAGCAATGGCAAAGCTGATCGTGTCGGCTCCGCCTCCGCCATATTCTTCAGGAAATGGAAGGCCCATAATTCCCAGTGCGGCGAGCTTTTCAAAAATTTCCTTTGGGAATTCTCCTTTCCGGTCTCTTTCGTCAGCTCCCGGAGCGACTTCACCTTCTGCGAAATCACGGATTAGTTTTCGAATCATGGACTGCTCTTCTGTTAAATCGTAATTCATTAAACACCCATCCTCTCAATTCGTCATTTTGGAGCGGAAACTATGTAGTAATTCGATCCATTTATCTGAATCTTCTAATAATTATAACAACTGAGGGGATAATATCTATGTGTAACTTGATGAATTTATTTACCATAAATTTGTGTGTTTTATACAAAAATAAGAGTTGAAGAGCAGGTAGATTTTTTCTATAATTCAGAATAAGTAAGTTTTTTTTCCTTGATTTTAAGGATAAAAGCGTAAATAATGATATGAATAAAGAAATGGCTTTTTAGCATATTTTTGTTGGATTCGACAAATTATGCTGACAAAAGGACAAGATTCATGTCGAGGAGGGCTGTAAATGGAAGAAACATTAACACACCGGCAGCTTCAGTCACTAATACATATTTCCAACGTTTTAAATACATCATTTGATATTGACACCATTATTGAATCGATTATGAGTGAAACAATCTCTGCGGTAGATGCGGCGGAGGGAGGATCTTTTTGGCTGTACGATAAAGATCAAGGCATCCTTATTGCCAAAACGGCCCAAGGAGTTTTCTACCCCAAAATATTCCGGCAAATTCGCCTCAAACCGGGTGAATCGATGACAGGAAAGACTTTTTTAGCGAAAAAAAGTTTAAATTATCCTAATGAACAGGATATTAAACATGCCTTGTCTGCCTTGTCGCCTCAAAATCATGAGCTGTTAATGAAGTCTATTCCAAAGAATTTTTCATTTACATCCGTCATTTCTGCCCCAATTCTATTAAAAGGGAACTGTATTGGAGTTCTTACTTTGGACTCCTTTCAACAGTCATTAAACTTTAAACCGGAAGACATCAATCTTTTAGAGGCAATATGCCATCAAGCCGCAGTTGCTCTTGAAAGATCCAATCTTTATAAGGAAAAAGAAGCCACGGTAAAAAAACTTTCCTATTCCATTGAAGCGCATAGAAGTTTAGCAAATTTAGTTTTACAAGGGGAGGATTTTCACTCCATTCTTCACTATATCCACCAATGGGTCGGCCAGAGTGTTTTTCTGTTTGATGATTTAGGAGAACTCGTCTCCTCCTCCTATGATTCCTCCATGTCGATTGGAATTCTTCATTATGCCAAACAACAAGCAGAACAGTTAATGGGTGTTCTCGAATATTCTCCGCTTGTTTCTGAAGCAGAACTTGATGGGGTTCACTATCAGCTTGTCAGTTTTTCACTTGGTTCAAAGCCTTTTTTTCTGGGGATGTTGCTGATTCTATCAACAAAAAAAATGGGAGAAGTGGATATTGCCGCATTGGAGCACGCCTGTACCGTTCTGTCTCTTGAATTAGTCAAAGAACAAGCGGTATTTGATACACAGCAGCGCTTAAAAGGAGATTTTGTTTCAGGGCTTTTTTCCGGCCAAATTGACGAGGCACTGTTAAATAAAGCAAAAAGCCTGGATTTTAACCCAAATCGAAGCTATATTGCAATTATTATTAATTTGGGGATGACAGCAAATGAACATAATCATCCAATAGAAGGTCTGTTTCGAAAAATCATTCAGCTCGCCAACCAGGCGTTTCTGGAAAGACATTCACAGGGTGTCACGGTAAGGCATCAAAACCAAATCGTCGTTCTTCTTTCTTATCAAACAAATGCCTCCTTCTCTTCAATCATTTCGCAAATAAAAGTGAGGGCAAAATGGGTTCAACAAGAAATCATTTCCCGGAATTTTGGGATTGAAACCGAAATAGGGATTGGCAGGGTAAAACAAGGTTTGCTTTATGCTCATAAATCCTTGCAAGAAGCTGAAAAATGCATAAAGTTTATTCAAAGATACAATAGCGAATCAAAAATACTGAGTTATACAGATTTGGGTATTCAGAGATTTATTCTTCAAAACCCGGAGGAAGAAGTAATGGAGTTTATTCAAGAGGTGCTTGGAGAACTAATTAAATATGAAAACTCCCGTAAAGGAGAGCTGTTAAAGACGTTGTTTGTCTTTTTGGAATGGAATCAAAATGTGAAGAAAACGGCGGATGTATTGCATGTTCATATTAATACTCTTAACTATCGTTTAAAGAGAATTGAAGACATTCTGCAAATTGACCTTACAAATAGCAGCCAGCTGCTCAATATTCACTTAGCGGTCAATATCTATGAATATATGAAAAAAGATCCGCTTCCGATCAATCATGTAAAAAGCTAAGTCAGAAAAGACTTAGCTTTTTACTCTTTTTATTTGGATTGCGTTTCTTTCTCAAAGAAACTGGAAAGTTCAATAATCATTGCTCCCATTCTCTCGTGTTCCGGAGCGGTATATCGCTTGAGACCTTCTTCCCGCAGGGCCTCTGCCGTTACTTTGCCGACAGCTGCGGCAACAACATTTGTAGAAAAAGCATTTAAGATATCAGCGTGTATGCCTTGATTTCTGGCAAATTGAAAAAGGGAACGAACTTGAATGGCAGTTGTGAAACAAACGGCATCAATCTCGTTATGGAGGATTTCTTTGCACAGTGTATTTACAGTTTCCGCTTCCGGTGCAATATGCTGATATGGAAGGATTTTTAAGACAGCGGCCCCCCTATCTTCAAAGAATTTCGTTAATGCCGGTGCCGTTTCGCCATGCAGCTGGATCATCACTCTTTTTCCTGTGAAATCAAATCCCTCGATGGACCGGGTTAACCCGCTTGTCGTTCCGTCTTCATCAACGGCAACTGGATTAATTCCTAATTTTTTTAATGCTGCTAAGGTTTTATAGCCTCTTGAAGCTACTTTTGCCTGTTGCAGGATATTCAAAAATTCATCTTTAACTGCCAGTCTTTCAGCTATATTTAGAAGAGTTTCCAAGCCGATTCCTGTCGTAAAAACAATCCAATCCGCTCCTGTTTCCATAAATTTCTGCAAATCTGGCTCTACCTCTTTCTCTGCTAAAAAGACCGTACCCTGAAGTGGACGGACGACAGGAATTCCCCCTTGTTTTTCAATAATTGTGCTGATTTCTTCAATTTTACGTGTCCCGCCAAAAACGATTTTTTTTCCTTCTAATCCTTTTGCCATCCCTTTAACCTCTCCTATATCTTACAAACCTTTTAAAATTGCCCGGCACCTTTCATTTTCCAGTAATAAGCACTAAATACATTAGCGAAAGCTTCCATGGAGTTTTGCAATTCCTCAAAATTATTATCTACTCCTCCGACTTCGATCAATAAGGCGCGAGGCGATAAATCCTGGTTATAAACGCCATTCCCCATGCTTTTATCTTTTGAAAATACACCCCTGCTTAAACCAGGATACTCTTTTTCGATCGCGGAATGGAGCTGTTTTGCGAGCTCCAGGTTTTGCTTGAAATTTGGATTTGCTTCCCCAACAATGAAATCTAAACGGGCATAGCTCTTATTGTTAATAGTAACCGTAGTTTTGTCACGGCGCAATGAATCACGGTGAATATCAATCATAAATTTCAGGTCTGGGTCGCCTCCCATCGCCTCTTGAACAAGACTTCTTGAAAATTGATAGGAATTATTGGCTGTCCACCCTTTTTCATGGAGTTTTTGCGCTGCGTTTATTGTACTATGCTTTGTGCCAATTCCTTTTGCTTCTAAATTGGATGCAAGCTGGCTGCCAACCCCGACCACGTTTACGGCATTATTGGAGCTTGTCGCATCATCCGGGGATTGCACTTGTTTTAATAGGGGCAGATAGGATTCCCAGCTATGTGAATGATAAATGTAAACAATTTGTTTTCCATTTGTATTTTGTGCAGGGGGCTGTGAAGATTGGTTTTCCGGCGGCTTTTTTCCCTTCAAAGCGTCTTTGGAAATCTCTCTTTCTTTTAGCAGCACATCCATTGGCGGTGAAGATTCAATCGGTAATGTGGTAATATTGGTACCTTCCCCTGCAACTTGTATTTTCGTATTAAAATCCGAAAAACCTGGTAATTCTCTCTCAAAAAAGGTCCTAACATCGTTAACTTTGATATTTGTGGCTAATTGAAAGCCAATTTTTGTGATGGGAATTTCTTTAATTTCTGGATATTTTTGCGTATAATAACTATTTTCTACGCCATAAAAATATAAATACAGCTTGTTTAAATCCGTTTTATCGAGGACGGTTCCTACGGAGTCTGATGACATCGTGACAGAGAAAAAAGTCGTCATACCCGCAATCAATATGAATACAAAGACAACCGATAATATTGCGCCATTTACTCGGATGAAGATGCCGATCTGCTTGTTTTTTTTCATAAAAAGCTGCCTCCTTCTATTTAATAGATATGCAGCTAAAAAATAGATAGAAGCAGCTATAAAGAAATAGAGTTTATTTTATTTTTTTTCTTGATAAAGAGCTTTTTTTAATGAATCTAAATTATTTTTCATGACGCCTACATAATCTAAGCCTTGTTTTTGCTCCGATTTAGTCAAGCCCTCCAGCGGATTTAATACTTCCGTTTTTGCTCCAATTTCATTTGCTAAGGTCTTTGCTACTTTTGAAGAGGTCAGTCCTTCAAAAAAGATGATTTTGATCTGTTTTTCTTTTGTCAGTTTCGCCAATTCTGCCAGTTTTCCAAGAGTTGGCTCAACATCAGGCGATAAACCGGCAATGGCAATTTGAGTTAATCCGTACTCCTTAGCTAAATAAGAGAAAGCAGCATGCTGTGTAACAAATTCTTTTGTTGGAGCCTTGCTGATGGCATCTCTGTATTGTTGATCTAAATGATCAAGTTTGGCTTTAAATTCAGCTGCATTCTTTTGATAGTTATTTTTATTTTTAGGATCTTTTTGTTCCATAGCTTTGGCGATCGAATCCACTTCTTTTTTTGCGAGTAGTGGAGAGAGCCAGACATGTGGGTCTTTACTGTTTTGACTGCCCTTTTCGCCTTCTCCATTTAAAAGTTTTATTTGACCAGCCGCTTCTACCACCTTTAATTTGGATGTATCGATACTCTTAAAGACCTTATCTGTCCATGTTTCAAAATACCGGCTATTATAGACAAAAATATCAGCGTCTTGAATACTTGCCATATCTTTTGCTGTTGGCTCCCAATCATGCGGTTCCACTCCATTGGGAATTAACAGAGTAACATTAGCTGAATCACCGGCTACTTGTTTTGAAAAATAGTACATCGGGTAAAAAGTAGTAACAACGTTCAATTTTCCCCCGTCTCTTTTATTGTTTCCTTTGGATTGCTCCCGATTGGAACATCCGCTTAAAATCAGTATAAAAATGAATAAAAGCAGAATTAGTTTTCGCAAGATATTTCTCCCCTTATTTTTTAAAAAAGTAAATTGGAATTATTACGATTTAAATTTAACAGATATAGAGGAACAATGTTTATATTCCAGAATATTCAATACAAATCGGAATTATTACGAATTGTATATTAACCCGTTTATTACTATATGTCAATCGTTTTCAATAGCCAAGGCATTTAGATTTTTAAATATTTTCTAAAAAAGGATGGATCCGGGATGTTTTAATGATACAAGCCGACACTTCCCTTCATATAAATATAGCAAGCTTTTGAAAGGAGCTGATAGCTTGCAGAATGTATTTATTCCGAGAGCGCCTGATGTTGTTACAATCCTTTGGGAAAGAAATCCCCTGCACTCAAGACCTGTTCGTACCATTGTTGATTCATCCATAATTGGGAACGCAAATCCATGTACACGTAATTTAAGAAACGGACAGCGCTTAATGGACGCAAGTGATTGTTTAGAAGCAAATGGTGTTCGGCTGATTTCTCAACGGAGTACTGGAGTATTTGGCATCAGTATTTTTCTTCGCCTTTTTAAATTCAAATAGACACAGGGTATCTAATGGATTCCCTGATGTACATATCGGAAGAATGGAGTACAAAGGATTTTGCATAATATAAGAATGGAAGACAGATTTGGAGAGCTAGATGTTCTGTTCAAAATAAGTTCACTCTTTTAGTTCCAAGAAAATTTAAAAATAATTGTTGAAGATTTTATTCTTTGGAGATAATGAAATGTGTTCCGAATAAAACAAGGAGGTGTTGATATGGAAGGTCAGAATCAATTTTCGGATTTTATTAATGAAGTCTCGATACAGACAAAGGTTGAAAATATTTGGAGTAACACGTGCGGTTCTTGGCAAAATTGTAATGAAAATACGATTCAAACCTTTTTGTCACAATGTAATGAATACAACATAGATTCGCAATATTGTATGAGTTGGGTCGAGCAGCATAGAGACCAAATACCTGACTGGACGGCGGTTTCTGAGGCCTCGCTTGGCTGGATGAACGAACACACTTCAGCAGGATCCCCATTTTCCGTTTCTGATGATCAACTAAGCTAAAAAGAGAGCTGGGCAGCTCTCTCCTTCTTTATTTCGTATTTATTAATGCTCCATTATGTAAAACAAACTTCAGCTGCTTATTGGAAATAGCTAGTTTTTCTGAGCAAAAGTACTCGGCATGACAACAGCCACTACCTCTCCACGTGCACAAACTTGATCTTCAGCAAAAACTTGGGCATTGACTTTCCACTTTTTAGGATGAATCTCCTCTACCGTTCCCACCGCTTTTAGTGGAACACCATGCGGGGTTGGCTTTAGAAACTCTACTTTTAATGATGCTGTTACAAATCGTGGCGGTTCCGAATCATCTCCAGGTTCATGGCCATTTTTTCGGTGAAGTGCTAATGAAGCAGAGCCTGTCCCATGACAATCAATTAAGGAAGCAATGATTCCCCCGTAAACAAATCCTGGAAGTGCTTTATGCTGCTGCTCAGGATTAAAAATGGTTACAGTATTCTCTCCGTGCCAGCCTGTACGGAAATGATGCCCTTCTTCATTCAATCTCCCGCAGCCATAGCACCACGCAAAATCATCTGGATAATCATCTTGGATCGCATTCACTACTTTTTCTTCAGTGTTCAATAGTTTCTCTCCCACAAATTTCACCTCATTTTTATATTATTCAGAAAATTATAACATATTGTCGTGAAATGTGAAAATGGGGAATTGGAACGAATATCCTAATAAGTGCAATTGCAAAAATCCTGATAAAATACAAAAAATCTTCAGTTTTCTTTACTTTTAACTGCTATGGATAAGGTGATACAGTTTTTCAAGACCCTCCAAAAGTCTTGGGGACGGACGGCAAAAAAGTTCTTCTTCAAGAATCCAAAGTTTGTTATCATCCAGATGGTCCAGTTTTTCAAAACCCGGACGATTTTTCACTTTTTCTTTTTGAATTTTATCCCTATTGATTCCAACCCATGCAAGACAGATAATATCAGGTTTCCGTTTAACCACATCTTCCCAATTTGTTTGGACACTGACCAATTCAACATCTGCATAGAGATTTTTTGCACCAGCGGCTTCCGATATTTCAGTAAGCCAGTTGAATTTACCTGGTGTAAATACAGGCTTTGGCCACCATTCCCAGTAAATAGTTGACTGTACTCTGGTACTTTCACTTTTTTCCTTTACATTTTCAATTCTTGAACGAAACTGTTTTGCTGCGATGAGTCCACGTTCTTTTTGATGAAGGGCTTCAGCGGTTCGTATTAAGTCAGTCTCAATCTCAGACAATGATTGTGGATTTAATACAATATGCGGAATCTTTCGTTCTCTTAATGCTTCTATATTTTTTTCCATTCCCGGGACACTTAATGAGGCAAGCACAAGGTCCGGTTTTAATTGTTCAACAAGGTCCATATTTATGGCTAAGTCAGGTCCTAGTTTAGGCAGTCCTTTAATTGACTCTGGCCAATCCGAAAAATCATCAACACCAACAAGCATGCTTGTTAATCCAAGGTATTCAATTATCTCCGTATTGCTCGGACATAGTGATATTACCCTCATTCTCCTCACCTCTTCCCATCTTGATCATTTGTCTACATAAACAATTGAAGATTTTTATTTTCCTAACTATTTTATTCAACCGTTTCTACAAGCTTGTATAGAAAATCATAAATGATTTGACAGGATTCTTTAAGGGAAATGCCTTCTTTAAACCCGTCAACATAGTTTAATGCAAAATTAACGTCCCACAAGCCTTCTTGGCTGTTGAAGATGATATCAAATTTATGGCTTTCCCCTTTTAAAGCCGTATCCATATATGTTTTTATCGCTTTTTCATATTTCTTCTGAAGCTTTAAGCCAAGCATAACATTATAAGTTCCAAACACATCATCCACTTCGAGGGAGAGTGCATCAACTCGAATCTGATCCAGCGATTGTGACTCGAGATAAAGAAATTCGTTCTTATGCTTTATTAAATAGTCAATTGGATGATGTAAAAAAGCAGCATCCTCTTGTGAAATAGTCTGTTCCGTTTCCTTATCTCCCCGCTCAATATAAGCATTTGAAAACATATTAACTCCTCCTAATAGAAAAATTGTACCTGGACTTGATCCGTTTACTTTCCTTTTCTTCTCAGGGCTGTTTTAGAATCTTTCTGTCCTGGTTTAGAAAATTTTGAAATGTTTGAGCTTTTGGCCCTCTTTTTAACTGTTTCACTGTTTTTTGATCTTGATGTTTTAGTGGTTTCTGCCTCTTTTTTTTGTATCTGGGTTGTTTTTACCGAACTTTGTTTTGGAATTGTCATGTTTAGGTCTTTTTCAATTATATCAAGAACGGGGCGATCCTTTGAAGAGTAGAGCGTTATCGCAATCCCTTTTGTTCCAGCTCTGCCTGTTCTTCCGATCCGATGGATATAGCTCTCGGAATCTTGAGGGATATCATAATTAAATACATGAGTGACCCCTTCAATATCAAGTCCTCTCGCAGCCACATCCGTTGCAATTAAGTACTGAATTTCTGCCTCACGGAAACGCTTCATCACCTCTTCTCTCTGGGACTGTGATAAATCACCGTGCAGTTGATCACAATTAAAACCATGTGTTTTTAAAATTTCATACAATTTCCCAACTCTGCGCTTTGTCCGGCAAAAAATAACAGCTAAATAAGGGCGATGTGTTTGAATTAACTTGATCAGAGTTGCCTGTTTAGCACGGTCAATTGTATAAATCGCTCTCTGTTTGACATTTTCAGCAGGAACATGCTTTTTTTCGATTGAGATAAACTCAGGATTTTGCATATATTTAGAGGCTAATGCTCTAATTTCAAGGGGAATTGTGGCTGAAAACATAAGTGTCTGCCTGCTTGCAGGAGTCTCTTCGATAATTTTTTCAACCTCATTCAAAAAGCCGATATGGAGCATTTGGTCGGCTTCATCAAGAACGAGGCAGCGTAACTCAGAGAGTTGCAGTGTCCCTCTTCTAATGTGATCCAACAGCCGTCCGGGTGTTCCTACGACAATTTGTATTTGGTTTAGAAATTGATTGATCTGCGAATCAACGTTCTGCCCGCCGTATACTGCTAGTACGTTGATACTTTTAATATTTTTGATCAGTTTTCCGATTTCCTCTGTTATCTGTATGGCTAATTCCCTTGTTGGGGTAATGATGAGTGCAAAAGGTTTTTCACCAGTTGAATGGGTTTTTTGGAGAATTGGCAAAACGAAGGCCAATGTTTTACCGGTTCCAGTTTGTGCCTGTGCGATCACATCTTTTCCCTCCATGATAAAAGGAATTGCTTGAATCTGTATCGGGGTGGGAGTGACCACTCCATTATCACGTAAGGTCTTTATTATATCGGGTGAGGCACCCAATGATAAAAAATTCGGCAAATTAATCCCTGCTTTCAAGATTAAATACTTACTGTATTTATATTGAGTGTTTATCTTTAAAAAGGCAATTATTCTGCGAACTAATTTTGATTAGAATAGAAAAGACCTTACCGCTTTGGATAAGGTCTTTTGTATAAAAAAGAACTGATTTAGTTTGTTTGTAAAACTTTTTTCTGCATTGTGCCTTCTTTTGCAAGATTGATATGCCATGAAAGAGCTTCTTCAAGGATATGAGGAGTTTGTCCACCCAGTTTTTCTGCTCTTTCATAATAATCTCTTAATTGGTCACGGTACATTGGATGTGCACAGTTTTCAATGATCAGTTTAGCACGTTCTCTCGGTGCTAATCCGCGTAAATCTGCATATCCTTGCTCCGTAACAACAACATCGACATCATGCTCAGTGTGGTCAACGTGTGGAACCATTGGAACGATACTAGAAATTTTACCATCTTTCGCAATGGATTTTGTAACGAAGATTCCAAGACGTGCGTTTCTTGCAAAGTCACCTGAGCCGCCGATTCCGTTCATCATTTTTGTACCGGAAACATGTGTGGAGTTAACATTTCCATAAATATCAAACTCCAATGCAGTATTCACTGCAATTAATCCCATTCGGCGGATTAATTCCGGAGAATTGGAGATTTCCTGAGGTCTTAAAATAATCTGATTCCGATAACGGTCGAAGTTGGCATAGAAATGATCCATTTTTTCCTTAGACAATGTTATGGAACATGCAGAAGCAAATTTAACTTTCCCTGCATCTAACAAATCAAATACTGCATCTTGAAGAACTTCTGAATAAACTTCTAAATTTTCAAACTCACATTTTAAGAAACCATTTAAAACAGCATTGGCGATTGAACCTATGCCTGATTGAAGCGGTGCAAGTTCATTTGTCAGTCTTCCAGCTTTAATTTCATTGCGTAAAAATTCAATTAAATGCCCAGCCATGATTTCAGTTTCGTCATCAGGCGGAACAATTGTAGATGGTGAATCCAATTTATCAGTAAATACAATGCCTTTTACTTTATTTAAATCTAATGGAATTCCGATGGTTCCAATTCGATCAGAAGGTTTTGTTATTTGAATTGGTTTCCGCTGGCCTTGTGGTTCAGGCAAGTAGCAATCATGGACTCCTTCTAATGTATCAGGCTGAGCCATGTTAATTTCGATAATGATATTTTTAGCATTTTTGATAAATACTACTGAGTTTCCAACAGATGTAGTAGGAATTAATAATCCTTCTTCTGTAATGGAAACCGCTTCAACAATCGCATAATCGATTGGACCAATAACTCCATTCCTTACCAATTCGGCTGTGTGAGATAAATGCTGATCACAATATAGCATTTCACCGGCATTCATTGATTTTCTCATTGCTGGTTCTGCTTGGAATGGTGCACGCTTATTAATAATTCCTTTTTCAGCGAAAAGTTTATCGACATCTGACCCCAAAGATGCCCCTGTATAAACGTCTACCTTAAATTTTTCGCCAGCATCCGCACGTCTGAATAATGCATGAGGAACTGCTTTTGCATCCCCAGATTTAGTAAAGCCACTTAGTCCCAAAATCATTCCGTCTTGGATCCAAGATGCAGCTTCGTCAGCGGAAACCACACGGTTATGTAGTTCCTGAACACGAATACGTTTTAACTTATTTTCCACTTTCCCATCCCTCTTTTCTTCCCTTTCAGACAATTGTAAGCGATTGCACTGTCGGAATAGGGTTTTTTGGATAGAATTAGGTAATATCAGGACAAATAAGTATATTTTGTGTCTGAAACAGAAATCTTCAGAATAGAAGTAATTTTCGGAAATAGGCGGAATATGACTGACTGACTGGCACCCGGCTATTATTTTGCATCACTAAGACAAAGGTTGAATGGGTATCCGGATATATTTCTTTTATGTAATGGGCGTTTACAATAAAGGAGCGATGACACCGCACAAAATAATCCTTGGGAAGAAAATACTCAAATTCAGTTAACGGATATTTGTGAGTTCCCAATGTGTCTTTGCCGTAAACATACGTTTTTCGGTCCTTTGCTTCAATATAAATAACTTCGGAAAATGGAAGCGGAACCCATCCGTCATTCACTTTAACTGTCACAACTGATTTAGCATCAGTAAATGCTGGAGAAACTGCTGTAACGCAGCCAATTAACTTTCCTTCGTGAAAGTATGGGACGGCCATTCCGTGATAGGGGACTCCAAATACATCCCGATTGATAAATTCAGCAATTTTCTGATGGCTGTGCAGGGCCTTATATGTAATAGTTCCTTCCTTCACCGGATCCCCCGGTTTAATTTTTAAGTCAATTCGTTTACTCGGGCGATAATAAATGTATTCGTTTTCATTTGATATAGCAATCGAGGTTTCATTTGAAAATAATTCGCCAATTGCATCAATGAGAGATTCAATTGTTAAGACTTCCATCTCATTACTCCTTCCAGAATGATAAGATTATATTGTTCTGGCTTTTCAACAAGGATGAAGGATTTCTATGGTGCCAGCCTAAACATTTCATTTTTTCTATTTTTATTATATAGATTATTCGACTATTTTTGTTAATTTTTAAATAAGAACAGACAAAAATATTGTTTTTTTTCAAAAAAGTTGGTCTCGGGTCGGCAAGGTTAAGGTAAGGTGCAAAAAGTTGTGCTGAAAAAGATCTTGTTGTTACTGTCTTGACAGACATGCGGCAATTTTGTCCTCAATTCTCTTTCCATCTTCTTCATCTAATAAATTATTTAAAAGGATTGAAAAGATAAGTCTTTGTCCGCTTTGGGTGTCAATATATCCAGAAAGGGAGCTGACAGTTGAAATTGTCCCTGTTTTCGCCAGAATTTTATTTCGTAACATTGGCTCCCGAAAACGATTTCGCAAAGTTCCTCCAAGCATTTTTTCTTGTTTCCCTGCTGCTGGGAGAGAATTTTGAAAGACAGAAAACCATGTTTCATGCTGAATGGCAAATAACAGCTGTGAAAGTTGATTTGCGGTAATCATGTTCACGTGGGAAACACCTGACCCATCCCGGAGGATTGTATTTTGGGGGTCTACACCAAATTTAGAAAGTTCGTTTTTAACAACCTCAAGTCCCTTCTCCCAGCTGCCTTCTCCTTTTTTTATTTTCCCCATTTCTTTAACGAGCACTTCGGCATGGCCATTATTGCTTAGCTTCATAAAGGGTATAAGCAACTGTGAAAGTGGGATTGAGTGTCGTGTGGACAATAATTTTGCCTTTGAAGGCGCAGGACCAATTTGTGTTTTTCCTTCTATTATAATATTTTTCCTTCTGAGTGCTTGGTGAAAAAGATCAAGTGCATATTTGGATGGACTCTGCACTGAAATCCACTCCCTGGTTTTATTGGCTTTAACGGGAATCTGACCGTCAACTATAATTTGATTAGATTCATGTTTCCGATAAATATGGATTCGCTTTTTCCCATCAGCAGTATTGGTTTCCGTGTGGTTTACGATTATTATGGTATTTGTTTTTGGTGTCATTTTAACAACAGCTTTTGCGCCAAATTTTTTTCCAGGAAATACATCGACGATGACAGAACCGGCATCAAATTCTTTCGTGGGGGACGCTGTTAAAGCTGAAACTGGTGCCCCGTAATAGGTGGTTTCATCAGACCAGGGCAGATCGAATGAATATCGTACATCATCATACCATGAATCATCCCCGATCAGGTTTCCTTTGATGATCTTAATTCCTTTTCTTCGTATTTCTTCTGCTATTTTTTCAAAATCTGCCTTAGTAAGAGTTGGATCTCCTTTTCCTTTCAAATAAAGATCCCCATTTAGCTTGTCCCCTCTTATTTTTCCAGTTGCATATACTTCGGTAGAAAAGGTGTAAGATTCACCAAGAACGGCTAGGGCAGCGGATGCAGTAATGAGTTTTAAATTGGAGGCCGGTCGCAGCCTGATATCCCCGTTATGTTCATATATAATTTTCCCGTCAGAGCTTGTGCGAACACTTATACCCGATATTGCCCCATTTAAATCCGGTTCATTATTCAATAGTTGATTCAACTGTAGTGTAAGGGATGAAGATTTTTCGATAGTAGCAGCATGTGCTGGAATAATCAAAGAAAATTCAACCATGCAGAAAGTAAGAGTAATTGTTACGGCCCATCTAAGATTTTTCAAAAGATCCCTTTCCTTCCTCATATGTATTCACTATTTATTACCTAATATTTCCTTCATACACAATCTTATTACGGGATAATTTTAATGCGGCATAGAGAGAGGATGTCTAAAAAGATTTTATCCTTTGTGACATCCTCTGAAAATTACCGAAACTTTTTTATAGACGCACCCTTAATTCAACCATATTGCCGTTTTGCCAAAATCTAAATACTTCTGTATTTTGATTAGGCACTTGTGGACTTGATTGTCTTGAAGTACGCTCGGGTCTTGAATTTCTGTTTTTGCTGGAACTGCTGGATCTTTGACTGCGGCTGGAACGATTAGAGCCTCTGCTGCG
>CAZAEW010000009.1:0-36897 GCA_964484065.1 uncultured Bacillus sp.
TACTGTCATTTCGGCACGTATTTTAAGAAAAGCACCTCAAAACGGAACCCTTTGCACTATTTGCAGCTTCATTTGTTTGCAGGATTAAGTTTTAAATAATGTAATACGTTTTGCACTGCTGCTTCGCCTTGGTCGATGCAATCCGGAACGCCAATCCCTTTATAAGAAGAACCGGCTAAAAAGACACCGGGCAATTCCTGTGCCACGTGTTTGTTGATTGTTTCAAGCCGTTCTTTATGACCGACAATATACTGTGGCATCGCATTGTTCCAGCGCGAAATGACACTAAATTCCGGATCCATGGTAATATCCATAGTTTTCTTTAAGTCATCAAGAACGATTTGAATGATTCGATCATCCGAAAGGTCAACGATCGTTTCATCTCCGGCGCGGCCAACATAACAGCGAAGCAAGACTTTCCCTTCCGGGGCGGAATGCTTCCACTTTTTATGTGTCCACGTACAGGCCGTAATCGTGTAATCGCTGTTTCTCGAGACAACAAAACCGGTTCCGTTAATATCTTTCTTTATCGCTTCTTTTGGAAAAGCAAGCGCGACTGTTGCAACAGACGTAGACGGAACGTTTTTAAAAGGATCAAAAAATGAATACTGTTTGAAAATCAACTGAGTAATTTTATGGGGAGTTGCGGCAATAATACTGTCCGCCATAAAGGTTTCCCCGTTATTTAAATAAATTTCGTATTGATTATCTACTTTATATACCTTGCTGACACGATGCCCTTTTAATACCGACTTGGGCTCTAAATGTGCCTCAATGGCTTCGGCAAAGGATTGAAGACCGGATTTGAATGTCAAAAATGCCCCTTTTCCTGTCTTCTCCCCTGACTCCTGCGATTTTTTAGGCTGGGAAGCAGCATTTTTCTTCATTCCTAAAATTAAGCTGCGGTATTTTTGTTCCACTTCATAAAATTGCGGATAGGTTGACATCAAGCTCAATTGATCAATATCTCCGGCATAAATCCCTGACAATAACGGCTCAATCAAATTTTCAACTACCTCATCGCCCAATCTTCTTCGGAAAAAGTCTCCCAAAGATTGGTCTTTGCCACTTTCAGAACGTGGTAAAAATATGTCGCCCGCTGCTCTCAGCTTTCCGGCAACCGAGAATAAACCGGTTGTAATAAATGGGCCTACTTCTGTCGGAATCCCCATAATGGATCCGCCCGGCATCGAGTATAATTTCTCATTTACAAGCACAAATGATTTTCCCACAGAGTTATGAACCAGCTGATGGTCCATTCCTACTTCTTTTGCAAGCCGTATGATACTGGTTTTTCGCGCTAAAAATGAATCAGGCCCTCTTTCAATCGTAAAGCCGTCTCTTACGACCGTCTGCATCTTTCCCCCCAGACGGTGTGAAGCTTCAATCAGCTTTACTTCAATGGGAAGATTGTGTTCCCTAGCTATTTTTTGAAGATAAAAAGCTGATGTTAAACCAGTTATCCCGCCCCCAATGATGGCAACCTTATGCTTTTCTTCCATCACGGAAGTCACCTCTTTTCCTATCCTTCCTCCTAGGCAGGATTTTTTGCTAAAGTTTTCAATACGACAGCAGACATACTGTCGATAAATTCTTCTTTTGCGTTTGGCATTTCGGCACGGTAATAATTTGCCCCTACTTCGTCTGTAACTGCTTTGCATTCGATATCATTATCATAAAGGACCTCAAGATGGTCGCAGACAAAACCGACAGGAGCATAAACGAATGCTTTATATTGATGTTCTTTATATAGTTCTCTTGTTAAATCTTGAACATCCGGTCCAATCCACGGCTCCGGAGTATTCCCGGCGCTTTGCCAGCCGACCGTATAGTTTTTCACCCCAGCCCTTTGCGCAATCAAGTCTGCCGTTTCCTGAAGCTGACCCGGGTATGGGTCTCCAAACTGGATAATTCTTTCCGGGAGGCTGTGTGCGGAAACGATCAGTACAGAATTTTCCACTTCTTCCGGTGACATTTGAGCGTATATATCCATGATCTTTTTTCCCCAATAATCGATGAACTTAGGTTCGTCATACCAGCTTTCAACAGAAGTGATTTGCGGACCGCCGATTTTTGCTGCTTCATCCTTGGCGCGTTCATTATAGGATTTGACGCTGAAGCTGGAAAAATGTGGGGCAAGTACAATGCTGACGGCCTCTTTAATGCCGTCCTCATTCATCTGTTTCACTGCATCCTCAATAAATGGTTCAATATGTTTTAATCCTAAGTACAGCTTAAACTCCATTTCATCCTGTATTTGATTTAACCGTTTTTCAAGCTTTTCGGCCTGCTCCGCTGTGATTTTAGCAAGCGGCGAAATTCCTCCAATTGCTTCATAGCGGTTGCGCAATTCCTCAATCATTTCGGCCGACGGCTTTCGCCCGCGCCGTATATGTGTGTAATATCGTTCAAGATCCTCTAATTTATAAGGGGTCCCATATGCCATAACAAGCAGACCCATTTTCTTTTTTGCCATTTTATCACCCTTTTTTGAAATCCCCGCAGGTTCTCCCCGTATTCTTATTAGCACAAAAAAACAACTATAGGAAAGAGGGGAGCTTAATACTAATCCCCCCCTGACTGTACATCTATCTATATTGTGCCAAAAAACACCGTTAGTTACCAACTTTTGCACTATTCAAATGCAAAAATCGACTAACTTCATTTTAATTTCGAATATTCATGAATAAAGGTTGTTAATCTCTTTAATACATTCGGATCAACCTGTGGGAAAACACCATGGCCAAGATTAAAGATATAGCCGTTTTGCGCCATGCCCTGATCGAGGATCGCTTTTGCTTTCTCTTCTATCACTTCCCATGGTGCTAAAAGAATGGCAGGATCAAGGTTGCCCTGGAGAGTTTTATTGATTCCCAGTTCCCTAGCCTGGCTGATTGGCAGACGCCAATCTAAACCAACAACATCAAGCGGAAGATCGTTCCATTCTAATGCCAAATGGCTTGCCCCAACTCCGAACATAATAAGAGGTGCGTTTTCTTCTTTAAGTGCAGAAAAAATCTTATTCATCACAGGCTTAATAAAATAGCGGTAATCTTCAACATTTAAAGCCCCTACCCATGAGTCAAAAATCTGGATGGCTTTAGCTCCCGCATTCAGCTGGGCTTTTACATATGTAATGATCATTTCGCCAAGCTTGTCCATTAAGGCAAACCATGCTTTTGGATCCGCATACATAAACGCTTTTGTTTTATTGTAATTTCGGGATGGACCTCCCTCGATCATATAACTGGCAAGTGTAAAAGGTGCTCCTGAAAAGCCGATTAACGGTACAGATAATTGTTCTTCTGTTAAAAGCTTGATCGTTTCAAGAACGTATGGAACATCTTCTTCAGGATTGATTTCTCCAAGCTTCTCAACATCCGCTAATGATTTGATTGGATTGGCGATTACCGGTCCAACCCCTCCCTTGATTTCCACATCAACACCAATGGCAGGAAGCGGAGTCATAATATCTTTATAAAGAATCGCCGCATCTACATTGTAATTTTCAACAGGAAGTCTTGTCACATAGGCACAAAGCTCGGGCTGATGTGTAATTTCAAATAATGAATATTTTTCTTTGATTTTCCGGTACTCCGGCTGAGAGCGTCCCGCCTGGCGCATATACCAAACCGGTACATAATCTGTTTTTTCTCCTCTTGCTGCTTTTAAAAACGTATCGTTAATCGGTTTTGCCATTAATAATATCCACCTTTCAAGACATGTCTGTTATATATTGTAATATATATGATTACAAAGTAAAACTGGGGTAATTCCTAAAGATAATCCTTCAGCGTTTTTTAAAATAACATTGCCTAAAACGCATACAGATGTCTTCACTATATAGTTTTAATAAATTCATGTATAGAATCCATTTTGAACTGTCAAAAAAAAGTCGTTTTTAAGTTTACAAATTTGTTTAAATTAAAAGATACGATTATGCTTAAGGAAGAAATAATGTCATTAATCAAATGATAGGAGGGGTCGGAATCATGCATGTCTACATAACAACGGGAACATATGAGTATTTAAAAGGGATTGCCAAAGAACATCCTCAAGAAAAAATGCTGTTAATGGAAAATGAAAACGGGGCGTTACTTTTGCATGAAACAGAGGGGGAAACGGTTTTTAAGGAACCGCGAAACTATGAAGTCCTCGATCTTGCAGGGGATTTTCGGGAAAAAGGCTTTATTGTCATGAACAACATTCCTGTTACGGATGAAGGACGGCCCATCTTTGAATATCGTTTTAAGAACCGCTCCAAGCAAATTGAAAATCAGCCGGGGTTTACGGCGATTCGAGTTCTGCGTCCGCTGTCCTCCAATACTTATATTGTTTTAACTGTATGGAAAAATGAGGAAGCTTTTAAAAGCTGGAAAAGCTCGGAATCGTTTAAAGGAGCGCACAGCCAAAGGGGTGCGGAAAGCGGAATGGAGCCACAGACAAAAATCTTTGCCAGCTCTTCCTATACGACCATCTACACCATTTCAGAATAGACAAAAAGGCTGAAGGAGGATCCTTCAGCCTTTTATTCCAAATGTTTGCTGATATTTGCCGCCATATCGTGCAAGGTTTGCGGAGTATAGTCGCTTGAATTATTTTTCCAAACAGCGCCAAAACCATCCCCTTTGCCGTAGCGGGGGATTAAGTGCAAATGAAAGTGAAATACAGACTGCCCTGCTTGTTCTCCATTATTGTTGACAGCATTCAGGCCAATCGGATTGTACTCGGCTTTCAGGGCACCCGCAATCGTCGGAACAGCTTCAAACAGATTCCTTGCTATTTCCGGTGTCAGCTCAAATATATTTTCTTTATGTACCTTCGGAATCACCAGCGTATGCCCTTTTGTTACTTGGCTTATATCCAGGAAGGCCAAGACATGTTCATTTTCAAAAACCTTTGCGGCCGGGATTTCTCCGTTTATGATTTTACAAAAAATGCAATCGCTCATTCTGCACAACCTTTCCCATTCGTTTTTTGTATTTTACCATATTATGCCGAGTCAAGACAGCATCAGGAGAAAAAGCAAAAAGAAAGACAGGATTCGCATGGAATCCCGCCTTCTGAAGGGGAATTGCTTCAGTTTTTTCGTTCATTAGGCACTTTCTTTGATAAACACCTCATTTAACATGTAGTGTTATCTAAAGAATGATCTGTGTTCAAGCTTACCATCCCCTGTCTTCTTCATAATGTTTTACAACTTATAAAGCGAAGAACGATGGTCTTTGATAAACACCTCATTTTCTGATGAAATGAAACCGTTTATTTTTCAATAAACCGGTTTGGTGCTATCAGAACAACAAATGGTTAAGTGGCACTAGGTGCAAAACAACCATCCCCTTATATGAAACGTTAGAAGCTAATCAATGGAAAAGAACTTGTCTGCTGTAGACACCTCATTCCAATTTTCGATGATTTTCATCATCGCTTTGTTGTTCCCCTTCGAATATTATGATGTCCGTTTTGCAAAAGAATATACAAATGAATTACGTTTATTTTGAATTTCTTTTTAACATGGTGTTCATTTGATAAAATGAAATAATAAAGCTTGAAAGGGACGTTGCACATGCCTTTATTATCAATAGAGAATTTAGTCGGGGGCTATACAAGAAATCCCGTTCTTAAAGATGTTTCCTTTGAAATCAAGAAAAACGAATTAGTCGGCTTAATCGGCTTAAACGGAGCCGGAAAAAGCACAACAATCAAACATATTATTGGTCTTATGGAGCCGCATCGCGGAGAAATCAAGATTAACGGACTTTCCTTTCATAACGAAAAAGAAGCCTATCGAAGATTGTTTACCTATATTCCGGAAACTCCAATGTTATATGATGAACTCACATTGGAGGAACACTTAAAGCTGACAGCTATGGCTTACGGTTTAAACCAAGAAACTTATCAGAAACGAGTCATCCCGCTGCTGAATGAATTTCGGATGGAAAACCGCCTCAAATGGTTTCCTGCCCACTTTTCAAAAGGCATGAAGCAAAAAGTGATGATCATGTGTGCATTTTTGATCCAGCCGGCCCTTTATATCGTAGATGAACCTTTTGTAGGACTCGACCCGCTTGGAATTCAGTCGCTGCTTGATTTAATGAAGAAAATGAAAAAAAATGGAGCAGGCATCTTGATGTCGACGCATATACTGGCTACTGCTGAAAAATATTGCGACCGTTTTATCATTCTTCATGAAGGGAAAGTCCGCGCGAAAGGAACGCTTAATGAATTGAGGGAGCAATTCGGCATGCCGGATGCTTCACTGGATGATTTATATATTCAGCTGACAAAGGAAGAACATTATGTTTAATGACAAAAATCTTTGGAAAGACCGCTCCGGCCGGCGAGTGAGAGATTTAGGAAAATATCTTCGTTATATTTTTAACGGCCATTTAATGATCGTTTTATTATTTTTACTTGGTTCTGCCGGCTATTATTATCAAAACTGGATTAAAGATCTGCCCGCCCATTTTCCAGCTGAAATCGTCATGGCAGTATTTTTAGGATTCTTTCTTACGCACAGCCCAGTTTATAATTTTTTGATCGAAGCGGATCAAGTGTTTTTACTTCCGCTTGAAATGAGAATGAAGGCCTATTTTTTCCGTTCAGGAATCATTAGTCTCATTTTTCAGGGATATATATTATTGCTTGTCTTAGCTGTATTCATGCCCATGTACGCTCATGTCAATAAAAGCGGATTTCATCTTTTCCTTCCTTTTCTCTTTTTATTAATAGGCTTGAAAGCTTGGAATTTAGCGTGCAGCTGGCGGATTCAATATTTTGTTCAGCCTTCTGTTTACCAGGGAGACTGGATTGTCCGTTATTTTATCAATACAGCCTTTATGTTTTTATTGTTTAAGCAGGCACATCCGATCATTTTAATTGTGCTTGCAGCTGTAATGCTTTTCTATTACAGCTCATTTTATCGTCAGACAAAAGCAAAAGGCCTGAAGTGGGACTTATTAATCAGCCATGAAGAAAGAAGGATGAACTCCTTTTATCGGCTTGCCAACCTTTTTACAGATGTTCCGCACCTGAAGGATACGGTTAAACGGAGAAAATATCTTGATTTTCTATTAGGGAGAATTCCTTTTTCCCAGCAAAAAACATACCACTATTTATATACAAGGACGTTTTTGCGGACCGGTGATTATCTTGGACTTTTTACAAGGCTGACTGTCATAGGCGGGGCTGCTGTTTATTTTCTTTCTTTTGGGATTGGCATGGTCGTACTTGCTATTTTATTTTTATATTTAACAGCCTTTCAGCTTCTCCCTCTCTATCAGCATCATCAAAACAAATTTTGGATTGATTTATATCCAATCGGAGAAAACGATAAAACAAAAGCATTTCAATCCGTATTAATGACCATACTAATGGTCCAAACAACCGTGTTTGCCGTTATCATCCTATTGAAGCAGGAATGGACAAGCTCTTTCATCGAACTGCTGGCAGGTTCTGTGTTCAGCTATTTCTTTGTATATATTTACAGTAACAGGCGCTTTAGAACTGAAAAACTTTAAGGGATAAAATGGAGTTAGGAAGGAGGCCGAAACATTGAATGATTATGATCTAAAGACATTTGAAGAGGTTCTTGTTTGGAGACAGAGAATCACAAAACGCTCGAGTCTGATGGCACGCGCATCGAAGAAAGCTCAGACAAAAATCAATAAATGGATTCCTGAAAAGGCTCATCAAGCGATTACCGAGGGCATTAAGTCAATGGTAAAGGTAACCTTGCTGGGCTCGCAAATGACAACAGGCAAAAATAAAGAGGCCGCGCTGACTTTAGCAGAGAAAGATGATTTAGCCAGAAAAAAAATCGCCCTCTATCAAAAAACGGCTGTAGTGGAAGGAGCGGGAACCGGCGCCGGAGGAATTCTTCTCGGTCTGGCAGATTTCCCATTATTACTGTCAATAAAAATGAAATTTCTGTTTGAGATTGCCTCCATTTATGGTTTTGATACGAGTGAGTATACCGAAAGACTGTTTCTTTTACATGTATTTCAGCTTGCTTTTTCAAGCGATAGCACCAGGAGAGAAACATTAAATACGATTGAAAATTGGGAGATCAAGAAAAAAACGCTTGCTGATATGAATTGGCAGCAATTTCAACAGGAGTACAGAGATTATATTGACTTGGCGAAATTGCTTCAGCTCCTGCCCGGTGTAGGTGCGATTGCCGGTGCCTTTGCCAATCACAGTCTTCTTAAACAATTGGGAGAAACGGCGATGAATGCATACCGTTTACGTTTGCTTACGATAGAATCAGCAAATAAATAGCATCATGAGAAGCACTTAGACAGCGAGCCATTTTATTACTAAAAAATCAGAAAGTTTTTTCTTTATCCTTTAAAAATACTATGTTATAATACTATCAAGTTTTTCGCTGCAGGCATTTGAGAGCACTGCAGGAGGAACCAAATAGCGAAGAAAAGCTGAGGAGAGATGAGAAATGAATACAAAGAATCTAGTAGCCCTTGCACTTTTGGTGGGAATGGGGGCCGTATTGCATGCGGTAATTCCGGGAATATTTCTCGGTATGAAGCCTGATATGATGCTGACAATGATGTTTTTAGGAATTATTTTATTCCCTGATGTAAAAAGTGTCTCACTTTTAGCCATTGCAACCGGTGTAATTTCCGGTATCACCACAACATTCCCTGGCGGATTAATACCGAATATCATTGATAAACCAATAACAGCCTTTGTGTTTTTTGGCCTGTTTGCCGTTCTAAAAAAATTCCAAAGGTCAATTGTCAGCGCGGCAGTGCTGACAGCGGTTGGAACGATTGTTTCTGGTGTGGCTTTCTTAACATCTGCTTATTTCATCGTCGGACTGCCTGGACCATTTACTGCTCTTTTTGCAGCTGTAGTATTACCGGCTTCCGCAGTTAATACCATTGTCATGATCATTCTTCATCCGATTGCCCTAACATTAGTAAAAAGGACTAAATTAACTTCACAATTTGCTCAAAAGTAAAAAAAGAACCTTTATGGGTTCTTTTTTGTTTTTTTATACTGAATGATGATAAACTTTATATAAAGTGAAACTTCCATCAGTGAGGGTTTTCGCCGCACAGGAAGTCGCAATTTTAGCCTGCCTTCTTCCCCCGCTGATGGTTAGTTGAACCAATCGGGTTTTTACGGGCAGTTATCTCCCATCAAGAATTTTTTGTTACACTTACACACTTAAGTTGGGCGTTATCTGCCCGTTAATGCGGGATAAAGTACGATATCATTGACCCAACACCCAAGAGAACTGCTCCTGCAGCTGCAAGAGTTAATGCCTTGTTCCGCAAAACCGGTTTGGGAGGATAAACACCTGGTTTTTTATAGGCAATCCAATAATGAATGGTACCAAAAAATAATATCGAGCTGATAAAAAATAGAACAATGGCGATACTCCTCATCTTGAAGCCCTCCTTTACAGAAAACTGCTCATTTCATATATATGTGTTAATCTTCTCGTCTATGAGCTTTGCCCGTGCTGTTAGCAAATTTAGATTTCTGAAAATTAAATGTTAACAAAATGTTCAATAAAAGGTGGAAATATTCGTGAGAAGTATATATTATATAGTTGAAACGTTTTATATTTTAATAATATAAAATCTATTCAGAAATACTTCTTAGGATCTGGTAATTTTTAAAAATCGCGTAATTTCTAAAAATTTCGTAAATTAAATCTTTATTAATCTTTGTTTTACTGGCATAATGTTAGAAGAGAAATAAAAAAGTAGGTGAAAATGGGGATGTCTGATAAACAATATTCTTTGAAAGAAGCTATGCTATTTACCCAGCGGATGCAACAATTGAGCAAAGCTCTATGGAAATCAATTGAAAAAGATTGGCAGCAATGGATTAAGCCGTTTGACTTAAATATTAATGAACACCATATCCTTTGGATCGCTTATCATCTTCATGGGGCTTCCATATCTGATGTAGCGAAATTCGGGGTCATGCATGTATCGACAGCTTTTAACTTTTCGAAAAAGTTGGAAGAAAGAGGATTACTCAAATTTTCGAAAAAGGAAAATGATAAACGCAATACGTATGTTGAGCTTACTCCTCAAGGGGAAGAAATCCTGCTTCGCTTAATGGAAAACTATAATCCTGATGAAAATACCGTTTTATCCGGAGCAATGCCGTTAAGAGATCTTTATGGAAAATTCCCTGATATTATTGAAATGATGGCAATTGTCCGTAACATTTACGGAGATGACTTTATGGAAATTTTCGAAAGGTCCTTCAGTGATCTTGAAAGTGAGTTTAATGAAGTGGATGGCAGATTACAAAAAGTTGAGAAATCAGAACAGGAGCTCGTATAATTCATCTAGATTTATATGTATTTATTAAGCTCATTCATGATAGGTTCATATAGTTTTTGCTGCAAACAGGCTTTAATGACATCTTTTGAACAGAGAGCCTGCGGCAAAGAAGCAGAGAATTGGTCAAAAAGCGGATAGAAGTGAACAAATCCTTCCGCTTTTTGTTCTTCCATTTTTATGGATAGTTCTTGGCAAAGATTAAAAAAACGCTGTACTTCCTGCTCTGAAATTCCATTTTCAATTATCAGCCTATAAAATCCAAGTGTAGGGTCTGCTGTTATTTTTAATAAAAGTGTTTGGTGAAATTCAAGAAGCTTTATTCGCTCTAATAAATCGTGCATATTCATAAGTTAAACCTCGTTTCAAACTATTACAGTTCATATTCTCATTATTCACTTAATTTCCGGTTAGGTAAATATTTTTTTGATTTTTGGGTCTTTCTTCCTTCCAAACTTCGGCAAGGATGTATTTATTTTCATTTTCTCACATTTACACCTTAAAATTCTACTAAATTTATTTAACAACATTTCTCATCGGTATTTTAATTCTATCTTTTATTATCCTTTTTTGTTATTGTATTTATAAAGTGAAACTTCCATCAGCGGAGGGTCCTAATCCCTGCAATTGGTAAGTTGAATCAATCGGGCTATTACGGGCAGTTATCCCCCACCCAGGATTTTTTATTTCACCCACATCCTTGAGGCGGGGGTCTTACTGCCCGTTCATGCGGGATAAATCCTACGGCGAGGTCTCTGGTTAATGTAAGTACTGAGAAGGTGCTCTCCCGTTATTTCTTTTCGTTAAGAAATTAGGCCTCCATTATTAAACTTTTTATGGGGGGGAATCTTTGATGATCTCTATCTTCATTGTTTTAGCTATCTTCATTTTATATTTTATTAATAAATTAACCAACTCACTTTGCATTCAAAAAGAAATGCCTGAAGAGCGGCAAAGAATGGTGTTTCGCACCATAAATGTCCTTATTACGATTTTGCTTGTTACTTCTTATATGGAACTTCTGTTAACATAGTTATATAAAGTTAATGCTAAAAAAGCGGTGAGTTTCCACTCACCGCTTTTTTCGGCTAAAATTGGTCTGCTTTTCTAATTAGTAAACCCAAGCAGCACCTACGATGATTAATAAGATGAAGAGGACAACAATTAAGGCAAATCCTGCACCCCAACCTGCACCTGTCATATTGATTTCACCCCCTGATTATTTTGCTTTATAATATGTTGCCAGGTATGAGACTGGATAGGCTAGTACCTATTTATGATGATTCCAATTACATAATTTTGGTTAATATTTTTAATGTGGTTAACATTTATGATATAGTTAAAATTGCGAGTTCATAAATTGCTCAAGAAATTTTATTTAGGAGAGATTCATTAATGAAAAAATGGATGTTAGCCCTCACTTTAGCAAGCGGAGTACTTGCTTTAAGTGCATGCAGCAGCAGCGGATCAGACAAAATTGCCGAAAGCAATGCCGGAAATGTCACAAAGGATGAGCTATACAACAAAATGAAAAATCAAGTCGGTACACAAGCATTGCAGCAGCTCATATTTGAAAAAGTTCTTGAAGGCAAATACTCGGTAAAAGATTCAGATGTTACCAAGGAATTTGATAAGTACAAGAAACAATACGGAAGCAATTTCCAAACTCTATTAACACAAAATGGTTATAAAGATGAAGCTGATTTTAAAAAATCGCTAAAAACACAACTTCTTTTGAAAAAAGCAGCTGTTAAAGATATTTCTGTTTCTGATAAGGAGCTAAAAACTTATTACAAACCTGATATTAAAGTCCGCCATATTTTAGTAAAAGATGAGGCTACAGCGAATCAAGTCAAACAAAAGCTTGACGCCGGTCAAAAATTTGAAGATCTAGCTAAGCAATATTCCCAAGATACCAGCACTGCACAAAATGGCGGGGATCTTGGTTCATGGATTAGTTTTGGCACCTCTGGATTAGATGCTGATTTTGAAAAAGCAGCATTTGCTTTAAAAGTGAATGAGATAAGCGGTCCAGTAAAATCACAGTTTGGCTACCATATTATTCAAAAGACTGCTGAGAAACCGTTAAAGCCATTTAACCAAGTGAAGGACGAGATTAAATCCCGTGTTGTTACCTATAAGCTATCCTCTTCAACAGATGCTTTAAGCACGATTATGAAAAAGGAATTTAAAGCAGCTAATGTTAAGATTGATGATAAAGACTTAAAAGATGCCATTAATCCTACTTCATCAGCCAATCCGATTACTGGTCAATAAAATGGAATAAGGGGCTCGCGGACGAGCCCCTTTTTTTTGGCCATTGCCTTCTAATTTTTATTCAGCACTTAGTTCTTTTTTCGTTTCACGCTGCTCCTTTTCCTGCTCCATTCGTTGAATATAGATTTCTCCTTCACGTTCAATGTTTTCCATTTCCAGTTCCCGTTCTTCCCTGCCTGTTTTTAATGCCATTATGGCGCTGATAATAATGCCGGCAAAAATAGCATAGATCCAAATTGGAATATCCATAGAAATCTCTCCCTTTCTTTAATGGGCTGTCCGCTTTTTTTACCAGCATATTCTGTCACTTGCAAATCTATTCTTATTTTTTTCTAAAAAAAATAGCCCTGAACCGGGCTATTCGTTTTATTTGTGAAATATCGGTTTGTAAAAGGAACGGTTGTCTAATGCAAAAATGCGCTCGGAAAATTCTCCCGGCTTTACTCTTTCTAAGGCACGGTCGAGCATATTCATTTTCGCATCGATATTGTCAATATAATGAAGAATTTCTGCTTCTCGTATAAGGGGCGGTTTGGGGCTGCCCCATTCTGCTTTTCCATGGTGGCTTAAAACAAGGTGCTGGAGAACCATTACTTCTTCTCCGGCAATTCCAAGTTCTTCCGCCGCCTTCCCGATCTCATTTACCATAATCGTGATATGGCCGAGTAAATTCCCTTCCACCGTATAAACCGTTGAGATGGGGCCGGACAGCTCCACGACTTTTCCTAGATCATGGAGGATCACTCCGGCATAGAGCAAATCTTTATCTAGACTTGGATAAAGAGCGGAGATTGCTTTTGCTAAATCAAGCATGCTGATGACATGGTAGGCAAGTCCGGAAATAAACTCATGATGGTTTTTGGTAGCGGCCGGATATTCAAAAAAAGCATTTTGGTATTTTTTTATTAAATGCCTTGTAATTCTTTGTATATTTGGATTCTTCATCTCAAAGATATATTGGGTAAGCTTACCGGCCATTTCATCACGGCTGAGAGGAGCTGTTTCTAGGAAATCAGCTATTTTTACTTGATCAGTGGGTGCAGCTGGCCGGATTTGCCGAATCTTCAGCTGGCTTCTCCCCCGGTAGTTTTGAACTTCCCCCAATATTTTCACAATACTTTGGGCACTGTAATTTTTTTCATCCCCTCCGCTTACATCCCACAGCTTCGCTTCAATATCCCCGCTCTTATCCTGTAAAATCAGCGTTAAAAACGGCTTTCCGTTACTGGCAGTCCCTTTTGTTACACTTTTCACCAAAAGGAATAATTCAACTTGTTCCCCAACTTCATAATGAAGTATGCCTTTAGTCATCTTTCGTTTTCCTCCCCTTCCCTCTTTTAAAAAATGGATCCATCTATATAACTTGAATAGCTCCTTTGTTCAAATAAGCGATATTCTCTTGATGAAAGTATTTCAATAAATGTTCATGGCACGTAAAAAACAAGATCTGATTCCGGTCAAACTGTTTAAGGAGCTCACTCACCTTTTCAGTCCGCTTGCTGTCAAAATTAACAAAACTGTCGTCAATTATGATTGGAAAACGATATTTTTCATAAATCGTCACGGCCAAGGCCAGTCGGATCGCTGTATATACCTGTTCAGTCGTTGCCTGGCTCAGTTCGTTCGCCTCAAAAACCGCAGAATCGTTCCTCACAATCAAAAACCCCGGACCGTTAGGATGAAGCAGAATCTTATTGTAATTACCATTCGTCAAAAAGGACAGAAATTCCTCCGCTTTAGCCAGCATCTTTGGTAAATGGACATTCTTATACTTTTCGATTGTTTTTGAAAGAATGTGTTTTGCAAGCGAATAGGCAGCCCATTCCTTTGCATCTTCTTCTAATTCATATTTCTTTTGCCTGAATTGATGAAGAAGTTCCGAGTATACCCCACCTTCTTCCAATATTCCAATCTCATATTTGATTGAGGCTTGAAGCTCTTGGAGACGGCTGAGGTGTGTTTTTATTTCTGCGAGCTGCTGGCTATGGTTTCTGATCCTTTCATCACAATCATGAATTTGCAGGAAATCTTCTCTTTCCACATCGGTTAGAAAAGAAAATTTTAGCTGTTTCTCTAAATCTTGCAGTCTTTCGAGAAGCTTCCATCTTTTCTCCGCTTTCGAGCCAGCCTCGTAAAATTCCGTTTCATTCGTAACATTTGCTTCTGCCAGCAAATGATTCATTTCAGCTTCGATGTGCTCCTGCTCTTCTTTTAACTGCTGAAGATCCTCCTTTAGTTCAAGCAACTTCCCTTTTCTTTCCTTCCAATGAACATTCTTTTCCTGTTCCTCTTTCAGCACATTTCTTAATAAAAAGACAGTCTCTTGTACATCTTGATGTTTCCCATCCAAAACCCGAGAGGCTAATCGATTAAGTTTTTCGGCAAATTCCGTCTTATTATTAGCCGCAGTTTTTAAACTTTCAAGCTGATGCTGCTTTTCCCGCACAGACGCTTTGGCTTGTTCTATCAAGGTAAAAGCCTCCTGCAAGAACGCAAATCCGATGTTTTCCGGAATCTTCAATTGCCCGCATATTTCCTTCACTTTTTTCTTATGTTGAGATGCTGTAAACTCCCATTCTTCAAATCCTTTAATGACTTTTTCGTAATGATTTTGCTGAGTTTCCAATCGTATCCGCAATTTTTGAAGATGCTCGCGATAATGATTATCCTGTGTCAGTTTTTCTTGAAGCAAGGCTATTTCCCGAAAAGCTGGCTTTTGAAATTGCTGCATCAAGGTCTGTTCTTCGGTCAAAAGCTCTTTAAGATTTTTTTGTTCTTTATTTTTCCCGCGGCTTGCAAACAGAAGAACCATGACGATCAGCAAACCGGCAATTCCTAAAAGAAGAGGAATCGTTTGAGCAGCAGACCATCCGTAGACGGCAAGTCCAATAAACAGAACAGCAAAAAAGATGGATTGCATTTGTTTTTGTTTTTTCATTCTCTGCTCTTGCTCGGCAGCCTTTTTATGAAAATCTTTTTTATCCCGGACCGATTGTAATTTCCATTCCAAACTGTGCAGATCCTGTCCTTCTCTTATCCGCTTCTCGAGCATTTTCCGTTCTTCTTCCGGCAGGATCTTCTCCGCAGCAAGCTTGTATTCTTCTTCAAGCATTTCAAGTGCATTTTTTTCCTCATTAAAGCGGTTTTCCAGCTGCAGTTTTGCCTCTTCAAGCATCTGGCTTTGCCGGGAAAGCTTTTCTGCCCTGTCCTTCATCAAAATATTTGTATTAATGGAGGCGATCTCTTCCTCCGCTAATGATAAATGAAGCTTTTCTTTCAAACCGGACAGCTTTTCCTCCAGCTGGACAAGTTTTGTTTTGATTTGATTTTCTTGTAAATTCCACTCTGTATAGAGCGGAAAATTCTCTAATGCAGCGAGAATTTCCGTTTCACCGTCAAGAATGGACTGATTTGGTTTAAGTTCTTCAAGTTCTTTTTTTAAACGTTCCATTCTTTCTGATATGCTTTGTACTTGTGCTTGATAGGTTTGCACAAGAGGCGTTAATTTTTCATATCGTTCCAATCCACGGACCGGAAAATGAACATCTTCCAGACCTTTTAATTCGTTTTCCGTCCATTTTTGCTCTTTAACGATCGCCTCAATTTTTTTCCATTCCTTTAGCTTATCCGCTTTTTCTTGAAGCAGAATGAGCTGCTCACCCAATTCTTTCATTTGCACTATATTTTCAGCATTCTGCTGAATAAGCGATTCATATTCCTGATTCTTGGCGGATGCTTGTTTCAATTCCTGATGCAGACGGTGAAGTTCTTGCAGTTTTCCATTTATGAGCGGCTTCTTTCCCCCCGCCTTAAAACGGGTATCCATTTCTTTTTGAATTTCACTTTCAGCAAAAGCTAGACGCTCTGTTCCGAGTGTACCGGCGGAAAATAAGAATTTCCCGATCTCCTCGCTTTTCATCTGGTGAATATTTTGCAAACCATGCAAATTAAAAGAAAAGATGGCTTGAAACAGCTCTTTATCCACATTCGAAAGCAGCTTTTTTAACAGTTCTTCTTCGCCGATTACGCCGTTTTCTGCTGTTACGGTAACATCTCCAGCAGCCGCCTTCCCTTTGATCCGTTGGATGTCCGCAAGGCCAAAGTCCTCGAAAAAAATCTTCAGCTTCCCGCCATACTTGCTGCCATGCTTAGGTTCATATCTCAGCTCTGACTGCTGTTTTGTCGGAAATCCAAACAAAATCGCATGAATAAACCTCATGATGGTTGTTTTTCCCGCTTCATTTTCCCCATAGAAAACTTGAAAATCTGATAGATTGTCTATTTTTAAATCTGCTAATTTTCCGAAGCCGTAAATATGAATGCCGATAATTTTCATGTATTGCCCTCCTTTGGAGCCGCTAGGACGGATACAGAAGCTGAATTAACAGATTTTCCGCCTTTTCGATCAGCTGCTGCTGATCAGATTCTGATAAAGCAGATAAGTATTTTCGCCCGAGCTGATGATCGTATAATGCTGCTGCAGCTTGCTCCGTATCATTAAATTGCTCTGCTGTCTCAAAGAGCTCTTTGTAAAATTCCCCTTCGGCTTTCAGCTGTTCTTTATCTTTCTGACCCATTTCATTTACATTAATGGCAACGATCCAGACAAATTGTTCTTCCTCTAGTTCTTCCTCCTGCAGCAGTTCAAGAAGTTCTTCCTTTAAACCCCTTTTTTCATTTGCATCCTCAAGCTGAACATTTCTTAATTCTATGGTAAGCATGGCTGCGCATGCCGCTTTTCTATGCCGATTCACCTCTGCTTGGCATAAGCGGAGAATTTCCTGGAAACTTTGAGATCCTTGTGCATCAATAACCGTTTCTTCCCAAATCACGTCAGCAACATCGACAAAATCGAGTTTTGCCCCTGTATCGGTCAGCTGAACGTGATAAAAGCCCTTGGCGCCTGTTTCTTTTTTATTACGTCCTTGAAGATTGCCAGGATAGACGACAGGAGGGCATTCCGACAATACCATCTGTTTGTGGATGTGGCCAAGCGCCCAATAATCGAATTGTTTTTCAAGCAGTTCTTTCAGATAGAAAGGTGCATAGTTTCCATGCTCACTATTCCCTCCCTCATTGCCATGCAATATCCCAATATGAAAATCTGCTCCCTCTTGCCGGCGGTAATCATTGATTTTCCGGTCATAGACATGGCGCTGGGAATAACTGAAACCGTATAAATTGACGGAAAGTCCGCTGTTTGTTTGCAGGGTTTTAACTTCGACCTCATTAGCAAAAATATGTACATTTTCGGGCCAGTCAAGGGAGACCCATGCTCCTCCCAAATGGTCATGGTTGCCATGAACAACATAGACTGGGATGTGACTGGCTTTGAGTCTTAACATTTCGCTGCGAAGCTTTGATTGTGCCCGCAGACTGCGGTCTTCCCCATCAAATAGATCACCAGCCAATATGACAAAATCCACTTTTCTTTCAATCGCCTCATTTGTCAGTTTTTTCAGAGCCGAGAAGGTACTTTCCCTTACTCTTTTAAAAACCGAATCCGGCAGATGATTCAGCCCTGTCATTGGACTGTCCAAATGCAGATCTGCCGCATGGATAAACGTTATTTGCTTCATAAAAGGTTGTCCTCTCACGTTCTTTTCTCTATTTTATCATCTATTAACACAAAAAGCGAATACACGTTCTATAAAATAAAAATCTGCCCCTAATAGAATAAGAGCAGATTTATACGTCTATTTGTTTTTTGTCAGCTGCAGTGCTTGTTTAATATCTTTAAACGAATTTGATTTTCCGTACATCAAGACCCCACCTTTATAAACACGGGCACCGAACACTGCCATAATAATAATGGTGATCGCAAGCAGCAGTATTCCTATAGAGGTTTCCCAAAATGGAATATTCAGCATTCCTACCCGCAAAAACATAATCATTGGGGTAAAGAAGGGAATGTAAGATGTAACCGTGATAACCGGCGAATCCGGTTTCGAAAGCCCGAAGACGGCGATCATAAAACCTGCCGCAACAACCATCGTCATTGGGGTGATCATTTGTTGGACATCTTCAATCCGGCTTACAAGCGAACCTAAAAGGGCCGCAAGGGTTGCATAAAGGAAATAACCGAGAATAAAGAAGACCACAGCATAAACAATAATGGAAACAGAGATGTTTTCAAATCCAAACCCCTTAAAGAAATTGCCTTTCATCGTTTCGACATTTGCCTTTAGTGAAAAATAGCCGACTGACAATAATACCGCCAACTGCGTTAGGCTGAGAAGGCCGATTCCTAAAATTTTGGCAAACATCTGACGGATCGGCGAAACGCTTGAAATTAAAATTTCCATGACCCTTGACGATTTTTCAATCGCCACTTCCATCGCAATCATATTGGCATACATAATCACCGCAAAATACATCACAAAGAGAAGGACATAGACAAGACCTCTTGCCTGGCCAAGCTGCTCTTCCGTTTTGGCATTTTTCTCAAGAGCTACCTTTTTAAAGGAGACAGGTTCATATAATTTTTGCAGCTGTGCCGGCGTAAGATTAATTTGCGATGAAGCAATCATCGTTTTTATCTGCTGCAGGCTTGTCTGCAAATCGGAATAAACCGCTGAATCGGCAATCGTATTCGCTTTATAAGTTGCCTCGGGCATTCCCTTTCCATCAACTTTTAAAACAAGCAGCCCCGTATAATCGCCCTTTTTCACCTCGCTTTCGGCTTTAGAAAGAGTTCCTTGGTAATTTTCAAGAACAATCCCTTTGTTAATGGACTTAACTTGATTTTTCAGAGGTGCATATAACTTTCCGGATGTATCCAATACAGCTACTTTGTCTTTTGCTCCGTTTTTGTCAAATGCATCGATAATCCGGTTCATGTTGGAAATCCCCAAGATAAATAAAACGGTGACAATCGTTGTAATCAGAAATGACTTTGTTTTAAATTTCGATAAATATGTATGCCAAAAAATGATCCAAAAACTATTCATAGGAAGCACCCACCTTCTCAATAAAAATGTCGTTTAAAGATGGTTCTTCAAGCGCAAATTTGCGGATAAAGCCTTTGCCGACAAGCCCCGTAAGAATCCCCTCAGCAGTCCCTTCCCGGTCAATTTGCAGCCGGACCCCCTCCGCCGTCTCGGTCATCTTAAGAACACCAGGGTAATGTTCCAATGAATCCAATGGAAAATCAGCATGAATAATCAGGTTTTTCTTGCCAAAGGACCTTTTAATCTCCCTAAGGGAACCATGAACAACGGTTTTTCCTTTTTGGAGGATGCATAAATGCTCGCAAAGCTCTTCGACATGCTCCATCCGATGGCTGGAAAAAACAATCGTTGCACCGGCTTCCTTCAGTGAATAAACCGCTTCTTTCAGCAACTCAACATTGACGGGGTCCAGTCCACTGAACGGTTCATCAAAAATCAACAATTTTGGTTTATGGATGACGGCTGCAATAAATTGGATTTTTTGCTGATTTCCTTTTGACAGCTCTTCCACCTTTTTATTTTCATAATCGGCTATTTTAAATCGTTTAAGCCAAACAGTTAATTCCGACAATGCTTCATTCTTTGGCATCCCTCTGAGCCTGGCAAGATAAATGAGCTGTTCACGGACCCTTAGTTTGGGATACAGCCCTCTTTCTTCGGGAAGGTAACCGACCAGACTGCTTGTCCTGTAATCAAGCGGTTGACCATCCCAAGTGATCGTTCCATCGCTTTTTTCAAGCAGGCCTAAGATCATTCTGAAAGTTGTCGTTTTCCCTGCCCCATTCGCTCCGAGAAAACCAAAAATCTCTTTTTCCGGTATTTCCAGCGACAAATGATCAACAGCCGTAAATTGTCCGAAACGCTTTGTCACATTTTCGAGTTTTAAGACCAAAAAAACCCCCTCCTTGCTTTTTCTTTTCATACGATTGAAACCGCTAAAAGATTCATCACTGAAGAAGAAGAGTAAAAAAAATCCCCCGCATTATTTTGCAGGAGATTCCAGGAACAGCTGGCCGAGTATTTTTATTTTATCATCGGTATAGGCTTGATAACCTTCATTATATGATTTAGGATCTTTCGGATTGGCAAAATGGGTGATTTTCCCAGTTGTTGGATGAACAAATTTACTGGCTGCACCGCAGCCGATTCCGATAATCGTTTGCTGTTCTTCCATAATCATGATGTTATAAATACTTTCTTGATTTGGCAGCGCATATCCTACATTCTCAAGATTCCCGAGAATGTTTTTTTGCCGGTATAAATAATAAGGAACATAGCCGTGTTCAGCTGTCCAATTTTGCGCAAGGTGCATCATCTGTTCCACTTCAGTTCTGTCTGCCACTTTATACTTTTCTTTATTCTTTGTCATTTCTGATGCCCGTTTAAAGGATAAAGTATGCACTGTCACCGACTCCGGCATCAGCTTTTCCGTTTCCGCCAAAGAATGGGCAAATTCAGAAATCCCTTCTCCCGGCAGGCCGATGATTAAATCCATGTTGACATTATTCATTCCCATTCTACGGGCCAAATGAAATTTATCAATCGTTTCGGTGACGGTATGATGGCGGCCGATTGCATTTAATGTTTCCTGCGTATACGACTGCGGATTAATGCTGATGCGGTCAATCTTCCACTTTTTTAAAATCTCCAATTTTTCCGGGGTAATCGTATCAGGACGTCCGGCTTCGACGGTTATTTCCCGGATTTGATCGACATTTGGAAATGACTCGTACATTTCTTGATAGAGCATATCCATTTCTTCAGCAGTAATGCTTGTCGGGGTTCCGCCGCCATAGTAAACGGTCGTAATCGGGATTCCTTTCTCCTTCAGCCATTGGCCGATTTTTCTCATTTCATAATGGAGACCGCCAAGAAAGGAATCAACGGAGCCCTGCCTGCCATTGATGGCATAAGCAGGAAAGGTACAGTAAGCACATTTTGTCGGGCAAAACGGAATGCCGATGTAAATGCTGACTTCATTTTGCAGCGAGTACAGATCGGGGACAACAGATAGCTGCCTGTCAACGATTTCTTGCATCAACTTGATTTTTTCATCCGTAATTAAATAGTCATCTTTAAGCTGCTGAGCGATGAGTTCGGCTGCAATTCCTTCTTTTGTTTGATAATGAAGGAGTTTTGTCGGTCTGACCCCTGTTAATATCCCCCATTTTTGAGTAATTCCCGTCCACTCCTGGAGAACGGATAAATAAACGCGGGAAACCGCATTTTTGATTTGCTTGAAATATTCTTTCTCCGAATTTACCGGCTTGATCTCTTTTTCATATTCGGATAAGCAGGTTTTTCCTTCCTTGTCTGTTAATTCTGCTTTCACATGAATATGTCTGCCGGTATTTAATGCAAAGTGAATCGTTAATTCGGAACTGCTTCTATCGGTAAAAAGAATCTCGGATTCTTCAAAAAATAAATTTGCGATTAATGTTAATGGACGAAGGAAGCGGTCATCCGCTAATCCTTGAATGGTTATCTTCAAAATATCACCTTTTTCAACAATAGCTTCATCTAAGTGTACAAAATCCATATTAGCTGGTCAATACATGGGAAATTTTAAGAGGTATCACTGGTTTTTTCCAATGATACCTCTTAAAGGATTTATTTTTTTAAGATTTTCATTTTGCGGAGGAATTCAATTGGCTGCTGTTTGCGAAAATGTTCCTTGACCATATAGGCGACGCCGTTCTCGTTTTGGGATCTGGTAATCCAGTCTGCCGCTCTTTTAACAGCAAAATCGGAATTCCCCATTGCCACTCCCAGTCCGGCTGCTTCAATAACCGGAATATCATCAAGACTGTCCCCAATGACGACCATTTCCTCCAAGCGGATTCCATACTGACTGCCGAGATACGCTAATCCGGTCAGTTTTGAGCAGCCGGCCGGAACAATGTCTAAACGGAGCGGGTCGAGTTCGATGGTGTCAATTTCTGTATACATTTTACGGAGGGCTTCCTTCGTATCCTGCAAATCTTTCTTTTTCTCAAAATATACCTCCATTTTTGGCGGTGCAACAGGCTGGTCATGTAAGTGATCGCTTAAGGTACTAACAAATTGCTGGGAATACATAACCGGATCCCCTGAGGTAAACACCGTTTTAACCAAAAGATTATTGTTTAATTTCAACTTGTTGGCAAGAGAAAATTGCTCGTGGACAAGCCTGATTTGGCATGGCAATACTTCTAAAAACCGAACAATATCGTAGGTGACTTCTGCTGTTATTCTTTTTGCAAGGATTGGATTTTCCTGCGATGCGGAGATGAATGCCCCTTGATGAGTAACGAGCGGCGTTTTAATTTTTAAAGCTTTCGCTACCTTTCGGGCGGAAGGATAGCTTCTTGAAGTCATAATGGTAACAACGATCCCCTTTTGTTGCACATAATCGATGGCATCCTTGGTTGATTTATGAAGCTTTCCATTTGTTTGGAGTAATGTCCCATCAATATTTAACGCGAGTAAGCGATAGATCATCATGCTGCCCCCTATTCATGGTGAAATGTTTCCTTATACCACTTTTATGACATTTTCCTCCCTAATAGAACAATGTTTAAGGAAGAAATGGGGCCTCATAAAAAGAAAAGTGCAGGCGCCTTCAGAACAAGCAAAGCTTGTTCTTGCGATGCATTCTCAAGTTGCATCCCTTTGTGCTCAGCCTTGATGGGCTAGGCGCTCCTCGAAAAAGCTAAAGCTTTTCCTTCGTGCGATGCTTCGCTTCCGAAGCTTATTCTTGTGAAACTGGACAATTCTCAAAGCCCAAACTTTTCTTTACTTAAAAAGAAAAAGCTTTCAGCCAAATCATTTGGACGAAAGCTTTTTTCTCTGCAAACCTCTCACTCGCCTTTAAAGCGCTGGTGTCTCGTATAATTCTTCAAGAGGTTTCATAATCACCATATTTAACTTGCCGATTAACATGCTCATAAGCTGTTCTGCCTGCATCAGCTTCGAAATTTTTTCATTTTGCTGGACATAAGCAACCGCTGATTGCGCCTGTTCAATTTCGGCTTGGGAAATTTCCTGTCCCATCATTTGTTTTTGCTGTAAGTTCATCTGAACCTGACGAAATTGATCAAACATTTTTTTAGCCGCTGGATCCGCATTTACTACTAAATACGCTTGTTTTAATTGACTGTACTCATCAGATTGTCTGATTGCTTTCTCAAGTTCATTGGCAACATCGTATAAATTAACCGGCATTATTTCCAACTCCTTTAAAATCAATATGCCTAATGACTATAACAAATTATGCACATGATTGCGAGTTGGTTCTTTAATCCTGATGTCCTGCACCTGGAAAATCGTGCTAATCACCATTCCTGTTCCGCCTACATATGATGCTATATCAACTGCTGCCTATTTTTATCCGAAAATGAGGAGTGATTATGTCTGAACCTATAACAGCTGTTAAGATGTTTTCTAATGGTCCTGTCATTGCCCTTCTGACGGATTTTCAGCTAAAACCATCTTCCCTCCCCCACTTTGGCTCCATCCATCAATTTTGCGAGGAGCTCCATCAGCGAGTTTCAGAAGTCGGGGGATTTTTTTATATCTTTAATCATCAGGACCTGACTCATGATGATGTCAATGGGTATTTTTTTGAGAACGGAACTTGGATTTATGCCAAACTCCCTCTCCCAGATGTTATTTATAATCGTATTCATTCCCGCAAACTTGAATATGAGCCAACCTTTATAATGTTTCGGGATATTCTTAAAAAACGAGGAATCCCTTTCTTCAATGACCGGTTTCTTTCTAAATGGGAAGTCTATCGCCATCTGATGCTTGAGGAGAAAATCCATCCTTTTCTGCCCAAGACAAGGATTTTTTCTCAGGAAAGCCTGTATGATCTGATCAATCAATATGAAACGGTTTTTATCAAACCCGTTCATGGAAGCCAAGGGAAAAACATCATAAAGCTGAAAAGAGACCGCGAAACGATTTTTTGCCAAACTTCACAGGACAGTTTTTCCGATACCCCCGTCAGAAAATTTGAATCCAACCGTCTTTTTTTTCAATTAAAACCATTGCTGCAGAATAAAATTTATATTATTCAGCAGGGAATTCCCCTTGCCGAATACAAAACAAGAACAATGGATTTCCGGGTATTGGTTCATAAAAATCAACATTATGAATGGGATGTAACATCATTGGTCGCACGTATTTCCGCGGAACAGCAATTTGTCTCCAATCTTGCAAAAGGAGGAGAGATGATAAAGCCTTACATCGCTCTGCAGGATTGCTTTGACAAAAACATGATTAAAAAGACCATTTATTCAATAAAGGATCTTTCCATTCAAGCTGCAGACATTATCAGCAAATACACAAAAGGGATCACCGGAGAGCTGGGAATTGATATTGGTGTCGATCGTACAGGACAGCCATGGATTATTGAGATCAATTCTAAGCCATCCAAAAGCTTTGGAGATACACTCACAAAGATCAGACCTTCGGCAAGAGCAATTATCGAGTTCTGCTTCAAATTAGCTTTTGACAAGGTTTCAGAAATGGAGGAATCAATGTGATTACGTTAGGAATTATGTCTCTTTGCGCCGATAGCGAAAGCAGCTATATAACTGAAATGGCAAAACGGGCCAGCTCCTGTGGAATGGAATGTTTTCGTTTTCTCCCCTCCAAAATTAATCCGGCTACACACAACGTTAAAGGAAGAATATACGATTCTGCTGCCGGGGCGTGGAAGGATACGGAAAGACCGCTGCCAAAACTGCTTTATGACCGCTGCTTTTATGGCGATGATGATCATTCAAAACAATGCATTCCAATTGTGTCCTGGCTAAAAACGAGGAGCGATATCATGTTCTTGGGCTACGGTCTCCCTAATAAACTTGACCTCTATGAAGCATTGAAAAATACAATCCTCTCCCCCTATCTGCCCTATTCCCGGGCAGCTGCCGATGAGGATGTCGTTTTGTCGGAATTAGCCAAACATAAAAAGCTGATTCTAAAGCCGATCAACGGCTCTCAAGGTTACGGCATTTATTATTTAAAGGAAAGCCAAAAAAATTATCATGTGAAAACGGAAAAGCAAAGACAGATTATCTCCCGTATCTTTCCAAATGAAAAAAAGCTTGTCAAATGGCTTAAGCCCTTAATCCGGCAGCGCGCCTATTTAGTACAGCCCTATCTGGACCTTTCAAACAGTGAATTGCAGCCATTTGATATTCGGATTTTGCTGCAAAAAAATGAAAAAGGAAAGTGGACAGAACGCGGAAAAGGGATTCGAACCGGCCTTACCGGAGGCATTCTCTCCAATTTAAGTGCCGGAGGATCGGTAAGCGACTTTGATACATGGGTATCTGCCTTGCCTGCCGCTAAGAGGGACTACATTTGCAATGAGCTGGCTTATATCATTAAAAATCTGACCGAGTTACTCGAAAAAACGTTTATGCCGCTTTTTGAAGTAGGTCTGGATATTGCATTCGCCAAAAATGGGTCCCTTTGGATTCTTGATATGAATTCGAAACCGGGCAGAAAAGTCGTTTTAAGCACAAAGCCGGATTTGGAAGAAACCTTGTACCTCGCACCGCTTCTATATGCAAAATACATTTCTCAATCCGGGCACTATGAAAGGAAGAGATTATATGCGAAAACGCTATCTCATTGAAGTGAATCCTCAAGAAAAAATGGCTGTCTTCTGCCCTGCCGATCTGATCCAAGGCAAATCAATCAAAAAAATCGCCTTCGGTACAAAATCTGTTGCCGCTTCCTTTGTTCCAACCCGGTCAAAGGGAGACCGCCTCATTATCAGCAAGGGAATCCAAGAATCGTTGTCTTTTCCAGGCTTCAAGATTCCGTTGCATATTTTTTTTGAAAACCAGACGATGTATATCGGCCCGTTGATCGGGATTTTCACTTCAGGGTTCACTCCTTTTCCGCAAAGACCGATTGGAGAACGCTCCCTCTTTTTCGCTAAGCTTCTTTCCGTTAAAAAGTCAGTCGGCGCTCTTCCCTTTGTTTTCGGAGAGCAGCATATCAATTGGGAAACGGGCCTGATCAAGGGGTATTTCTATCATGACTCCAAGTGGCTCGTTTGTGAAGTTCCTTTTCCAAATGTCGTTTATGACCGCCTGCCAAACCGAAAAAGTGAACGCAGCCCGGCATTAAAAAAAGTTAAAGAAATGCTTCAAAAAGATTATTTGATCCCTTGGTATAATCCGGGTTTTTTTAATAAAATGGATATTTATGATCGATTGCTGCAAGAATCAAAGGCAGCAGAATATTTGCCGGATACTCATTTCTTTACGTCGTTTTCCGCCATTGAAACCATGCTTGCAAAATATGGGCATGTTTACTTAAAGCCTAACAACGGCAGTCTTGGTCTTGGCGTTCATCAGCTCCTTTACGATAAAACAGAGGAGTGCTACTATTGCCGCTACCGCGACGGGACCGGAGTTAACCGGCTGCGGAAATTCCCCCATTTAGAAGGATTGTTTAAATCTGTATTTGCCAAGCGGCGTCTTGAAAAAATGATCGTTCAGCAAGGTATCCATTTACTCCGCTCGGAGCAGCGGGCGGTCGATTTTCGTGTTCATACCAATAAAGATGAACATGGGGATTGGCATGTTACTGCCATCGCGGCAAAAATTGCCGGCCAAGGAAGCGTAACGACACATGTCCGAAGCGGCGGCGAAATCAAAACACTTGAAGAAATTTTTCCAAGCGGAGAATGTTTGCTTTATAAAGAAAAATTAACGAGAGCTGCCCTCCATCTAAGTGAAGCAATCGAGCGGAATATGGAAGGCATTATCGGTGAGATCGGTTTTGATTTAGGAATCGACCGCAATGGCCGCGTCTGGCTGTTTGAAGCAAACTCCAAACCGGGCAGATCCATTTTTAAGCATCCGGACTTAAAAGAATTTGATCTGTTAACAAGAAAACTTTCAATCGCCTTTGCTGTTTTTCTGACAGAATTGTCCATTTTGTATCCTGAGGAAATTTACAAATGAACATTTACTATGATCTTCAGACAAAAAAATGGTACTACATGGAAAAGGATGAAACCGTCACTTTTGGCGGGGAAAGTAACGGTATTTCCTTTCAGAAATCTCTCAGCCCATCCCCTCTTGAGTTCAAGCTTAATCTTGTAAACGCGCATGCCGGACCGCTTGTCGGGATCATGACAACTCGAAGAACAGATGGCACCATTACTGGTAACAGCGCGCTGTTCATGAAGCTGCAAACGGAACTGACACTTCATGGGGGGTTAAGTTATATCTTTACCCCGGAAGATGCAAACGAAAATCAAATTACCGGATATGTTTTTTTACCTGATCAAAACGCATGGAAAAAAGCGGTATTCCCTTATCCGGACCTGGTTTACAATCGGGTCCCCTTTCGCCGCGCAGAGCAAAGCCCCCCATGCCAATCTTTCTTTACGGTCCTAAAGCAGAAAAACATTCCTTTTTTCAATCCATGTTTTCTTGATAAATATGAACTTTATTGCCTTTTTCAACGTTCTCCTTCCCTTAAAGGCTTTCTCCCGAAAACAGATCTTGTCGGGGACAAAGAAGCTCTTTTTTCCTTTTTAAGCCGGTATCACCGCGTCTATTTAAAGCCGACGCTCTCGAGCAAAGGGAAAGGGATATACCGGATAACACATAGCAATATTTCCGAAATTACACTTGAAGGCTTATTTAAAAAAAATGTGTATCATTCCTTTCACACTTTTTGGGAGGAATGGGCGCCGGAATTGACCAAAAAACAATACCTTGTTCAGGAGGAAATCAGCTCCGCCCATTATGAAGGAAAAAAATTCGACCTGCGCATTTTAGCCCATAGCGAAGGTGACCGGCATACCGTTACCGGGGTCGGGGTCAGACAGGCACAGGAACAGGATCTGACTACGCATGTGCCCAATGGAGGGAAACTGCTTCCATATGAGCTTTTTCAAACAAATGAGCTCGACCGATTTATTGAAAAAGCTGTTCATCATATTGGAAAAGTTTTATCAAAGCAATATGGGTTTTTCGGAGAATTTTCAATTGATGCAGGGATCAGTGAGAGAGGAGAATATTTTATTTATGAAGTGAATTCAAAGCCAATGAGCTTCGATGAAACGGATATAGAAAAACAAAGAATTATACGGCTTTGCAAAGTATTTTTCCAGCTCGCAAATTTTCCATTCACGTATGAGGAAACCCTAAAACTCATAAATTAAAGGTAAATGGAGCTAAAGGGGATGTCACGAATGGAAAAAGGCAGAAAAATCAATACAGCTGCTGATTCTTTATATGAAGGAAGAGATAAAGCTTATATGGATATTGACAGAATGGTAAATGAAGGTTTGGCAGGCGGGGCTGTCCATCAAGGAACGGATGGTGCCAACATCGAAGAATCCCAGGAATTGATTGATGAACTTCCTCCAAACAAATGGGATTAACGGATAATAATGAAGGCTGAAGTTTTGGACGGACACGATTCCGCTATTGCTTCAGCCTTTTTTCTTGTATACAGTTATGATATTGGTAACCTAAAGAACCAGGGGGCCTTGGAAATGGCACAATTAAAGTTCGATCATATTTACAAATTTTACGGAAATCAACCGGCAGTTAAAGACTTTAACCTGGAGATTGCCGATAAGGAATTCCTCGTTTTTTTAGGGCCATCAGGCTGCGGAAAGTCAACAACCTTACGGATGATTGCCGGTCTTGAAGAGATTACTAAAGGCGATTTTTTTATGGATGGAAAAAAAATGAACGATGTTCCTGCGAGGGACCGCCAGATGGCAATGGTTTTTCAAAACTATGCTTTGTATCCGCACATGACCGTTTATGAAAACATGGCATTCAGCTTAAAGCTTCAAAAGCTTTCAAAAGCGGAGATTGACCAGCGCATTCAAGAAAAGGCGGCCATTCTTAGTATTAAAGAGTGTCTGAACAAAAAGCCAAAGGCCCTGTCCGGCGGGCAGCGCCAGCGGGCAGCGTTAGGACGGGCCATCATCCGCGATGCAAAAGTATTTTTAATGGATGAGCCGCTTTCGAATCTTGATGCTACCCTAAGGGCAAAGATGCGGACGGAAATTATCAAGCTCCACCGCCGCCTGCAAACAACAACGATTTATGTAACTCATGATCAGACGGAAGCGATGACGATGGCAGACCGCTTAGTCGTTATGAAGGATGGAATGATACAGCAGGCCGGTTCTCCAAAGAATGTTTATGAAGAACCGGAAAATATTTTTGTGGGAGGATTTATCGGCTCCCCGGCAATGAACTTCTTTAAAGGTACCCTAAATAATGGACACTTTAGAATGGGAGATGTTTCATTTCCAATTCGGGAAGAGAAACAAAAAGAGCTTCGGGAGTATGATGGCAAAGCCATTATTTTAGGTTTCCGCCCTGAAGATATTTATGAAAAATCTGAATCGGCTGCTTCCCCTGCTGCCAGCCTATTTGTAAAAATTGAAGTGGCTGAATTACTCGGACCGGAAACAATCGCGACCTGCAGCTTGAACGGTCAAAACTTTGCTGTCCGCCTTGATTCCCGAAACAACTTTCAACAAGGAGACTCACTTGTTCTAACTATTGATATGAATAAAGCATGTTTCTTCGACCCGGAAACAGAAGTCCGGATTCGTCCGGATTTCAAACATAGCTAGGGAAGAATAACCCCGTTTTTTGCGGGGTTATTCTTTTATCAAAACAACCTCATTCCGAAGACAACTGGAACAACCAAATAAATGCGGACATTTATGATCTTTAAAAGTATCGGGATACCCATCCTCCATTTTCATTAAATCAATCTCCATGTAGGGGCTGTAATCATCGTAATAATCCATTATCTTTCCTTTGTCCTCCATTTGGCGCCCGCAATGCCTGCAAGTTAATTGAATGGAAGCAAGACCGTTGCAAACTGGACAAACCGGCACTTCTATCACCCTTATCCATTGATTTTATTTTAGTTTGCGTTAGTTCTCATCCGCTATGTATTTGATTGGGATAGGAAACATTTACCGATAATAAAAAAGTATAAGCAGTCCGCTTTTTTGCATAATAGACAGTACAAAGCAATTTTAAATTGCTTTTACCAAATTAGCGCCATATTAAAACATGATCTTCTCCTAATGATTAATTTATCAAAGTTATCATAGACATTGATAATATGGGTTAGGCCATGGTGGCAATGGAGTTATTTTTCCATAAGTGGTTCAATTCCATACTAACCCCAAAATTAAAAAGAGGAGTGTTATACATCTATGGCAAACAACAGCAACTCTAATCAGCTTTTAGTCCCTGGTGTTCAACAAGCACTTGATCAAATGAAGGTTGAAATTGCTTCGGAATTTGGAGTTCAATTAGGTGCCGATACGACATCCCGTGCCAATGGTTCAGTTGGAGGAGAAATTACCAAACGCCTTGTTTCGATGGCTGAATCACAACTTGGCGGATTTCAACGCTAATTTACCAAGCTTACCAAGTTAATTGAATAAAAATGGCTGCAGCCCCTTCCTTTACGGAAGGGGCTTTCATTGTTTTGAAGGGGAATTTTTCTGCCCTGACCCTATGCTTTAACGAGCATATATAAGATATAATAAACGAGAATCAGGATACTGCCAGTACCAAGAATTGCTGCAGAGCTCATTTCATCCACCTCATTAAAATATGATCCTTTTTAACGTATCATGTTTGAAGCGGAATTTATGTGATGAGCACCACACCTGTTTGAGAATGGAGTGATTTTTTCATGAAAGTATGTCTGCTGGGAGCAACGGGCCGTGTCGGTTCAGTGATACTGGAAAATTTTTTAGCCAGCGGTCATTCTGTCCATGCCCTTATTCGGCAGCAAAATCATCTTCAATCCAGGCACCCTCATTTACAGATTTTCAAAGGGAATGCTCTAAATGAAAATGATATATCCTTGGCAATGACGGGAACGGATGCGGTAATAAGCGCGCTGAATACAGGTAATCGTACTACCCTTTCCGAGTCAATGCCCTTGATCATCCGCCAAATGCAAGACAAAGGTATTTCAAGGATTATTACCATTGGTACAGCCGGAATTTTACAGGCCCGGACCAATCCGGAGATTTATCGTTTCCAGTCTTCAGAGTCAAGACGAACATCCACTAAGGATGCGGAGGAACATTTAAAGGCTTTCTTAATCCTCAAAGACTCAGGGCTTAACTGGACGGTTGTCTGTCCCACCTATCTGCCAACAGGAGAGAGGATCGGAACATACCGAACAGAAATTGATATGCTCCCGGAGAATCCTTCGTCCATTTCCATTTATGATACCGGTGATTTTGCCTGTGCACAGCTTGAGAGCAAGAAGTTTATTCGCGTCCGTGTTGGTTTGACCTATTAAACCGGGCGCATCTTTTTAAGATTGTTTTGTTCGCGCTTTCTTTTGGAAAATTCTTCTGACAAACAACAAATAAATGAGAAGAGGCATTGGCGCCTGAATAAGGCCGATAATTCCCCACAGCCAATAATTGTGGCCCCGTTTTCTTGCATCTAAAAATAAAAAAATGCTTTGGGATAATAAGATAACCGCAACGAAAACAGCTACTGCTATATTATTTGCCATGTAATTTCACCTTCCTGGCAAACTGAACACTTGTATACAGGATCAGAAAAATCGTGACCGAAATTTGCAGAAAGGCAAAAACCGCCGGCTGCTGATAAAGGGAAAACATCATTCCTCCTAAAATGAAAAAAGCCATTATCAAAAATAACGTTAAATCCCTGAATAAATTTTTCCTTATTTTTTGCTGTTCGGCCAAAACCAGCTGTTCAAACCATCGCTTTTCAGGAGCAGGGATTGGAAGGCTGTCGATTTTAGCTAATCCTTGCTGCAGACTTTCAATCGTTTCATGATCCTCTTTCGCAAGCTGATCCTTATCGAAGATTAAAACTTTCTTTGTCCCCATCAACTTTCAACTCCTTTCTAATGGTAAGAATGCCGTAATGAACTCTGGATTTAACCGTCCCGGGAGCTATTTTCATCATTTCTCCAATTTCATCGTAAGAGTATCCATAATAATGTTTTAAAATGATGGGTGTTCGAACCTCTTCCGGCAGCTTTCCAAGCTCTGTCAGTGCGTCATGCCATTCTTCATTATTGCTTTCAAAATGCCATTTTAATTTACGGAATGCTTCTTCTTCCTGATAAATTTTTTCCCGTTTTTGCTTCCTGCAATGATCAATAAAAAGGTTAGTCGCGATTGAGATTAACCAAGTGGAGAATTTACTTTTTCCATCGTAAAGATGAATCTTCCCAATACACTTTGCCATTGTTTCTTGAGCAAGTTCCTCTGCTGCATGAGGATTCATCGTAACTTTCAAGAGGTACTTTACGAGGATTGGATAATTTTCTTGAAAAACACGCGCAAAAGAATGATGATCCCCTCTTTTGGCCTTTTTTATCCATTCATCCATGCCTTCAAATCCTCTCTTTTCCATCAGCCCTTATCTGTTTTTTCTGCTTTATCCTTTTGACGATGTCTTTTCTCATTTCGTTCAAACTTTTGGAAAATTTTTTATTCAAAAGTACCTTTTATAATTGCCTTTTTGTTTTCAACCATTATCCTGCCAAGGGCAATGACTGTATCAATCGTATAATCATCCTTATTTAAGAGGACTAAGTCTGCATCTTTTCCTTTTGCAATAACCCCCTTTTGGGTTAACTTTAAAATGGCCGCGGGATTTTCGGTAATTACTTTTATGGCGGTTTCGAGCGGCACACCTTCCCTGATTACGGTCTCACGAACCTCTTCAAATAAGGTTGAGACTCTGCCAATTTGCAAGCCAATTAATTCACCGTTTTCGTCAAAATCAGGCAGACTTGCCTGTCCGTCTGATGTAAAGGTGATACGAGTTATGTCTACACCGTGGTCAAGCATTGTTTTTAAAGCCTTACTGCATTTTATTTCACCCTCCGTTATAAATTTTGGAATGGTGCTCGTGGTAAAATCGACATAGCCTCCTTTTTTGGCAAATCGGATTCCAGCTTCAAATAAATGAGAATTACGATTAATATGAGTAGGATAAAATTGTTTTATCGGAATATCTGTCTTTTCCACTACTTCTTCAATAACTTTTAAGTGGTCCAAACTGTCACCTACATGGACATTCACTATTCCGGCTTTTCCGGCCAGCATTCCGCCGATTCTGGCAGCTGAAGCAATCTTGGCAATTTCTTCAGCAGTTGGCTGGGAGGAGCGGTGGTCAGCAATCGCTAATTCACCAACGCCAATGATTTTATCAACTAAAATCATATCATCTTCTATTTTTCCAGTTAACGTTTTTAACGGAACTTGATAGGAACCTGTTTGGACATAGCAGGTGATCCCTTCTTCCTCAAGTGCACGTGCTTTGGCTATTAGATTCGGCATTGTCCTTGTTGTTCCATCCGTTCCGATGACACCGATTAATGTCGTAATCCCTGCAAGGGTAGCATCTGTTAATTGAATTTCCGGTGTCCTCGTTCGGAAGCTGCCTTCTCCGCCGCCGCCGATAATATGGACATGAGCATCGATAAATCCAGGGACAACAAGCTTTCCTTTGGCATCAATGATGTTCATCTTAACGAAGTTTTCCGGTTCATTGATTTCGTTCAAAATGTATCCAATTTTCTGATCCACAATCAGCAGATCTTTTTTTCCTAAATATTGAGGGGCATAAATCTCGCCATTTTTGATTAGCGTTAACATGCACGTTCCCCTTTCATTCTTTTATTCATCATAGCGTTTTATACGGGTTTACAAAAGGTTTTCTGCCATTCAAAGAGAAAAGCACGGATTGCTCCGCGCTTTTCTCTTTTATTCCCCTTTTCCATGTCCTTTCCCTTTTCCCGGTTTTTCCCCGTTCCACTGCTTCTTCCATTTTCCGATCTGCTGATTCCATTTATCTTGCAGCTTCCTGGCTTCCTTTTGCAAAGTACCCGGAATATTCTCGAGACTTTTTTCAAGTTCAGCCTGCCGCTGTTTTTCAATAATGGTACCTATATGGGTTACGTGGAAACTGGCTGGTTTCGTATTCGCCAATGCTCCCTTCATCATGTCACGGAAGACAAATGCTGCGCCTTCACTGCTTGTTGTTGTTAAATAGTGATCCTTATCTGTTTGATCGTACCCGACCCAAACGGCTCCCACTAATTGCGGTGTATAGCCTACAAACCACTGGTCCTTAACACCATTGATTCCCGGGATTGGTACCTGAGTGGAGCCCGTTTTTCCGGCCACTTCTCTTCCGGAGATTCGGGCCCCTTTGCCGGTCCCCTGTTCAACAACCCCAAGAAGCATCGTTGTCATTTGATCCGTCACCGCTTTTGTCGTCACCTTTATTTTTTTCTCTTTCCATTCGGCAACGATTTTTCCGTCAGCATCAACGATTTTTCTGATCGTATGGGCCGGTATGCGGACACCGTTGTTTGGAAATACAGAAAATGCTTCCGCCATATTGATGGGAGACACTCCTTTTTCCAAACCGCCCAGCGCAATGGATAAGCTGCGGTCGCCTTTTTCTAACGGAATGCCAAACTGTTTAATCGAAGAAATTCCTTTATCAATGCCCATTTTATTTAGCAGCCACACGGCCGGTACATTTTTCGATTCCATTACCGCCTGATACATCGGAACTTCGCCTTCATACTGATGATCATAGTTGGTCGGCTGATAATTGCCGAATGTCATCGGTTCATCCTGAAGCATATCCGTTATTTTCCATCCTTGTTCCAAGGCCGGAGTGTAAACTGCAATCGGTTTAAAGGAAGATCCGGGCTGTGCTTTCAGCTGTGATGCACGGTTGTATCCTCTAAACACATGCTCTCCCCGCCCGCCAACAAGGGCGCGGATTCCGCCTGTTTTTGGAGCTACAATCACTCCCCCGCTTTGGACAAGCCGGTCTTTGCCTTTTGGAAACAGGCTGTCGTTTTGAAAGGTTTTTTCCGCGGCTAATTGCATGGCCGGATCAAGCTCGGTATAAATTTTATAACCTCCCGTTAAGAGATCATCCTGTGACAGCCCGTATTGATGAATGGCTTCATCAATGACTTGATCGACATAATAGGGGTATTTTTCCTGAAGCGGATCGCCGCCTTTATCATTTAAGACAACCTTTTCATTTACCGCCTTTTCGTACTGCTTTTTGGTTATAAACCCTTGTTTTTTCATTTCACTTAAGACAAGATTGCGCCTGGCTGTTGCTTTGTCCAAATGATTATAAGGATTCAGCGCGGACGGCGCTTTAATTAAGCCAGCTAACATCGCTGATTCGCTTATCGTTAAATGATTTACCTCTTTGCCAAAATACTTCTCGGCGGCCCTTTTAATTCCCCAGGCACCATCGCCAAAATAAATTTGGTTTAAATACATTTGCAGAATTTCCGGCTTGGTATATTTCTTTTCAATTTGTCTTGCAATAAAGATTTCGTTCATTTTGCGTTTATAGGTCTTTTGCTGTGTCAGCAGAGCATTTTTCGCGAGCTGCTGGGTAATCGTACTTCCGCCTTCAACCGCCCCGCCAGCTTTGATATCCCGAAAAAGTGCCCTTGTGATCCCGATTAAATCAATCCCGTGATGCTCATAAAAGCGATGGTCCTCAATGGCGACAACAGCATTTTGCATATATTGGGGCACCTGTTTAATGGAAACCCCTTCGTTTTTATTTGCGGATACTTTGCTTGCAGCCTTTCCATTCACGTCATAAAAAATCGTGGCTTGCGGAAGCTCATCTTTTAGTGCCGATATATCCACACCGTTAGCAAAAGTAAGCATAAAACCCATAATTACCAATACAATCAGCAAAATCGCCAAAATGATCAGCTGCTTCTTATGCCATTTTTTCATATTTTTAGACAATCTAAAATGTAAAAACTTTTTCATTGCTGCCCCCAATACTCTTATCCAAGTGATCATCTTTAGCTTTTTTCCATTGGGAAAACAATAACCTTCTCTTAATTTCCTTTAACAAAAGAATACTTCGAATAATTTCTCCTTTTTATAGGGGTGAATCGACCTCCTTTTTCTGGCATTCATCGAAAAACGGGGATCCTCTTCCTACGGGTTCCGTTTTGAGATACATGCAGACCAATTTTCATATCAAAAAGCGTATGATTTCTAAGGTCAAATCACAATAAAAATCATCTTCAAAAACGCTGTTGAGAAATACAATCAGAAAATCTTCAGACAGCGGATAGCTAGAAAATCACGGGTGTGTCCGAAGTCAGGCTATCTTCAGACAACCGATACCTAAATAATCATGGGCGTGTCTGAAGTCGAGTTATCTTCGGACAACCGATAGCTAAATATTCACGGGCGTGTCCGAAGTTGGGCTATCTTCAGACAACCGATAGCTAAATATTCACGGGCGTGTCCGAAGTCAGGT
>CAZAEW010000009.1:36997-91614 GCA_964484065.1 uncultured Bacillus sp.
TCAGACAACCGATAGCTAAATATTCACGGGCGTGTCCGAAGTCAGGTTATCTTCGAACAACCGATAGCTAAATATTCACGGGTGTGTCCGAAGTCAGGCTATCTTCAGACAACCGATAGCTAAATATTCACGGGCGTGTCCGAAGTCAGGTTATCTTCGGACAACCGATAGCTAAATATTCACGATCGTGTCCGAAGTCGAGTCATCTTCGGACAACCGATAGCTAAATATTCACGGGCGTGTCCGAAGTTAGGTCATCTTCGGACAACCGATAGCTAAATATTCACGATCGTGTCCGAAGTCAGGCTATCTTCAGACAACCGATAGCTAAATATTCACGGGCGTGTCCGAAGTCAGGTTATCTTCGGACAACCGATAGCTAAATATTCACGGGCGTGTCCGAAGTTGGGCCATCTTCAACTTCCATACCTCAATTCATAGTTTATTTAGCACCCACTTTCATACGCACATTCCACTGTACAACAAGTATTGTCACACCCTAAAGCTTTATGTGAATTTTAAGTAGTATTTTATAAAAACTACTTAAAACGATAATATATCAACAAAAATGAAAGCGTGAATTCCGATGTGAATTCACGCTAAAAAATTATTGTCATTTACCTTTTTGCACCTCGTATCGGAACCCGTTATCCTCTTCCCCGCTTATTTTTCATTACCCTTATTTTTTTTAGTTAGTTCCTTAAAGCGCATTCTTGAAACAGCTTCATCGAAACTGCTGAAGATTCGATAATTCTGTTCATCGACAATCCGGTAGTGTTTACTGATGATGTTTTGCTGCAGAATATATCCGTTATTCTTGGCAAGCTGTTTCCAGCCGATCCGAACACCAAAGGTTTTCCGTTTCCGCACATCAATCCCTTCGCGGGCCACGGTCTCCAATATCTCAAGCGGTTCATTTCCAAAGAGATATTGTACGGTCTCCGTTTCCCTGAATAACGCACAAACGGATACGACAGTTGCCCAGCTCGCAAGGACTCTTCCTTTTTCGATTTGCACCAGGGTCTTCTTGGAAATTCCAACAACTTCAGCCATTTTATCCTGTGTATATCCAACTTCTGCCCGAATCAGCCGAAGCTTATCTGAAACGATCGCGATAATTTCATCCCTGTTCACCAAGAGCCCTTCCTTCAAATCCTTTTAGTGTCATTTTACTTAAACACCATTCCTTTTTAAAGGAAATCGAATAAAAAAAATCCAGTTTTATTAACAGAAAAACTGCTGTTGTTATTTACAGCAGTTTACTCGTTTTTTGGCTGGCCTTCACATCCGCTTGAGCACCCGTCCCGAAGATCACAGGCAGCACACTTTCCTTTTTTTGATTTATTAATAAAACGGATGAATGCCCAGCCTGCATAACCAAAGATAATGGCACCAATCACAATGTTGGCAATCATGAACATCTACCTCATTTCTCATTAGACAAGCCCAATCAGTTTACCGCCTTGATAAATGACAAAGGATAATAAATAGGCAATCGCAAGGGCATAAAGGATTGAAAATGCAGTCCATTTCTTTGAACCAGTTTCTTTAAAAATGGTTGCCGCCGTCGCTAAGCATGGAATATACAGCAAGATAAAAACCATGAAGCTATATGCCTCAAGCGGTGTATAATAATGTGAAAGCAGTCCTCCCAAGCTGGAACTTTTCGGAACAAAATAAATGATATTCATCGTAGAAATAATTGATTCTTTTGCAAGAAAGCCTGTTATTAAAGAAGCTGCCGCCTGCCATGTACCGAATCCAATCGGTTTTAACAATGGCGAGAGTACGTTTCCGATAACAGCTAAAAAACTTTCATCCATATTCACCTTTAATCCATGCGGACCTGCATACGATAACAGCCAGATAAAAACCGATCCGGCAAAAATAAAAGTTCCTGCTTTGCGAAGAAACCCTTTTCCTTTATCCCAAGTACTCCTCCACAAAGATTGATACTGAGGCATACGATACGGTGGAAGTTCAATCACAAATAGGGAAGCTTCCGATTTTAATAATGTTGATGAAAAGATTTTGGCTAAAATAAGCGCGACAATGATCCCCAAAACATAAAGGCTTAAAACAATAAAGGCCTTATGAACGGCAAAAAACGCACCTACAAATAAGGCATAAACAGGCAGACGGGCTGAACATGACATTAATGGCGTTAATAAAATCGTTACTAACCTTTCCCGCGGTGTTTCAATGGTTCTTGCTGCCATGATACCCGGAACATTGCAGCCAAATCCAATCATCATTGGAATAAATGCTTTTCCATTCAGGCCGACTGATTCCATTATCCGGTCCATTACAAGAGCAACACGCGCCATGTAACCGGAATCCTCCAGCAGCGAAATAAAGAAAAACAGAATGAAGATTTGCGGAATAAAAATAAGGACTCCGCCTACACCGGCAATTAATCCCTTGATAATAAGGTCATGAATGAACGCTGAAGCATGTACCATGCTCAGCAGTTTTTCGGCTCCCATGGCAAGAGGGCCTGAAATAAAGGAGTCCAGCGTATCCGATAGCGGCGTACCGAGCCAATCAAAGGTCAGCATAAACATCAGGTACATAAGCAGTAAAAAGATAGGCATCCCTAAATATCGATTGGTAACAATACTGTCGATTTTATCCGTTAAGGGAACTTTCGCGTTACTTTTTCTGACTGCTTCCGAAACAATTTGTTCAATCGCTTCTTTCCTTTTTTGATATATATAACCGGCAAGTGTTTTACCATTCACTAGCAGATTAAGTTTGGCTTCCAATTCTGTCTGGATGTTGGCAAGCTTCTCCGGAATGACAATTCCCAGCAAGTAATTTTTCACATATTCGTTTCCTTCCAGCCATTGAAGGGCAAGCCAGCGCGGCGAATGTTCCGTTTTTCCGTCAATTTCCGCTGAAAGAGTATCAATAGCCTCTTCAATCTCCAGGCCATAATAAACAAGATTCCTTCTTTGGCTTTGTCCCTTCTCCACTGAAATGACCTGGATCAGCTGCTCACAGCCTTTTCCGCTTCTGGCTACGACAGGTACAACCGGCACCCCTAAAGCCCGCGAAAACTTGTCAACATCAATATGGATCCCCCGATTTCGGGCAACATCGATCATATTTAGGCCAATATATACCGGTCTTTCATATTCAAGTACTTGCAAGGTTAAATGCAAATTCCGCTCCAATTGTGAAGCATCAAGAATATTGAGCAGCTTATCTGCTGTCTCATTTAAAAAGAAAGAAGTAACAACTCCCTCATCTCTCGATAATGGATTAAGAGTATATACACCCGGCAGATCAATCAGTCTGCCAAGATTATTTTTAAAGACGCCTACCTTTTTTTCAACTGTAACTCCGCTCCAATTGCCAACGTATTCATAGGAACCCGTCAAATTATTGAACAATGAAGTTTTACCAGTATTGGGGTTGCCAATAAGAGCGATCTCCATTTATAACCTCTCCACTTCAATTTGATTTGCTTCTTTACGGCGTATACCGATACACTGTCCACATGTTTCAATCATGATCGGACCGCCAAACGGCATTGCGCATTTTACACACACTTCGGAGCCTTCTGTCAAACCAAGGTCAAGAAGACGTCTTTGAACAAGACGGCTGACATTCGATAAGTCAATGATTTTAGCTTTTTCTCCGGCTTTTAAGTCTCCAACCATGTTAATTCCACCCTTTATTGATATATTAATTGAGAATGATTATCTATTCCATGCATTCATTATACCATTCATTTCGGTAATTGAGAATGATTCTCTTTTCTTATACAGATATTTTACATTAAATCCTGTCCATCTTCTCTACAATTTTGTTACAATACATTGAAATAATAAGTTTTTATTTCGAAGTAATTGGATTTTTTTGTCGGTTCATCCCTATTTATCCTGTCACAAATGGGGGATTTTACCTATATAGGGCTAAACAGGGTATGTCCGTATTCCTGTGTTTTAATTTTTCCAATTATTAAAAGGAAATTTATTCTTGTCAGCGAATTATTTGTTTCATGTAGATTTTGTTATCTATAGGAGGACGCAAACCATGCAAACGGGTTCGAAAACCGATTTAATTGAATTCATTGAAAAAAATAGAAATGATTTTTTGTCGGAATGGGGCAAGTCCATCATTATTACGGATGAAGACCCTTTTAAAGAAAAAATTTATCGGAACATGGAAGAATTTCTCAAATTAATTACAGAAGGTTTTACGGCTACAAATACGGAGCTTGTGAAAATGATTAACAAGCTTGCGATCCATATATCGGAAGAACGAGTAAAAGCGGAAATGAATATTGGAGATTTTGTTTACAATATTAATCTCGGCCGGACCATCATTTACAGCTACTTAAGTAAAATGGGCTTAACATGGAATGATCTGCAAGATTCAATTAACAAAGTCAACAATATTTTTGACAAATTCCTTTATTATTCCATATCCCATTATGGAGAAGTTCAAAATAAAATTATCGATGAAAAAACAAAGCTGATTGACTCCACCCATCAGGACAGACTGACACTTCTCGGACAAATGACATCGAGCTTTATCCACGAATTTCGAAACCCGTTAACCTCTATTTTAGGATTCATCCAATTATTGAAGGCTGAACATCCCGGGATGAAATATTTGGACATCATATCCAGCGAATTGGATCAGCTTAACTTTAGGATTTCCCAATTTCTTCTTTTATCCAAAAAAGAATTAATCGGAAAAGAAAAATCGATCTTCAGCCTCAATCAATTGATCGAGGAGGTCATTAACTTCCTTTACCCAAGCATTGTCGATGGAAAAGTAAAAGTGATCCAGGATTTATGTGCTGATGTTTTCCTTTTCGGGTATGCAGATGAAATCAGGCAGGTTTTTATCAATATCATCTTTAATGCCATTGATGTCCTAACCCATCAGCCAAACATCAATCCGATCGTGGAAATCACCAGTTACCAAGCTGATCCGGCATCGGTTAACATTGATATTTCAAATAATGGGCCAATGATTCCCGAAACATTGCGAAAAACCATTTTCGAACCATTTTTTACAACCAAAAAGCTGGGAACCGGCCTCGGATTATTTGTTTGTAAGGAAATTATTGAAAAACATAAGGGCAGACTTTCATGTAATTCCAACCCGAAAAAGACAACCTTTACCTTCCAGCTGCCAACCTTTGATCCCCCTGCGGATTAACCTATGCTCTCTAAAAAAGCATAGGTTTTTTATTTTGGTCATCTTCCGTATACATATGGATCTTCATACATTGATATAGATCCAAAAAACTTTTCGGGAGAGTACGTACATGTTTTCTTTAAAAGTGGATGAAAACATTGAACTGAAACTATTTCAGCCCCATGATACCTCTAAACTCTATCGGCTTGTCTTGGAAAACCGTGAACATTTACGGGAATGGCTTCCGTGGGTGGACCAGATGATCTCTCCATCCTATTTTGAATCGGTTATCCCCCTCTGGCTACAGCAATTCGCAGAAGGCAGCGGATTAAATGCAGGTATTCGATATAAAGGAAACCTTGTCGGATCCATTGCCCTGCAGCAAATTGATTGGCAGAACAGGCAAGCAAGCATCGGCTATTTCCTGTCTGAAAAAGCGGAAGGATACGGTATTATGACAAAAACGGTCAAGGCAATGCTCAACTGTGCTTTTAACGATTTTGAACTTAATCGGATTGAAGTCCGCTGCGGGGAAAAAAATAAAAAAAGCCGTGCTATTCCGGAACGGCTCAGGTTTACCATTGAAGGAAGAATCCGTGAAGGAGAACGGATCAATGGGCGTTATCATGATTTAATTCTCTACAGCATGCTCGCTAAAGACTGGCAGCGGATATCTCAACAGAAAAGTTTTTGATTTTTACTTCTGTTAAGGATAAAATTAATTTCATAGAGAAACCTTGCCGCACACGGTTATGCGGCTCTTTTTCTTATTTGAACCGGATTATTCTTCCAAATTCCATTCAAGTAGGATATCGTTATAAAGGTTATAATGAAAATAGATAAAATCCCCTGCGGAGGTGAGAACCTTACGGCTGTAAGGTGCTAGATGGTCTTATTTAATATATTCATTATCGCTGTTCTGATCGCCTTTACCGCATTTTTCGTTTCATCAGAATTTGCCATGATCAAAGTTCGGACAACCAGGATTGAACAGCTGCTCGGTGAAGGAAATAAGAAAGCCGAATCCGCCAAAAAAGTATTATCCAATTTAGATGGTTACTTATCTGCCACCCAAGTGGGAATTACGATTACATCTTTGATTCTTGGCTGGCTTGGCGAGCCGACGATTCGCGAATTATTAAATCCGGTATTTGACAAAATCAATATGCCCGTTTCCGTCAAGCAAGTTGTTTCATTCATTCTTGCATTTTTAATTATTACTTTTTTTAATGTCGTGCTTGGAGAACTGTCTCCAAAAACATTTGCCATTCAAAAAGCGGAAGGAATCATGCTGCGGTTTGCACCTGCCCTTATCCTTTTTCACCACGTCATGTACCCTTTCATCTGGATTCTAAACCGCTCGGCAAGATTTGTCTCCGGACTGTTTGGGCTGCAGCCTGTTTCAGATTCAGAAATCAGTCTTTCCGAAGAAGAACTGCGGATGATTTTATCCGAAAGCTATAAAAGCGGGGAGATTAATCAATCCGAATACCGGTATGTAAATAAAATTTTTGAATTCGACAATCGGATTGCCAAGGAAATAATGGTCCCGAGAACGGAAATTGTCACACTTCCGAAAGAAGCAACGATGGAAGAGATCCTCGATGCCATTAAACAGGAAGGGTATACAAGATATCCCGTCATTGACGGCGACAAAGACAATATTATTGGGATTGTCAATATCAAGGAAGTTTTAACAGATTGTATCTCGCAAAAATGCTTGGATGAACAGCCGTTGATTCCTTATATAAAACCGGTGATGCATGTCATTGAGACGATTCCAATCCAGGAATTGCTGGTAAAGCTGCAAAAAAGCCGCTCTCATATGACGATTTTGTCTGATGAATACGGCGGAACTGCCGGACTCGTTACCGTGGAAGATATTATTGAGGAAATTGTCGGGGAAATTCGTGATGAATTTGATACGGATGAGCTTCCGTTAATCCAGAAAAAAGGCGAGGACTATTACATACTGGACGGGAAAGTACTTATTGAAGAGGTCAATGATCTCTTAGGGACTAATATCGAAGAGGAGGAGCTTGACACGATTGGCGGCTGGTTTTTAGCGCAAAAATTTGACATCCAGCAGGGCGACATGATTGAACGGGAAGGATATTCCTTTGTCATCAAAGAAAACGAAGGACATCACATCATGTATATTGAAGTGAAGAAAAAGTCTTCTGCAGAATAAGCAGGAGATTTTTTAATTTTTTACAGTTGAATAAAAGCTCTATTTTGCCATAAAATGGTGTTAATAACTAATTAATAAAACTAGAACGTTTGACTGTACACTTTATTTTTCTTATAATAATTATTAAATTTAAAAAATGGGGTGGTTTGATGGGGCAGTCTATCGTATCGGCGAACTAGCGGACCTGGCAATGGTATCCAAAAGAACGATTGACTATTATACATCAATTGGCCTGTTGAAAGCAGAACGTTCTAAAGGGAATTACCGGATCTATTCGGATGATTCTCTGTTGGATTTAAAGTTTATTGAGGAATGCAAAAAACTGCATTTTCCATTAGACGAGATTAAGAGAAAACTAGAAATGAAAAAAGCGAAGAAAATTCGTGAATCAGAAGTGGAAAAACAAATCGGTGAAGTAACACAGCAAATGAAGCAGCTGTGTAATGATTTATCGATCCTGCTGCCTTTAATAGAAACATTGGATATTCATGCGAAGGATAACTATTTAAAAAGACTGAATCAGCAAGGAACGGTTTTAATGCAATCCCTTTTGAATGTAACGAGCTAATTTCAGCTTTATTGGGAGGTGGATTCCTTACCCGTAAATTACGGGATAAGGGAACTTATTTGGACATATTTAATTTGGTTATTATAGCCATATTAATTGCTTTAACAGCTTTTTTTGTCGCATCCGAATTTGCGATTATCAGAATACGAAGTTCCAGAATTGATCAATTAATTGAAGAAGGAAATACAAAGGCGATTTCAGCAAAAAAGGTCATTACGAATCTGGACGAATACCTTTCCGCCTGCCAATTGGGAATCACCATCACGGCGCTTTGTTTAGGGTGGCTCGGGGAATCTACAATAGAGCACATTCTTCGTCCGCTTTTTGAAGGAATCCATATTCCTGATGAAATCACGCATGTTTTATCGATTGGAATTTCCTTTGCGGTGATTACGTTTGTGCATGTTGTCATCGGGGAATTGGCGCCAAAGACATTCGCGATTCAAAAAGCAGAAATGATTTCACTTGCTGTCGTTCGCCCGCTTATTCTATTTTATAAGGTAATGTATCCATTTATATGGCTTCTAAACGGGTCAGCCCGAATCACAACCAGTATTTTCGGTTTAAAACCTGTCTCGGAAAATGAAGCCGTCCATTCGGAGGAAGAACTTCGGATTATTCTGTCTGAAAGCTATAAAAGTGGCGAGATTAACCAATCTGAATTTAAGTATGTAAATAAAATTTTTGAATTTGATAATCGAATTGCCAAAGAAATCATGGTTCCAAGGACCGAAATTGTTTCATTGTCAAAGGACGATACACTTGAAACCTTTCTTCAAGTGCTGCAAGAGGAAAAATTCACAAGATACCCAATTATTGACGGTGACAAAGACCATATTATTGGTATGGTAAATATAAAAGAAGTCATGACGGCCTTAATTGGAAATGAAAAAATATCTTCGCAGACTTTAGAAGCCTATACAAGGCGGATTATCAGAGTCATCGAAACGATCCCGATCCACGATCTTCTTGTAAAAATGCAAAAAGACCGGATTCACATGGCGGTGCTGATGGACGAATACGGGGGTACCTCCGGGCTTGTTACCGTCGAAGACATTTTAGAGGAAATTGTCGGTGAGATCCGTGATGAATTTGATAATGATGAAATTCCAATGATCCGAAAAATAAAGGAAAATCATTATATTGTTGATGCGAAAGTTTTGGTGAGTGAAGTCAATGACTTGCTTGGAACTGAAATTGATGATGAAGATATCGATACGATCGGCGGCTGGATCCTTACGGAAGATTATGAAGCAAAAGAAGGCGGCATCATCTCTCATGAGTCCTATACCTTTAAAATCTTGGAAATGGAAGAGCATCATATCAAATACATCGAGATTTTAAAAAAGCCTGAAAAGCAAACGGCAAATGTTCCTGAGATTCCTTTATCAAAATCAGAGGTTTTATCCTAATTGATTTAAAGCCATTTCCAATTTGGAAATGGCTTTTTTCTTATCCTCTTGTTTTCAGCATAATGATTTCTTCTTCCGCTTTTCCCAATTTCACAAGATGGGAGTCGAGACGGCGGTTAATATACTTGATTTGTTCATTATTTTCCAAACTATTAATACCAGCTATATCAGCAGCTATATTAGATTGTGCATTTTGAATGCGGTCAAGCACTTCTTTAATATCGGATAAGTCAATTTGATTTACCGCTACCCGATGTTCGATGCTGTCCATCTTTTCCAGCCGCTCGAGCCTGCTTTCAATGCTTTCTAACGTGTGGTTAAAAGCATTAATCAGGCTTTTTATATCTTCAACACTGTCAGACAATCTTGCAAGTTTATTTTCCATTATAAAAAACTCCTTTTTAAGCAAATCATGTTGCATTTATTATTTTACTAATACAATATCATATATAACCAGTCATGAATATTTCCAATCTATTAAGCGGATTTTTTCAGGCAGTCTTCTTGGAAAATATTATGTGTGAAAATTATCATATGCATTTTATTTAAAAACCTTTACCCTATAGATACAGGAACATCCTTAATTTTCAGATAACAGTTCCTTGCGTAATGAATAACCATTAAAAAAGGTTGGTGCAAATGATGTTCATTTCGATCGATGAAAAAGCTTTTTCTTGGTTTACAAAAGAATTTGAGTTCAACAAGCCTTTTTGCATTCGCTTATTTCCGCAGTATGCTGGCTTTGGGATAAAACATAAGGGGTTCAGCCTAGCATTTTCAGCTGAAACACCGGAAAATGCAGAATATTGCCAGGAAATGAACGGGATTACTTTTTTTGTAGAAGGAAATGACACTTGGTTTTTCAATGATGCAAAAACTATTTTATCCCTTGACAGCAGGGATGAATTACAGGTTTCTTTTGAAGAAATGCAACTGCAGTAATTCAAAAAAAGAAAAATCTCAGGTATTCACTTTCTGCTTTTGGTGAATACCTTTTTTATTATTTCCCTTTTTAAAAATATTATCTTCCATTCTTAGCCGCACTTTATTTTTATTCTAAAATACTAATACGGAAAGGTTTTTATGGTTCTTTTTATTGAAATATTGTCAATGTTAAAAATCAGAAAATTACCACAATTAAACAAAATATGTTATAATGATAAAGGAATATTTAATAAAAAAGTGATTGAGAATCAGCTTGAAACTTTTTCACACCTCTTACCACTTTTAGTTGAAAGGGGTAGGACCTATGGAACCCTCAAGGCCATTAGTAACCTGGTTTCATTTAACGTTCGATTTATCAGTCATGCTCACCACCACGATTGCTTCGCTGGTTGTTTTCCTCCTTGCCGTTCTTTGTACCCGCAAACTTACTTTACGCACGCCAAAAAAATGGCAGAACTTTATAGAATGGATTGTAGAATTTGTCCAGAACATCATGGAAAACTCGATGGGGCTCTCGAACAATCTATTTATCCTCTCAACAGGTGTCGTTTTGTTAATGTACCTATTTATTTCAAATCTATTTGGTATTCCGTTCTCTCTCCTAATTGGCGACGAACATCAAATCTGGTGGAAATCTCCTACCGCCGATGCCCATGTCACAATGACCCTTGCCATTATGATCATGGCTTATACCCATTTTATTGATATTCGGCTTCATGGAGTCAAACACTATCTGACCAGTTTTTTCAAGCCTTTTAAGGCCCTGTTCGCCATTAATGTTATGGAAGAATTTTGTACAACCTTAACATTGGGACTTCGGCTCTACGGAAATATTTATGCCGGAGAAGTCATGCTGGCATTATTGGCCGGAGCAGTCAATCACGGTGTCATAATTGCAGGTCTCGCTGCCGTACCGATGATCATATGGCAGGGTTTTTGCATTTTTATCGGCGCCATTCAAGCCTACATTTTTGTTACTCTTACAATGGTATACATTGGTCATCGGCTTACATAAATTGGTGGAAAGGTGTTGAGTTTGGATGGGTGATTTTACTATTTTCGGCCTCCCGGTTTCACTTGGAACAATGATCTATCAAGCTGCTATTTTTACGGTTTTAGTTCTTCTTCTAAAAAAATTTGTTTTTAAAAAGCTTGTAAATGTCATGGAAAGCAGAAAAGAATACATTGCAAACCAGCTGCAATTATCGGAAAAATATAAATTAGAAGCTGAAAAAACACTGGAGGAGCAATATGAGCAGCTTAGAGAGGCAAGAAAAGAAGCGATTGAAATATTAAAACACAGCGAACAGGAAGCAAAGCTGATCGTCAAGGATGCAAAAGAAGAGGCAAAGCAAATTATTAAAGATGCCAAAAATGAAGCCTCTTATATTCGTTCCCAAGCCTTTATGCAAAGAAGCAAGAATAAGGGGGCGTAACCGTATGAACCAAAAATTTTCAAGGCAGTTTAATAATAAAATTTCAGAAACCCTTGAGCTCGGCTTAGAGGATAATTGGACCTATGTTCATTATAAGAAAGGGACAAAAGAAAAAACGGCCTGTGTTTTAAAAAATGGCAAGCAAACATTAGAGGATTATTTGGAAGCTTTCTTTAAAGAAAACCAAGTTTCAGAGGATATTAAAAAGGACGTCAGGAAATATTTAAAAAATGAAAAAAATCTTGTAGGTATTCAATGGCAGGAATTCATTGATTTCCTTTTAAAAGCGTTAACTTCCCATATTGTTGTAGGGGTGGCCATTGCCCTCTCCGTATATGGAGGATATAAACTGGGTATTTTTCTCGACGATCGCTATAATATATATCCCCTCTTTACGGTCATCGGCTTTTTTGGGGGGATTGTGATAGGAGGTTTGACCGCATATATGATGATTATAAAATATTTTAAAACAAATCCGGGAAATAAAGCTGCCAAGAAACAGGCCAATCAGCCTCCAAAACAGAAAGAGGCAAAAAATTACCCTGTCATTGATGTTACGATTGAACAAGTGCGAAAAGCAGTAAGAGCATTTTCCGATGAATTGCCAAAAGGAGTTTACAGGACCATTCTTGTAAAAGAGGATAATGAAATAGATTTTACACAGTTAGCTGAAATCTTAAAAGGGATACCCTCTGAAAAATTTTATATGTCAAAAGAGACGTATGATTTATTTACGGAGAATGAAAAAATAATCCCATTTGAAATGGATCTCGTTCAAAAAGCGGTTGATCAATATGTGAAAGACCATAAAAAATTTCCGGTTTTACAATTCGACCCTGATCGAAGAATTAATTATTATGAGCTTATTCAAGAACATTACCTTAAAGTAAAACCGGAAACCCAATTTTATTTGACGGATCTGGATGGTATGATTAGCCATATCCAACCGAGTAAAGATGTCATGAATTAAAAGGAATTTTAAAAAAGAGCTTGAATGAAAACTCTCAAACCAATAGAAAAGGAAAAGTCAAACAGACTTTTCCTTTTTTATCTAATTCCATCAAACCTTTTTGTTGGCTGTCCATCCCGCATTAACGGGCAGTAATCCCCCCTAACCTCAGGATGTGTGTAAAACACTAATTTCTTGGGGGGTAACTAACTGCCCGTAAAAGCCCGATTGGTGAAATACAGTTAAACTAGCCCCTTCATTCTTTTAGCGTGCTAGTTCGTATTGCCTCTTTATATCAAGGTTATAGCCTTGATATTAGAAACAGTAGAACGGGACTAACCATTAGTGGGGAATGAGACTCTCCCGCCCACGGGAAGTTTCACCTTATCAGCTGCAACCAAAACATCCAAATGGCGCACATCTCTTAACAATCGTTCTGTTACCGAACCTCTCGTGATTTCCTGCCAGCGGGTTCGGGCTGACTGTCCAATGATCACTTGCGTGGCTTTTTTTTCATTCATTTTCTTGACTAACATCTTAAAGATAAGCCTGCGGTCATCGGCTTCATACACCTCAAATTTGCCACCCAAATTCTCGGTCAATCTCCGAATTTTCACGAGTATTTTTTCTTCCTGCTCACAGATTCCATTTTTTTTCTTTACATAAACAACATACCACTTCGCTTTTAAACGATATGCAATTCGGAATCCCCTGCGGATCAGACTTTCACTGTCATTTTGCAAATTGATGCAGACGAAAATAACCTCTTGATTTCTCCAAGGCCCTCTTATGGTGCCTTTTCTCTCCCAAGCCTCAAGCCGTTCGTCAACATCATCTGCCACTTCCCTCAAGGCTAACTCTCTTAACGCGATAAGATTCCCCATTGTAAAAAAGTTATTTAGTGCCTGCTCAACCTTTTTGGCAGAATAAATCAACCCATCTTTTAGCCTGTCCCGCAAAGCATTAGGGGAAATATCAATTAATTCAATTTCATCCGCCCTCCGTAACATATGATCAGGAACGGTCTCCCGAACCTTTACTCCTGTTATTTGCTCCACGCTGTCATTCAAACTTTCCAGATGCTGAATATTCATAGTTGCAATAACAGAAATGCCTTTTTGTAAAATCTCCTGGACATCCATATACCGTTTATCATGGCGGCTCCCGGGAACATTTGTATGAGCAAGCTCATCAATTAATACAACCTCCGGATTCCGGCTGATAATAGCATCCGTATCCATTTCTTCAAGAACCGTTCCTTTGTATTGAACTCTCTTCCTTGGAATCATTTCTAATGCCCCGACTTGGTCCCTTGTTTCTTTGCGCCCATGTGTTTCCAATAAGCCGATTACAACATCAATACCTCTTTTTTTCAGTTCATTCGCCTCGCGCAGCATCGTGTAGGTTTTCCCAACACCGGGGGCTGCTCCAACATACACTTTCAGAGTTCCATATTTAATTTTTTTTATTTCCTTTTGGACCTCCTGCAGTGTCATACGCCTAAAAGGGTCCAACTCTTTTTTGCTTTTATGAACAGTTGGAATGACCCGTTTTCCATTCTTTTCTGTCCGATCTGCCATAATAAACACATCGATATTTCGGGAAAGACGAAGAATTTTTGTAATGATTGATCCATAAAGCATTTCTTCCCAGCGGGACCGTTTTGATTGTCCCATCACAATTCTTGTAACATGGTGCTTCATTGCGTACTGAACAATTTGCTTTGCCACCGACCTTCTTGATGCCGGCAATTCTTCAAATACTCCGCCGATTTTTTTGATAAGCTTAATAATCGAATTCTTGAAGGTTCTTTCATTTTGGGACAAATGTTTCCTTGTGAAGCAGACAACCAGCAAATCCCCTCCTAATCTTTTGGCAATTTGCTGGCCTCTTCTTACTAAAATAGATCCATTCCAGTGATATTGGACGGTGACTAATATTTTTTCAGAGACACCTGATGGACCGCTCATTCCATGCTCCTCACGATACACGTCTAAGTCATCATCCACCTCATCTGCCAGAAATCTGAGAGCCAATTCACGCAAAACAGCGATGTTATTTCGGCGGAAGAATTTCTTTGATTCAGAATGTTCATTTTCCGCACCCTTGATCTCACCCTGCTTCAGTCTTTGCAGAATCACTTCCGGGGTAACATCCAGAAGCTTTACTTCATCCGCTAAATCCAATGTATCATCCGGTACAACGGAATCCACCTTAACCGTTCCGCCTGTCAGCTTGTCAGCCAACTCACTAATACCGCCAAGTTCATATATGTTCACTGTTGTAATGACACTTATCTTATTGCTAATCAAATACTTAATATCATCTAAGCGAGTTGGCCGAAGTGCACCGGGACGATTTTGATGGGAAATTTCATCTATTAAAACAACCTCCGGATTTTGGGAGATAATCGCATCGATATTCAAGTCTTCCATTTCTTTTCCGTTCTTCCTCCATTTTATTGAAGGAATGATTTCAAGATTCCCAATTTGTTCTTTTGTTTTCGGATAATTATTAGGATTTATGATCCCGATAACGACGTCAATCCCTCTTTTTTTCAACTGGTTTCCTTCCGTCAGCATATGGTAAGTTTTTCCCGATCCGCTTACGGCCCCTAGAATAATCTTTAAATGCCCTTTTTGCATCTTTTGAATGGATAACAAGATTTCCTCTGCTGTCTTTCTGCGGTATACGTCCTCACTCATGGCCGCCAGCCCCTTGTTTAATCATAATTTGAAAAAAAAGAGGAAAATATCTACTCTTTACTTTATTTTTTGAAGTGCCAGGTTAAGTTCCAGGACATTGAGACGGGGTTCGCCAAAGATACCCAGTGACCGCTCTTTTGTATGTTTTTGAATTAACGAAAACACTTGGGTCGTTGAAAGCCCCCTCGCTTTTGCAATTCTAGGAACTTGGACTTTAGCTGTTTCAGGTGATATGTCCGGATCCAAGCCAGATCCGGAAGCTGACACGAAATCAGCCGGAACGGAATTACCAGTAAAGTTATTGACTTTCCTCATGCCACTGATTACTTTTTCTTCATGATCAACGTATTGATTCGAGGCGACCGCTGCATTTGTGCCTGCAGAAGCTTTTGGATTGTAATCTGCCGCCGATTCCCGGGAGTGAAACCATTCCGGTCCTTCAAAACGCTGAGCTATCAGCTCTGAGCCTAACATCTTTCCATTTTTTGTTATCAAACTTCCTTCTGCCTTTTTTGGAAAAAGCAGCTGTGCCATTCCCGTTGTGAATAATGGATAAACCAAACCGCAGAGCAACATTAAAACCAGAGCTGTTCGAAGTGCGATCAGGATCGATTTCATATTACCGCCACCCATCTATTATCAAACTAAATGTAAGGATGTGACTGCCAAATCAATAATCTTTATCCCGATAAAAGGTACAATTACTCCTCCTAATCCATATATAAGCAGGTTGCGGGCAAGAAGCCTGCTTGCATCCATTGCTTTATAGCCAACCCCTCTCATTGCAATCGGAATGAGAAGAAGGATAATAATGGCATTAAAAATCAGAGCAGACAGCAGGGCTGATTTAGGGGAGCCCAGTGCCATGATGTTTAGCGCCTGCAACTGAGGTACAGCGGTAATAAAAAGTGCCGGGATAATAGCAAAATATTTAGCAATATCATTTGAAATCGAAAAGGTCGTCAGAGCCCCTCTCGTAATTAATAATTGTTTGCCAATCCCGATAACAGAAAGCAGCTTGGTAGGATCCGAATCTAAATCAATCATATTTGCCGCTTCTTTTGCAGCCATTGTTCCTGAATTCATCGCCAGGCCAACATCTGCCTGTGCAAGTGCCGGGGCATCATTCGTTCCATCTCCAGTCATCGCTACAAGTTTTCCCTGTTCTTGTTCCCTCTTGATCGCCTGAATTTTATCATCCGGTCTGGCTTCAGCGATATATTCATCGACCCCTGCCTCATTTGCAATCGTCGCTGCCGTCAGGGGATTGTCACCCGTGCACATAATGGTTTTAATCCCCATCGCCCGAAGCTCCTCAAACCTTTCCTTTAAGCCCGGTTTAACGGTATCTTTTAAATAAATAAGTCCATAAACCATATTATTAACGCTCACCACCAAAGGAGTCCCTCCTGCTTTTGCAATGGTATCCGCTTTTTCGTCAAGATCCGGAGGAATAACCCCTTTCAGGGAAGCAACTTCATTTTTAATGGCTTGAATGGCACCTTTTCGTATGGCGGTTCCGTCCTTTAACGTTAGACCGGACATCCGGGTTTCAGCAGTGAATTCCATTACCTCAGCATCGCGATAATTTTCTTCTCCCCATGAAGTTCCAAGCCTTTGGGCTAATTCAACAATCGAGCGTCCTTCAGGAGTATCATCTTTAACTGATGCTTTTAAGGCAGCAAACGTTATTTCTTCAAGGGAATGATTCCCGACAGGAATAAATTCGCTTGCCATCCTGTTCCCAAATGTAATCGTCCCTGTTTTATCAAGGATCATTGTATTGATATCACCGGCAGCTTCTACTGCTTTCCCTGACATCGCCAGAACATTAAATTGCGTAACCCTGTTCATTCCCGCAATTCCGATTGCAGACAGCAAGCCTCCGATTGTTGTCGGAATCAAACAGACTAAAAGAGCAATTAATGTTGCTACATCTAAATTTACCTTTATGTAATGAGCGATGGGGACGAGTGTCATAATCACAAACATAAATATCAAAGTTAAAACAGCCAATAATGAAGTAAGGGCAATTTCATTCGGTGTCTTTTGGCGGATTGCCCCTTCAACCAGTGAAATCATCCGGTCCAGGAATGATTCTCCCGGGTCTGTTAAGATTTCAACTAGAATCCGGTCGGAAACCACTCTTGTTCCCCCCGTTACGGAAGAAAAGTCTCCGCCTGCCTCTTTAATAACCGGGGCGGATTCCCCTGTTATCGCAGATTCGTCTATGGAAGCAAGCCCTTCAATAATTTCTCCATCTGAAGGAATAATTTCACCCATTTCTACGAGAACAATGTCACCCTTATGCAGGGATGTGGATGAAACCTCTTTGTAGCTCCCATCCTTTTGTTTTACTCTTGCTGTTAATTCTGATTTTGTTTTCCGAAGTGTATCTGCCTGAGCCTTTCCCCGTCCTTCTGCCAGTGCTTCTGCAAAATTGGCAAAAAGAACAGTAAAAAGAAGAATGGAGAAAACAGCTGCATTATATCCTCTTCCAACCGTACTTGTCCCAAAGACGTTTGGATTGATGAAAAGGAGCATTGTCACAAATGTTCCCACCTCGACAACAAACATAACCGGGTTTTTGATCATCGTTAAAGGGTTTAGTTTTATAAATGAATGAATCACCGAACTGATGATAAGCTCTTTCGACATTAATTTGCTTTGCCTTTTCATAAGGCCCCCTCCTCAAATAACCGTTCCATTTTTACGGATGCATTCCGAGCAGTTCAGATGCCGGCCCAAGTGCAAGTGCAGGGAAGAAGGTTAATGCGCCAATCACAATCATGATCACAACTAAAATGGTTGAAAACATGAGCGTATCCGTGCGAAATGTTCCGGAGGATGTCTCCACCATTTTCTTTTTCGAAAAAGAACCGGCCATCGCCAGCATGGCAATAAAAGAGATATACCTGCCAAACAGCATGACAATTCCTAATAAACTATTAAAAAAGGCTGTATTCGATTTTAGTCCGGCAAACGCAGAGCCATTGTTGGCTGCTGCTGATGTAAACGCGTACAAAACTTCTGTCAGCCCATGATATCCGGAATTTGCAATCGATGAGATTGCCTGGGAATTCGTTAAAGCAATCGCCGCCGGTACTAAAATGACCACCGGATGAACGAGCAGGGCAATGGACGCAAGCTTCACTTCTTTTGCTTCAATTTTTTTCCCTAAAAACTCAGGCGTCCGTCCTACCATTAAGCCACAAATAAATACCGTTAAAATGACGTAAAGGAGGATATTCAACAGTCCGGCTCCTTCACCGCCAAAAACGTTATTCAGCATCATTTGCGAAAGCGGAACTAATCCGCCAATCGGCGTTAATGATTCATGCATATTATTCACTGAACCTGTAGTTGCCGATGTGGTCACTTCGGTAAACAAGGCGGACTGCGCGATGCCGAAGCGTACCTCTTTCCCTTCCATATTTCCGTGCACCCCAAGCGCATTTAAGGCTGGCGTTCCATTGTATTCCGCCATAAAAATAATGGAAAGAAAGACAATAAAAATGGTGCCAACCGCAACAAATAAGGATATGCCCTGCCGTTTGTTTTTAATCATGATCCCAAACGCGTAAATCAGAGATGTTGGCAGTAAAAGCATGCAAAGGATATAGACAAGATTCGTTAATGGAGTTGGATTTTCAAATGGATGCGCAGCATTGGTGCCGAAGAAGCCGCCCCCATTTGTGCCAATATGCTTAATTGCTTCTAGGGAAGCTACAGGACCCCGGGTTATATATTGACTGATTCCCTCTAAAGTTTCGGCATGGGCAGCGCCGCGGAGTGTCTGCGGTGTGCCTTGAAAGACTAAAAATATGGAAACAATGATGGATAACGGAAGCAATATTCGTGTAATCGAACGGACGAGATCCACATAAAAATTGCCGAGATAACCTTGACGGCCCGTTAAGCCTCGTATAAATGCGATGGCTGCAGCAAGCCCTGTTGCTGCAGATGTAAACATGGGAAACGTGATCGCCGCCATTTGCGACAGGTACGACAGTGAACTTTCCCCGCTGTATGCCTGCCAGTTTGTATTCGTCATAAATGAGATTGCTGTATTGAAAGCTAAACCCGGCCCCATATCTTTCATACCGTCCGGATTAAACGGAAGATGACTTTGCACTCTTAATAGAATATAAATAAAAAGAATCATAATAAAATTGCTTAACAGGAGATGGAAAACATATTGTTTCCACCCCATCATTTCATTTTTATTAATTCCAGTCAGCCGAAATATAACCTTCTCGGCAGGCGCAAACACTTTATCCAAACCCGTGGGCTCGTAATCAAATGCTTTAACAAGATAAATGCCAACAGGTTTCACCAGCAAGATGGCCAAAAACAGGGTTATCACGATTTGAATAACTCCTTGTGTCATTTTGACCGCACCCCTTCCTTTGTAAAGCAGCTTTTTCCCGTCTAAAATTTCTCTGGCTTTATTAATACGAACAATAAATAAATGATAATCGCACCGCCAATCAATCCCGGAATCAGCATGCCAGATGCGCCTCCCTATGCTTTTTCACAAAATAACAAGAATCCCCAAAGAAGAGCAAAAATCAAAATAATGAGTCCGATTGCAAGAAAATCATTCAACATTCTTTTCACCTTCTATTAATACTGATCAATAGAATAAAAAAATAGACCAATGCAGCTTTTTTCCAATTTAAATCAACAAATGGGTACAATATCCATAATAAAAATATCTAAAGATAATTTATTAAGGAAATTGGCTGCCAAAAATTGATCAATATATTGGAAAAAAAGAATACATTGGTCTATGCTGCGTCATATACAGTTAAAGAATCAGACGCTCTATTTCCCTTATTCTTTTTTCAAAATTAATGACATTCTTCTAAAATGTTCATCATTATAGGAATCAAATATTATTATCAATCTTTATTCTAGGCGTTTATTTTAAATTTGTAAAATACAAATTAAAGATACTTTTCGACCTTTTTTTCTGGCTCCAGGTCAAACATTTTATGGAAATGATCCGTCGAATCGACTATAATATTAAGGTTTCATATCACTCAAAATTGCATTTTTCAGCAGGATTCCCGATAATGATTTTAGATTAATAAAAAGTTGAGGTATATAAAAATGGCAAAGAAGACGAAAAAGTCGCAGCATTTAGCCACCATTTCTCTTTCTGTCATGGCAGCAGGATTTGTTGGCACAATCCCCTTTCAGGACACGCTTTGGGGCTCGATTCTGCAAGGGGGATTTGAATCCGGCTTAGTCGGCGGATTGGCGGATTGGTTTGCCGTTACCGCACTGTTCCGGCACCCTTTAGGCATCCCAATCCCGCATACGGCTCTCTTGCCAAAGAACCGTGATAAAATAACGAAAAAAATTATTTCGATGCTGGAGAATGACTGGCTGACAAAAGAAAGCATCAGTGAAAAAATAAAGAGCTTCCGTTTTACCGAAGTGCTCCTTCCCCTGTTGGATAAGGAGAAAGGATCTGATGCTGTCAGAAAAACTTCCATCACCTTAATCAAAAAGATAATTCAGAACATTGATACAAATAAGCTGGCTCCGATTATTGAAAAAGAACTGAAATCACAGCTTCATGCCTTTGATCTTCAGGAGTTATTGCCAAAGACCATTGACCAAATCACAATGCGAAAATACGATGAAAAAGCTCTCGATTATGTGCTTGATGAAATCAGCAATTGGGCAGAACAGGACAGTACGAAAAAACGACTGGGCACAATGGCGGTCGACGCGATTGAAAATATTAAAGCGGACGGTTTTATGCAATTTGCATTAAAATCATTCAGCAACCTTGTCAATGAAGAAAAACTGGGCAATATCATCCAATCGCTTATTCAAAAAGGAATTTCCAGTTTCCGGGACCCGTTCAATCAAAACAGAATTACCTTGCTCGCGAGTATAAATAAGAAACTGCAAAACATTAAAAGTGATGAAAAACTGATTAAAGAGTTAAATGATTGGAAAACAGAGCTAATTGACGAATGGCAGATGGAAAATAAGATTGTTGATTTTCTGGTGAAAATCCAGAAAAGAGCTATGGATTTCATCGAGGAGCCTGGTTTCTTTGATCAGTTTATTCTGCCTTTTATCACAAAGGCCTTGACGGATCTTAAGGGAAATTCCGACAGAATCGAACAAATTGAAAATTGGCTGCAAAAACAAGCGAATATTTTGGTTGATAAAAATCATTCGAAAATTGGCAAACTAGTTGAGGAAAACCTTGCCAAGCTGGATGAAAAAACGTTAATTGATATGCTTGAAAATAATGTCGGCAAAGATCTGCAATGGATTCGTGTAAACGGAGCTATCTGCGGATTTTTAATCGGGCTTGTTTTGGTTGGAGTTCGAACATTGTTTTAGATACTAGGCTGTCTTGAAATTCAAGGCAGCCTGCTTTTTATATTTATGGTCTTTTTCCATGGAAATCCTCATATTTACTACTGTAGTTATCTTTTTATTAAATAGGAGGCGGTTCCATGGGTATTAGGCTTATTAAGATTTCTTCAGTGTATTTTGTCATTGGGGTTCTAATTGGGTTGATTATGTCATTTACAGAAGAATTCAACTTCAGACCGGTCCACGTTCACATTAATCTGCTGGGATGGACAGCATTAACCCTGGCGGGCTTAATCTATGTCGCTTTCCCAAATGCCGCGGAAACAGCATTGGCTAAATGGCATTTCTGGCTCCATAATATTGGCCTGCCTGTTATGATGATTGCACTGGCCTTCCTTGTAACCGGATCCCATTGGGCCGGACCGATTGTTGGAGTCGGCGGTGTGTTAACAAGTCTTGGCGTTATTCTTTTTGCGATTAATATATTCCGAACTTTAAGATCAGCATAGTGTCCTAATCTACTATTATTCGATTTAAAAAGGCTGCCTTTTCAAAAGACAGCCTTTTTTATCAATATCCTCTATATACATATTGCTCTTTCGGAGCTTCAACGTTCTTCCAGCCTTCTACTTTTAGATAAGGAATATTCGTTTTAAACGGCTGATAGTACATCGTGGCAATTTTCCCCTTAACTTGAATCCACTGATCATTCTTCAAATGGACACCGTCAGGCAACTGGACCAGCATGCCAAAAACGCCCGCATCCGCTATACAATGAATAACCCCAAACCGGAAAACAAAGATTTGATTCTTCTGAACGGTATGGTCAGGATCATTAAAAGCAAAGCCCATAAATTGGACATCCCTGCCAAGGAACTCACCTGGATAATTATAAATCGTTTCCATACCTTTCATAAAGTTCAAATCATTTAATACAATCGACTTTTTGTTTATATATTGCTTCTTTTGTTGAGCCATCATCGCATTATAATCATCTTTACTGTAATAAATACTCGAATCAGGCCGCAGGAATTCCTGCTGCAAGGAAGGATCGCTGTTGCTTTCATCGTAAATGGGAAAATGGAATCCCTTTGCTTTTACGATGTTGGAATCCAAAGAAGCAATCGGAAAAAACAAACCGGAAATAATCGGAAAGAAAAAGATTGGATAAATAATCAGCTTTTTATACCACTTATCCTCTTTTGAATGGTTATGATCACAACAGCATTGCTCGTGATCACATTCCTGTTCTTTAGGCTTCTCTTTAGCAAGCATAACAATTTGCACGATCGTCAAAACTAAGAGAGCATACCCGGCAGAAGCGGAAAGATAGGAATATTTCATATTAATATATTTGCTTATATCGCCCGTAAGGTGCAGCTGGAATAACAAATACGTAAACCCTATTAAGATAAGACTTCTGATCATTTTATCACCGCCTTAAAAGAACAAAGAGTAAACAAAGACTGTAGTGATGACACCGGAAATAATCATGAAGACAAGCCGCTTTTTAAAAGTGGCCATCATCATCATTAAGTTTTTCAAATCTACCATCGGGCCAAATACTAAAAAGGCCAATAATGAACTGGTCGCAAATGTCGTTCGGAATGAAGAAGCAATAAAGGCATCTGCTTCAGAGCAAAGCGATAGAATAAACGCTAATGCCATCATTACCAATGATGAAGAAATTTTTCCATGACCGATAGAGACAAGTGTTGACGTTTTGATATAGGTTTGCACAGCTGCCGCAATCAGCGAACCAATCACTAAGTATTTCCCCATTGAAAAGAACTCTTCGACCGCGTGTTCAAGCGTCAGCCAGATTTTTTTCCAAATTGAAGTTTTCGTGTGTGAATGGTCGTGATGATGATGCTCATGTTCATGATGGTGGTCATGATGCTCTTCTTCTTTTAACGGGTTACCCTTATAAAAGTAAGCGAGCATCAATCCGACGGCAATCGAAACAACAAGCGCTCCAATCGCACGGTATAGCGCCATCTTCCAATCGCTTCCGAAAGCAATATAGGTGGCAAACAAAACAACCGGATTAATAATCGGCGCTGTCAGCATAAAAGCAACTCCCGCGGAAATAGGAACTCCTTTCGCTGTCAGCCTGCGGACAATCGGCACGATCCCGCACTCACACGAAGGAAAGAAAAAACCCAGGAAGCTCGCAAAGAGCACAGCCAAAATCCGATTTTTCGGAATTACTTTCGCAATCATTTCTTCGGTCAAAAAGATTTGGATGATCCCGGATATTAATACACCTAATGTAACAAAGGGCAATGCTTCTATTAAAATCGAAATAAATATCGTATTCATCTGCAAAAAGGACTGAGGCAATGAAAATCCAAACATAGATGACCTCCCGTATCGCTTAAACTCATCAACCTACTATACTCTCATAAAAATAATTCGTCCAACGAAAATGATGGAATTAATCAAATTTTAATCGTTTGGAAACATGAGGAGAACTATTGGTCACCAAGGTTTCTGCTCGGCTTCGGATGGGTTTAAACGTCTGGAAAGTACTATTAAGGACAAAACACGCTTCGGTATCTTCCTAATTGTTCTTAATCTTTTTTAAGGACCATTCATACTACGGTTTCTTCTGGTTTGTCCTTAATATCATTCTTAAGGACCATTCACGCTCCAGTTTCTTCCGATTTGTCCTTAATATTTTTTTAAAGGACAATACACACTCCGATTTCTTCCGTTTTGTCCTTAATATCATTTTTAAGGACCTTTCACGCTCCAGTTTCTTTCGATTTGTCCTTAATATTTTTTTAAGGACAATACACACTCCGATTTCTTCCGTTTTGTCCTTAATATCATTCTTAAGGACCATTCACGCTCCAGTTTCTTCCGTTTTGTCCTTAATATCATTTTTAAGGACCATTCACGCTCCAGTTTCTTCCGATTTGTCCTTAATATCATTTTTAAGGACCCTTCACGCTCCGGTTTCTTCCGTTTTGTCCTAAAAAAAATGGTTGACCCAAAGTTAATTTATATCAGACTTTGGGTCAACTATTTTTAAGGTTGGAGACTATCTTTTCTTAATTTTGCTTTTTGTTCATCGGATAGATGCTTGGCATAGTTGTAAATGGCTCCTTCCCAATCACCGTACATTGGGTTCGGGAGGACAATCCACCTCTTGCCAAATTCTGCTTTCTTTGTTTCAACAGCTTTGGCTCTTTCACGAGCAGATAAGTGATCGAACCCGCTGAAATCACCGAGATTATCACCAAACAATAAGACGATATCATGCGTTTTGGCTACCTGCATCCGCCGCGATTCTTTGCCAATTTCACCAGGCTTTTGCAGCAGCACATGTTCCTCATCCGCCCTGGGCGCCCCCACTTGTTTAAGGTTTCGTATCGTTGCCGCTTTACCTGCTTCATCGCGATTGGATATGTAGTAAATTTCGACACCCTTAGACTCCGCATACTTTAAAAAATCAATCGCACCCGGAAGCGCTTTTGCCTGGGCCCGGTCTACCCATTCCCTCCAGCTCATTTCGCTCCCCTGCTCATTTTTCATATTCCGCACAAGCCGCGGGCTATTGTCAACAATCGTCTCGTCAATATCGAGAACGACTGCCGGCTTTAAGCCTTTATGCTTTGCTCTGTTTTGATCCGTTAGAATTTCATCCAATCTCAACTTCCCGATGTTGTACCCTTGATAATATAATGCTTTTGCTTCTCCCGCAGTTTGAAACCAGAGTATCGACATGATATTTTGTTCCTGCAGATTCACTTTTGGAGCAACGGCCTGCTCGGCATTTGTTTTCAATCCAATCAGTGAAAGAGACATTAAAGAAGTAATCAAGATTGTTGCTGCGTTCCGTTTCATCGCAAAACCTCCTTCAATTCTTCGAAGTTAGTATGCGAAAAACGAACAAATTCATGAAAAATTTTTCCTCTTATTTAATATTTTTTGAAGGATTTATTCGAATTTCATTCGTTTAAGCCCAACGAAAAAGAATACAGCTGTAAAGGCAAGCAGTGCCACTATGTCGTTCAATAAGTTTTTCCCATTCATACTTCCGCTGATAATTTCCTTAAAACCTGACATTGCCCAGCTTTGGGGTACTCCCATAGAGATTTTTTGCATGTAATCCGGCACAAGATCGATCGACCAATATACTCCTCCAAGCATACACGTGCTCACAATCAAGACGGCACCAATAGCTGCTGCCTGCTGCTTGGTTTTGACGAGCCCTGCAAGCATAAGGCTAAAACCTACCACACACAAAATCACCAGTGACGCAAAAGGAACTAAATACAATAAATTCCCCCAAGCTGTGTGAAACAAAACGTTCATGGCAATCATGATCATGGCAAATTCAATCCAGCCCATTAAAAAATAGGATAACAGATATCCAAAAATTAATTGCAGTTTACTGATAGGAGATACCAGCAGTCTGCCCCACGTACCTTCTTCCCTTTCATCCAATATCGCGGATACGGCACCGGAAAGCCCAAACATCATGAACATAATCGCAAATCCGACAAACATCAACGTGATCGCAGACTGGTTATCGCTTTTGTTCTTTTGGACAACGGTTTGTTCAAGCTGCACTCCCTTGCTGCTTCTTAGTTCTTTTAGATAGTCCGAGAGCGAGACAGGACCCAGTTGCTGTGAGGATAAAGTTTGGTTTGTTTGAATCAGCCATTTTGCCGTCCCTTCCAAATAGGGCGATAAGGCAAGGTAGTCTTCACTTTTTCTTTCGACAATCACTTCAAAGATGGATTTCTGTTTGGCGATTCTCTGTCCAACGCTGGCAGGTATCACCACTGCTGCGACAGATTTCTGGGAGGAAGCATTTTCTTTTGCCTGCTTCAGGCTAGCCTTTTTCCATTGAAATTGATCGTTCTTTTTTAAGAGATTAACAATCTCCGAACTAAGTTTATCTTTGTTGCTGACAACATTGACAACTGGTTTTTTTACTTCAGAATTGACAGCTATCCCGCCAAAAATGAAACAAAATACCGCCGGCATGATAAACATTAATACTAATACCCCAGGAGATTTAAAAAACTCCTTCACATGCAGAAAAAGAACGGTTAGGACCTTACGCATATTTTCCTCTCCTCCCAATCCCCAGGCGAATTAAACCAACCGCAAAAAATAGCAAGCCCATACCCAGCAATCCTGCTGCCGCCCCAATAATTTCAGAGAAGGAAGAACCAGACATCAATTTTAGATACGTTTGCAGCGCAAGACCATTAGGCAAAAATTTTGTGACAGTTACTGCCCAATCCGGAAAAATGTACAGGGGTGCCATGCTCCCGCCAACAGCTGAAAGCAGTTGCGTACCAATCATTCCGGCAACGTTAAAGGACTTTTCCGTTTTCAGGACAGTCCCTGCTAACACTCCGAGGCCGCATGCACTTATGCAGTAGGCGAGCGTTACGAAAGTAACCCCTGCGATCGAGTTTCCCCAGCGGACTCCATATAAAATCCTTGTCCCAAAGACGATGATAAATGCCTGGATAATACAAATGACAATTAAGCCAAGCATTTTGCCAAGCAGATAATGAGAATAAGTTAAATTGGAAATGAGCATCCGTTTGTATACTTCCTGTTCCTTTTCCTGGATCATGCTGGACACACCTTGAACAACCGTCATCAATAAGAACATGACGCCCATTGCCGCAGCGTAATATTGAAATGAACCAACCGGTTTTGTTTTTGCATTGATCGTTGTTTCATGAAGCAACGATTGTTTCGGCTGAATGTTATCTTTTGTTTGAATCGCGGGCTGCAAAGCAGCTCCCTGACCATTCATATGTACAGACTGAGATAATTTGGCGTTAACACCCGCCAATTTGACTGTTTGGGAAAACTGCTCAATGACATTTTGAACAATGATGGCTTTAACCCCAGGATCCGGAACGGTTAATAACTTCACTTTTGTTTCCTTTCCCGCCAATATTGAAGCGGTAAAATCATCAGGTATAATCAGCCCGACTGCCAAATCTTGATTTTTAATTTTTTGATAGAGTTGTTTTTCCTGATATTCTTTCACCCGAACTTGTTTGGACAGCTCTTTTGTAAATACATCCTTTGTTAAAGCAGTGCCCATGGGTCCCTTATCTAAATTGACAATCCCGAGAGAGAATTTTTTTATCGTTACTTCGCCGCCTTCTTTCATTAGATTTCCAAAAGCGGCACCTAAAATCGAGATTAATAGAAGCGGCATGATAATCAGGGTTAAAATAGCCTTTTTATCACGGCCGATCAAAAGTAAATCCTTTACAGCAATCCACAAGAAATTCAAGATTCTCCCCCCTAATCTCTTAAGCTTCTTCCTGTCATATGCAAAAAGACACTTTCCAAGTTGGGTTCAACAATTTCAACCGAGGTAATTTTTACGCCGAATTTTGAGACAGACTCGATGAAATTCCCCAAAATCTTTTGCGGTTCTTTATCAAATAGGATGAGCTGTTTTCCATTAATCTGAAAATGACGGCCAGGGAAGTTTTCTTTTAAGGTCTGAGAATATTGGTCATTCCACGACTCTTCCTTTTCTGCTGAGAGGATAATGCGGGACTGATCTCCGATTGTCTCCCGGAGTTCAGGCAAGGTACCGCAGGCAATCAATTGTCCGTGATCAATAATCCCGATTCGGCTGCAAAGGTATTCAACTTCCTCCATGTAATGGCTTGTATAAATGATGGTAATTCCTTCATCATTTAGATTTTTGACCGTCTCCAAAATGTGGTTTCTCGATTGCGGGTCAATTCCGACTGTCGGCTCGTCCATAATGAGTAACTCAGGACGGTGCAATATCGCCGCCCCGATATTGACACGCCGTTTCATTCCGCCGGAAAACGCTTCAACCTTGTCTTTTGCCCGGTCCGTTAAGCCGATGATTTCAAGCACATTGTCAACGCTTTTCTCAAGGGCACTACCTGATAAACCGTACATTCTTCCCCAAAACTTTAAATTCTCCCTTGCTGACATGGACTGATATAAGGCAATTTCCTGCGGCACCACACCAATCCATTTTTGCGCCTGCTTTGTTTTTTTGACAATATCCAGATCCTTTACAAGGATCGTTCCGGAAGTCGGCGGAAAAAGGCCGGTAATCATATTGATGATGGTAGATTTTCCCGCTCCATTTGGACCAAGCAGGCCAAAGGATTCCCCTTTTTCAACTGAAAAGGATACACCCTTTACAGCTTCAAAATTGCCAAATTTTTTATGCAAATCAAGAACGGTCAGTATGCTCATTTTTTGCAACACCCCTATTCTGAAGTCTTTCCTTACAGTTCTAAGATACCGAATCTAAAAATAAAATGGTAATATTTATCATTAAGAAAAGTCTGAATTTTTTTTGAACAGGTGATGATGCCCTTCTTTTTTTACCCCTTTATTCCACTATTCTAAATTTTTTTAATTACTGATTGACATTTAAGTAGATAGTGCTAGTATAAAACTTGTAATTATTTGAATACGGATACTTATCCGCTAGGGGTGCCTTTTAAAAAGGCTGAGATTGAAGTGATTGACTTCGGGACTCTAAGAACCTGACCTGGATCATGCCAGCGTAGGGAAGTGGAAAACAGTTTTTTTACGTTGCATTTTAAGCCACTTTCTTTACGGGAAAGTGGCTTTTTGTTTTCCCAAAATATCTGGATAAGTTCGAACTAATCGAGGTGAAACCTATTAAACAAAACGAAAAAGAACTGCACATTGTATCAAACGGAAAAATGCCGATGGAGCAGCTGGCGGAAATTTTAACAGACCTTCATCCGTTTGTTTCAGCTGTCCATTTACGGGAAAAACAGCGGTCCGCCCGGGAACTTTATGAAGCGATCAGCCTTTTGGCAAAAAGGCAGGTTCCATTATCGAAGATCATCGTTAATGATCGGATCGATGTTGCAGCAGCTTCTGGTGCGGCAGGTGTTCAATTGGCTTTTCACAGTTTAGAAGTTTCACTTGTTAAAAATCACTTTCCGCAGCTTATTGCCGGCTGCTCGATCCATTCTCTTGAAGAGGGCGAAAAAGCGCAGATGGATGGTGCTGACTATGTCATCTACGGGCATATCTTCGCTTCCCATTCAAAGCCAAATTTACCGCCGCGCGGGTTAGAACAATTAAAGAAGCTGACCGGCTCCCTCAATATTCCGATCATTGCCATCGGCGGCATCACGCCTGAAAATGCCAGACAAGTGATTTACTCCGGTGCAAAAGGAATTGCAGTGATGTCCGGAATTTTAGAGGCTGCGGATCCATTAATAAAAGTGAAAGCTTATTTAAAAGAAATAGAAAACGGAGATGTATGACATGGGAAATTCTTTTGATGCTATCGTTGTTGGAGGAGGAATCAACGGCTCCTCGATCGCCTATCAGCTTGCAAAAAGAGGAAAGAAAGTTTTGATTATCGAGAAAGGTACTTTGGCATGCCAGGCTTCAAGCGCAGCCGCCGGAATGCTGGCAGCCCAGGCGGAGATTGAACATGACGGGCCATTTTTTCAAATTGCTTTAAAGAGCCAGGCGATGTTCCCGGAAATTACGCGCGAGCTTTTGAAATATACGGGCATCGATATCGAGTTTGTTAATAAAGGCATGTTAAAGATTGCGGAAACAGAAGAAATTGCCCTTGAACTGCAAAAACAGGTTGTTTTCCAGCGCCAATGGGACCCAAGCATCCAGTGGCTTGATGCCAGGCAAGTATTGGAAATGGAGCCGGCCTTAACAACCAGCGTGTGCGGGGCCATGTACCTTCCAAACGACGGGCATGTTCAACCGGATAAATTATCCCTTGCCTTTGCTAATGCGGCCGCTCATTTCGGAGCAGAAATCCGTGAACATACCGAAGTGCTTTCGTTTATTTTTGAAAATGGAAAAGTAACAGGAGTAAACACAGCCGCCGGTCCGGTTTACGGCGAACAGGTTGTTGTCGCTACAGGAGCATGGGCATCTGATTTATTAAGTGAAACCGGACTCGATATAACCGTTTATCCTGTTAAAGGGGAATGTTTCTCTGTTAAACCGGATAAACCGATGATTAACATTACCATTTTTTCCGATAAAAGAGGTTATTTAGTTCCCAAACAAAACGGGGAAATTTATATCGGGGCTACTTCAGTAGAGCGCCCTGTTGAAAATAAAGTGACCGCAGGCGGGATTGCCGAACTCCTTGAACGGGCGATGAATATTGTTCCCCAGATTAAGGACGCCAAATTTGAGCGGGTTTGGTCAGGGGTCCGTCCGCAAACCGGCGATGGAATTCCTTATATCGGCGAGCACCCTGATTGGAAAGGATTATTTGTCGCTGCAGGTCACTATCGCAACGGGATTTTGCTAAGCCCGCTGACAGGTAAAGCAGTGGCAGATTTGATGGATGGAAAATCCGAGGATGACGAGATTCTTTCGGCTTTTCGCCTGGACCGAAATAAAGAGATCGTTTGTTAGGAGGAATGAGTTTGAAAGTGATACTGAATGGCGAACGAGTTCAGTTGCCTGAAGAAATTATCAATGTAAGTGATTTACTCAAATTCTATCAAGTTCACCAAAAGATAGTTGTTGTCGAAATAAACGGGGAAATATTAACGAAGGATGACCACCAGGAAACCCGGCTGTCTGACCGGGATAAAATTGAAATTGTCCATTTTGTAGGAGGCGGATGAGATGTTAAAAATAGGTTCCTTTACTTTTGGGTCCCGATTGCTGCTCGGCACGGGGAAATATCCAAACTTTGATATTCAAAAACAGGCGGTTGAAGTTTCCGAGGCGGAAATTCTTACCTTTGCCGTGCGCAGAATGAATATTTTTGAAGCCAGCCAGCCCAACTTTTTAGAAAAATTGGAAACAGATAAATTTACCCTCTTGCCAAATACAGCGGGTGCAAAAACAGCGGCTGAAGCGGTCCGCATTGCCAAGCTAGCAAAAGCATCCGGTCTTTGCGATATGATTAAAGTAGAAGTCATCGGCTGTGACAAGACGCTTCTGCCAGATCCCGTTGAAACACTGAAAGCAACGGAGGAATTATTAAAAGAAGGATTTACCGTTCTTCCTTATACTTCCGATGATGTCGTTTTAGCAAGAAGGCTTCAGGAATTAGGCTGTCATGCCATTATGCCGGGAGCTTCGCCAATCGGCTCCGGACAAGGAATTATCAACCCGGTAAACCTAGGCTTTATCATTGAGCAGGCAACGGTTCCTGTTATTGTTGATGCCGGAATTGGTTCTCCTGCCGATGCTGCAAGAGCAATGGAATTAGGGGCTGACGGTGTTTTGTTGAACACTGCCGTTTCCGGAGCAAAAGACCCTGTTAAGATGGCTCAGGCAATGAAACTGGCTATTGAAGCAGGCCGGTTAGGCTTCGAAGCCGGAAGAATCCCGAAAAAGAGATACGCATCAGCCAGCAGTCCGCTCGAAGGAATGAGCATCGGGTGATGGACCGTTACTCCCGCCAGATCTTATTTGCACCAATCGGTGAAGAAGGGCAAAAACGAATTTCGCAAAAGTATGTTCTGATCATTGGTGCCGGTGCGCTGGGGACAGGAAATGCAGAAGCACTTGTCCGTGCCGGAATTGGGAAATTAACGATCATTGACCGCGATTATGTGGAATGGTCGAACCTGCAGCGCCAGCAGTTATATTCTGAAAAAGAAGCTGAAAACCGTATTCCTAAAGCGATCGCGGCGGGAGAGAGATTAAGAGCGATCAATTCCACTGTTGAAGTCAATGCAATCGTTGCTGATGCATCTGTATTGGAGCTTGAAGAATGGGTAAAACAAGCCGATCTGATTATCGATGCAACAGATAACTTTGAAACAAGAATGATCATCAACGATACAGCACAAAAATATAAAGTGCCTTGGATTTATGGAGCCTGTGTCGGCAGCTATGGAATCTCGTTTACGGTTATACCTGAAAAAACACCTTGCCTGGCTTGCTTATTAGAAACCGTTCCTTTAGGGGGACTCACCTGTGACACCGCCGGAATCATCAGTCCGGCCGTACAGATGGTTGTATCCTATCAAATAAGTGAAGCATTAAAGATTTTAGCGGAAGATTTCGATGCTTTGCGAAACAAATTGGTTTCATTTGATCTCTGGAAAAATCAGTACAGCAGTATTCATGTTGATAAATTAAAAAGAGAGGACTGCCCCTCTTGCGGCAAAGAACCCTCTTTTCCATTCTTAAGTTACGAAAATCAAACAAAAACAGCGGTTCTTTGCGGCAGGGATTCTGTTCAAATCCGTCCTCCTGCTGCAGGGGAACGTGACCTTGGGGCATTGGAAAAAGTGCTGATGAATCAAGACGGCATGATTCAGCGAAACCCTTTTCTGCTATCGTATGATTTAGGAAGCAAACGGCTCGTAATCTTTAAAGATGGAAGAGTTCTAGTTCACGGAACGAAGGACATAAATGAGGCAAAAGCTCTTTATCACAGATATTTGGGATAAAAAAACGCAATGCAAATTCACAATAGAATTTGCATTGCGTTTTCTTAATGGTTACCCGATTAACCTTCATTAAATATATTCAGTTGGAACAACAGCCATATCTTGTTCCCTTCCCCTGTTAATTAATACATTTCCAAAATTTTATGCCTTTTTGCATACTCCATCCACTCTTTCTTATTGGTAGACCCCAATTTTTTACTAATACTGCGTCTATGATTTTCAACGGTTCGAATGCTAATATTCATTGCTTTAGCAATGTCCTTTTGGGTATAACCCTTTAATGTAAGTATAAAAGTTTCTTCTTCCCGCGGTGAAAATGGAGTTTCCCAATTCCTATTTTGGTGACTATTTTCTTCAAACACTTGTTCATTTGCGATTTTTTTGCCTAGTAAGACTTGTTCAATGTATTTTACAATATCATCGCTTTTTAAATTTTTCACAAGATAGCCGTCTGCCCCAAGTTCGAATGCTTTTTTTTGATAACCGATTTCATCATACATCGAAAAAATAATAATTTTTCCTTTTGGGATAAGTTTTCGCAGCTCTGGTAAAGCATGCAATCCATCAAGTCCATTAGGCATGGAAAGATCAATAATAACGAGATCTACAGGGTAATTGGTCGCTTTTCGGATAGCTTCACGGCCATCTGATGCAAATAAAACAGAATGAACGGAAAAAGAATCTTTTAAAAGCAAAGCCAATCCATCACGAACAATTTCATGATCATCAGCTATTAAAACATTCATTTCAAAACACCCCTTAAACCGTTATATATCCCTCAACCCTTGTTGGTCCTCCAATTTGACTAATCCATTTGATATCCCCCTTCAGCATTTTAACTCTTTCCTTCATATGCCTTAATCCCAAGCCATTGTTATCTATTTTTTGCAGGTCAAAACCCGAACCATTATCTGAAACTTGAAAATAGAGTTCTGTATTCACTTTGTAAATTTTGATCTTAATATTGTCTGCTTTACCGTGCCGAACGGCATTGCTGACTGACTCCTGGATAATTCTAAAAAGATGCAGTCCCTCTTCGTTTTTTAGTTTCAGTTCATTCGGGAGTTCAATCGACAATTCAAAATCAATCCTATACAGTTCCCTCCAATCATCAACGGATGACCTAATCGCGGATTCTAACCCTAGGTTGTCATACATTTGCGGCCGCAGTTCTTTCGTCAGCCGTTTTAAACATTGAAGCGTATCTTCCATCACAGTATTCATCTTTTCGAGTCTGGCACTAAATTCAGAGTTATGAATATGGCGATTCATCCCGTCAAGTCCCAAATAGATACTGTAAATACTTTGTCCAATATGATCATGGAGCTCCCTGGCAATCCTCTTTCGTTCACCTTCCTGAGCTAACATTGTTTCATGGATAAGAAGTTCTTGTGTCTTTACTTTTTCCTCCTGACCAATTTGCCCTGGATTTCGAATGATCAAAACTTGATAGGTTTCCCCTTCCCATTCAAGTTTGTTCATGGACATTTCAAAATCCATTTCAGTATCAACATAATTAGGAATATGGGATCGAAAGCTGGGCAAAGGGTCATCGTTAGCGAGGATACATCTTTCTTCATGATCTGATACTTCACGCAGTTGACAATAACTGCAATATGGAACCGTTTCACCGAATTTCCAACCGGTTATTTCTGTAGCTTTGTGATTAATAAAAATGATCTTTCTTTCCCCATCCATAACGACAATTCCTTCAATCAATTCAGTAATTACCTTTTTATAGAACGGATTATTCATTTTAATCACCACGCCTTTTATCTTTCAACCCAAATATACACCTTATTCCATTCCAGAGCGAAAGAATGCATCAAAACTATATTTTTCTAAAATAATGCTAAAAGCAAAAAAAAGAGGAACTCTTTAACGTAAGTAGTTTAGTTATCGAGTAGAAAATTAAAATGCACAACTGCATTATCATCAGAATTAACACTGCTCTTTTACGAAAATCAGCAATTGAATTAGCATAAAAATGCTTTGTCCGAAGATGCTCAAACTTCGGACATCCATCATGCGATTTTGCTTTCACAGAAAATTAGCATTACACTTATCTCATCAAATAACAAATGACCAAAAACAATTGTCCGCTAGCTAAGTTATATTTCATTTTCAATGGTATTTTAAGCATTGATCCATATAAACCTTGAAATACCAACAAAGGAAAATAGTCCAATTCATTTGCGAATTGGACTAAAAAATAGAATGATCATTTAGTTTTTCTACATAAAAACTGAACTACTTATCTTAAAACGAGTTCTCCCCATATTCATATTAATAATTAATGTTTTGGGGGAAATATAGCAACCTTTAATATTTTTATATTTAAAGCCGCAAACCGAATGAATTGAAAACTAAAGCATTTTCTGAAAAAAAGTGTCCTTTTCGTTGGTTTCATTTCTTTACTTTTTTGCATTTTTTATCACCTCTATTATTCAGGAATAAAACTCCAGCCAAGATTTCCCTTCATTTTATAGATAAACATCGTATGCAAAGATCTCTTAATCCAAGCTCCAGCAAGCCCGACTTCCATATCAGTGATTTTTAGATCGCGGCCATATTCAGGATACTTCTCGTAATCAGGTGTAACCGGATACATAACAATCGTAGCTGCTGCCCCGTTTTTCACTGATTTTCCAATTGATGCAATGCATGCGCCAGGCATTTCCGCCATTGATTCAAAATGGGAAGGCTCTCTTCCTTCGATCAAATCGACAATATTTAAAGCGGCAATTTTACCAATAATTCCCGATGCCATACCTGTTCGTGGAGTAGTTGCCGTAATAACCGTTCCATTTTTAGTTGTATGCGGTTTTGAAATAGTACCAGGTGTTGCAAATGCGATTCCAGCAGCAAACATATTTTTATAGAAAGGAGATTGATAGGTTGACGGCCAATCAGACGCTTTCAGATCTCCCCACGGTTTTCCATAATTTCCATCAACGATCATAAAACCGCCAGGATTAGTTAGTTTTGAAGTGATGTTTTTTCCATTCTTATCAATATATTGAATTCTTGTCCCATTAAACTGTGGAATCAGCATGGCAAAGTCAAACTCAGTTTCACCAAATTCTCCCTGATAGTTTTCCCAATAAACCTTTCCTTTTTCCACCTTTTTAACCGCTGTTTGTACTTGATAGTATATATCCTGCTCAGCAAATAAGGACTTTATAAATGACTCAGAACTCATAATATAGCCGTGTTTCTTAGCAGATACTCCGCCAACCCCAAGGTCTCCTAAATTAGGTTCGTTGGACATCCACATAATCTTTGCTTTATCTCTTAAACCGCGTTTCGTAAGATCGTTATGGATATTCGTAATATACTCAAGCGCTGCTCCCTGACAGGTTGCCTGTGGGTGTCCTGTCCCAATCAAAAGCTTCACATGTTCGCCCTTTTCCATTCGCTTTACTTGCTCGAGATACGCATCCCTTGCCATTTTTGCATGGTGAATATTGCAGATGGAGTGGGATGTTCCATGATCGGGGCCAAGTCCTTCCGTCCCTTCAAAATTCAGATGAGGTCCTGTGGCATTAATGAGATAGTCATAGGAAACGTTTTTCTGTTCTCCCTCTTTGGTTTCAACTAACACATATTGCTCATCTGGATGAATCTCTTTTGCCCATGCCTGAATAAAACGAATTCCCTGTTTTTTAAATACAGGCTCCAATTCAAACATCGTTTTCTCAGGTTCCATCGCCCCTATTCCAACCCATACGAGAGAAGGAATATACGTAAATCTTGGCCATGGATTTATGACCGTCACATCATGTTTGCGACCAAGTTTCTTCTTTAAATACAGGGCTGCAGTTTGACCTGAAAAACCGGCACCGAGTACCACTACACTTGACATAATAATTCTCCCCTTATTCATTGAAATACCATATACGGTATTTTTGCGAGTAAAAATTTTTTCATTTGATCCTTGTTAAATTTCATTTCTACTTCTAAGATATCACGTTTTTATAAATAAAAAAGACTTAGAAAAGAATATAGGGTTTTTACCCTATTTGCCTGAAGAAAAGTGAAAAAGATATGAAATCTGCATTTTGTCAGGGGAAGATCCTCAAAGTATTTCTTTTTTCACATATTCTTAATAAGAACTGGTTAAAATAGGATTAATTTATATTTGGAGGTTTCAAATGAAAAAGGAAGATGAAATGACAAGTGAAGGCTTAAATCAAATTTTTGAAATAATCAATGTCAAAGGAGATGTGGGTGAACTAAAAGAAATGATTGACAAACAAAATAATAAAGCATCCCAAAATTACAATAATCAACAATAATAATATTAAATATATCATTATAGTAACAGTTTATACACAAAATAATGGATTCTCTCAAAGTTTTATTATTTTTAAGTTGGAACTTCATTGCTCTGGGATGTACAATACATTAGAACATGTTTTTTGGGAGGATGCTCTATGATTGTAAATCCCGGCTACTTGGGATTATGGCTGCTGCAAACGATATGTATTTTATTCCCAATGCTTCTATATCAATCGTTCTTCCGAAAAAAATTCGGACAGAAAAAAATTCAAAAACAAATCTTAGGTGTATTATGCGGGCTGTCGGTCCTTATTTGTATGACATTTCCATTAACGTTTGGAGATGATTTCCGCCTGGATTTCCGCTTTATTCCAATCATTATCAGCTTTTTTTATGGAGGATTTTCAACGGGTCTTATTCTTACGGCTTTAATGATGGTTTATCGTTTTCTGCAGGGCGGACCCGGAATGTACGTTGAAGCTTTGGGAATCCCCTTTTTTTCTCTGCTGATTTTCGCTGTAATACTTCCAAGATATGACAATTGGAAGCGAAGTAAGCAAATTTTCTTTTCTTATTTATGTTTAACGCTTTCCATTCTCTTTTTTGTTTTGGAAACCAAGGTTATAGGCGATTATACATTCACAAAACATGAAATCCTGCTATGGATCGTCTTTTGTGTCTTCAATTATGTTACGTTTTGGATGGTATTGTATCTGCAGACCTCTCTCAAAGAAATGGAGGAAATGGGAACAAAGGTGATTCAATTTGAAAAAAGCCATGCGATTAATCACCTGTTAGTATATATTTCCCAGCAAATATTTTCTCCTATCCTATCGGCAAAGAACTCTTTAACAAACCTTGCGGAAGGTTCAAGTTTTACACCTGGGCAATCATACTATATGATGCAGGCTTTGACCGAACTAAATCAGGCAGAAAGTTCATTAAAAGATTATATAACCATTATGGATCCGCAGAGTAATGAACATGATTCCATCGAACTGACAAAAATGGTTCAGGAAACCGTTAAGATGATTAACCCTTTCGCATTAGTCCATAATGTCGAGCTTCACTTTTTGTCTACGGCTGAAAATGATTTAATCCTTAAAGATTACTCGCTCCTTCGTTTCGCCCTATTAAATATAATTAAAAATGGGGTTGAGGCTTGCGCTCCAGGGGGCAGAGTCGATGTTTTTCTTCATGAATTGATTGACCAATTTTATATCCTGATTGAGGATAATGGTCCGGGCCTTTCTGAAGATGTTATCACACAGCTGGGAAAACCGCTTCATTCCGGAAAAGAAAATGGGACGGGATTAGGAATCGCTGTTGCCTATCAAATCACCGAATCCCTAGGAGGAAAAGTGGAAGTTGAATCCAAAAAAGATGTGGGAACCACATTCAGCCTTTATTTTCCAAAAAAGAACTTTATCTTGGATCAAAAAAAATAACAAGTCCCCTCAGGAAGGACTTGTTATTTTTTTATTTTGAAAGATGATAAGGTACAGTGGTAACAACGATATTTTTATGTTTCATCAGCCATAATCTCAGCAGCAAAGCAGTTTGATTGTGCAATAAATTGTGCCACCACTTTTTAGGGATAAACTGCGGAATAATGATATGAATTTGCCCCTGGTATTCCTCTTTTTCTTCAATTAAATGGATTAGTCTTGATAGCGGCTCCAGCACAGAACGGTATCTGCTTTTTAAGGTAACTAAACGGCATGGGGATCCCCATTCCTTCCACTTTACTTCTATTTTTTGAATGGATTGCTCGTCAAACCCAACATAAACCGCCAATAGGTTTTCATTTTCAATCCCTTTGGCAAACGACAGGGTGTTTTGCACAACGCGGTGAATCCCGGAAATGAGAACAATCGTAACAATCTTTTTAGGCTCTGGAAACATCGTTTGAACATTAATGCGGAGTTCATTGGCAACATCCACATAATGGTTGGAAATGGCTAATGAAAAAGCAACCAGGAGCGGAATAACGATTAAAACAATCCATGCTCCTTCGGTAAATTTGGTAACGGCAAAAATGATTGCCACCGCAGTAGTAATACTTGCTCCGATGATATTTATAGTTATTTTTATTCCCCAATGCGGTCCCTTCACTCGTTTCCAGCGTTTAATTAAGCCAAATTGGGCTATTGTAAATGAAAGGAAAACGCCGATAGCATACAATGGAATGAGCGCATTTGTATGGGCTTGGAATGCAAAAATAAGCAAACATGCCGCCGATGCCAAGACAATAATGCCATTCGAATATCCTAACCGGTCTCCCCGGTTTGAAAGTCCCCGCGGCAGAAAACTGTCGGCTGCCACAATCGCAGCCAAATGAGAAAATCCAGTAAAGGTAGAGTTAGCAGCCAAAATCAACACAACAAACGTAAACCAGATAATAATTTGATAGATGATCCCATGGCCAAAATAACTCTCCACCAGTTGCGATAGCATTGTATCGTGAGAATTCGGCGAAATCCCATTAACATATAAATGAAATGCGTATCCGATTAATGTTACCGAAGTAATGATCCCTAGGGTAATATAGGACTTTATCGCACTTCTTTGCTGCGGTTCTCTGAAAACAGGCACTGAGTTTGAGATCGTTTCAATCCCGGTTAGCGCAGAACAGGCTGCGCTGAAGGCCTTTAAAATTAATAAAATCGTTATTCCCTTAGGAACAGTTCCAAAGGGCGGTGTTGATGGCTGAATAAATCCATGACGAAATTCATTGAAAAATCCCGCTCCTATTACGATCATCATGCATACCATAAAACCGATGGTTGGCCAGGCAAATATTTTCGCTGATTCTGCTACTCCTCTTAAATTGACAATGACGAGAATAAATACACATAAAATAGCCAGCACCGTCTCGTAAGGCCTGACAACCGGATAGGCAGAAGTAACTGCTTCCATTGCAGCTGAAACTGAAACAGCTACTGTCAGTATATAGTCAACCAGTAAGGAACTTGAAGCAATCAGAGATACCCACCGCTGCCTAAAGTTATCTTTTGCAATGGCATATGCTCCTCCGCCATTAGGGTAAGCTAATATTCCCATAATATATGAAAGTATGAGAATCGCTAATAACAAGACTGTCGAAATTGTTATTGGGATAATGTACCACTTAGCGTTATTTCCTAATTGGATTAGCTCTGTCATTCCTGACTCTGGTCCATATGAAACAGAGGAATACAAATCCGCTGAAAGGATCGGCAATGCAATAAACCAAATAATTTTATTGTGTTGAGCATTCAATTCAGACGTACGCATCGGCCTGCCAATTAATGCTCTTTTAACACTGCTGAAATTTGTTATAGAAAACCACAAAGCTGTAATGGAAAAAATGACTAATAATATTTCTAAAAAATCCGAAAGATGGCTCACTCTGCTTCCCTTCCTTAAAAAAAATAGACTCTTTCCGTATACTTTGTTGCTCTGAATAGCCTATTCGGACTGCTTTCATGAAAAAAACTGGATTCCTGTCCGAATCAAGGGCCATAAGTTGAATGCTTGAAAATTAATGATGTGAAAAACAACAATCTTTACGAAAACAGCCAAAAAATAAAAACACTAAGCATAACAAAAACTTAGTGTTTGAATAGTAAATAATTAGAAAACCTCCTCTTTAAATGCCGACGAGGTTAGCTGCAGGATTCGGGTTTAAAGAGTTACCCTACCTTAAAAAGGATTCACCCCAAAAAAAGTGGTTCCCCCGCTCTTTTTAGATTAGGCAATTTTTGAAAATGATTTTGATAGATGTAATATATCTCCATCTCAAACAATTGTAAAGAAAAATATTTTTATAATCTTTAAGAATATTGGTTATACCTGGCAGTTAAAAAAAACTGATTCCTGTGAAAACAGAATTTCTGGCTGCCCGGCAATGGAAAAAGACAGCGGGAATGCTGTTCCTTTTCCTAAATGGCTTGAAACATCGTTTGTTCCGTTAAATGCCACGGCACTTGTAGAGATGATAAAATTAGTTTTTTTCTATTACCAAAACTAAAAAAGCTATCCTGAAACTCCAACAGGGCAGCTTTAGAAATACCGGAATATCCTTATCTGTTCATTCATTTTCACTTGACCTTTGCCACTCCCAGAGCCAAATGATCCCAGAGAATTTCCTCGACCAGTTTAACATTTGATGTGCCGCATTCGATGATTAAGATGATTTCGGAATGTTTTCCCCGCAAAAGCCTTTGTTTCTTTTTGATGACTTTAAAAATAAACAATCTGATTCCAAAGCCAAGCAAAGCCCCTATGCTTGCACCGATTAATCCCCAATAAATCGGACCCCATTTCAAGATAAATCCGATGCTTGCTCCAATCACTGCAAAGGCCGTCGCCAGCGCCGCCGCAATGTCAACGAGCGATATTCCGTCTGAGCGGTGAAGAGAATCAAAGAGTTTTCTTTCCTCTAAACGATTGTCAAGCGGAACGGCAAAGATTTGTTCCTTTAATACCCCGTTTTTTTCCAGCTTCGCAATAGCTAATTCCAAGTAATTTGTATTTTCAAAAGTGGAGAATACTTGCATCGCTTCACTCAACTTTCTTTCCCTTACAAATTGAAAAACGGGGGCTTTGGTAATTTTCTTTCAAAAAGCTGCTAAGTTCATTTTCAAAAAGCTTGTTATTTTCAACTGCATTTATATAAGCATCATAGGTGGCAAATCCATATATGGATGGGAAAAACAACAGCCACTCCCAATTCAGCACCTTTGTTGCCTCGTTAATTTTTCCAAGGAACAGAAGGGAGATAGCTTCAAGGCCGCGGGAATAATAAGCAAAAATGATGACCCAGATGACAATAAAAAAGGCGGTAACAATTCGATGAATATACAGCTGGCCAAGACCGGGAACAAATAGAGACCAAATGATGGAAAGGGATGGTTTTCGTTTATCCAAGTAATTAATCTCCATTGAGCCAATACTAAATGAATTATAGCGGTGATTTTCATGGGCAGTAAGGAGGTAGACTCGATTAAGATCAACGGTTGTCCGGTGACTGTCCCAAATGGCGAAAATATAAACAGGAATATAGATTAACATCCAGCGTGTATTTAAAACATCTTTAGCCATATCAATCCGTCCCTGAAAGGAATAGATCATCGCCAAATTTATATGGGCGTTCATATTGACGACCACTTCCCAAATAAATAAAACAAAGCCGCGCAGATATTTTGAAAGAAGCAAATGGCCGAAGCCCGGAAATGCAGCCGACCACCAAGAGATTATGAACGGATTACGTAAATGCAGCTGGGTTGTACCCAGTGTGCTGACGAAGGCTGTGTACCGCCTGGCCGTATTATCATTCACAAAATTATCCATCTTCCCACCCCAATGCTAAGCAGAGTATCTCTTATTAATTTCCCTCCAAAATGTAAATTTATTTGAATCCAAGGAAGAATTTTCAATCAAAAAAAACGCTCAGCACAAAGGGAGGGCGTTTTTAAAGGAAAAAAATAAATCTTGTAGAAACGATGGAGAAGTGAATAAGTTGTTTATTTTGGTTTCTTTGTATTTTCACGAATGACCCAGATTAACAAAATAATCCCTGCAAGCATGATAGAAATCCAAAACGTTTGGGTAAACCAAAATATCATATGATGATGCATCTCTTGCCTTCCCATCATCATTCCCATCATACTCGGGGGAAACCACATCATCCTGATCACAAAAAGCAATAATGAAAGACCGTGGAAAATTAATATTGCCAAAAAAATGGCCGCTAATAACCGTTTCATTGTTCTCACCTTTATTCCACTTTATAGCCAATGCCCCAAACTGTTTTAATCAATGTTTTTTCAATCCCGAAAGCATGCAATTTTTCACGGAGATTTTTAATATGAGAATCAATGGTGCGGTCATCCCCCATAAAATCGATCCCCCAAATTCTCTCAACCAATTGCTCTCTTGAAAAAACGGTTCCTTTATGCAAAATCAACACTTCGAGCAGGTCAAATTCGGTTTGGGTTAAATTCATTTTATGCTCTTGAAACATGACAACCCGTGACGTCCGATTGATCAGCAGTCCTTTATATTTAAGAATGTCATCTTTTTCAGCAGACTTTTGTGTCCTTCTTATTAATGCTTTAACCCTCGCCATCAATTCTGCTTCTTCAAACGGTTTAACAAGATAATCATCCGCTCCGGCAGATAATCCTAAAACTTTATCTTCCAAGGCTCCCTTTGCTGTCAATAAAATAATCGGGACGCTCGAGATCTTTCTCACTTGTTTAATCGTCTCCCAGCCATCCATAACAGGCATCATGACATCTAATAGCAGCAGATCATAATCGTTTTGCAGAACTTTTTCGCAGGCTTCTTTTCCATTAGCTGCTTCTTCAATATAATAGTTCTCTTGCTGCAGATAAATTCGCAGCAGCTGCCTCATTTCCGTTTCATCATCAACAACGAGTATCCTATTCATCGGTATTCTCCTTTGGCAGGTAAATCGAAAATGTTGACCCGCTTCCATCAACACTCTTCACCTTGATTTCACCATGATGTGCTTCAATCAGTTGTTTTACTATATAGAGTCCTAAACCGGTGCCGCCGGTTTTTCTAGCTCTCGATTTTTCAACCCGATAAAAGCGATCCCAAATTTTAGGGATTTCCCGGGCAGGAATTCCGATTCCCGTATCTGCAATCTCAATAACCACATTTTGATGATGGTGATACGTACGGATGGAGACTTCACCTTCATCCGTATACTTAATGGCATTCTCAATAAGATTGTAAACCGCCTGTTCCAGTCTGATCTGATCAATACTCGTATCGGGTATTTCTTCCGAAATTTGGACTTTTATTCTGATTCCTTTCTTTTCGGCCATCGGCAGCAGACTGCCAGCAGCTTTTTTCACTGAGTTATTGATATTGGCAATTTCTTTATTTAACTGAAACCTGCCCCCTTGAAGCTTGCTCATTTCAAATAAATCATTGATAAGATAGGAAATTCGGTTTGTTTCCCGATTGATGATCGAAAGATACTCTGCTTGTTCATCCGCACTTTTGATGATTCCTTTGCTAAGAACGTCACTGTAGCCCTTAATATACGTTAGCGGGGTGCGAAGTTCATGGGAAACAGCCGATAAAAATTCATTTCTTGTCTCTTCGTAATGCTGCAGCCTCTCTCCCAACTGCTGAATCGAATGGGCGAGCTGGGCCATTTCGTCATTTCCTGCCGCCGGAATCACCTGCTTATATTCCCCTCGGGCCATTGAATTCGTTGCATCCTTCATCGTTAAAAGCGGATGGGTTATTTTTCGTGAAAGAATTCCAATTAGACCAAAAGCTAAGAAAACCGTTCCCAAACTTGTTATCAAAATAAGAATTTTTAAGATTGATACCGTTTCCCGTAAGTTGTTGGAAGGATAATACATATAAATGAATCCTTTGTCTCCTCCGATGTTGGATACTGCTATAATATATTTATCGGTTCTCCAATGTTGATCGATGATGTAATTTGCCGGTCCGTTTCTTTTATGATGCAAAGCGTTCTTCATGGCTGCATCTGGAATGACGGATGAGCCGAGAATCTTGCGGTCCTTGTCCGTGATTAATACATGGCTTGTTCCGCCCTTTTCCATTGAAAGAATATGATTGATCATTTCAGGAGTGTAGTCATCTTTTAGCGCTTTTGCGTGATTGCTCCCGAGAATAAGTAAATCCTTGCTGACAAAGTCTACGAACAAATTTGTAAAGACCCCATATAACAGAAAGCCTAAAAGTAATAATAACGTTAAAAAAACAGCACTGAACGACAAACCTAACTTTAGCGAAATCCGATTGAAAATGGCACCTTTTCTCATCTTGCCGCTCCTTAACATATTAAAATCCAGTCTTAATTTTAGCAGGAAACTATGGAGAAAGTATGAAAAAAAAACATACATGAGTCTCAACCTCCGACCCATGTATGGAAATAAAAAAATATGAACAATAAACCAACATAATAAAGGCGGTGTGAGCGGAGCAAAGTTAAACTTTTTCAAAGAAGAAGATACTATTCCTCGCTTTTGCTGATTAAAATCAACATAACTTTTGCGCAGCTCCGCCCCTTTTCCAAAAGGACCTCATTGGTCCTTTTTCGTTTCTGATTGATTGGATGGCAAGAGCAATTCCACCTCTGTCCCCACGCCTTCTTTGCTGTTAATTTTGATTGTTCCTTTATGCAGTTTCACGATGCTTTTGGCAATATACAGACCCAATCCCGTGCCTCCCGTTTCTCTGCTCCTTGCCTTATCGACACGGTATAAACGCTCAAAAATATTTTCAATTTCATTCTCAGGAATGCCAATCCCGTGATCCTTTACGCAAATCCGAACATTCTGCCCGCTTCTCTCCAAGATAACCTCAATTTTATCATGGCTGTATTTCATAGCATTATCGAGTAAGATAACGATCACTTGTTTCATTTTCAACTCATCAGCAGCAATCATGATTGGCCGTTCTGAAAAATGGAGGACGATTTCCCTTCTGTATACATCTTTAAGCTGTTTTAAAATATCTTGGCACAAGGTTACTAAATTGATTTCCTTTATTTCTAAAGTCCCTTCACCTTCTAAAGAGGCCAGGCCGAGAAAAGTTTCCGTCATTTTTTGCATTCTTGTGGCTTCAGAGTATATCGCTTCAATGGCTTCATTCGCCATTTCCTGATCTTGAATCCCATGTCTTCTCAGTAAATTGGCATAACTCTTGATAATGGTCAGCGGCGTTTTTAATTCATGGGAGGCATCCGATACAAATTGCGATTGTTTCTCCAAATTTTTTTCAAGCCTGTCTATCATTCGATTAAATGTTTTTGCCATTTTGTGCAATTCATCGTTCGTATCATTTTGGATGTTTATTTTCTTAGGAATACCGCTCTTTTCAATATCCTCCATCGTTTTAATCATACTGGCGATTGGCTTCATGATTATACTTGAGAGCCATCTGCCTCCCAGTAATGACAGCAGGACAGCAAAAATCGTACATCCCGCCATAATCCAAATCAGGAGGTCTTTTCTCATTTCCAGGCCGGTTAATTGCTTCCCTATCTCCAAGGTCCCCAGAATTTGATTGCCTTCTTTTATCGGAATTCGCGAAACCAACACCTGCTTTTCCTGCCCGCTGATCACAAGCGGCAATCGTTCCGATTCTTTCTTGCCGGCATATTTCCCCGTTACTTTTTTCGCAAAAGCAGGATCATTCGTTACTTGATAAGCTGTTTTATTGCCCGGGAGAACAATTCGGATAAAAGAATGACGGGTCAAATTTTTTGATAATTTGTTTTCAATGGCAGAAGTCGGTTCGTTCAGACTTACATCTTCCAAAATGTCGGCACCCACTTGATAAAGGGCGGATTTTTCCATATTAACGGCAGTTGTCATAAACGAGATAAACACAAAAACATTGATCAACACTAATATGAAAAGAATCCATGCAGTTGTTAACAGATTTATCTTTGTCGCTGTCTTCATTCTGATTACTCCTTAACAGTGTATCCAATCCCTCTCACTGTACTGATGAGCGGCTTGGGAAATCCTTCATCAACCTTTTTTCGAAGATGCCTGATAAAAACATCGATTACATTTGTTTCGCCCTCATATTCATAGCCCCAGACATTTACTAAAATATTTTCCCGGGTGACCACTTTATTTTTATTCAAAATCAAATAGACAAGGAGATCATACTCCTTTGGAGTTAAGATAATCACTTGTCCGGCACGGGTCACTTCCCTCGTTTCTGTATTAATGGCCAGGTCTCCGAATGTTAAAACGGCTTCTCCATCATTCATACTTTGTTTCGAATAATGCCGCAGGCAGGAACGGATTCTTGCCAAGAGTTCTTCGATCTCAAAAGGCTTTGTTATATAATCATTTGCCCCGTGGTCCAGTCCGGCTACTTTATCAAAGGTCGTATCCCTTGCTGTTAAGAGTATAACCGGAAGAAAGCTATTCACCTTTCGAATCCTTCGTAAAACTTCAAATCCGCTCAATTCCGGAAGCATGACATCCAATAAAACGAGATCTATATCTTTATGTAATGCTGTTTCTAATCCTGTTTTTCCGTCATATACGACGGTTACTTCATATCCTTCATATTCAAGCTCAACCTTTAAAACACGTGCGATTTGCAGCTCATCTTCCACAACTAAAATATGTGTTTTCATCATGCATTCCTCCATATTTACAATGTATCACATTAAAGCTGCAGTTAAAAAGATAAAAGGCGGTCAGATCTTAAACCGATCCGCCCGCCTTTATTTCTATAGATATTTCCGATGAACCCCTTTGCCATCATAAGTGAACAGCATAGCCCGGTCTTCAACCACCGTCTCCATATGAACCGTTCTTCCCCAAAGCTGGTGGATATACGGCATTACCTTTTCCAAGTACTTAACATCCAGTTCAATACCCTCATACCAGTGCTTCATGTACAGCTCGCCATTTTTCAAATAATCCCCGTCATTGACGGTAATGTACGGAAAGCCGCCGTTCACCCTCATATTCACAAGCTGATCCCTTACTTTTTCCCACCCTTTATCTACAATTTTATAATCCCGTCCCTGTTTTTGGAACAGGTACATATCTTCCCTCATCACCAGTTCCTTCGTTAAATAGTTGCGGAGGAAGGAAATATCGGATTCAATTTCCCGAACCTCAAAGATTTTTTCCTTTCCGGAACCGGGCTGAACCCCTCTTTTCTTCATTTCCTCTGTCGGGTTATCATAGCGGTCTTCAATGTCTTCAAAAATTTTGATTCCTAAATAATACGGATTGATCCCCGTCTTTGAAGGCTGAACAACTCCTGCATTTAATTTGGCAAATTCAATCGCTTCCCCGCTCGTTAAATCCATTTCCCGCAATATCCGCTGATGCCAGTACGATGCCCAGCCTTCATTCATGATTTTCGTTTCCAGCTGCGGCCAAAAGTATAGCATTTCTTCCCGCATCATCGTTAAAATATCGCGCTGCCAGTCTTCAAGCTCCCTGCTGTACGATTCAATGAACAAGAGCAAATCCTTTTCCGGTTTGGGCGGAAATTTACGTTTCATCGATTTCTTTTCCGGTTTTTCGTCTTTTTCGTCCAATTTCCAAAGATCGTCATAAGGGGTAGCCATCGGCTGATCTTCTGACTCCTCGTCTTCCATTGTCCAGCTTAATTTCGGACGCATTAAGGATGGGTCAATGTGCTCGTCAATCGCCAGGACCGCATCCAAAAAGGTTTCCACTTCTTTTTTTCCGTATTGGATTTCGTATTGGCGGATCCGTTCCGCTGTTGCTGCCATGCTCTCAACCATATCCCGCTTCGTGTTCTGAAAGCGGACATTATTTTTGAAAAAGTCACAATGGGCAAGAACGTGAGCGACAATCAGTTTATTTTGAATAAGTGAATTCGAATCCAGCAAGAAGGCATAGCAAGGATTTGAATTGATGACGAGTTCATAAATTTTGCTTAAGCCAAAGTCATAATGAAGCTTCATTTTATAAAATTGCTTGCCAAAGCTCCAATGTGAAAAGCGAGTTGGCATCCCATATGCCCCAAATGTATAAATAATATCTGACGGACAGATTTCATAGCGCATCGGATAAAAGTCTAAACCAAATCCTCTTGCGATTTCCGTGATTTCTCTTATCGCTGTCTCAAGCGCTTTACGGTCTTCTACCTCCATCTGCTTCCCCCCCTTTTTCTTCTTAAAAACAATGTATGAAGAAAAAACAAGGATGATGAGGTTGTTTACAAGAAATTTCCGATCAACTTATTCAGCCAGCATCTTTGCTTCTTGAGCAATCATCAAACCTACATATTTGTTTCGTTTCCATTCTTCTTTATATACGGTAAGAGGCGGATGCCTGTCTCCGACAAGATAGCTGATTTCAATTGTCATTGCCGGACGGCGGTAAGCGGTAATAAACCAATCGGTAAATCCTCCTCCATAAGCTTCTTTAGGAGGCTTGGCCAGTTTGTATTTTGTTAGCTTTGCCGTTTTTTTTGCAATCATACGGTCACGGCTGAGCTGAGCTCCATTTTTATATTTCCAAAAAATCTCACGTCCTGCGGTATGATAGGCAACCGCAATTTCAGGCTGAATTTTATCCACAAAGCTTGTCAAAGCGGCCGCCTCGGCTGCCTCCAATGGTCTACTTCCCTTAAAAAATTGATACCATGGATCATTTGGCTTTTTCGGAAGTTTTTCCCACCCAGCCGGGTATTGTCTGTTTAGATCGACTCCCATCCCATTTGCCTTCCACCTGATAAAATCATCCCAGCCTTGATTCATAAACATTAACCGGTTTTGGTGCTGATTGGGAAACGACTTTATTTGATTTTGCTGGATTGCTACCCCATCAGGGTTTAGCATTGGCAGAAACCAAATGGACACCTCTTGTAATATGTCTGTGCTGTAAGGCCCACATGGCTGACGTTTTTGGTAAGCATCTGTATAGGTTTCAAGCATATTCATCAAGAGCAGGCTTGTCATCCATTCCCGGCCGTGATGAGCCCCGACAAAAAGAACATTTTTCTTACCTTTGCCCAGTTTTACAGCATAAATGTTTCTGCCAAAATGCGAGGTCCCGATCGTTTTCAGCTGCAATTCATCATTATATTTACTATTCATCCAGTTAAGCTGATCTGTCATCATATCGTACGTATACACTTTTTCCTCTGCAGCAGCTTTTCCTAAAGGAGCCGTTAAGAAGAATAAGGAAAAGATCAAGATCATCCAAGTGGTTTTTCGCATATCCTCCCTCCCGTTTCTTTAAGAAAATCTTACCCAACATTTACTGTGAAAGTTCTTAGAAGAAAGGCACAAACTAATCTTAACTCCTATATAAGGAGGAGATTTTCAAAGTGAATAAAGTGGATTATGACCGGGCATTATTCTATACGCACCGGTCAGAATGGGACAACTTGCTGATTTTAATGGTAAGGACACAAGACCATTTTTTATCGAAAAAAATTGAGCATTTCCTGCATGCTTACAATTTTGAAAAAGATTATTCCGTCATTGAGAAAAAGCTTTACGCGCTTTTGCGTTACATCGACCATGCAAACGAGACTGTTGAACCGGATCTTTCCTCCATACCGATATATAGTCTTTCCTAAATTAACGATTGAATACTGTTTATTGTGCTAAAATTCATTACTAACCGGATCAAAGAATTCCACCGAAAAAAACACGGCCTCCTGACTGGGGCCGTGTTTTAACTTATATGATTGGACGCTTGCGCTTTTCTTACTTTACTGCCTTCATTTTTTGGTCAACAAGAGCCATGAAATCATCCTGAACTTTTTGCAGCTTTTGTTTGCTTTCCTCAAGACCTTTTCCACTTACACCCATATAAAATTTCACTTTTGGCTCTGTTCCGGATGGGCGCAAACACACCCAGGAACCGTCATCAAAGATGTACTTCAATACATTTGATTTTGGCAGGTTGATCTTTTCCGTTCCATTATCGGTCTGGCGAACTCCTGATAAATAATCTTCGCAGGCTTTCACGGTTAAATTACCGAGGTTTTTGAGCGGCTCATTCCGGAAAGAAGCCAAAATCTGCTGGATCATCTCCGCTCCTTCCTTGCCTTTCAAGGTAAGAGAACGGAGGCCTTCTTGATAGAATCCATACTTTTCAAACACTTGCATTAAGCCATCATAAAGAGTCATCTTTTGCTTTTTATAATAGGCACAAACTTCCGTGGCTAAAATAGCTGCCTGAACAGCATCTTTATCCCGGACAAAATCACCGATTAAATAACCATAGCTTTCTTCGTATCCGAATAAAAAGGTGTATTCACCTGATTCTTTATACTGATTAATTTTTTCAGCAATAAATTTAAATCCGGTTAACACATCAACCGTCGGAATTTGATAGGATTCAGCAATCGTTCTGCCGATTTCCGATGTAACAATTGTTTTTAGGACAACACCATTTTTAGGAAGGGTCCCTTTTGCCTGCTTTTGGGTGATTAGGTAATCGAGCAATAAGGCCCCTGTTTGATTACCTGTTAAAACAACGTATTCTCCCTCATGGTTGAGAACAGCGATTCCTAAGCGGTCGGCATCAGGGTCTGTTCCAATTAAGATGTCTGCTCCTAGTTTTTTTCCATCACGAATCGCCAGTTCAAAAGCAGCATGCTCCTCCGGATTTGGACTTTTGACAGTTGAAAATTCCGGATCTGGCAGCTCTTGTTCCGGGACAACATGGATATTTTTATAGCCAAGGGCAGTCAGAGCATTGCGTACCGGTTTATTCGCCGTTCCGTGCAATGGAGTAAAGACCACTTTAATATCGGATTCCATTGCCAGGTTTGGATTTTCAGAGATCGTTCTTAATTTTTCAATGTAGGCTTGATCAATTTCCGCACCGATTGTAACAATCAGCCCTGCTTCACGAAGAGCGCTTTCACTATTTACATCAATTAATAATTCATTTTCAATTGCATTTACTTTTAAAATAACCTGATCTGCACTGTCCGGAGGAAGCTGTCCTCCATCAGAGCCGTATACCTTATAACCGTTATATTCAGGGGGATTATGGCTTGCCGTTATCACTATCCCCGAAAAAGCATTTAAATACCGCAGTGCAAATGATAATTCAGGTGTTGGCCGTAATTCATCAAATACGTATGTTTGAATGCCTCTTGTTGCCAATGTCTTTGCGGCTTCCATGGCAAATTCAGGCGATTTATGGCGGGAATCAAAAGCAATCACAACACCGCGCTTTTTCGCTTCTTCCCCATGCTCTTCTATGTATGCTGCCAGCCCAGCGGAAGCTTTGCGGACTGTGTAAAGGTTCATTCGGTTTGTTCCTGCGCCGATTTCGCCTCTCATCCCGCCGGTTCCAAATTCCAGGTTCTTATAAAAGGCTTCTTCCAGTTGTTTTTCATTTTTTGCTATTTCTGCTAATTGATTTTTCAATTCAGAATCAAGTTCAGCAAATTGAATCCATCTCTCAGCATTTGCTTTCCAATCCATCAGATTTCCTCCCATGTAAAAATTCTGATATTGACTTTTTCTTACTTTTCTTTAATATAATCAACACCCTTTATTTTATTATTAGCATCCAGGAATGTACATGGATTTTTTAAAAACAGAAAAAGGATGGCTCAGGAAGGATTGGAACCATCGCTCGTACTTGATATGCAGCAACAAAATGTACTTTTGCTGTATTTATCAGTTGAGGGGAAGCACCTTTCTTTGAGACATCCTTTTTGATCTTTATATTAGCATTTCATTTGCAGGCTTCGTATAAACGCTAAACATACATTTTTTTGTATTTTTTGCCTCAATGAACTGCTGTAATTGAAACGGGAAAAATATTCCAAAACCTTGCAGGTTCTCCACATTTTTGTCGAAAATTTCGGAATACTCCTCATTAAGAACCGGCTGTTCTAAAATGGAAATAATCGTTTGCAGACTGGCCATAACCTGAAAGGCGTATTTTAACGTGCTAAAATCTTCATAATGCGGAGAGCGCAGAATGTTTAACCGCTCAAATTCTCTTATTTCTTCATCAGCAAAATAATTAGGAAATACATTTGAATACATATATCCTACGAGCCCGCTGATTTCTTCCTCCTGCCCTGGAGTGGAGGCAAAGACGATCCTCATTATTTACCCACCTTTTCCTTCCCATATTTCTAGCGTATGATATGCATTAAGAATACCATAAAATATTTTGTTTTTGTGTGGTAATTATTGCCCTGTCAAGTATTGAAAAAAATTTTACAAATAATTTTTTAAAGGAGCAAAAAAATGCTGCAGACAAGCCGAAAAGGAAAGTGGTTTGAAGCGGTTATTCCTAAGGAATGGGGAGGAATGACCGTGGCCGATCTTTTCCGGACAACATGGGGAGCACCCAAAAAATTAACTCATTTATTTCGAATGGAAAAGAAAGTGTTATTAAATGGAATTCCTGCAAACTGGAATATAGCTCTTGCCCCGGGTGATAAGCTGATGATCTGCCTATTTGACGAACCAAGCAGAGACATTCCTCTTGCAGCCATCGATGTGCCGGTGCTTTTTGAAGATGATCACCTCATCATCTTTAACAAGCCGGCTTTCATGAATACTCACCCAAATGATATAAAGGACGATAAGGATACTTTGCTTAATGCAGCCGTGTATTATTTACAGACAAACGGGGAAACCGCAAACATTCATCATATTCATCGGCTTGACCGGGATACCACAGGAACGATTCTTTTTTCGAAACATTCATTATCAGGAGCCATTCTTGATCGGATGCTTGAGCAAAGAAAAATAAAAAGAACCTACATTGCAGCGGTTGAAGGTCTATTATCTGCTAAAAAAGGAACCATTAAGGCACCGATTGGCCGGGATCGGCACCATGCTACACTGCGCCGGGTTTCACAGACAGGTCAGGAAGCGGTTACTCATTACGAAGTGATTCAGATGGACCATAAGAAAAAGTTAACTTATGTGAAATGCTGGCTTGAGACAGGACGAACGCATCAAATCCGTGTCCATTTCAGCCATATTGGCCATCCGTTAGCAGGTGACAGATTATATGGAGGGAAAGAGATCTTCAATCGGCAGGCCTTGCATGCCGCGAAGCTGGAGCTGATCCACCCGTTTACAGAAGAAAAAATGGTCTGTTATGCTCCCTTTACGGATAAGCCCCCCATTTTTAGGGGAATTGATGTTTTTAAAATTTGAAAGGGTCCGCCCCAAGGGGCAGACCCGCTTTTCATTAATCCGATGTTTTTCTGAATCCCCGCAGGATAAGGCTGAGCAGGAATACCACAACTACAGCCCCAATGATGGCTGGTATAATCGCAAAATTGGCTACATGAGGTCCCCAGTTACCGAGGATTAACGTTCCGAGCCAAGCTCCTACAAAACCTGCGATGATATTCCCAATAACCCCGCCGGGAATATCTTTTCCCATAATCATGCCGGCAAGCCAGCCAATAACTCCTCCAACAATTAATGACCAAAGAAAGCTCATTTGAACACTCCTTTGACAATTCATATTCTTGTTCGTTTTTCTTAAAAGAGCAGTAAGTAAATGGTAAAAAACCAATTATCCAATTGGCTTTTTACACCCATTGCTGCTGTACACTTAAATTACCCATTCTTTTTAAAAATAAACGTAAAGAAAAATGGCCGATTGGCCGAACTTACAAGGAGAAGACAGGAACAAGCGGCCTTATACATAATTGGGAAGGAAAAAATTTGCTAATAAATTT
>CAZAEW010000010.1:0-5137 GCA_964484065.1 uncultured Bacillus sp.
ACGGTTTTTATTTTACCAAAATAAAAACACGAAGGAGGAGTCATTCATGGCTCGCTATACCGGCCCAAGCTGGAAATTATCCCGTCGTCTTGGAATTTCTCTAAGCGGCACAGGCAAAGAATTAGAAAAACGTCCTTACGCTCCTGGACCACATGGTCCAAACCAACGCAAAAAACTTTCTGAGTACGGACTACAATTGCAAGAAAAACAAAAACTTCGTCATATGTATGGAGTAAATGAGCGTCAATTCCGTAATCTATTTGACAAAGCCGGCAAATTATCCGGTAAACACGGTGAAAACTTCATGGTTCTTCTTGAATCTCGTTTAGATAACGTTGTTTATCGTTTAGGCTTAGCACGCACTCGCCGTCAAGCTCGTCAATTAGTTAACCATGGCCACATTCTTGTTAATGGTTCTCGCGTGGATATCCCATCTTACCGTTTAACATCAGGCCAAACAATCAGCTTGCGTGAAAAATCTCGCAACCTTGAGATCGTGAAAGAAGCAATCGAAGTGAACAATTTCGTTCCAGATTACTTAACTTTCGATGCTGACAAATTAGAAGGAACTTTCACTCGCTTACCAGAGCGTTCTGAGCTTCCTGCTGAAATTAACGAAGCACTTATCGTTGAGTTCTACTCTCGTTAATCTTAGAAAACCCCCGAAATTTTTTCGGGGGTTTTATTTTGTCTTTTTTATGGGTACTGCCCGACAACAACCCGGTTAGAAGCCGGGGATTCATTTCCTTTGATGTCTACGGCTGTAACATAATATTCACCATCTGAAACTGAATCTGAAAGCGGAGAACCGCTGGCAACGCTGGCTACTTTTTTAGACTTAAACCCGGACTGATAGACGCGGTACCCAATAATATCGGGCTCTGAATCCTGTGTCCATGACAAGGTACTTCCGGAAACAGACAGACTGACACCGTCGGGAGCTTTTCCGTTTTCCGTAATTTTTGCACCCGGTACAAAGATTTTGGCCCAGCGGTCCTTTTGCGGGATCAACTGGTTATAATCCTTGAAGTTGCTTCCAACTAAGCCTGTGATAAAATCAGGATTCAGCATATAACCTTTTTGGGCAAAATCCCCCGGCGTTGAACCATCAGCTAAATATTTTTTGCCGCCCATCACCACATAATTTCCGTAAATTAAAGTGTTATCAGGTTCCTTTGGCGCATATTTTGCATTAAAATAATCCGTTTCAACTAATCCCGCTTGTGAGCATGTATCTGATGGAAGCATGCCGGATGCAGCACAATAAGAGAGCTTCACAATCCCGTCCGGAGCTTGAAATTGCTCTTTTGGTGCAATTAAATCAGGCTTTACATTATATGCGGAATTAATTAGAACTGCCCAAAGAAAATTGGTTTTTTGGCTGTAAGTCAATCCCCCTGAGGATTCAAGCGGCTTCGGAGTGTCGTAACCTGTCCAAATGCCGAACGTTACATTCGGATTTTCCGCAACAAACCAGGAATCATAATAATTGACGCCCGTTCCTGTTTTCCCCGCCCAATCGGCTGTAAACTTTAATTTACTGTTAATGCCGGCAGCAGTTCCTTTACTGATGACATCACGCATCATATCGAGTGTTAAAAAAGCAGTTTGCGGGCTGAAAACATCGACCGGCTTTACTTGGTGCTGATAAATAACTTTACCGTTTTTATCCACAATTTTATCGATTAAATACGAATCAATAAATTTTCCTCCGTTTGCAAACGTCGTAAAGGCATTGGTATTTTCCTCAATCGTTACTCCCTGTTTGATGGATCCAATTGCGGCTGCAGGATTCGTATAGTCATCCTTTACTAGGGACGTAAACCCCATCTTCTCCAAGTATTTGGCAGGGTTTTGGCTGACAATATTCGTATAGAGCTTTACAGCGGGTACATTATAGGATTTTGTCAGAGCATATCTTGCCGATACTAAACCGCTGTATTTAAGGTCATAGTTATGCGGCCATGGATTGTTAGGATCTGCAGGGTTCAGCTTTAAAGCAACATCCGGAAGAACAGTCCCTGGTGAAGCTTTTCCCATTTCAAAGGCTGGAGCGTAAACCAGCAATGGTTTCATCGTTGATCCATTTTGCCGGACTGCGCTTGTGGCATGATTCAGTTGCTGCCGGTTATAATCTCTCCCGCCGACAAAACTGATAATTTTTCCTGTCTTATTTTCGATCAGGATGGCTCCAACCTCTACCGGTTCCGAAATGGTTATATTTTTACCAGTATTCGGATCCTTCACGACCTGAGGCTTATTTGGTCCATATGATGGATATTGATCCTTTGCTTTTTGCATTGCATCATAAATGTCTTTATTAATGGTTGTGTGAATTTCATAGCCTTTTTGCCGAAGATCATGGCTGGCCATATTTAAGTATCGCTGGTGCAGTGTTTGATCTTTACTTAACGTATTCTCATCAATTCCGTCTTTTTGAGCCAATATCACTGCCAGCACTTGGATGGACCGTTTTTCAATTTCTGTCATCAGCCATGGATAATTTTGCATCGGACTGGCTGTGGGAGCCGCAAAGTCTTTTGTGATATCATAAGCTAATGCTTCATTATATTGTTGATTGGTAATGTATTTCCGGTCATGCATTCGCTGTAAGACGGTATGCATTCGGTCGATACCAAGATGAAGATCGGTCTTGACGGTTCCTTCATTTGTAAACGGCGTATATCTTGAAGGGCTTTGCAACAGACCAGCGATAAACGCTGCTTCCGGAAGATTTAAATCCTTGGCCTTTTTGCCAAATATTCCTTCTGCTGCCGTCTCCACTCCGGCAATATTTCGTCCGGATGAATTTCTTCCGAATGAAGAAACATTTAAATAGGCTTCAAGAATTTGATTTTTTGTAAAAAACTTTTCTAAACGGAGAGCAAGTAAAATTTCACTTGCTTTACGCTGAAAAGAAACTTCACTCGTTAAGATTTGATTTTTAATCAGCTGCTGGGTTAATGTGCTTCCTCCCGTTTGAATGGGGGAATGGGTAACCTCCTGATACAGCGCCCGTAAAATGGATTTTGGCACGATTCCATGATGCTGGTAAAAGTTCTCATCTTCTGTTGCGATGACCGCATTTTTTAAATAATCAGATACTTGGTCAAGCTTAACTTCATCACGATCCAAGTCGGATCTGAGCTTTCCCAAGTAAACATTATCAGCAAAATAAAGATTGGATGTTTCTGTATAATCATAAATATCTTTTTTCATACTGCTGTATGATCGGACCGGTTCCTTTTTCACAAGAGAAGCAAAATATCCCGCTCCCACCCCTGTGCCAAGTGCTCCGACGAGTATCATTATTGTAAAAAGATAAAGAAAGATATTTCCTATTTTTTTTGAAATACCTTTTCTCTTGTTTTTTTCACCAGTATGCTGAATATCTTTCATCGCAGGACCTCCTCAAAATCACTCCAATTATAGCATATAGGTCCTATAAAATTATGACAGTTTTCTACATTTTTCTCATATTTTCACTTGCTATTTGACATCATACATTGAAATATGGTAAAAAAACTTTAAGTGTATTTTTTAAAGGCTGAGAAGGGAAAAATAACCAGTAGTTCTTCTATCACTGTTTTTAGAGAATCGGCGGATGGTGAAAGCCGATACAAATAGAGGAATGAATTACATCCCGGAGCTTTCACCGTGAAGGCCAACAGTAGCGGTGAACGGATAAAAACCGTTAAATTTTGAGGTGGAGGATATTTCCTCAAGCCGGGTGGTACCGCGCAACTACTGCGTCCCTGCATCTTTGCAGGGGCGCTTTATTTATGGAAAGGATGGATAAAATGGATTTATTAAAGGATCTGGAATGGAGAGGCATCATCTACCAGCAGACGGATGAAGAAGGCATTAAAGAAGCTTTAAATAAGGACAAAATCTCGCTGTACTGCGGAGTGGATCCGACAGCAGACAGTATGCATATCGGCCATTTGCTGCCATTTTTAACCTTGCGCCGTTTTCAGGCACACGGACATCGTCCGATTGTGTTAGTTGGAGGAGCGACCGGTCTGATCGGCGACCCGAGCGGAAAAAGTGAGGAACGGAATTTGCAGACATTGGAAGTAGTGCAGCATAATGTCGGCTGCCTAAAAAAACAGCTGCAGAAAATTTTTGAATTTGAAGGAGAAAACGGTGCGATTTTAGTTAATAACTACGATTGGGCCGGATCAATGGATATTGTTACGTTCCTGCGGGATATCGGCAAGCATATCGGGGTCAATTACATGCTGGCCAAAGATACAATTGCCAATCGCCTTGAAACAGGAATTTCCTTTACGGAATTCACCTATACGATTCTGCAGGCGATGGATTTTCTTCATTTATACCAAAATCACGAGTGCCGTTTGCAGATTGGCGGCAGTGATCAGTGGGGGAATATCACAACGGGATTAGAACTGATCCGCAAAATGGTTCCGGAAGGTTCCAAAGCGTTCGGACTGACGATTCCTCTCGTGACAAAAGCGGATGGAACGAAATTTGGTAAAACGGAAAGCGGCGCTGTCTGGCTTGATCCTGAAAAAACTTCACCTTACGAGTTTTATCAATTCTGGATTAATACCGCTGATGCCGATGTTATCAAATATTTGAAGTTCTTTACTTTCCTAAGCCATGAAGAGATTGACTTGTTAGATAAGGCTGTTCAGGAAGAGCCGCATCTTCGCAAAGCACAAAAAGCATTGGCAGAGGAAATGACCCGTTTGATTCACGGAGAGCAATCTTTGCAGCAGGCAATCAAAATTTCCGCAGCGCTGTTCAGCGGGGACGTCAAAAATCTTTCCGCTTCTGAAATCAAGCAGGGATTTAAGGATGTTCCTACTTATGAGGCTGGAGATACTGATGGGAATTTAGTTGATTTGCTTGTGGCAGCAAAAATTTCGCCTTCTAAACGTCAGGCTCGCGAAGATATCAGCAATGGGGCTGTTTCTGTCAATGGTGAAAGGGTCACGGATGCCGCATATGTGCTGCAGGATACAGACCGGATCGAAGGGCAATACACAATCATCCGCAGAGGGAAAAAGAAATATACCTTGATTAAGTACTAATATTAGTTTTACGCCTTTGGCTTTCCCAGTCAAAGGCGTTTTTGTTAAGGACAGTTATGCAGATTTAACGAGCCGTTTTG
>CAZAEW010000010.1:5237-89697 GCA_964484065.1 uncultured Bacillus sp.
GATCCAACGAGCCGTTTTGTCCTTATTATTGTTTTTATGGACAAAGCGACTGATCCAACATGCCGTTTTGTCCTTATTATTGTTTTTATGGACAAAGCGATTGATCCAACGAGCCGTTTTGTCCTTATTATTGTTTTTATGGACAAAATCCACAGGCACAACGTCAATTTCGTCCTTAATGGCTAAAAAAAGCAATCTTTCATAAAGCCGTCTTGCAGAACAAACAACAAAAAGAGGGTATCCAAATCACAATCTGGATACCCTCTTTTTTCGATCAGTCTTCCATTGTCGATAAATCGCCTGCCGGCAGATTAAGCTCCCATGCCTTTAGTACACGTCTCATAATTTTACCGCTTCGTGTTTTCGGCAATTTATCACGGAACTCAATTTCCCGAGGAGCAGCATGTGCGGCCAAGCCTTTTTTCACAAACTGTCTGATCTCTTCAATTAACTCCTCCGATTGGCTGTAGCCATCCCGTAAAGCGATAAAGGCTTTGATGATTTCACCTCGCACCGGATCCGGCTTCCCAATTACCCCGGCTTCCGCTACAGCCGGATGTTCGACCAGCTTGCTTTCTACTTCAAACGGTCCGACACGTTCTCCGGAAGTCATAATCACATCATCGACCCTGCCTTGGAACCAGAAATACCCTTCTTCATCCATATAGGCTGAATCACCTGATACATACCAATCACCCGGCATAAAGTAGGATTCATATTTTGCAGGATTGTTCCAAATCGTAAACATCATGGAAGGCCATCCTTTTTTAATCGCAAGATTGCCCATTCGATATGGTGGAAGTTCATTCCCTTGATCATCGACTATCGCTGCCATCACACCCGGAATCGGTTTACCCATTGACCCTGGCTTAATTGGCATGCAAGGATAGTTACAAATAAGCTGCGCACCGGTTTCTGTCATCCACCATGTATCATGGATCCGGCGGTTAAATACTTTCGCCCCCCACTTGACCACTTCCGGATTAAGAGGCTCTCCGACACTTAAAATATGACGGAGTGAGCTCAAGTTAAATTTCTTTACAATCTCATCCCCTGCTCCCATTAACATCCGGAATGCTGTCGGAGCGCTATACCAAACGGTAACTCCCAATTCCTCAATCATTCCGTACCAGCTTTCAGGGCTGAAACGGCCGCCGACAATGACATTGGATGTGCCTGTCAGCCACGGTCCAAAAATCCCGTACGAAGTTCCGGTTACCCAGCCTGGATCTGCGGTACACCAATAAACATCATCTTCTTTTAAATCAAGCACCCATTTAGCTGTTTGATAATGCTGAATCATTGCATTATGTACATGCAAGACTCCTTTTGGTTTGCCGGTTGAACCGGAAGTATAATGGAGAATGAGTCCATCCGTTCTTTCAACCCATTCGATTTTTAATTCTTTACTAGCCTGATCGAATCTTGTTAAAAAGTCGATATAAGGGCCTTCTTCTTGAATATTTGAGCCAACGAGGAAAATATGTTTTAATGAAGGTAATTGATCAACAGGAACACGGTTTAATAGTTCAGGAGTTGTCACGAGAACTTTGGCTTCACTGTCTTCAAGTCGATCTTTCACTGCACCTTCCATAAAGGCTTCAAATAACGGACCAACAATTGCACCTAGTTTAATAGCACCTAAAACAGCAAAGTAAAGCTCCGGTGAACGGGGCATAAAGATAAATACACGGTCACCTTTTTTTACATCTGAATAAGTTTTAAAAACATTTCCAGCTTTATTGGAAAGCTCCTTCATTTCCTTAAAGGTATACTTCTCATTTCTTGAACCATCATGATAGTATAAAGCTACCTTGTTTTTTCGGAACGTTTCAGCATGACGGTCAATCGCTTCATAGGCCATATTGACAAGACCTGTCTCATACCAGCTAAATTCTTTTTCCGTCTCAATCCAATTAAAACGCTTGTACATTTCTTCATAATTGGATAAATTGTGCTCCCCTTTTACAACTGATAATGTTTCAATTTTCATATACCATCCCCCTTTTTACAGTATTACAATGAGAATACAATAATTTCTGTTAATTCGCAATTTTTATATTCCAAAAACTTTATGACTTTTTTCGAGAATGTCGAATGAATTTTCGAAAAAAACAGAAAATTTTGTTAAAACATTTTCAATAAGATAAAATTATGTATAATAGAAGATAATTACCAAACTTTTTTCGGGCGGTGACTAAATGGAACATAAGAAAACCTATCATCGGATCGACTTGAATACTGCACATGGGAAACTAATAATTGAAGGCCCTGTTTCTCCTGAGCACTTGGCGTGCTTGGATTTTCATGAAGACCTCAAAGCATTTCGCCCTCCACTGCAACAGCATCAAGCATTAATTGGCATCGCGCGTCTTGATGATGGAAGGATTTTGATCGCCAGAGATCAAAATATCATTATTGGCTATGTTACATACCTTTACCCCGACCCTCTTGAGCGCTGGTCCCAGGGAAAAATGGATAATTTAATTGAATTAGGCGCTATTGAAGTTATACCAAAATATCGAAGTGCATCTGTCGGGAAACATTTATTGACGGTTTCAATGATGGATGATGCTATGGAAGATTACATTATCATTACAACTGAATATTATTGGCATTGGGATTTAAAAGGAACTGGCTTGAATGTCTGGGAGTACCGGAAGATTATGGAGAAGATGATGAATGCAGGAGGATTGGAGTGGTATGCCACCGATGATCCGGAAATTTGCGCTCATCCTGCCAATTGCCTGATGGTCCGAATCGGAAAACGGATTGATAATGAGTCCATCCAAAAATTTGACCGTGTTCGTTTCATGAACCGCTTTATGTATTAATCTGCGATATCCCATGCATTCTCGAAGGAGGTTTTCTGATGATCATAGAAGAAATTATGAGAAAAAATGTTACAGCGCTGCTTTCAACCAATACGGTTGGGGATGCCATTACTCTAATGAAAGCACAAAAAATCCGCCATTTGCCGATTATAGACGAAGAAAAACATTTAATTGGTCTCGTGACAGCCTCAAGGCTTCGCGATGCATCGCCTTCCATTTTTCATCGCAATGAACATCTGGAGGATTTCCAGAGACCTTTAGAAAAAATTATGAGAACAGATGTAATTAACGGACATCCGCTCGATTTTGTTGAAGAAGTTGCCGGCCTATTCTATGAGCACCGGATCAGCTGTCTCCCTATCACAAAGGATCAAAAGCTAGTAGGGATTATAACAGAAACAGATCTGTTAAGAACGCTGGTTGAATTGACCGGTGCCCATCAGCCTGGGTCGCAAATTGAAATAAGAGTGCCAAGTATAACGGAAGACCTTGCTGACATTACGACTATCATTCAAAAAAGAAAAGCCAATATTTTAAGTGTTCTCGTCTACCCTGACAAAAAAGATCCTCACTTCAAAATTCTCGTTTTTCGTATCCAAATGATCAATCCGGTCGGATTAATTCAGGAGTTAAAAAATGCGGGCCATCAGGTTCTATGGCCGAATGCGCCGGGGATTTCAAAATGAGAGATCAGTGTTCATTTATTTTTTCAGAGGAACTACTAAACTATAAATTTAACCGGAATCACCCCTTTAACCAATTCCGGATGACCTTAACCATTGATTTATTAAAAAAAATAAATGCCCTTTCGCCTGAACAAATCCATCCTCCGAGAATCGCTGCAGACGAAGAACTTTTTTTAAATCATGATCCCAGATATGTAAATGCAGTAAAAATGGCTGGACACGGACAGCTGTCCAATGAAACATCTGAAAATTATGGGATTGGAACCGAGGACAATCCCATTTTCCCCAATATGCATGAAGCCACCGCGCTTCAGGTTGGCGGCACGCTGACGGCAGTTGACCATGTCATGACAGGAAAGGCCGCACATGCTCTCCACCTTGGAGGGGGCCTTCATCATGGGTTTCGCGGAAAAGCCTCAGGTTTTTGTATTTATAATGATTGCTCAGTAGCCATTAAATATATTCAAAACAAATATCATGCCCGGGTTCTTTATGTAGATTCTGACGCCCATCACGGCGACGGGGTTCAGTGGTCGTTTTATGACGACCCAAATGTATGTACTCTATCGATTCATGAAACAGGCAGATACTTGTTTCCCGGTACAGGAGGAGTCAATGAAAGAGGACAAGGAAAAGGATACGGCTATTCTTTTAATATTCCAATTGATGCGTTTACTGAAGATGAATCTTTTATTGATACTTATACACGTTCTCTTCGGGAAGTGGCAGCGTTCTTTAAACCGGACGTGATTCTGACACAAAACGGTGCAGATGCACATTATTATGATCCCTTAACCCACTTGTCATCGACCATCAAAACCTACCGGGTTATTCCAAAAATTGCTCATGAAATTGCCCATAAGTATTGTGATGGAAGATGGATTGCCGTTGGCGGAGGGGGATATGATATTTGGAGAGTCGTTCCGCGGGCATGGGCTCTTGTCTGGTTGGAGATGACGGAAAACTCAAGCGCCTGCGGCCAATTACCTGCTGAATGGGTAGACTATTGGCAGAAGCAGGCACCTGTAAAGCTGCCATCTGAATGGGAAGATCCAGGCGATCTCTACCCTCCCATCCCCCGTAAAGAAGAAATATCGGAAAAAAATTTACGGACACTTGAAAAGGCGTTGTATCCCATAAGAAAAGCGTAAGCGCCTTGTTCAGCCCCGATGGTCAAATGTTCTTCGGACCAAAAAGTCCGCACTTTGACTTTTTGGTCCGAAGGTTATTTGACCCTGAAGGGCTAGGCGCTCCTCGAAAAAGCTAACGCTTTTCCTTCGTGCGATGCGTCGCTTTCGTAGCTTATTCTTGTGAAGCTGGACAATTCTCAAAGTCCAAACTTTTATACTTTCTTTACTTATTTAAGAAAAAGCCAAGGCTAATGCCTTGGCCCCTTTTTATTTTCTTGTTGATTGCCGGTGTTCAATCCGATGAGGAAGAACAACCGTGCTTTCAGAAACTTTTTCTTTATTCATCAGTTTAGTCAACAGACGCATCGCAACAGCACCAATATCATACAACGGCTGTACAATCGTTGTAAGTTGCGGACGGACCATTAGAGACAGACGTGTATTATCAGAAGTAATCACTTCAAAATCTTCAGGGATTTTAAAGCCCTTATCTTCAGCTCCATGAACCACTCCTAATGCCATTTCATCTGAACCAACTAAAATAGCGGTAGGTCTGTCTGCAGCTTCCAGAAGCTTTTCAAAAGCTTCAATGCCTGAATCATACGTATAATCACCTTCGATAACAAGCTCCTCATTATAAGGAATTCCCGCCTCTTCCAGCGCCTTTCGATAACCGGCCATTTTTTTCAATGAATTCTTTGGCTCATGGAATGGGCCAACAACAAAAGCAATGTTCTTATGCCCTCTTTCAACGAACTCCTTCACAGAGTCATAAACGGCCTGTTCATAATCGATATTGACCGAAGGAATCGTTGTTGATTCGACGATGGAACCAGCTAAAACAATAGGAACAGGAGATTTTTCAAACTCAGCAACATGGTCATCCGTAATATTGCCTCCCATAAAGACAATACCATCTACCTGCTTGCCCAGCATGGTATTAAACAAATGCAATTCTTTCTCGGGATTTTGGTCGGAATTGCTTAAAATAATATTGTATTTATACATTGTTGCAATATCTTCAATGCCCCGTGCAAGCTCTGCATAAAAAATACTCGAAATATCGGGAATAATGACACCGACAGTAGTTGTTTTTTTACTGGCCAAACCTCTTGCTACGGCATTTGGACGATAGCCTAATCGTTCGATTACCTCCAGTACCTTTTTACGGGTAACCGGTTTTACATTTGGATTTCCGTTCACTACACGCGAAACTGTTGCCATTGAGACATTTGCTTCCCTTGCAACATCATAAATCGTGATATTCAAATTTAGCACTCCTTTTTTATGTGTATGCTTAATTAAGCTTATTTTATTGCACTATACAAGAAGCTAGTCATTTCATACGATTCTTATAGCTAAAGAATCACCATTATATATGTACTTAATAATACTGTAAGAATAATAAAGCCGCAATCAAAAATCCAGCAAATTTCGCGGTTTTTCAGCCATTTTTTTAACAAAAATATTAAAATTACACAATTTTATATGAAAAAGCCTTCTGCTAAACAAGCGCAGAAGGCTTTCTATTGTTCACGATTACGCGCGAATTAAATTAGATGCTAATATTTCGCTGTAGAATTTGTCGAATTGGTTAAGGTCCATTTGCTGCTGAGAATCAGAAAGGGCAACAGCCGGGTCTGGATGGACTTCAGCCATTACTCCGTCTGCTCCGATCGCAAGGGCTGCTTTTGCAGCCGGGAGAAGTAAATCTCTGCGTCCAGTCGAATGAGTGACATCGACTAAGACCGGCAAATGGGTTTCTTGTTTTAAAATAGGTACCGCTGTTATATCTAAGGTATTTCTCGTTGCTTTTTCATACGTTCTGATTCCGCGTTCACAAAGAATGATTTGGCCGTTCCCTTGTGACATGATATATTCAGCAGCGTTAATGAACTCCTCAATCGTTGCTGAAAGTCCTCGTTTTAATAAAACAGGTTTATTTACAGCACCGGCGGCTTTTAACAGTTCAAAGTTTTGCATGTTTCTGGCGCCAATTTGAATAACATCCAGGTACTCAAGAGCTGTTTCGATATCAGCCGGAGTTACAATTTCGCTAATCACAGCCATATCAAATTCATCAGCAACACGTTTTAATATTTTTAATCCTTCAACACCCAAGCCTTGGAAATCATATGGCGACGTTCTTGGCTTGAAGGCGCCTCCGCGCAGCAACTTTAAGCCTTTTTCTTTCATAGCCTTTGCAACAGTTGCCACCTGCTCGTATGATTCTACAGAACATGGTCCAAATACAAAACGCTGCTTGCCATCCCCAATGGTTTCACCTTTAACATTAACAATGGTATTTTCAGGCTTTTTCTTTCTGGACACAAGCAATGCCTTGCTCGAATCATCTTTTTGTAAGTCTAAGCTTGCTTTAAAAATTTCTTTAAAAATATGATCTATCGTCGCATTGTCAAAAGGACCGTCATTTTGTTCCTTAATGATATCCAGCATTTTTCTTTCACGGATTGGGTCATAACGGTAGACACCTTGACCTTCCTTTACCCGTGCAATATCTTGGACGAGCTGTGCTCTTTCATTAATGAGCTTCAAAATTTCCAAATTAACCTCATCCACGCGATTCCTCAATTGATCCAATTCATGATTTCCCATCGAACGTCTCGTCCTTTCTTTATAAGGGCTAAAGGAATTAAATGGTGCACTGATTGTGCACCGCTTTCTAAACCATACTAAACGATTCCTTCAGCTGCCCTTTTACATAGAAATTCTTTATTGACCTGTTAATCTATGTTACATTTTTTATATTAGGCTTATTATATAGTATATCGTATTCTTTTGTCACGGATTTTCTCTTTAACAATTAAACGCTTTTAAGCACTAAAGCATTATATGCGATTTTTAAAAGAAGGTGCATTTTTTGGATACGGATAGAAGGATTTTTGCACTCGATATAGGCACACGCTCCGTTGTCGGGATCATACTCGAAAAAATGGAAGATCAATTTCATGTAATTGATATGTTTTCAAAGGAACATAAAGAACGGTCGATGCTCGATGGGCAAATTCATGATGTTCTAACAGTTTCAAAGGTCATCACCGAAATTAAGAACGAATTAGAAAAAAAGCACGGTCCTCTCCACAAAGTATGTGTTGCTGCTGCAGGAAGGTCTCTTAAAACAGAACGTGCCGATGCAGTTGTAAAAATAAACGGAAAACCAATGATGCAAAAAGAAGATATTCTTCATTTGGAATTAAGCGCCGTTCAAAATGCACAGGCAAAAGCTGCAGAAAAACATCTATCCGCTAACAGCCAATTCTACTATTGTGTTGGATACTCCATTCTTCAGTACCGTCTTGACGGAGAAGTGATTGGTAGCTTAATAGATCAACAGGGTGATGAAGCCTCGGTTGAAATTATCGCTACATTTCTGCCAAAAATCGTTGTTGAATCTCTAATTTCTGCTTTGCACCGCTCAGGATTGGAAATGGAGGCATTGACGTTAGAACCAATTGCGGCAATTAATGTTCTTATTCCGCCATCTATGCGCAGGTTAAATGTTGCTCTCGTAGATATCGGAGCCGGGACTTCTGATATTGCTATTACCGATATGGGTACTGTAATCGCATATGGGATGGTACCGGTTGCTGGGGATGAAATTACAGAGGCGATCAGCGATCATTATTTATTGGACTTTCCGCTTGCCGAAAAAGCAAAACGGGAGCTCCAAACCAATGAAACCATTACGCTCACCGATATTCTCGGTTTTAAATCGGAAATTCCCAAACAAGAAGTCATCACCCAGATAACTCCCGCATTGGACCATCTGGCAAATTCAATTTGCAGTGAAATTTTAAGTCTCAACAATAATCAATCTCCAAAAGCTGTAATGCTTATTGGCGGGGGCAGTTTGACACCAGCATTGCCGGAAAAAGTTGCCTCCCTGCTGCAGTTGAGTTCCAATCGAGTCGCTATCAGAGGGATAGACGCCATTTCGTCTTTATCGATTTCGGAGCATGTCCATAAAGGTCCTGAACTTGTCACGCCGATTGGTATAGCGATAGCAGCTTATAATACTCACGTTCAGTACATGACTGTTTACGTGAATGAACAGCCAATCCGTCTTTTTGAAATAAAAAAACTGACGGTTGGGGACAGCCTCCTTGCTGCGGGGATTAAAATTAGTAAACTTTATGGAAAACCCGGGCTTGCAAAAGTCATTTCCCTAAACAACCAAATGATAACGATTCCGGGAAAATTGGGAACTGGACCGATTATTCATAAAAACGGAGTACAAAGCAGCCTTGATGATCAAATCCAGAATGGCGATATAATCATGGTGCAGAAGGGGATGGAAGGTGAAGAGACAAACATGCAAATAAATGATCTGGTGGATCATTTACCACCCCTGCACATTTCTCTTAATGGAACCAGCTTTGAATTACCTCCCAGAATTATTTGCAACGGTGAGCATGTATCTGCAAAAAAACTGATTGAAGACAGAGATGTGATTAGCGTTTCTGCATTGAAAACAATTGAAGAAGTTCTTGAGGCAGTACAAATGCCCGATCTGATCTTGGAATTGGAACCTTTTCATCTTGTGATTAACGATTCTATTGTTCATATTCCTTCATTTACAGGTAAAGTATTGATAAATGGAAATGAGGCATCGAAACAAGCGGAGGTTCACGAGCAGGATCAAGTTACTGTCACCTGCAGAGATAAACTTATTGTCGAAAAATTGGGTGAGATCATCGATAAAAAGTTATTTGATCGAATCCCCGTTTTTTTTAATGGTCAAACCATTACTTTATCAAAAAAATCTGCAGAAGTTAGCAGGGATGGTATTTCTTTGTCAGGAGATGATCTTCTCTGCTGCGGAGACAAAATTACAATCCGTGAATTTGAAAATGGCCCATTTATTTTTCAAGATTTATTTAGTCATGTCGAGATTAAAATGCCCGACAATGCTGAAGGACAGTATGTACTGCTAAAAAACAATGAACATACAACCTTTTATGAGCCAATTGCTCCCGGTGACAAATTGAATATTATTTGGCCGCTGGTACAGGAAATTTATTAAAAACCCGCCAAAAAGAACTGGACCCCAATTGTTAGAATGTTGTCTAACAATTGGGGTCCTTTTCAAAAATGGCGGGTTTTTCTTATTGGTCAGCTGCCTCTTTTAAAGAACTTTGAGTGATTTTCCAATGGGAAGCGTTCCAAACGGCAGCTTTGTTGAAAAATAAAATGGCTTGAGGAGATTCATGTTTGATTTCAAATTTTTCAGCAATATCATTCGACAGCGGCCGTGAATCCTGAACAGCCAAGTAATAAGCCGGTATTTCATTATGCTGGTCCGCATATTTTTGATATTCTTGATAAGCTGCCTGGCTGATTGGGCATGTTAAGCTATGCTTCATCAGAAAAAATTTATTTTCATTATTTAACACTTCTTCAAATTGTTCGAAAGTATTTAATTTCTGCAACATTTGATTATCCTCCAAAAAATAATGGTGAAGTCATTTTAACACTTCACCATCATTTAAACAAATATTCAAGATTTAATCTTATTTTCCTCTTCATCAAACGCTCTTTGAGCTTCTTCGAGTTTTTTTCTGATATCAAACTCAGTGTCTTCCTGCTGAACTGCCGCTTTTTTATCCTGTTTTTTCTTTACTAAATTTTTAAGCGAAATATAGCTTGTTTTATTTTCTTCTTGATCGTCAGTTGAATTTGCTGAAAGATTTTTTGCTTTATTAACAAGGTCTTTCGACTGCTGGACAACTGCTTTAGAAATAGAAACGGTTTTTTCCTTTGTGATCGCAGCTAACTCATTGCTTTTTTCAAGCGCCTCGTCACTTAATTCCGTTGTTTTTGACAGCAAATTTGACACTTGATTGTTAAGATCGCTTCGGATTTCCTTTCCGGTTTTAGGAGCCAGCAGCAAGGCAGCAGCAGCACCCACAAGTCCGCCGATAACGGCCCCAACTAGAAAATGATTGGAAGATGTGCCTTCTTTACTTCTATTTTGGTTATTTTCCCTTAATTCATTTTCTCTGTTTGACATGATATAGCCTCCTTGTATTTTTTTATGATCTGCTTCGAACCTTTCGTTTCTCATTTACAGCCCTCTCATTTTTGGCCATCAGAGCCTTTTCCTGCTTTCTCGTCTTCCACTTATCTTTTAATTCTAGGAATACATTGCTCCATTGAATAACCTGTGCAATTTTTTCTTGATTGTCTTCCACTTGTTTATCAACTGTGTTGGTGATATTTTGCAAGGTTTGGTTAAAATGACTGACGGTTGTTCCGACATCTTTGACAGCCGCAACTGTACTGCTTAAGCTGTCAGCTTTTTGCTGAAGGTCATCCGCAAGTTTATTTGTCTTATGTAATAATGCCGTTGTTTCTTTCGTGACTCCTTCCAGTTGATTTTCCAAGCCCCCCAATGTTTGGGATACATGTGTCAGTGTCGCTTGAAGCGATTTAAGCGTTTTGATGACAAAAATAACAAGAATTAAAAACGCAATCGCAATGAGTGCCACACTAAAATACAAAACGACAATCATCAGTTGCACCTCCGCTTATCTATCATTATCTATTGCCTATCCGATTAAGATATAAACGATGTAACATTCCTTTTTACTATTTCAATAAAATACTCTTATTTTCCTGCTTCCCCCTTGAAAAACGTCAGTAGTGTATATGTTTTATTTTTCCTGCTTCTTTCGGTTACAATATGGCTGTAGTTCATTTTTTAGGAGGTGTATACATAATGAAAGATCCCCGCATTGAAAAATTAGCCAAGAATTTAATCCATTATTCTGTTCAGCTCCAAAGCCGCGAAAAAGTGCTGATTGAAAATTTTGGTCTGCAGCGTGAGCTCGTGACAGCACTTGTCAAAGAAGCCTACGCAGCGGGCGGTTATCCATTTGTTTTATTAAAAGACCAGCAGGTTGACCGAGCACTTTTGCTGGGCGCGGAAGAAGAACAATTTTCGATGATGGCTGAATTTGAAGCCAATGTTATGAAGAATATGGATGCCTATATCGGCCTGCGTTCCGGTGAAAACATCAATGAGCATGCCGATGTTCCGGACGGCAAGATGAGGATCCATGGCAAGACGATCATGAAAAAAGTACATCAGGAAATTCGCGTTCCCAAAACAAAATGGGTTGTCCTCCGCTATCCAAACCCTTCGATGGCCCAGCTGGCGAAAATGAGCACAGAAGCCTTCGAAGATTTTTATTTTAATGTATGTAATCTTGATTACGGTAAAATGGATCAGGCAATGGACAGCCTTCAGGAATTAATGAACCGTACGGATATGGTCCACATCAAAGGCCCTGGAACTGATTTAACTTTTTCTATAAAAGGGATTCCCGCGATTAAATGCGCCGGCAGGCTGAATATTCCTGATGGTGAAGTTTATACAGCGCCTGTCAGGGATTCCGTTAACGGTTCCATTAGCTATAATACTCCATCCCCTTATCAAGGGTTCACATTTGAAAATGTGAAGCTGACCTTTAAGGATGGGAAGATTGTTGACGCCCAGGCAAATGATACAAATAGAATCAATAAAATATTTGATTCAGATGAAGGGGCCCGCTATGTTGGAGAATTTGCCATCGGTGTCAATCCATTTATTCAAAATCCCATGCAGGATATTCTCTTTGATGAAAAGATTGACGGCAGTTTCCATTTTACCCCGGGACAATGCTATGATGATGCGTTTAACGGCAACCGTTCCACTATTCACTGGGATATGGTCAACATCCAGCGCCCTGAATATGGAGGCGGGGAAATCTATTTTGATGACGTATTAATTCGCAAGGACGGCCGATTTGTCCTGCCGGAATTGGAAAAACTGAATCCTGAGAATCTAAAATAATTTATAGAAAAGGATGCCGGGCCTGCGCTCGGCATCCTTTCTCAAGATATGAAAGAATAAGTTTGGACTTCGAGAATTGTCTAGCTTCACAAGAATAAGCTTCGGAAGCGAAGCATCGCACGAAGGAAAAGCTTTAGCTTTTTCGAGGAGCGCCTAGCCCCTCAGGGTCAAATAACCTTCGGCTAAAAAAGTCAAAGGGCGGACTTTTTTTGCCGAAGAACATTTGACCATCGGGGCTGAGCACTAAGGGATGCTGCTTTGAGAATATGCATCGCAAGAACAAGCTGTGCTTGTTCTTAAGGCGCTTACGCTTTTCTTTTTATGACAATTGCTTCTCGTATGCTTCCTGAAACTTTTGAATATCCCCTGCACCCATAAAAATAATAATGCTGTTATGATGGCGTTCAAGGACATTGGTATGATCTTCTGCCAATATTTCCGCACCCGGGATTTTTTCCTGCAAGTCTTTAATGGTCAATTTCCCATGGTTTTCACGAACTGACCCAAAGATATCACATAAATAAACTTTATCGGCTTCACATAAGCTTTCTGCGAAATTGCCAAGAAAGGCTTGAGTCCGTGAAAATGTATGCGGCTGGAACACGGCCACAATTTCGTTATCCGGATATTTTTGTCTGGCTGCGGAAAGCGTCGCCTTTATTTCAGTTGGATGGTGCGCATAATCATCGATCAGGATTTGCGACCCCCTCCTTTTTTCGGAAAATCTCCTTTTTACACCTTGGAAGGACATCAATCCAGTCTTGACAATATCCTCGTCAATTTCTTCATAATGGCAAACAGCAATAACGGCTAAAGAGTTTAAAACATTGTGATCTCCAAAAGTTGGGATGGAGAATGTATGATAAAAAGTGTTTCGAATAAAAACATCGAATGTTGTGCCTTCTGTTGTTTTTATGATATTTTTAGCCTGGTAATCGTTTTCTTCACCGAATCCATAGAACAGCACAGGGACTTTGGCTTGGATTTTTTGAAGATGTTCATCATCGCCGCAAGCAAAAATCCCTTTCTTCACCTGAACAGCCATTTGTTGGAATGCAGAGAAAACATCCTCGATATTGGTGTAATAATCAGGATGATCAAAATCAATATTCGTCATGATGGCGTAGTCTGGAAAATAAGAAAGGAAATGTCTTCTGTATTCACAGGCTTCAAAGACAAAATATTCTCCGTCTTTCTCTCCTTTACCGGTTCCGTCTCCGATTAAAAAGGAGGTAGGCTTAGCCCCTTCCATTACATGTGCAAGCAAACCGGTTGTCGATGTTTTCCCGTGTGCCCCTGTAACCGCAACGCTTGTAAAATTCTGTATAAAGTCTCCAAGAAAGCGGTGGTACCGGACAACAGGAAGTCCCAATTTCATCGCCTCCTGAATTTCTTCGTGGGTATCAGGGAAAGCATTTCCTGCTATTATCGTCATTCCCGGTTTGATGTTTTCTTTTTGAAAGGGAAGGATCTTTATTCCTGATTGTTCAAGAGCAAGTTGAGTGAAAAAGCGCTTTTCGACATCTGACCCCTGCACCTCGAACTGCATATCATGCAGTATTTGGGCTAGTGCGCTCATTCCCGACCCCTTAATACCTACAAAATGGTAAATAGTCATCTAAAGAACCTCCAACCAACGTCTATCTGTAAATCAGTATATGACATCTGTCTGTATTTGCTAATAAGAGTGAAGAATCAAGGCAGTATCAACATTCAAATAGACTTGTTCTGTTTTATCGTAAGTTTTTTTCATTAAGGAAAATTACAATTTAGTATTATAACATGAACGTACCCTAAAAACTACCGAGCCGTATTATAATTAAAGAATTTTCGAAGTGTTTTATCTTCAAATTGCTTCTATGCTTATTTTTACCTGATCATTTTTTATTATGAAAACACTATATGCTTGCTTCTTGGATTGCTTCTAAGTCAGCGGCGGAGATGTAAACCTCGCGGGGTTTGCTTCCCCTCGCACCTGAAATATATCCTTGCTGCTCCATTAAATCCATTAATCTTGCTGCCCGGTTATACCCGATTTTAAACCTTCTCTGCAGGCTTGAGGTTGATGCGCATGCCTGGTCGACAACAAATTCGCATGCTTCATAAAAAAGCTCATCCTCTTCCTCGCTAACCTGGGCTTTTTTAAGGAGCTCTTCCTGTTCAAATAAGTAATCCGGCTCCCGCTGCTCGCGGACAAACCCGACAACGAAGTCAATTTCTTCATCAGATACAAATGTCCCTTGAAGTCTGACTGGCTTAGATGAGCCATTTTCCAAAAAGAGCATATCGCCGCGGCCAAGCAATTTTTCCGCACCACTGATGTCAATGATCGTCCGCGAATCGATCTGAGAAGAAACAGAAAAGGCAATCCGGGTTGGAACATTTGCTTTAATTAATCCTGTAATAACATCGACAGAAGGTCTTTGGGTTGCAATAATCAGGTGAATTCCGCATGCTCTCGCTTTTTGGGCGATCCGGCAAATCGCTTCTTCTACATCAGCAGGGGACATCATCATTAAATCCGCTAACTCATCAATGACTATGACAATAAACGGAAGCTTATCGGAATACTGTTTATGCTGAATCGCAAGCTCATTAAAGCGATTAATATCACGGACTCCCGTATGTGCAAACAGCTCATAGCGCCGTTCCATTTCCTCCACTGCCCATTTTAATGCGGCCGTTGCTGCCTTAACATCCGTAATTACCGGGCTGACAAGGTGCGGTATCTTGTTATATGGGGCCAATTCAACCATTTTCGGGTCAATTAGCAATAATTTTAAGTCTTCCGGACTTGCTTTGTATAATAAGCTGACGAGAATCGAATTGATGCACACGCTCTTTCCTGACCCGGTTGCACCGGCAATTAATCCGTGCGGCATTTTTTTCAAATCCGTAACAATCGGTTTACCTGAAATATCAAGTCCTAATACTGCTGTTAATGGTGATTTGGATTCAGCAAAAATTCTGCTTTGAATGATTTCACTTATTAAGACCGGCCTTGATTTTTGATTTGGAACTTCAATGCCAATTGTATGTTTTCCAGGTATAGGTGCTTCAATCCTAATATCTCTTGCCGCAAGACTTAATTTAATATCATCTGCCAAATTGGTTACTTTATTGACTTTCACCCCTGGTTCAGGCTGAACCTCAAACCGGGTAACAGAAGGTCCTTGTGTCACATTAACAACTTTGGCCCCAACGTTAAAGTTTTCAAGTGTTTGATTTAAAATCTGTTCCTGCTCTAAAATCCATTCCCGGTTCATGACTTCAGCAACTGGAGGATTTAATAATTGATATGAGGGAAATTCAAACCCCCCGCTATCGATTCGAATATCTTCTTGGATTTGGTCCTTTACGGGAACTGATTGCTGTTCAACAGGCTGCTTGATTCTTTCCGCCGCCTCGGACTGCAGCTGCTTAATGTTGTTTTCTGGTTTGGCGGCTGCTTCTATCTTTCGGCCATCCCATTTTTGTTTGTCTTGTTTTAACATCAAGACATTAAATGGAAGATGTGACCGTTTTGGCTCTTCATTTCCTGCTTTCTTTTCATCCTTAACCATTTCTGGCTGTTCTGAAACAATTGTCTGAGTAAGGGGTGGTTCATTTCTCTCTTCTTTTTCATCTATTTCCATGATTTCCGCTTGTTTTGTCACAAGTGTTTCAGGAATAGATTCATCTGTCTTTCTATCTTCTGCCTGAATTTGAATGGTTCCACTCTGTTCAATAAATGTCTCAGAAATGAGCTGATCGATTTTTTCATCTTTTTCCTCACTCAGAATGACTTCACTCTGTTCAATAAGTGGCTCAAGGATGGGTTGATCGATCTTTTCATCTTTTTCCTCACTCTGAATGACTTCACTTTGTTCAATAAGTGTCTCAGGGATGGGTTGATCAATCTTTTCATCTTTTTCCTCACTCTGAATGATTTCATTATGTTTAATCATAAGTGTTTCAGGAATGAATTCATTTTTCATTTCCGCTTTTTCCTGGAATTGAACATATTCAGTTTGTAATTCAATCGGTCGAAGAATTTGGCTGGTAATCTTGTCTGTCATTTCCTCCATTGGACTTTCTTGAGTAAGGCTTGGTGAAAAATGAGTTAATTCATGTTCAATAATTGGCTGCCTTGGCCGGCTGAACCCAAAGATCGGTGATGGAATTTCAGTCGGGCGAAACGGTCTGCCGCTGTACCGTGTTGTTCTCATTTCCCTGCTGATTTGAACGGTTTCTTTGTTTACTTCTGTTTCCGTACGGGTGTGTTTTCTCTCTTCTCTTTGCTTTTCCCGATGGGAATGCCGCAAATGTTCCATTTTCTTCTTGTGCTCATCTGGTATGACTGGAAAACGAAAATGGCCTTTTGGATATTGGTATGAAATTCTGGCATCCAAATCTTTGCTGTGCTCAGAACTATTTTTCATTGCCGGAACGGATATGTTTTCTTTTTTTAATTGATACTCCTCATCAAATTCATCTTCCTCTTTTTTAAACTTCTCAAAAAGATTTTGAATCCAGCTCAAAAAAATCACTCTTTCTACTTTACTATCATCAATCTATTTTATCATTTTCTGAAGATAATTCGACCCTAAATCCGAGAATAGATCGAATGAAGCAGAAGATTGTAATATATAGACAAAATAATAAAGATCACGGCAAAGGTGATCTTTTCTTACGTTCATTTAATTATGCTTGTTTTTGCCTAAAATAAAAATGGGCTCCAGTTCTCCATTTTCATATAAAAAGGATAATGCGGTAATCGGGACGCGCCCGCCGGCAAAAAAGCTCATTGCCATTTGAGCTAAGATATCATACCCGGCATTGTTGCGCACATCGGCAACAATTAATACATCTTGATGCGGAACAGCAAGAACCATCTTGCCTTTGATTCGTTTTTCGATTTCATTTAAAAATCCTTTATTTAAAATTCGGCTTGCATCATAGCCATCGTTCGTATTGAGAAAATAAAAAACATTCCCGGCAACCTGATCTTCTTTTAAGCCGGTCGAAAGTGATCTCACATTGAATAAGGCAATTTCCCTGATCCTAGCGGCGCTCCATCCTTCTTTTTCGAGCAAACGGTTATCAATTAACCGGTACGTTTTCCCCATATCAAATGCATAATAGACCCTTGTCTCTGCTGTATGTTCATCGGTTAAAAAAGGAACTCCCTCTTCCGACTCCTTTGGAAAGGATGTGGACCGAATAACTGGAAATATTCTCCGTTCATGGTCGGCTAATTTGACCTCTCCCTCCATCGCGCGAAGCCCTTCCTCCACGTAATAGACTACTTCATCAATTGCATTTTCTTTTTCACTATGCCACTTTGCAACAATCCCAGGCAGGGATACGGTAATTCCTTTATGAGTAAGATTGCTTTCAATCCTTAATGTATCTTGGTCCCTGTCATAAATGATCGTTCGATCAGCCCTGTTTAACCGGGATTGTAATTCCTTTTTCATTTTGTGAGTATCCATTTTTCTTCCCTGCTTTCGGTGTTTGCATTTAAAAACTCCATCCCAAAAAGAGATGGAGGTTTTTTGCTGTTTATTTCAATCCTGCTATAAACGCTTCGATTTCTTCCTTTGTCTTCCTGTCCTTACTGACGAAGCGCCCTAACTCTTTTCCATTCTCATAGGCAATAAAGCTCGGGATTCCATATACATCTAATTGTTGACATAAATCAATAAATTCATCACGGTCAACATGTACAAATGAATATTCCTTAAAGTTTGCCTCAATCTCAGGCAATGCTGGTTCGATGAACCTGCAATCTCCGCACCAATTGGCAGAAAACAAAAATAAATGTTTTCCTTGACTCTTAAGCTGTTCAAACTGCTCTAAGGACTCTAACTTTTTCAATCATCACGCCTCCAAAACCAGGGTCAAAAATGTTCTATAAAAACTATATCAATTCCAGCACATTTTCGTCCAACGATATGCAATCTGTAATAGTTTCCCCATTTTTGCAAAAAAAACAAAACGCCATCAATTGTTATTTTTTGATCGAGACAGAATTGACCATTTTCATCATCGCTTTCGCTTCTTCTTCAAGGCTGCCCGTGTTTGTTTGAGTGGTTATTTTACTCCCGCCAACTCCGACCGTTAATTCATTTTTATCATCCTGCAATGGATGAATGAGAAGATATCCAAATTTTGATTTATTTTTAAAGGTCTCGTTTGTTTCAAGTTTTTTATATTTTGCAGCTGTTGCTTTATATACGACATCACTGGATGCCGATTCTTTCGGATTGATAAACAGAATATAGGTTTTTGAACCATTTTTGATAATAATATTATTTGGAGATTGATCCTTTACTTCATACCCAAACGGCAAGTAGAAAGAAAACTCACCGCTCCGATAATTAGACTTATTGGCCGGCTTATTGTTAAATACCGATTTTACCGCTTGTTTGGCTAAATTACTTTCATTTTTTAAAGAAGTCCCGCATGCACTTAATAAAAGGACTGCAAACAATATGATTGAGATTGGCTTAAAGAGCTTACCCATTTTTTCCTCCTAAATGCAAATTTCCCCAGTAATTATCATATCCTTTCTATAAGTCCAGCGGCAAGACGGCATCTCTTTTTTTATTGTCAAATTATCAAAAATTCCGTTCTTTAGGCTTTCCTTTTTTGATATTGATACTGTCCAATCAGCATCTTCGCAATATGTGTAAACATTTCGATTCTGTTTATATACCCATTTGTAAAGATCCCAACTGCCCCTTCGTTTTTGCGGACATTTTGTTTTTTGGCATAATCATCCATTACAGGGCCAAGTTCTTCGCCCGCTCTTAGCTTTATGGCAATTTCTTCAGGGAGAAGAAGTCTGGCTCCTCCCGCTATGATCAGATCCAAATTGGAGGAAGCAAGGGCACCCCAGTTGCAAAGCATCAGCCCGCTGCTCGTTTCCTGCACTCCGCCTTCAAGTCCAATCCCTAATAATCCGTTCCCCTTTTTCAAAGCATTTAGAGCCCGATTTTTCGCTCCTTCTATCGTCTCCTCATCAGAAAAAGGCTGCTCGCTCACACCAGAGGGAATATCCATTGAGACAAATTCAAATCCCCCATCGGAAAAGGCATTTTTTACCGCCAACACTTTAGCTGGATTTTTGGAACCAATAATAATCTTCATCCAAGTTCTCTCCTATCATGCTAAGAAAAGCGCAAGCGCCTTGCCCAGCCACGATGGTTATTTGACCCTGAGGGGCTAGGCGCTCCTCGAAAAAGCTAAAGCTTTTCCTTCGTGCGATGCTTCGCTTCCGAAGCTTATTCTTGTGAAGCTGGACAATTCTCAAAGTCCAAACTTTTATACTTTACTTATGAAAAAAGGAGGCATTCGAAAACGCCTCCTTTATGGATTGATTAACTATTTGCTTTGATCGTTTCGACCGTTGTTCGGTCACAAGTCCTAACAAGCTGCACGAGCAATTCTTTGGCAGCTGCATAGTCATCGACGTGGATAATCGATGCATGTGTATGAATGTAGCGCGAACAAATGCCAATCACAGCACTTGGAACCCCTTCATTTGAAAGATGTACCTTTCCTGCATCTGTTCCCCCCGGAGAAACAAAATATTGATAAGGAATTTTATGCTTTTCTGCGGTATCAAGAATAAATTCTTTTAAACCGCGATGTGTTACCATCGAACGGTCAAGGATTCTTAATAGTGTTCCTTTTCCTAAATGGCCAAATTCTGATTTTTTTCCGGTCATATCATTTGCCGGGCTTGCATCAAGAGCAAAAAAGAGATCCGGTTTGATCATATTGGCAGCAGTTTGTGCGCCGCGCAGTCCCACTTCCTCCTGAACGGTAGCCCCGGAGTAAAGGATGTTCGGCAATGTTTCATCTTTTATCTCTTTCAAAAGCTCGATTGCCAGGCCGCAGCCATAACGATTATCCCATGCTTTTGCTAAAATTTTCTTTTCGTTTGCCATAGGTGTAAATGGACAGATAGGAAGGATTGACTGGCCCGGTTTAATCCCTATTCGTTCAGCATCCTCCTTATCATTCGCACCAATATCAATCAGCATATTCGTTATTTCCATCGGTTTATTCCTTTTAGACTCGTCAAGAAGATGAGGAGGAATCGAACCGATCACACCGATGACAGGGCCGTTTTTCGTGATGATTTGAACACGCTGGGCAAGTAAGACTTGACTCCACCATCCTCCTAGCGGCTGGAAACGAATCATTCCATTTTCCGTAATCGCTGTCACCATGAAAGCCACTTCATCCATATGTCCTGCAGCCATAATCGTTGGGCCGTTTGTGCTTCCTTTTTTGACACCAAAGATGCTGCCTAGTTTATCTTGAACAATATCATCCGCGTACTGTGATAATTGCTCTCTCATAAAATTCCGGACTAAATGCTCATTTCCGGGAGCTCCAGGTAATTCCGTTAATGTCTGGAAAAGCTTTAATGTTTGTTCCTCCATTACACAGTCTCCTTTAGACTCGATTTAAATATGTATATACGTATTGTACCGAAGTTTAGTACAGGTTACCACCGATTACTAAGTTTCCGTACAATCCGATTATGTTCTTAAAAAATAATCAGTTATACTTAAGAGGAGAAGATGGAAGGATTGGAGGCAGAACCGGATGAATTGGAAAACCTTTATAATAGGCGCTGCGGTTGGGCTCATCGGAGGGTATGCATTGAAGGAAGTTATTTCAAAAAAGGTAAATATATGTCCTGAAAAAGTATTATCTCAAGTTAAAAGCCAATTTAAACAACAAGGGCCTATCACCGGCTCGTGGATCCTGATGGAAGCCGAGCCGTACAGCAAAGGGCAGATCCATTATGATGTATATAAAGGCGGTATTTCCAAACAGGAGGATGGGGTAAATAAGCAATATGAATTTATTGCTGATGCTTCCACAGGAACCATTCTGGAGGTAAATACTTTAGGAGTTTAATTTATTTAAAACAGCTGATTTTCATTTATTATACGAACGGACGGCCCAAAACTGGGGTCGTTTTTTTGTGGAACTGGGACTCATGTATTTTTTATTATAGAAATATTTTATGTTAACTATTCTGAATTATTAGTTGACATTTAACCTATTAAGCTTTTATTATTTTGTTATTAAGAAAATACGCTGATGAGTGAAGGCGAAGGCGCACTTAGGCGTCAACAGAATTTATGAGGATCAATTCATTTTAAAAAATGGGGGTTTCGTTTATGACAGGTAAGTTAAAAGCAATGGATTTAACCTTTGCTGCGATGTTTGTCGCATTGATGGCAATTGGAGCTAATATCACATCAATCGCTCCATTTATGGTTGTGGGAGGAGTTCCCATTACCTTGCAAACTTTTTTTGCTCTGCTGGCGGGGGCTGTACTGGGAAGCCGCTTGGGTGCCATTTCGTTGATTGTTTATACTTTTGTCGGTCTTGCGGGAGTTCCTGTTTTCGCTCAATTTAAAGCAGGTCCTTCCGTCATTTTAGCGCCAACATTTGGATTTATTCTTTCTTATATTTTAACAGCCTATTTTGTCGGAAAAATCGTTGAAAACAAGAAAACATTAGGAAGATTTGTCTTTGCCGGAATAGTGGGTTTAATCATTAATTATGGAGTTGGAACAAATCTGATGTATTTTGCCTATAAATTTTGGGCAGCCGCACCGCCTGGATTTACCTACAAAATGGCTTGGATGTGGATGGTTGTTCCGCTTCCAAAAGACATTATTCTTGCCGTTTGCGCGGGTGTTCTCGGGCACCGTTTGGAACGCACAGTAATGTCAAGAACGAAACTGCGACAAACAAAAAAACCGGCTTAACGGTGAATGGGGGAAATAAAATTGACTTGGAAACAGCTGGCGATCAATACACTTGCCGGTCATAAACTGACCGATGAAGAAGCATTATCTATTCTGAATTGCCCGGACGAGGAATTACTTGAACTTATTAACGGTGCGTATACGATCCGCCATTATTATTTTGGAAATAAAGTAAAATTAAATATGATTATTAATACAAAGTCTGGAAATTGTTCTGAGAATTGCGGTTATTGTTCGCAGTCCAGCATTTCTTCGGCCCCGATAGAAAAATATCGGATGATGGATAGAGAATCGATTTTAAAGGGCGCAAAACAGGCACACGACTTAAATGTCGGCACCTATTGCATTGTAGCCAGCGGCAGAGGGCCAACGGGCAGTGAAGTTGATCAAGTAATCGATGCCATTAAAGAAATTAAAGAAAACTACAATCTTAAAGTTTGCGCCTGTCTCGGACTGTTAAAGCCGGAGCAGGCTGCAAAATTAAAAGAAGCCGGAGTAGACCGATACAATCATAATATTAACACCTCAGAAAACCACCATGAATCGATCACGACTTCCCATACTTATCAAGACCGCGTTAATAATGTTGAATTAATTAAGGAACACGGCATGTCGCCTTGTTCAGGCGTTATTATCGGCATGAAAGAAACAAAGCAGGATGTCATTGATATGGCAAGAAGCCTTCATGCTTTAGATGCCGATTCCATCCCGGTCAACTTCCTTCATGCGATTGAAGGAACACCGCTTGCCGGGGTCCATGAACTGAATCCGCGCTACTGCTTAAAGGTTCTTTGCTTGATGAGATATATCAATCCAAGTAAAGAAATCCGGATCTCCGGCGGCAGAGAAGTGAATCTGCGAAGCTTGCAGCCGCTTGGTCTTTATGCAGCCAACTCCATTTTTGTCGGCAATTATTTAACAACCGAAGGCCAGGAAAAGATTGCCGACTACCAAATGCTAGAAGACCTCGGCTTTAAAATAGACTTTGCCGAACAGCCGGCTCAGACTGTTTAAGCACGGCGATTTCGCCAAGAAAGCATGAGAGGATGTCCCATTTGCGAGACATCCTCTTTTTTATTTTTCTCTTTTAATACTTTCAATGATTTCCTTTTGGTCTTCTCCCCATTTAACTGCATGGTAAAATTTATCATGGTAAAAAGTAAACCACGCATGATTTTCAAGACCATAGGAAAGCCATTTTTGTTTGGCGGCAATTGAATCCATTGGATAATCATCATAAGCTAGAACCCAAAGAACATTTTGATGAGCATGCGTCGGCAAGATATCTGCCATATGAATCGCCATCTCATTTCCATCATCAATTATCAAAATACAGTGGCCATCACTATGCCCGCCGGTATGTATGAGTTTTAACGGCCCAAAGGACCATTCTTCATCAAAAGGAACTACTTGATGGGAAATCGCTTCCCAGTTTTCCCGCCAATACGTGCTCTTTGAGCGGATATTTGGCTCTCTCATTTCATCCCATTCAATCTTGGAGGTAATAATCCTTGCATTCGGATATACAGTTTGAAGGTTTCCATCCACAAGCTTTGTCAATCCGATCACATGATCAAAATGCAAATGTGTCATTAAAATATAATCAATATCTTCCGGTGACAGCCCTAATCTTTCCAACGAAGTGTCTACATCCGATTCTTTGATTACTCCGAAGTTTCTCAGCTGTTTTTCTGTTAGTCTTCCTCTCCCTAATCCGGAATCGACGAGCATATTCTTACCATCGAATTGGATAAGAATTGGATCCGCGGACAACTCGATTTGATTTTTCTCATTGCACGGATACTTTTTTTTCCAAAGTGCTTTCGGTACGACTCCAAACATTGCCCCGCCGTCTAAATTCATCACCCCTCCCGGAAGCCATGTTAAAGAAACTCTGCCAATCTGCAAACGATTCATTCATTCTCCTCCTTTGTTCCATTAACATTATTTTACCATCATGAACAATATTTTGAAAATTTTTAATAATAAAAAAATAACCAGTTCAACTGCGAACTGGTCTAGCTTTTTGGATATTTGACTTCAGAGCGGTAGATACGGTGGCCCATTTCGGAAAATTTCTGCTCGTATTCCGTCATGATGTTTCCTTCAAAATCACTTTTATGAAGGTCAAGGCTGACATATTTCAGCAGCAGCCCATATTGGGAAAAACTCATTAGGGAATATTCAAACAAGCCTTGATTATCGGTTTTAAAATGAATTTCTCCTTCGTCCTTCAAAATATTCTCATACTGCTTTAAAAAGCTTTTATACGTCAACCGCCTTTTCTCATGACGCTTTTTCGGCCATGGATCAGAAAAATTCAAATAAATTCTGTCAACATCATTTTTGGCAAAAAACTTTTCCAGATCATTAGCGTTCACATTTAAAAGCTTCACATTCGGCAGCTCCGCTTCAATGACCCGGTCGAGAGCAGCAACAATCACACTTTGGAACAGTTCAATTCCAATATAATTGATATCAGGATTGGCTTTGGCCATTTCGGTAACAAACCGTCCCTTGCCGCTGCCGATCTCGATATGAAGCGGCTGCGCTTTTTCAAAAACCGCATTCCAGTTTCCTTTCTGCATTTCCGGATTCGGAATCACGTACTGTGGATGATTGTCTATTTTATCCTTTGCCCAAGGTTTATGTCTTAATCGCATTTATTACACTCCTAAATATTCTATCGTTCAAAACGATACCATGCCGCAAGCAGTCTTGCAAGTTTATTTTGCCCGGTAATCATGTATAAACACAAAAAGGAATTCACATGATATAGTGTGAATTCCTTTTTAGATACCACGAAAGGGTGATTTTAGATGCCATTAAGTCATCAAGATCAAGTTACTTTATTAAAAGATATATTATCGAATCACCAGACTGACTGCTGCGGATCAGTTTCTGAATGCGAACAAGTGGAACGTTTAGTTAAATCCCTTATGGTAAATGAACAAGTCGATCAGAATGTCAAAAACATACTGGAAGAAGTCTATTTTTACGGCCAGCGCGGAGCCCAGACCGCTGATTTAGACCAGCATATTTTGACCAATCAAGATAACCTGTCGCAATGGGTCAGCAATATCGATCAATTTTCTTAACCTACAAAATACTGTTTAAAAAATGAACCCATTTATGCATCTCTTGAAAACGGTCTTTATTTTTATGCCATTGAATCGATGACAATGTTTGCAATGCCACATACCATTTCATTCGCTGCTTTAAATGATCCGTCAATTTCGTACCATACATGGCAAGCCATTTATCCCAATTTTCCTCAGGAATATACCAATAAAGAAGCAGACCTAAGTCAATTGCCGGGTCAGCAATCATGGCACCGTCCCAATCGATCAAATACAACTGGTTGTTTTCGGTAAGCAGCCAGTTGTTATGATTGACATCGCCATGGCAGACTACTTTCATTTCACTGCTGATATTATTCTCTTCCCTTTTCAAATATGCAATGGATTTTCTTACTTCGGGAAAATGGAGAACTTCTTTATCCAATTCATCGTATATCATTTTAAAAAGAGTGCCCGGCTGAAGCGGTGTTTTCTCCATCCGCTTTAGCATTCCAAGGAGCGGCTTGGAATGATGGATTTTTCTTAGCAGCTTAGCAACCCGTTCTTGATTCATTTCAGCTGGCTTTAACTCTCTTCCCGAGAGCCATTGCTGCGCCGTGATCACATCACCATTTTCCAGTCTCTTCGTCCAAACAAGCTTTGGGACAATTCCCTCTGCTGATAAAACCGCAAGAAAAGGAGATGAATTTCGTTTAAGGAAAAGTCGTTGATCTTCATGTCTGGCAAAAAAAGCCTCCCCCGTTGCTCCTCCTGCAGGGACAATTTCCCATTCTTGTCCGAATATATGTTCCAAAATTGTTCACCTTCAATTTATCCCATTCTAGTGGGTAATCCCATCGATTGATAGAGGGTAAATTCATGCTCCTGTGAAGGTTTGTAGTTATCTTCACAAGCTTACTTTTTTGTTGAAAAAATAAAAAAAGAGCTATTGATACCATTACACACAATAGCCATCTTTATAAATTTTATCTCGGAGTGGCTTTTATAGTCAAGACTATCCAAAAAAAATAAGAAATTCTAACTTATGCAATCTACAGCAAATTTGGAGAATAGCCGCCTTATCATGGATCTTTATTCGCTTTCACCCGGCGGCGCCTCCCACTCCAGTCTTCGCATGCTCGTCGTTTGGCAGTATAGTAATAACGCCTTTGCACTTTTTAATTGAATCGCTTTTAGCGGAGATTTTAAGCTCCTCATTGACTGAAACCACTGTTCAAAATTGCGGGATTCGGCAAACTGGATATCAAACGGAGCAGTCGGATAATCAATATATCCATTCCTGCTCACGACCAGTTTATGAATTGGAAAGTCAATATCGTGGGAACGAAAAATATTCCGTACAATTCCTTCCGTTCGATTTAAAGTAATGAGAGGATTTAATACCTTTTTTTCCTCTTTTTTTGTCCGTTTCAGCCAAAATCTCTCGCTTGAACCGACAAATACGGCTGAGTCTTCCTCCTCGATGAACGTGATACACCATGTTTCTGTAGGTGTTAACATGATAATATCAGCCTCAACGGGAGCTTTTTTTAACAAGAAAATCGGCTTATAAAGAATTAAAAACGTGTCAGGAAAACGCTGCAAAAAAAACTTTAAATTTTCTTCAAAGTAATATTTTCCATGAAACGATGATTTCTCAAAAACCGTTGAGCTTGCCCATTTCAATTGAAACCGGTAAAGCTGATCCAAAAACTGTTGTTTCAGATCTTCAATGGTTTCTGGTTTGTATGCAAACGATGCAAAAAATGACATTGGATCTTCCTCGCTTGTTGGAGGTGAAACGGTGCTGTCAATTATCTCAGGATCCTTTTGACCGTGTTTAAACAGGTTTGTTATTTTTTTTAAAATGGCCGGTTTGTTTTCATCTTCCCAATTCTCGTCTGAGTCGGAAAGTGACAAATTGGATGTATCCTGTCCTTCATTAAGCCAATTTGCTTTTGTTTGTTCCCACTGTTGCATTTTTAAACGGACAAAACGGGATGGATATGTAAAAATATCCTGCTCATACCGTGATATATAGTCCTGGAGCTTTATTAGCTGTCCCATTTGTGCCCTCCTGCCTTTTAATTAATCTTTTCCTGTAAAGAAAAGATTCTGATTGCCTCGTATTTAGGTATTTTTTGCAGATGTGTTTGATATAAGGCAATTTCTGATGCCTCCAATTCAATTGGCATAGGCTGAAGCTTCGCCCACTCCTTGAGTGACTCATTTTGAAAACGTTCTTCCCTTGCCCATTTTCTCGCCATTGTGATATGCGGCCGGAATGGTCTTGTCTCAAGTTGAAAGCCGGCATCTTCACATGCTGTAAAAACTTTGTTTCTTATTAATTGTAACTCATTGTTTTGCTCCGTTTCAGCAAAAAATATCCTGGGACTATCCTGTTTCCCAAAAATCCCAAGCCCATTTATTTTCAGTTGAAATCTTGCTGCCTCTTTAAGTCTCTCAGTTATGTTTTTTTGAGCGATTTCCAGCTTGTCCTGCGGGGCATTTCCAAGAAAAGCGAGCGTAATGTGCAGGTCCTCATGATGCACCCAACGTTTAAAGGGAAAAACACTCCGCAGCTTCTCCATTCTTTCTTTCATGATTAATTTTGTTTCGTCCGGTAATTTGACTGCAAAGAAAAAATGTGTATGAAGTTCCATTTTACGTTCATTCACTTCCCTATTATTTAGAATCTTTCTGGTTTCTTAATAAAAAACGTGCATCCATCCAAGCAGATTGCACGTCTTTTCGCTTCTTCCTTTTAACTTAAAAGCCCGCCGCATTGCTTTTGGATTTCTGTTTTAAATAATGCCTGCAGTTTTTTGGTAATTGCACCCGGTCTCCCGCCGCTGAGAGCTGCTCCGTCTATTTCAATAATCGGCGTCACTTCAGAAGTCGTGCTGGAGAGAAACGCCTCATCCGCATTCAAAAGATCTTCAAGCGAGAATGTCCGCTCTTCTACTGGAATGTGGTTGGCCTCACACGCTTTTAAGATGACATCTTTGGTGATCCCTTTTAAAATGAAGTTGTTGGATTCATGGGTAATCACAGTGCCGTTTTTGACAATAAAAATATTGGATGAACTTCCTTCCGTCACATTCTGACCGCGATGGAGTATCGCTTCATAACAGCCGTTTTTCGCCGCTTTTTGTTTAGCAAGGACATTTCCCAGCAGATTCAAGCTTTTAATGTCGCAGCGCAGCCAGCGAATATCCTCAGTCAACAGCGTTTTGACTCCTGTCTCAAAGTTTTTCACTGGACGGTCCAGCACTTTCGTATATGCCACAAACGACGGAGTAACCGTCCCTGCAGGAAAAGCGTGATTTCTTGGAGCAACGCCTCTTGATACTTGGAGATAAATAATTCCAAGTTTCAGCCCGTTCTTCCTGATTAATTCCTCGAGCATTCCTGTCAGCTGTTCTTCCGAATAATGAAGACTGATTTCCAAGCTGTTCGTACTCCGGAATAACCGTTCAAGATGCTCTTTGATTGTAAACATTTTTCCGTTATAAACGCGAATGACTTCATAAACCCCATCGCCAAATTGGCAGCTGCGGTCTTCAATATCCATTTTGGCAGAATCCCGTTCAATCATTTCCCCATTTATAATAGCCCATTTCATGGTTTGTTGCTCCTTTATATTTAACTTTTGATATGTAAAAGCTCCTGTGTCTCTTCAATGAGTGCATCTTTTCTAATTTCAATTTCACTCATCCAATCCATATTCATTAACTTTTTAGACCCTCCTTATTTTTAATATATGTCATTATTATTATTGCAAAGATACCGGCATTTTTCTTTTAAAAAATAAAAAGTTTGAAATACGGTATAAATCTTAGGCAAAAACGCTTATTTTTTTAATAGTTCGGAATATTCACCTTACATTCTTCTATAATGGTATAGATAACGAAATGCAAGGGGGGAATTCGCACAATTTAATATTAGTTTAATCAATATGGTGGAAATTTTAAGAAATAATCAGTAAAATAAAGTTAGAGGTATCTCAACAGTGATTGCACTGCAACTTTCGATGAAAAGGGGTTGTCTGTGGAGAAGAAAACTACATATTATTGAAGACTTTTCTTCAAAGAGGCGTCGGTAGCAGGAATTTGCCATAGGTTTGAAAAAAGGATAGGGAGTGGTTCTTTGAAACCTTCGACCAACCGAATGTTAAACCGTATTAAGTGCATCTACATGTTTATCTCCAAAAACGGTACTGTGACAACACAGGAACTTGTAGAGGAATTTGGTATCACTCCTCGCACCATACAACGAGATTTGAATGTCTTAGCCTATAATGACCTGGTCATTAGCCCAAGCCGTGGGAAATGGACGATCACGAAGAAGAAAGTTAAGATATCCTCTTGATATTAAACGAAGGTGATTAACACTTCATAATAATGAGTCCTCAAAAAACAACAGCATGCAGCACAAGTGCATGCTGTTTTTCTGTATTTCTAAATGATATTTTTTCCATAAAATATTTCATCCATCTCCATTTTCAGGCTGTCGGTGATGGTTTCAATTTCCTCCTTCGTCAGTTTTTCTTTTGTATAGCCAAAAAGATAGTTATTTAAGTCAAAATCCCTTAATTTGCATTTCGTATGAAAGATATTTTCCTGATAAACATTCACATCGATCATATAATACAAATCGATGACATCATCCGGTATGTAATTTTGGATAGAACTAATCTCATGATCAATGAAAAGCTTATGCCCGTTTTTGTCCCTTGTAAAACCGCGGACACGATAGTCAATTGTCATAATATCTGTATCAAATGAACGAATCAAATAATGTAAAGCCTTCAGCGGGGAGATTTCCCCGCATGTTGAGACATCAATATCTGCTCTAAAAGTACAGATTCCTTCATCCGGATGATATTCAGGATATGTATGGACAGTGATATGGCTCTTGTCCAGCTGCATCACAACAGATTCAGGCAGGGGTCCTGGTGATTCATCGAAAGATTCATTTGAAGCATCTTCAACTGGTCCCTCGGAAACAAGCATGGTAACACTTGCTCCCTGCGGTTCGAAATCCTGGCTGGCAACATTTAAAACGTGCGCGCCAATGATTTTAGAAACATGTTTTAGTATTTTGGTTAACCGCTTCGCGCTGTATTGTTCATCAATATATTCAAGGTACGCTTCACGTTCAACTTTCGACTTGGTGTAGCATATATCATACATATTAAAGCTTAAGGATTTCGTTAAATTATTAAAGCCATGCAATTCAATCCTCTGCTCATGTGTCAGCTTCATGCTCATTTCCCCTCATATCCATTTTTCAATCTAAATATTTTTTATCTTGCCCATTCTTTTTTATAAAAACCATAAATGAAGTTGATTTTATCTTTTAAGATGATATATTAATATAGTAATTCACTTTAACACTTAAAAGCGTTTATGCGGAAAAGAGAAAGTAATAGGATTTTAGAAAGGTAGGAAAAAATGGCAAATGAACAACAAAATTTAAAAAGGCAATTACTGCCGAGACATGTGCAATTTATTGCGCTTGCCGGCATGATTGGAACAGGAATTTTTAAGGGCAGCTCCGATACCTTAAAAATGGCGGGCCCAAGTGTGACGGTTGCTTATTTAATCGGAGGGCTGCTGCTTTTTATTGTCATCGCCGCTTTAGGGGAAATGGCCATTGTGTATCCGAATTCAAATGTGCAGCATCTTGTCTTTAAAGCATTTGGGTTTCGAGTCTCGTTTATTGTCGGATGGCTTTATTGGATTAATTATATTATTGTGACCGTAGTGGAATTATTGGCAGCAGGAAGCTTTTTGCAGTTTTGGTATCCGTCACTTCCTCTGTGGCTGTTAAGTTTTCTTTGTGCGGCTGTCATCGTTGGAATCAATCTCTTTGAAGTGAAATATTATGGCGAGGTTGAATTTTGGTTTGCCGGAATAAAAATTGCGGCCTTAATTGCGTTTATCCTTCTTGGCAGCTTCATCATTTTTGGTGTTGTTCCAAGCTCGATTCATAGCCCTTCTCAAAATTTTATCGGCCATGGCGGCTTTTTTCCTCATGGCATAAAAGGAACTCTGAATGCTTTCCTTGTGGTCATGTTTTCATATGGGGGCGCTGAACTGATTGGTGTCGCTGTGACAGAAACGAAAGATGCGGAGCGTGTTTTACCCCGCATCGTAAAAGGAACAATTTGGCGGGTCATCATTTTTTACATTTTCCCGATTTTAATTATTTGCGGAATCATCCCTTGGAATGAAGTGACCGGAAAAGAATCACCCTTTGTGCAGGTATTTAGTTTATCGGGTCTTCCAGGTGCTGCCAACGTCATGAACTTTGTTTTGTTAACGGCTGTGCTATCTGCGGCCAACTCTGGAATCTATGCTACATCGCGGACATTGTATTCCATGGCTCAAAGCGGCGAGGCACCGAAAGCCCTGTTAAAAACGAACACAAAAGGAACCCCACTGCGCGGAATTATCATTACCAGCATTTGTATTTTAATGGGGGTCTTCCTTGCCTATTTAACGCCGGATCAGGTTATCAACTATTTAATGTCCATTCCCGGTTTTACGATTATGCTTATTTGGATCTTCATTTGCTGGGCACACATTAAACTGCGTTCACACTATAAATCAGACAAACCTGATTTTCATTTAAAGTTTTATCCCTATACAAATCTGTTAGCAATGGTGTCTTTATTCATTATTGTTGTATCCTTTATGTTTAATAAAGACAATTTGATCGGCACGATTGTTTGTCTGGTCACCGTCGGAATGCTGACATTACTTTCTTTTATCGTTAAAATAAAAAAATAGTCTCATTGAAAAAGCCGGTATTCACCGGCTTTTTCAATCAGATCATTTATCGCTTAGCTTTATACGGAATTGTCACAATAAATGCCGTTCCCTCGTCTTCATTTGTGTGAACTTCAATGTCTCCTTTTATTTTATCAATGCTTTGTTTAACGAGAAATAAGCCAAATCCCCGATTGTCTCCTTTGGTGGAAAAGCCTTTATGAAAAATTTTTTTGCGCAAATTCTCGTCCATTCCTTTTCCCGTATCATGAATTTCCAAGACAAGAACATCTTCAAAGTAGTCAAACCTTAGGGTAATCCATTTTCTTGCACTGTTTTTGACAGCGTCAACCCCATTATCAATTAAATTCCCCAGAATGGTAATGACCTCATGGATCAAATCTTGTTCTTCCGTTTCAGGGACAATGCCTTCGCCGTTAATAGTAAATTCTGCTCCTGATTCCCTTGCATAGCTAAGCTTTCCTAGTAAAAATCCTGCCAGAACAGGGTCCTTGAATCTGTCCATCACAAACTTAAGCTCCGTCTGTTGAAAATCAATTAATTTTTCAATATAAGCCGGAATCGCCTGATAATGTTCCATTTGCACTAAGCCTGAAATGACGTGCAGCTTATTCATAAATTCATGTGACTGTGCCCGCAATGCTTCTGCATACAGTTTGGCTCCTGTTAACTGCTCTGCTAATTGCTTGATTTCTGTTTTATCGCGAAATGTAAGAATGGCACCGGCAATTTTTCCTTTTACAATAACCGGTGCTTGATTCACTAAGATCGTAATGCCATTTAAAACCTGTTCCTGATTTACTTGATATTCCCCAGTTTCCAAGGCATGCGTCAATTTCGTACCGGGAATAAAATTCTCAAGCATTTCTCCTGCGGGATTTTTGCGGAAACCGGCAGCTTGAAACAATCGAATCGCTTCATTATTAACAAGCCTAATGCGGCCGGAAGAATCAAGCGCCAATATCCCTTCCTTAGCTGACTGCAGCATCGCACTCCGTTCTTCCAAAAGCTTGGCTATTTCAATTGGTTCTAATCCAAATAGAATTTGTTTAATTTTTCTTGCCAAAAATAAGGCCCCAAGTATTCCAACTAATATTCCAAAAATTGCACTTATGTAGATAATCTGCCGGCTTTGCGCCACTGCTTTATTTACTCTTTTTATCAATATACCGACTGCAACCGCACCTATTTGCTTATGATGATCGTCAAACACAGGGGTAAAAGATCGTAATGATACTCCCAGGGTTCCCTTCGCAATTGAAATATGTTCTTTTCCCTGCAAAACGGCAGCCTCATCCCCGCCGACAAAGTGTTCTCCTATTCTTTTTCGATTGGGATGCGACTTTCTGATTCCGTTCATATCCATGACGACTACAAATTCTACCTTTGTGATACGCCTGATCTCCTCAGCAGCTCCTTGAATCTTGTCTTCTTTTTTATGATTTTTTAACCCTTCAATGACAATTGGATTTTTTGCAGTCATTCTGGCGATGTCCGTTGCTTTTTCAGTCAGATTATTTTCGGTTTCTTTTGTAATTCTTGCACTTATTAAGATATCTGTTGCGAAAAGCGCCATGAGCACTACAACACAGACAAGCAGCGCAATCGTTGTTTGCAATCTCCATTTCGGTTTTCTTAACCGTAAGTCCCATCCGAGCCCCACTTTTTTCCCTCTTTCAATTGAAACTGATCATCCAATTTGATAACGATTCACCGGTCTGCCAACCCCGCCATACTGAACATGAATTTTCACCTGACCTTCTTTTTCCAAAAAATCAAGATATCTTCGAGCGGTCACTCTGGCAATGCCAATTCCTTCTGCCACCTCTTCAGCTGAAACCGGATCCCGCTCGATGGAAATAAAGTCAACTATCTTTTGGAGCGTATTTCCGTTCAGACCTTTTGGCAGGAGAAAACTTTCTTTTGTTTCACTCGTTTTCATATATCGCAGACGGTCCAATTCCTGCTGAGTAAGATTTTTTTTCTCATTCAGCATCATTTTGTAGGACCTGTAGTTTTCAAATGATTTTTTGATTCTTTCAAACGTAAAAGGCTTGATGATATAATCAATGGCTCCTTGCTGCAGAACATGATGGATGGTTTCCATATCACTGGCAGCAGTTATCGCAATAATATCAATTTCAAGACCCTCAGAACGAATTTCTTTTAACATTTCCAAGCCGCCTAAATAAGGCATATATAAATCAACAATTGCAAGATCCGGCGTACAGTCTCGGGCTAATTCTATTCCATTCAGTCCATTCGATGCTATACCTGCCACCTCAAATCCGTCAATTCTTTCAATAAATTGACGGTGGACTTCCTGAACCATTGGATCATCTTCTACTAAAATGACTTTCAATGACACGGTTATTCCCCTTCTTTTCGAAAAATAAATTAAGAATGTTGTTTATATTCTTATATTAATATATTAGTCTTTCAAAGCCAATTACTACCCTTAATAATAATACAGATCCCACAGAAAAAATCTGTTATATAACAATAAGAACATTAAGAACAATATGACCAAAATACTGTCATTATCTGAATCTTCGACTAACATACAAAAAAGAGGCAATTTTATTTATTCTAATATTTTCAGAGGGGTAGAGGCAAAGTGAAATTAAGCTTTAAAAATTTAACTGTTCAAGTGCTGACAGGTATTATTATCGGTATAATAATTGGCTTTCTGTTTCCAAAATTCGGAGCAGAGTTGAAAGTATTAGCAGATATTTTTATTAAACTGATTAAAATGCTTATTGCACCCATTGTATTTTTTACAATTGTCATTGGAATCGGAAATATGGGTGATGTAAAAAAAGTTGGCCGAATCGGGGGAAAAGCGCTTCTTTATTTTGAAATCATCTCCACCTTTGCACTTGCAATTGGGCTGTTAATCGTGAATGTCATCAAACCTGGTTCCGGTTTTAACATTCATGCGGTCAAAGGAGGAGACATCTCTCAATTTACACAGCAGGCAAAAGAAACCAGCCACGGGGCGATCGATTTTATTTTAGGAATCATTCCGGACAATATTGTGGCCGCCTTGGCAAAAGGGGATTTGCTGCCAATTCTGTTTTTTGCCGTTCTATTTGGGATTGCCACATCGATGTTAGGTGAAAAAGGCAAACCAATCATTTCCCTTTTCGAACATTTTGCAGAAGTATTTTTTAAAATTGTAAACATTGTGATGAAATTTTCACCAATTGCGGCAGCCGGCGCTATGGCTTATACGATTGGAAATTTTGGTCTCGGTTCATTAGTTTCATTAGGAAAGCTGATGGGAAGTGTTTATATCACAATGTTCCTTTTCATCGCGATCGTTTTAGGCCTTGTTACAAAATTATACGGATTTAACGTTTTTAAATTTATTGCTTATATAAAAGAGGAGATTCTTCTCGTATTAGGCACTTCTTCTTCTGAGTCTGCTCTGCCAAAATTGATGGAGCGTCTTGAAAAATTTGGCTGTTCCAAATCTGTTGTCGGACTTGTAGTCCCGACAGGTTATTCCTTTAACCTTGACGGTACTGCCATCTATCTTTCGATGGCAGCGCTATTTATCGCACAGGCATACGGTGTTGATTTGACTCTTTGGCATCAAATTACACTGCTTGGGATTCTCATGCTGACTTCCAAAGGAGCCGCGGGGGTTACCGGTTCCGGGTTTATTACTCTTGCTGCGACACTTTCAGCGTTCCCATCGATTCCTGTTGAAGGGATTGCCTTACTACTTGGTGTAGACCGCTTTATGTCTGAGGCACGCGCGATTACCAATTTAATTGGCAACGGTGTTGCAACAGTCGTTGTTTCCAAGATGGAGAATGAATTCCATCCAAATCCAGCTGGAACTGAAGTTGAAGAAGGAAACGTCATGACTGGTTTACAAATGAATACCGAAAAAGCGTAACAGAAGCTTAAATATCAAAAAAGCCGCTTCATCTTATAGATGATCAAGCGGCTTTTTTGATATTTTATTTAACTTGATAGTTCTGAAGCAATTCCACTTCTTCTTCTGTCAGCTCCCGGTATTCACCAAGTTCAAGTGTTTCATCAAGCAAGAGAGGCCCCATTGTGATCCGTTTTAAATAAACAACCCGCTTTCCGACTGCTTCGAACATCCTTTTTACTTGATGAAATTTCCCTTCCGTAATGGTTAACTCAATATCGGAACGAATACCAGATTTCAGAATCTTTAATTCTCCGGGTTTGGTAACATAGCCGTCATCTAATATGACCCCTTTTTCAAAGGCTGCAACATCATTTTCGGTCACTTCACCGTCGATAACAGCAAAATACGTTTTTGGGACATGTTTTTTTGGTGACAGGAGCCGATGAGCAAGCTGACCGTCGTTGGAAATCAACAGCAGCCCTTCGGTATCCTTATCAAGCCTGCCAACAGGAAACGGTTCATACACTTGATCTTCCATTTCCAGTAAATCAATGACCGTCTCTCCTCTATTATCCTCGGTGGCAGAAAGCACCCCGGGAGGCTTATTCATCATCAAGTAAATATATTCTTTATATTCAACCTTTTCACCGTAAAGCGTGACTGTCTCGTTGTTTGGGTCAACATGCTGTTTGGAGTCCTTAACAACAATGTCATTAATCCGGACAGCGCCGTCCTTTAACAGCTTTTTTACTTCTTTTCGGCTTCCATAGCCAAGATTGGCCAGCATTTTATCAATTCTCATGTTAACACCTGCTTTAGTTAATAACTTAGACGGGCAGCCGCAATTTTCGAGTGATCCGTTCGATTCTGCTGCCAAATAAACGATAGGCAAGTTTGCTCTTTAGACCTAAATAAAAATAAATTCCTGCCCCTACAAATACACAAATTATAATCATAATCATTGATTGAGCTTTTGATTCAGGATTTAGGAACAGTTCTAAGAGCTTTAATGTCATTTCTGTAGCAGCCCACATTACTCCTGAAAACATAACAATTAACGTACATCTCCGCAGTACAAGGCGGAATGGATAGCGCGAGTACATCTTAATGACAACTAAATTAATAATGATAGAAGCAGTGTAGCCAATCGCTGTTGCTAAAACCGCCCCCTGTGTTTCCATTGCTTTAATTAACGGTATATTTAAGCTTAGTTTTAGTAAAAGCCCAAAAAGTAAACTCAATATTGTAAAGCGCTGCTCGTTGATTCCCTGCAATATAGCCGCGGTAACCTGATATAGAGCAAATAAGACGGCAACTGGGGCATATGTCCTTAACACAGCAATACCAAGCGGATCGTGCTCATAAAATACCGTATAAATAGGTTCTGCTAATAGCGATAAACCAAGCACTGCCGGAAGCGTTAAAAACAATAAAACTTGAAACGCTTGATCCAGCTGATGGGTCATATCTTTCCGGTCATTCGCCACAAATGCCTTCGTAACACTCGGAACAAGGGTTAATGAAAAGGCGGTTGCAAGCGAAACCGGAATAATCACGATTTTTTGTGATTCAAAGTTTAAAATAGAAAAAGCCGTATCTGCCAATTTTGTTTGCCCAATCGCATCCATTGCCCGAGTAAACGTGATTTGATCAATAAATTGATATAAAGGGTTTGCGATCCCGACAAAAACAAATGGAGCTGCATAAATAAAAATTTCTTTATAAATCTGCGGCAATGAAATATTAACAGTTCCTTTGTCTTGTAATAAAAGCTCATCCAAGTAGCGTTTTCTAGTAAACCAATACCAAAAAAGGACAGCTAAACCGCCAAGCGCACCAATAAAAGCGGCAAAAGTTGAGACACTTACTGCATTCACAATTCCGCCGTGCATCATCTGCAAAACAACATAGGCTCCTGCCAAGGTAAATAGAATCCGGACGATCTGTTCGACTACCTGTGAAACGGCAGACGGCCCCATCGATTGATGTCCCTGGAAGAAGCCTCTGATTAAACTCATAAACGGAACGACGATCAAGGCCCAGCTTACTGCCCGCATAACAGTTGTAACTTCATCGATACTAAACGCGTGTTTTTTGTCGCTGCCAATGCTCATTTCTGCCAACAAAGGCGATGCAAAATACATGACCAAAAAAGAAGCAAAGCCTGTTAACATCATAATCACTAATCCTGATTTAAACAGCTTTCTTCCGACAGCGTATTCTTCCAAAGCATTATATTTTGAAATAAATTTGGAAACGGCAAGCGGAACACCAGCTGTGGCAATACTTATAAAGATCGTATACGGAACATATCCGTAGTTATAAAGCTGTGTCCCATGCTTTCCTACAATTTGATAAAATGGTATAACATAAAATAAACCGATTATTTTAGAAAGAATGGTTCCTATGGTTAAAATAAACGTCCCTCTTAAAAGCTTTGACGACATATAATCTCTTCTCCTAGGAAAAAATGAGGTTTTTTTGCACACTATTAGTAGTGTACAACTTCTTTTCAAACGGCGCTATAACAAACAGATTAAATTTTATCGTTTAGAACGCTTACATATAATTAGTTTACCCTTATTGTAAAAATCGTAAAATAGAGGTGAAAATGATGGAATATGATGTAATCGTCATCGGCGGCGGACCTTCTGGATTAATGGCAGCAATTGCCGCCGGAGAAAAAGGCGCCAAAGTTCTGCTCATTGATAAAGGAGACAAACTGGGCAGAAAACTGGCAATCTCCGGCGGAGGACGCTGCAATGTAACCAATCGGCTTCCCATTGATGAAGTGATTAAACACCTTCCAGGAAACGGAAAATTTCTATACAGTGCTTTTTCAATTTTTAATAATGAAGATATTATCCGATTTTTTGAGAATTTAGGAGTCACTCTAAAAGAAGAGGACCACGGGCGGATGTTTCCTGCTTCCAATGATGCTCAATCTGTTGTCAATGCCCTTTTAGCAAAGTTAGAAAAACTGAATGTCAGGGTTTTTAAAAACTCTTCTGTAAAAGAGATTGTTTATGAAAATGGTGCTGTATCTTCAGTCCTCTTGACCGATGGAAATAAAATACGTACAAAAGCTGTTGTCGTTGCAGCCGGCGGTAAGTCTGTTCCTCATACCGGTTCTACCGGGGACGGGTACGCTTGGGCGGAGAAAGCAGGGCATACCATTACTGAGCTGTATCCGACAGAAGTACCGGTTACTTCCAATGAACCGTTTATAAAGGCAAAAACATTACAAGGTCTGTCATTAAGAGATATCACTTTAAGCGTTCTAAATCCAAAAGGAAAGCCGCTTATTTCTCACCGGATGGATATGATTTTCACTCATTTTGGGCTCAGCGGCCCGGCCGTCCTGCGCTGCAGCCAATTTGTCATTAAGGCGATGAAAAAGTGGAAGTTAAATGAAGCAACGATGAGCCTTGATGTTCTCCCTGACAAAACGGAAGAAGCTGTTTTTCAAGAATTGGTAAAGCTGATTAAGGATGAACCGAAAAAAAACATTAAAAACATTTTAAAAGGTTATCTTCCAGAGCGGTATCTTCTCTTTCTTCTTGAGCAAAGTAAAATCGATGTAAATGAGCAAGGCGGAACGATTCCCAATGAAAGCATTCGTGCCTTTGCCAAAAACTGCAAGCATTTTACGTTTAAAGTTAACGGAACCCTTCCGCTGGAAAAAGCATTTGTAACAGGCGGGGGTGTATCTGTTAAAGAGATTGAGCCGAAAACGATGGCTTCCAAACTCATGAAGGGACTTTATTTTTGCGGAGAAATCCTTGATGTGCACGGATATACCGGCGGTTATAATATTACCGCAGCCATGGTGACAGGACGCCTGGCAGGAGGAAATGCAGTCTGCTGCGCAAAATCCCTATAAAATGAATAGCCCTAGCCAGTTAAATTTATTGGTTAGGGCTTTGTTCTGCACGGCTTGCTATTAACTTTTTCTTGAATAAAAAACCAAGTATCGCCAAAAAGATGGGCAGACCATAACCGATTGCCATCGAAATGGTCACCCAGGATGTTTCCAAATAATTGATTGCCCGCTGGTGATCAAGAACAACCCAATATCCGAAAGCACTCACAATCATACTGACAGGGATAATAACAGGTTTTTCATTTTTAAATCCAAATAACTTTTTAATCGAAACCGTTGCACAATAGAATGTAATCATAATTTGCGATAGCACGGAAATGGCAAACAGGGCAACCATAATCATCTCATAACGGTGAATAAATAAGCCGATTTCTGCACTTCGGGCCATTTGCATACAAGAGACAATATATTGGGCCGTTACCTCTGGTGTTAACACGCCAGCCTCCAGGAATGGCCAAATGACAACAATCAAAAATCCGAGAAGGATGCCCCTGCGACCAGATTTCCCCCATTGCTGCTGATTGTTTACGATCGGTAAGAGGATAGCTGCCATCATGGTTGACATCGCCCAATCGGTGTTATTAAAACGGCTTGCCCACAACGTTGGAACGAATCCATGACGAAGTACAGGCATCAGCTCCCTTATATCGAAGTTGGAAACTGAACCCATGAACAAAATGACATTAAAGATTGCAATGGAAAACACCCCAATAATTGCCAGCCTGGCAATCACTTCTATTCCATGGTAAAGACCGAATATCCCCATAATCATGCCGGCGATCACAAAAATAACAGTCGGTGCCTCCGGCAAAAAGTAATCTTTTAAATGGTAAACAAAGGTGATAAAAACGGCTCCGCTTGCACCTAAAAAAAAGCAAAATCCAATAACGCAGATTAATTTCCCGAACCATTTTCCTAATAGAAGTTCACTTTGTTCAAATATATTAAATTTGGGGGCTTTGCGAATAATAAAAACAGTCAAAAGCATGACGAGAGAACCTTGGAGCGCTGAAAAAAAAGAGGAAATCCACATATCACTTCCCACTTCTCTGGCCATGGACCCTTGTGTTAAGCCGATCCCTTTGGGGTAAACCAAATTTATGATTAATGCGATAAACATGCTGTTTGATATTCCTACTTTCATTTTACCTGTTTGTACCTCCTCCTTGTTTTGTCGGCTTCAAAAGTAAAACAGCATCTCTTATCTCCGCTTTCGACTTAATTGTATATTCTGTTGCAGGAAAGACCCCTTCCCACTTCCTCTCCATTTTCCTCCATTCACTGGGATATTTATTCATAAACACCTTGCCGAGTTCAAGAAAATCAGATTGATATTCTTTTATGGATTTATTTAAAACAATTTCTATTTCTTTCTTTTGAACGTTTTCCATTTCACGTTTTAGCGCTTTTTCCGTTTTTATATTATAAATGGAATACGGACAATCTGATTCAACTACACTTCCAGTAGTCGAGTACGAAATCGTATAAAAAGGTTTATTATTTTTTAAAGAAGGTGTTATAAAAAATTTTTGATTTTTTACCTCAACCGTCATTTTTTTTGTTTTTTCTTGAGGACATTTCAGTATCAATACCCGGGTATTCAATGGTTCAATAAAGGGAAGCAGTCCCGAAACCTCGCCTGGCATCAACGTTCCCACAAGCTTATCCTTTTTAAAGACACCCGCTCCGGCCAGCTCAATTTGTTCATAAGCACCTGCCTGTCCGGGCTTTTTATTGGAAACTCCCCGGTCGATCAGTTTCACTCTTGCCAGCACCGGCTGAGAACTATCACTTAAATAAGCTGCTTGTAAATCAAGCATTTGTGTTTTTGGTGCTTTAACGGAAACAGTAGTATAGCGAAACAGCTTATCTAATGCTTCTCCAGGGACTACTTCTAAACCAGTCAGCGTTGAAACAACCGTGCTTGCTTGATCGGGTGTTACCACCACCCATGTCCTCATTCGAAGCTCAGGATTGCGGGTAAAAAAATCAATAATGTCCCTTATCCCTTGTTTCGCTAATTTTTCATTAATAACAATGATAAAATTGTGCGCCCAAAACACTCTTCTAGATGAGTATGTTGATAAATTGCGAATGGCTTGAAAGAGGGTTTCTCCTTCTGCAGAAGCTGACCATACAGCATCCCCCGTTTGTGCGGAAGGTGCCCCGGTTTGGCCTCGGGCATCTCCCGGTCTTGCTATTTGGGTGGTGATCTTGATTTGACCATTTTTTCCTTTATCAAGTCCAACAGCCATCACAATTGCTAAATCATTCAATTCCCGTTTTCCAACACTGCATCCGGAAATAACAAGAGCAATGACTGGCAGCATTAGCAGTACTTTATATTTCGACTGCATGTTTTTCACCTCGCTGAAGAATCATGTTGATTCCTGCTATAAGCAAACTATACTGCTTTTTTTAGTTTTTATTAGGCGGCTGAGGGACTTGGTTCCCCCCCAATCGATCTTCCGCACCTTCAGCAAGTTTCGGCTGACTGTTCATTCTCCACCAAGGAAAACGGATAAACACATCTTTTTGGTCTGTCGGGTTAATTGGGGCAATCGGTGCCAAGAAAGCTTCTCCAAAGGATCTTAATGATACCGCGTGTATGAGGATTAACGTTAAAACAGCAGAAAAGCCGAGCAGCCCAAACGTCCCGGAGGCAATTAACAGAGGAAAACGAATAAGCCTGATTGAAAATGACGCCTCATAATTGGGAATGGCGAAGGAGGCAATCCCGGTAATCGCAACGATAATCACCATAAACGGTGAGACAATTCCCGCCTGCACAGCTGCTTGCCCAATGACCAGCGACCCTACAATACTGACAGCCTGACCAACCGTCTTTGGCATCCTTAAGCCTGCCTCTCGGATTAATTCATAGGCAATCTCCATGATAAGAGCTTCGAGCAGGACAGGAAACGGAACAACATCTCTCCCGGCTGCAATCGTTAATGCCAATCCTGTCGGAATCATTTCCTGGTGAAAACTGACCAGCATTACATAAATGGAGGTTAAAACAAGGCTGATGAGCAAGGCAAAAAAGCGAATCAGCCGATAAAAAGTACCTGAAAAATACTTTGTATAATAATCATCACTTGCTTGCAGGTATTGCCAAAAATAAGTAGGGAGAATTAATACGAACGGTGAGTTGTCAACAAAGACGGCGACTCTGCCTTCAAGAATGGATGCAGCCACTTTATCGGGCCTCTCCGTACTTTGGACGGTCGTAAATGGTGAAAAAGGCGCATCCTCAATAAATTCCAGAACGTAGCCGGAGTCTATGATTCCATCTATCTGGATATCATTCAGCCTTTTGGTTACCTCCTCCACCAGTCCTTTTTTTACCGTTTTTTTGTGATAAACGATGTTTATAGTAGTCTTTGATTTTTTCCCGATCTCAAACGACTTGACTGCCAAATTAGGATCTTTAATCCTTCTTCTGACAAGAGATGTATTTATGCGCAGGTTTTCCGTAAAGCCATCGCGAGGGCCGATTGCAACCTGCTCTGTCTGCGGTTCTGTTACAGTCCTTTCCGACCATCCTTTTGATGAAACCTCCAAGACTTGATTGCATTTTTCAATAATAAAAATCGTATTACCGGAAAGAATCGCACCAACTGCATCTTGAACTTTTTTTCTGATTTTCAAGTCATGTGAATTCAGAATATGTTCTTTAATTTTCTCAGGCATATTTCGATAGAAAGAGATAGACTCTTGGTTTTGATTTTGAAATAATTTAGAAGCCTTATAGTGAAACACTTCAATTGCAGATTCGATAATCGTTGTATTCACTAACCCATCAATATAAAAACACATCATCTTCACATTACTTTTTTCGTGGAAATAGAAATCTCTCGAAATTAAATCATGTTGATCTGAAAAAATATCCGTTAGGATTTTGATATTATCATCATAATTCGCTGAAAATTCCTGTTTGAGCAACTGTTCTAAATCCATTTCCATGAGATTACCTCTTCTATTTGGTTATCGATCTGCCTGCTTAATTTTTACAAAAGCCAATAAAATTATTCATTCTCCCGTATGAAAGTAAAACTTGCGGATAAGAATAGAATAGCGAGGTGTCCTCATTGAACTTTTATCATAGCTGGCTGTATGAATATGTATTGAATGCGAAATGGTTTTTATGGGTAATCGTCGGGTCTGTATTTGGCTTTAATATCCTAAGTCCGATCTTGTTTTGGTTTATTCTGAATGGCATACCGATCATAAAAAAGAGAAAGAAACAAAGGCCGTCTTAACGAATCCAGATATCTTTAAAAAAAATAAAGAATCGGTCATAATCAATGGTTATGACCGATAAATAATCATGGCTGTAAAACAATAGATTTGTTCTTCTTCATCCTCTTCCGGAATGGCGGCTACATTATATTTAATATCTACTAATTTTCTCTCATCAAGCCCTTTTAAAAAACGATTCATTTCTTTTTCCAAATCCTTTTCATGCTCCCGGTCAAATAATTTAACTTGGATCATCCTGCTCCTCCCCTTTCATTAACATCTTTTCCTATTTTCTGAATTTTATAATTACTGATTATGAATATCTGTTGTTACCAACATAGTTGAAGGGGAAAATTTAAGAAAATTTTAAGATTTAGGATGTAGAGTACAAATATAGATAAACAAATTCATTTTTCTGTTTACCTTTTTATTAATAGAAGTTATTTAATAAAAGAATCTTTTTCGAAAGGAGCCTTCCAATTGGACAAAAAGCAATTTACCTCCTGGGGAGTCAGCTTTGGGAGCGTCGCGCTTGTTGCAGGAATGGTATCATACCTTGGATTAACAACTCCAGCTAAGACAAAACAAAATAATAAAATCGTCAGCCAGACACCTGCTGCTGGACAAAATTCGAATCAACAGTCACCGCCGCAGCAGTCAAACGAAAATGACGAAAATTCATTTAGTGATGACAATGAGTCATCTCAAAACTCTTGGGATGATAACACTGGGTCATCTCAGAACTCTTCCAGTGATGATCAGCCTTTTCAAGACAATTCCAGATCCACTTTTGATAACAGCGGAGCGGCGCAAAATAACGGCGGATTTGCTGATGGAGGCCGAGGGTTTTCCGGGCATCACCAAAATTTTGATACGACGACAGGTGGAACCTGATGAATAATTATCAATTCAATTCAATGAGCACCATGGTACGAATTTCAATTACTCACGAACTTTTTGCCAATGATCTTATGCCGGTTTACAAGCTGTTTGCATTAACCGAAGATACTTGCAGCCGTTTTAAAGAGGATAGTGAACTCATGCGGCTAAACCGCCAAATTGGAAAGGAAATCGGCGTTTCAAGCACGATGTTTTCTATCTTAAAAAACGCATTGGCGTTTTTCCGGGAAACAAATGGGATATTTAATCCCGGCATTCTGGGGGCACTTGAAAATAGCGGCTATAACAAATCAATTGAATATATAAAAGATCAAGACATCGAAAGGGCAAACATTTCGCTTCCAGCACCAGAGTTTGCTCTGCCTTATGAATTAGATGAAAGGAACCAAACGGTCTTTTTGCATACAAAAATCGATTTAGGTGGCATCGCAAAAGGCTGGGTGATCGATCAGGCTGCTGAGCTGTTAACAGCATATGGATCCGGCTTTATTAATGTTGGAGGAGATATCCGGGTCTTCGGAACTTTGCCAAGGGCATTAAATATCGGAATTGAGGATCCATTTGATCCGAAAAGCATGATTGATGGCATTCAAATTTCAAGAGGGGCAGTTGCGACCTCTACAAGCTTAAAAAGAAAGTGGAAAATTAATGGGGAACACAACCATCACCTCATTGATATACACACAGGAGCACCTTCAAAAAGCGGGATCGTTTCCGCAACCGTTACAGCCCCTACTGCTATGGAAGCCGATGTCTGGGCAAAAGTTACTCTGCTTTTAGGAGAAGAGCAAGGGAAAGCCTGGATTTCAAGGAAAGGGGAAAAAGGAGTTTTAATCAGCAGAACAAAAGAAATATGGAAAGGAGGAAAGGACCATGCAGATGCTTGAATGGTTTACAATTCGGGCAACAGGAACAGTCGCCTATTTACTCCTTTATCTGTCAGTTATTATTGGCCTCTATTCCCAGGTTCAGAAAAAAAGAAAAAAGAAAATGAATGGAGTCATATACTTTCATGAAACTCTGTCAAACTGGGCGCTCATCCTTGTATGTGGACATTTAGGGGTATTAATGATTGATTCATTTATTGGATTTAAATGGACTGAACTGTTTATTCCGTTTAAAACAACGTATAAAACAATTCCAATGGCCTTAGGAACGCTTTCTTTTTATTTTTTAATTATAACGATCATTACATCTAAGCTGCGCAAAAAAATCGGCTATCTGAGATGGCGGAAATTGCATGCCCTTAATCCGATTCTTTATATGATGGTAACGATTCATGGATTATGGATTGGCTCCGATTTTAAAGGGGAAATATTGGCTGTTATCAATATAATCCCATTATTAATCATGGGAATTATCATGCTCTTTATAGGGAGAAGCGGCGGCAATAATCACCAGAAAACAGCTGATCAGATTGCTCAGCAATCCGCAATGTCCCGTGTCGCAAGAATGGAAAAGCCTGTCCACTCCCGAAACCGGTGAATTTGTTTTTCCCCATAAAAAAAAGCCCAAGACTCTTTAACAAGAGTACTTGAGCTTTTGAAATGGTGAAAACTAAATCGTTTCTCCTGTCCACTCCAGCATACCGCCGATCATATTTCGGACTTTATATCCTTGATCCTGCATGAACAAACAGACATTTTCGCTTCTTCGGCTTGAGCGGCAAATAAAGATATACTCTTTATTTTTGTCAAAGTAATCGAGGCTGGCTGGTATTTCAGCCATCGAAATGTGTTTTGCCCCCGGGATCATCCCCTGAGCTACTTCATAATCTTCTCTGACATCAACAAGCTCGAGTTTCTCCCCTGCCTCTAGCTTTTTCTTCAGTTCTTCAGGAGTAATGATATTTAACTCCGGCATTTAAATCCCCCTTTTTAAAACCACAAGCGCCTATTCCAGGCGCTTGTGCATTTCTTTAATTCGCTACGATATTTACTAATTTGCTTGGTACCGTAATGACTTTACGGACTGTTTTGCCTTCAATCAGTTCTTTAACTTTTTCATCATCCATTGCCAGCTGTTCAAGTAATTCTTTGCTTGCATCGTTCGGCACAGTAAGCTTATGTCTTACTTTTCCGTTAACTTGAATGACGATTTCCACTTCATTATCGATTAATTTTGACTCATCATATGCAGGCCATGCTTCATACGAAATTGTATTCGAATGTCCAAGCTTTTCCCATAGTTCTTCCGCAAGGTGAGGACAAATTGGGGAAAGCAATTTTACAAAGCCCTCCATATATTTCTTTGGAAGTACTGTTGATTTGTAGGCTTCATTGATAAATACCATCATTTGTGAGATAGCTGTGTTAAAGCGCAACCCTTCCAAATCCTCTGTTACCTTTTTAACTGTTTGGTGATAGGTTTTATCGAGATTGGCTGCTTCTTCGTTCTCTTGAATTTTCGGATTTAAAGAATTGTTTTCTTCTACAAATAAGCGCCAAATCCGATCAAGGAAGCGGCGTGACCCGTCAAGACCATTTGTGGACCATGCGATTGATGCATCGAGCGGCCCCATAAACATTTCATACAAGCGGAGAGTGTCAGCCCCATGGCTGGTCACAATATCATCAGGGTTTACAACGTTGCCTTTCGATTTGCTCATTTTTTCATTATTTTCACCTAGGATCATTCCTTGGTTAAATAGCTTAAAGAATGGCTCTTTTGTTGGGACAACGCCAATATCATATAAGAATTTATGCCAGAAGCGGGAATAGAGTAAATGCAGCACTGCATGCTCTGCACCCCCGATATAAATGTCGACAGGAAGCCATGCTTTTAATTTTTCTGGTGAAGCCAGTTCCTGGTCATTATTTGGATCGATATAACGTAAATAATACCAGCAGCTGCCAGCCCATTGCGGCATTGTGTTCGTTTCACGCCGACCTTTTTTTCCGGTTGCCGGATCAGTGACATTTACCCATTCTGAAATGTTGGCAAGCGGAGACTCACCCGTTCCAGATGGTTTAATTTCTGTCGTTTTCGGAAGTGTTAACGGAAGCTGATCTTCCGGAACAGCTGTCATTGTGCCGTCTTCCCAATGGATAACTGGAATCGGTTCACCCCAGTAACGCTGGCGGCTGAACAGCCAATCGCGCAGGCGGTAGGTGACTTTCTTTGCGCCAATTCCTTTCTCTTCTAACCAGTTGATCATTTTTTGAATGGCATCGATTTTATTTAAACCGTTTAAAAAACCGGAATTAATATGTTCGCCATCACCGGCATACGCTTCTTTCTCGATATCTCCTCCTGCAACTACTTCGCGGATCGGGAGACTGAATTGTTTAGCAAATTCATAGTCGCGTTCATCATGAGCAGGTACCGCCATAATTGCCCCCGTTCCATAGGACGCGAGAACGTAATCAGCTATCCAGATCGGCATTTGTTCATTGTTTACCGGATTGATCGCATATGCCCCCGTAAACACGCCTGTTTTTTCTTTGGCAAGATCCGTTCTTTCCAAATCACTTTTGCTCTTAATTTTATCAAGATAGGCTTCAATTGCTGCTTTTTGTTCAGATGTTGTGATTTTGGCAACAATGGCATGCTCAGGAGCAAGAACCGCATAGGTAGCTCCAAATAATGTATCCGGGCGTGTGGTGAAAACGGTAAAGGTTTCATTGTGTCCTTCTATTTTAAATGTAACCTCGGCACCTTCGGAACGGCCGATCCAGTTACGCTGCATATCCTTTATGCTTTCAGGCCAATCCAATTCATCCAAATCTTCAAGAAGACGGTCTGCATAAGCCGTGATCCGCAGCATCCATTGCTTCATTGGACGGCGTTCAACCGGGTGTCCTCCCCGTTCACTTTTTCCATCTATAACCTCTTCATTTGCCAAAACCGTACCAAGTGCAGGGCACCAGTTAACCGCTACTTCGTCAATGTAGGCAAGGCCTTTTTCGTATAGCTTTAAGAAAATCCATTGTGTCCATTTATAGTAATTTTGATCCGTCGTATTTACTTCCCTGTCCCAATCGTATGAAAAACCGAGGGACTTAATTTGGCGGCGGAAGTTGTCAATATTTATCTTTGTAAAATCAGCTGGATCGTTCCCGGTATCTAAGGCATACTGCTCTGCCGGAAGCCCAAAAGCATCCCAGCCCATTGGATGAAGAACGTTATAGCCCTGCATCCGTTTTAAGCGTGAAAGGATATCTGTTGCTGTGTATCCTTCTGGATGTCCAACATGGAGACCGGCTCCAGATGGATAAGGGAACATATCTAACGCATAAAATTTGCGTTTTCCTTTTTCCTCACCCGTTTTAAATGTTTTTTCTTCTTCCCACATTTTTTGCCATTTTTTCTCTATTTGCTGATGATCAAAGCTCATTTTCGTTTCCTCCTAATTTTAAAAAGCGCAAGCGCTTTGTCCTTCACGCTTTTTTACCAGTTAATCCTTATAATTATGGAAATAAAAATAAAAAACTCCCATCCCTAGAAAAGGGACGAGAGGATTATGTATGAATCTTCCCGCGGTACCACCCACATTAGTGTAAACAAAACACTCACTTTAAGTCTCCTTAACGCAGAAAACGGCAAGCATTACTTGATTTCACGCTTGCAACTCAGGAGGCGAGTTCATGATGTTCTCCGGTTGACTTTCACCAGCCGTCAACTCTCTTGGCACGGAATCACACTCATTACTATTCCTCTTCAATGTCATTTGCCATATCAAAATTGGTATACGGTTATTTTATTAAACTTTCCAATATGATGCAAGTCATCCTGCTGGCAAATTCAGTTTTCACTGTTATTGCTGATTTTATTCCTGAGGGGGAGGATATTAAGGACCCTTTGCCTTCGGTTTTCTTGGAAAATGTCCTTTAAAAATGATTAAGGACATTTCACCATCGTTTTCACCGGGAAATGTCCTTTTAAAAAATATTAAGGACACTTAGCCTTCTAATTCACCGCAAACTGTCCTTTAAAATCATATTAAGGACACTTCGCCTTCCGTTTCTCCGCAAACTGTCCTTTAAAATCATATTAAGGACACTTCACCTTCCGTTTCTTCGCAAACTGTCCTTTAAAATCATATTAAGGACACTTCGCCTTCCGTTTCTTCGCAAACTGTCCTTTAAAATCATATTAAGGACACTTCCCCTTCTGTTTCAACGCAAACTGTCCTTTTAAATCGTATTAAGGACACTTCGCCTTCTGTTTCAACGCAAACTGTCCTTTTAAATCATATTAAGGACACTTCGCCTTCCGTTTCTTCGCAAACTGTCCTTAAACTGCTTAAATATTAATATAAAAATTGGCTTATACCGTATGTGAGGTTTCCTCCTTATTTAAATCGCGATCATAAACTAATGTTGTCAGTATAGAAAGAATAATCAACCCGATCAAAACCATAAATAAAAGGGACATTCCATAGAGGTCAACGAGCATACCGCCGAGCAGAGGTCCGACCATTCTCCCTCCGGTAGCGGTACTGTTGACAATTCCCTGGTAAAATCCTTCCTTTCCTTTTGGAGAAAGGTTAAAAGCAACCGTTGGCACAGCAGGCCAAAAAAACATTTCACCGATCGTTAAAATCACCATTCCTGCTGCAAAACCTGAAAAATCATGTGCGTATGATGCCAACATAAATGCCCCGATGAAAAAAACAGTCCCGATGATCATCTGGGTCTTCAAGGTTTTTGCAAAATATTTAATAAAGAGCTTTATCAGCGGCTGCCCAGCCACAATCAAAGCTCCGTTAATCGTCCATAGCAGGCCGTAACTGGTTAAAGAAATATGAAATTCCTGTATATAAGATGATATCGTCGTCGACCACTGAACATAAGCAATCCAACAAAGTGCATAACCTGCACAAAGAATGAGCAGAGCCCGCAGATGGGGCTGGTTCCAAAAAGAATATGAATTTTTGGCACCCGTTGCTTTTGCGGGAGCCACATCTGAAATTCCTCGGTATCCAAATACAGCAAGCAAGAAAAACAGCAAAAACATAAATGTATTGGCATAGAAAATATATTGGAACGAATAATCAGCCACAAAGCCTCCCAAGGCTGATCCGATTGCCACACCAAGGTTTGCTGCAACATACATGGCATTAAACGATTTTCGTCCTCCTTCTATCCAGGCTGATCCCGCCATTGCATACATTGCAGGATAAATAATTCCAGTCCCAAACCCGATAATAATTAAAAAAAGGATATATTCCGGCCATTGATTCCACAAGGATAAACCGACAAGTGCAAACAAGGTGGAGGAAACGCCCAATAAAACGGTTTTGTAGCCTCCTATTTTATCAAATAAGGCTCCGCCAAATAAATTTCCAATGACGCTGGCAGCCGAGTTTAACATAAGAACAATTCCCGCAACGGATAATGATTTTCCTAAATGATCATGAATATAGATCGTATTTAAAGGCCATAAAAAAGAAGAGCCTGTCATATTCACTGCCATTCCAATGATCAAAAGCCATAAGGCTCGAGGCATGAAAAACGCTCCTTTATTATATTTAGATAACATTTCGATTATCTAAATTAGTTTAGGCTTTTTTATGGCATGTTTCAACGCTTAGGCGAATTGTTGTAAAAAACAAATAATTTTCCAAAAAAATACCCCCAAACAAAATATTTGAGGGTAAAGCATTATGTTAAGAAGATTGTTCCGGTTCTTGGTGCATTTTTGACTTAAGCGGCTGCCCTCCGGATTTTTCATATTTTAATTTTGCCTGTTTCACGAGGTCAACATCTTTTCCAAGCTCGAGATCCTGATTGTTTATCCCATTTCTTGTCTTTTGTTCAGGATTTTGCTGTTTTGAGCGTTTTTTCAAAATCGTTTCCTCCTCTTTACGGCCCTTGTAAGATCATTTTATTTTGGAGCTGCTGAACCTGCAGTCTAGCCCGGTGAAGCTGGTCTCTTTGTTGTGCGTTTGCGCTGTGGGCAAGCTTGCAGATATCCTGGTAGACGTTTTCCAGCTCCTGCAAGGCGCTAGAATAATCATCGTTATTGTAATGCTCCTGAAGACTGCTCCCCTCATATTGCTCTTGGGCATAGCGAATAGCATTCTCACACTGCTGAAGCAAGTCTTCCACTGATTCACGAGTCGCCATCTAAGAACCCCCCTTTATCTCTTAGAAGCAAACAGCTTCTTTTCTTAGTTTGTACGTTTCTTTTTTTCATAAACAGCAAAGCTTTGGGGATTAAATGGCAATTGAAGCAAAAACCAGTGATTGGCGATTAAATCCCTTTCGTGTTACAATAAATTTTATGCTTTTATTAATAACAGGAGGTCTCTGAAATGATTCAGACAAATCCTTTTCCATACGCGACAGATCATAAACGTTATCATACTTGGAATTATCACCTTCGTGGTCAATTTGGCCATAAGGTTTTTAAAGTCTCGCTTGATGCAGGATTCGACTGTCCAAACCGTGACGGCACCGTTGCTCATGGCGGCTGTACGTTTTGCAGCGCTGCCGGCTCAGGTGATTTTGCCGGAAACCGTGCGGACGACCTGGATAAACAATTTCGGGAAATGAAAGAAAAAATGCACACGAAATGGAAAGACGGGAAGTACATGGCTTATTTTCAGGCTTTCACCAATACCCATGCACCCGTAGAAGTCCTGCGCGAAAAATTTGAAGCGGTGCTGAAGCAGGAAAACGTTATTGGACTTTCCATTGCGACCCGCCCCGACTGTCTGCCGGACGATGTGGTGGAGTATTTGGCGGACTTAAATCAACGCACTTATTTATGGGTTGAATTGGGACTCCAAACTGTTCATGAACAGACAGCTTCTCTTATCAATCGTGCCCATGATTTCAATTGTTATGTACAAGGTGTAAATAAACTGCGGAAGCACGGAATCCGTGTCTGCTCCCATATTATTGACGGACTGCCGCTTGAAACAAAAGAAATGATGATGGAAACAGCCCGGCAAGTGGCAAAATTAGATGTGCAAGGAATTAAAATTCATTTATTGCATTTATTAAAAGGAACACCTATGGTTAAGCAATACGAAAAAGGGATGCTGGAATTCCTTTCAAAAGAAGATTATGTCAACCTTGTTTGCGATCAACTCGAAATTCTTCCTCCGGAAATGATCGTCCACCGCATTACCGGGGACGGTCCGATCGATCTGATGATTGGGCCGATGTGGAGCGTCAATAAGTGGGAAGTGCTGAATGCCATTGATGATGAGCTGATTAAACGGGACAGCTGGCAAGGAAAATTTTTTCAAAAGGAAGGAACTTCCAAATGAAACTAGACCGAATTCTTCCCTTTGCGAGGAATTTATTAGAAAAAGCAGTTAATGATGGCGATGCCGCTGTTGATGCGACATTAGGAAATGGACATGATACGGTATTTCTTGCCAAACTGGTTGGGGAAACAGGACGGGTTTACGGATTTGATATTCAGGAAGAAGCAATTGCCGGATCAAAAGAACGAGTTAATGTCAGCGGATTTTCAAACCGGGTTACTTTTTTTCAGCAAGGACATGAAAATCTTCTGACGTGCATTCCGGCTGAAGAACGCAGCAAAATCACCGGAGCGATTTTTAATTTGGGCTATTTACCCGGCAGCGATAAATCAGTTATTACCAAACCAAATACAACCATTGCCGCCATCGAACAGCTCCTTGAAATCATGGCTCCAGAAGGAATCATCGTGATTGTGATTTATCATGGACATCCCGGCGGTGAAGTAGAACGGGACGAACTGCTTCGCTATTGTGAAAATCTTGATCAAAACATGGCTCATGTTTTGCAATATCAATTTATCAATCAAAAAAATAATCCCCCCTTTATTATCGCGATCGAAAAAAGATAAACCAGGTTAAAATAACCTGGTTTTTACTTTTGCTCCTATCTTACCCTATTCCGAACTTCTTTTGAAAAGATCGGTATACCCGCCCGTTTACATAAAAGAAATAGCTCGCCAATCCGCCCGTGCGAATGATTTGTTTGGCGAGGCGATGCACATTTTTCTGCTTACGGACTTTTTCATCAGAAAGATAAATCCCCAGCAAACCTCGGTTAATCAGCTGATGAAATTTTTTATGAGGAAGCAGCTGGGTATGGCGGTCCGCTTCCGCTACAAAATGCTTCAGCCGGTTAAAAAGCTTTTCTTCGTTCTCATAATAGAAGCAAAAATTCAAATCGCCCCCATTCCGGTCTTCCTCCTGATCGATTAGATAGTCAAGCAGGATATGGAGGCCTTGAATATAAGGAAAATAACCGTTTCGGATATGAAAGGCATCCTTTTCTTGAAAATCTCTTCTCAGCGCATATGAAATAAGACAAAAGATGCCGAGCGTTGAACCTGAGCACGCCGAAAACTCATACCACTCCATTTCGGGCAGCTCCTTTTGAAAGGTTTGGAACCATTCCTTAAGACGGGTTACCCTTTCTTCTGGAGAGACATGCTTATGAACCTGGAGGTTACAATAATAACCGCAAAGTTCAATTAAATATTCTTTAATGGCATCATAGTGTTCTAATTTGCTTAAAACAGAACGGCACGTGGCGGTTAAATCATTTAAATAATTGCCATCATCCTGATCCGTTCGAAGCCGGTAATAGTTTTTGGGTCCGGCATCCAATTTTAAACTATCTGCCATGGATTCATGCAAGGCAGAAAAATCATCAGGATCAAGTGATGTGCTTCGATCACATAAATTATCCAAATAATCGCTTATGGTTTGATAGGCGACGATAAATTTAACTGCATTTTTCAACTCATCCTTTGCCATTATGGCAAGGATCGCTCCTCCCTCGCAATGAAACGCCTTATGTTCAATGCTCGCAAGCGCCTGCTTTCGCAGTTCAGGGTTAGGAATTTGCTCTGCACGTTTCTTCCAATACGCCAGTTCCTGATGGACAGCAGGAAATACTTTTTGGTAAACCTTTGACATTAAACTGATTGGCGTTATCGAAAGCATGTTTTAAACACCTCTTTACACAATATAGCCAATTGCCTTTAATTGGCTTGTGACAAAGTCCTTTGCATATTCAAAAACTTCTTCCCGTTCCGGTTCATTGAATATTTCATGATAGCATTTTTGCCATTCTTTAAACCGTTTTTCTGACAATGGAGCCTGATTAAACCATTGTCTTACTGTGGATTTATTGACAATCTTATCGTCGCCGCCTTGCATGACCAGCATTGGGACATCCTGAACATCATCTAAATTTTCAAAAGCGAGCTTCATGGCGTCATAAAGTTCACGATACCAGCGGATCGATACTTTTGTCACATACAAGGTGTCATTTACATCCGCTTCCCGCACATCCAGATTTCTCGTCGCCATATCAACCGTCAATCCGGAATTAACCCTTAATGATGGATAGATGATATTTAATCCATAGGATATGACATTTAGAAATTTCGGCGGTGATTTTACCAAACCAAGGCAGGGAGATGATAGTATTACCCCGGCAATGTTAAGCCTTTCCTCCTGCAAAAGCCGAATTGAAATTAACCCCCCCATGCTGTGCCCCAGCAAAAACACAGGTAAATCGTAACGGTATGCAGCCTGAACCCAATCTTTCACTTCAAATATGTAATCATCAAAGGAATCAATATGACCTCTGCGCGACCTGGTTGTCATTCCTTGGCCGGGAAGATCGCCCATTATAATATGAAAGCCTGCTGTCCGCCACATTTCGATGAGCCACCCATAGCGCTGGTGATGTTCCATTGCCCCGTGCACCATGACAATGACTGCTTTTGCTTCTCCTTCCGCTTCCCACTTCCACATTTTAGCTCCTCCTAAAAATACGTTAACTATAAGGATAATTATATTAAAAGTTATGAAAAAACACATGCAATAATTGTACTATAATACAAAAGCGAGAAAATTTTAGGCAAAAAGCTTTCAACAACTGGTAAATTTTCGTTACAATGAAAAGAAAAAAGGAGAGAAATAAATGATCTACCCATTTAAAGGGAAATACCCAAAGATTGCTGATTCTGCCTTTATTGCTGATTATGTCACGATTACAGGTGATGTTGAGATTGGTGAAGAATCAGGCATTTGGTTTAATACTTCCATCAGAGGCGACGTAGCCCCTACGATTATTGGAAAAAAGGTAAATGTACAGGATAACTGCGTTCTTCATCAAAGCCCTAATAATCCGCTTATTGTAGAGGATGAGGTTTCCGTAGGACATTCCGTTATTTTACATAGCTGCGTCATCAGAAAAGGTGCCTTAATCGGTATGGGATCAACCATTCTGGACCAAGCTGAAATCGGCGAAGGAGCCTTTATCGGTGCTGGAAGTTTCGTTCCTCAAGGAAAAAAAATTCCTCCTAACACGCTGGCATTTGGCAGACCGGCAAAAGTAATAAGAGAACTCACTCCGGAAGATATTAAAGATATGGAGCGCATTTCAAGAGAATATGCGGAGAAAGCCCAATACTACAAATCCCTTCAAGGTAAGTAATCTCGATTAGTATTTACTTCTCCATCATGATTAACTCCAAGAAAAACTCGATAGGATGATTTTAATGAATTCGATGTATTTGATGATTGCTGCTCTTTTATTAGTATTCATTCTTTTTGTATGGATGCTAAAAAAGGCAGCTTTCATTTTCAAAGCTGCCTTTTTGCTTATTTTGATCTTTATTATTGGGTATTTTGCCCTAAGTAATTCCAATTCGGGACCGCTGCCAAGTGCATTTTCTACATTAAACGCCTGGGTACATTCCCCTATCGTAAAAGCCAGCAGTTTTCTCGATGAACATTTTAACATGCCGATTATAACCATTAAAGATCAAGTTCACCTTGATGTTCCTGTTATCTCACAAATCCCTGAACTGCCGCGCGGCTGTGAAGTAACCAGTTTAGCAATGCTATTAAATGATGCAGGTGAAAAAGTGGATAAAATGGAACTTGCTGAAAAGATCAAAAAGGATCCCACTCCGCAAACGATTTCGGGTGGTCAAATCCACTTTGGAAACCCCAATGATGGGTTTGTCGGAAGCATGTATAATTATAAAGAACCTGGCTTTGGAGTATACCATAAACCGGTTGCGGAATTAGCTGAACAATACTTGCCCGGAAATATTAACGACTTAACTGCATCCGATTTTGAAGAATTGAAGTATTATCTTTCAGACGGGCGCCCTATCTGGGTGATTACCAACACCTCTTATAAGCCGCTAAATGATAATCTGTTCCAAACATGGGATACTCCATCAGGAAAGGTGAGAATAACTTATAAAGAGCATTCTGTCTTATTAACCGGTTATGATTCGGAATTTGTGTACTTCAACGATCCGTTAACCGGAGTTAAAGACAAAAAAGCACCCATTAATGAATTCAAAGAATCCTGGGTGCAAATGGGAAGTCAGGCCATTACCTATATCCCGTAATGGATTAATGCTGTAAAACCTTTTCTTTTTGAAATGAATATTTTTCTTCGACGTAGACCTGATGCCAAACCATAAACATCAAAACAGTCCAGATTTTCCGGCTGTAATCAGCCTTGCCTTGGCAATGATCGTCGAGCAATTTCAACAAATAGTTTTTATTAAATAAATGATCCGTGTTGCTTTCGCGGATTATTTTTTTTGCCCAATCATTCATTTCATCCTTTAGCCAGTGGCGGATTGGCACAGGGAAGCCAAGCTTTTTCCGATCCAATACATGGGCTGGAACAACACCTTCTGCCGCTTTACGGAGAATATATTTGGTTGTTCCATTCGCTGTTTTTAAACTTGAAGGTATTTTCGAAGCAACTTCAAACACTGCTTTGTCCAAAAACGGCACGCGCAGTTCCAGTGAATGGGCCATTGTCATTTTGTCCGCTTTCAGCAAAATATCTCCGCGCATCCACGTATGGATATCAATAAATTGCATGCGGTCAACAGGATCGTAGCCCCTGCTTTCTTCATAAAGCGGCTTCGTAATATCCGTATAATTCAAGCCTTCCCGATAGGTCAATAATAAATCTCGTTTTTCTTCTTCCGTAAACATTTTTGCGTTGCCGATATAACGCTCTTCCATCGGAGTTACTCCGCGCTCAATAAAGCTTTTCCCTTTTATTCCATCAGGCAGTATCCCTGCAATTTTTTTAAGAATAACTTTTCCAACCCGCGGAATTTTATCGAAAACTTCAAGCGACTGCGGCTCGCGGTAAATATTATAACCTCCGAATAGCTCGTCTGCCCCTTCCCCCGAGAGGACAACTGTAACATGTTTTCTTGCTTCACGGGCTACAAAATAGAGGGGAACACATGCCGGGTCCGCAAGCGGATCATCCATATGCCAAATGATTTTTGGCACTTCCTTCATATACTCTTCTGGAGTAATGACGTAACTGATATTTTCCACACCCAGTTTTTCGGCCGTTTCCTTCGCAACATCAATCTCGCTAAACCCGTTCCGTTCAAAGCCAACCGAAAAGGTTTTAATTGCCGGATGGAATTCTTTAGCAATCGAGGCGATAATGGATGAATCGATCCCCCCCGAAAGAAAAGAGCCAACTGGAACATCGCTGCGCATATGCATTTTGACAGAATCAAACATGACATCTTTTATTTCTTTTATAAAATCAGACTCTTGTTTTTGGATTGGATGAAAATGTGCTCTCCAATACCTTTTGATCTCCATAGGTGAGCCAATTTTTTTCGTGAAATAATGTCCTGGCTCGAGCTTTTTGATTCCTTCTGAAAGCGTAAGCGGCTCAGGAACAAATTGATACGTTAAATAATGCTGTAGGGCTTCATTGTTTAGAACATCATTTGGACGTGCCAGCAGAATGCTTTTTTTCTCAGACGCAAAGAAAGTACGATCCTCATCTTCCAAATAAAAGAAAGGTTTTATTCCAAACGGATCTCTTGCTCCATAAAGCGTTTGTTCCTGTTTATCCCAAATAACAAATGCAAACATTCCGCGCAGTTTTTCCACTGCCTTTTCCTTCAAATGGCTGTATAACGCGATAATGACTTCTGTGTCAGAACTAGTTGCAAACGTGAGCCCCTCCTTAAGAAGTTCTTCACGCAGTTCTACATAGTTATAAATCTCGCCATTAAAAATAATCCAATAACGTTCATTTTCATATGTAAGCGGCTGATGCCCGCTTTCAATATCAATAATACTTAAACGGCGAAAGCCAAATTGAATATGCTCATCAAAATAATAACCATCATCATCAGGCCCGCGGTGGGTAATAAGATCATTCATCTTTTTAAACTGCTGTTTTTGTTCATCCCGAACATTTTGTGCTTTGTCGTGTACACAACCGATAAAACCGCACATTATGCCATTCACCTACTCCATTTCCAAATCTTCAGAGAGCATCTTTCAGCTCATCGATAAGCTTAAAATACATACTCTCTCATACTACCACTAATCATGCTAAAAAGGCACCTGTTATGCAAGGAAAATTCAGGCACAAACAAGTTTTTACCTATTTATATATACTTAAACAGTGTGTGGCAAAAACAAAAGAGGAGTTACATTGGTAACCCCTCACCCTTTTAATTAAATTCCGGCCTGCTGTTTTAAAATCTCTGCTTTATCCGTACGTTCCCAAGGAAGATCTAAATCAGCACGGCCAAAGTGTCCGTATGCGGCTGTTTGCTTATAAATTGGCCTGCGCAGATCAAGCATCTTAATGATTCCGGCTGGACGCAGATCAAAATTTTTGCTTACTAAATCAACTAAGACATCTTCGCTGACCCTTCCGGTTCCGAAAGTGTCAACGGCAATCGATACCGGTTTGGCAACACCGATTGCATAGGCAAACTGAACTTCCACTTTTTCAGCAAGCCCTGCAGCAACAATATTTTTTGCCACATAACGTGCCGCATAGGCTGCAGAACGGTCTACTTTCGTAGGATCCTTACCGGAGAATGCGCCTCCGCCATGACGTGCATACCCGCCATATGTATCGACAATAATTTTACGGCCTGTTAAGCCGGCATCCCCTTGCGGTCCGCCAATAACAAAACGGCCTGTCGGGTTAATGAAATATTTCGTTTTCTCATCAATGAGATCATGGGGAACCACAGGATTAATAACAAATTCTTTTAAATCGCGCTGAATTTGTTCTAATGCTGCTTCCGGATTATGCTGTGTAGAAATAACGATGGTATCAATCCGAACTGGCTTGTCATTCTCGTCATATTCAACCGTCACTTGCGTTTTGCCGTCAGGACGGAGGTAAGGAAGAATTTCTTCTTTGCGTACTTCCGTTAACCGGTGGGAAAGCTTGTGAGCAAGAGAAATTGGCAGCGGCATTAACTCTTTTGTTTCATTGCATGCAAAGCCAAACATTAAACCTTGATCCCCTGCACCAATCGCTTCAATTTGCTCATCAGTCATTTGTCCTTCACGTGCTTCAAGCGCTTGATCGACACCCATTGCAATGTCCGGAGACTGTTCATCGATTGAGGTTAAAACGGCACAAGTTTCTGCGTCAAAACCATATTTCGCACGGGTATAGCCAATCTTCCTGATCGTTTCACGAACAATTTTTGGAATATCAACATAAGTAGAAGTGGTAATTTCTCCTGCAACTAAGACTAATCCTGTTGTAACGGAAGTTTCTGCTGCTACACGTGCATTAGCATCCTTTGCTAGAATAGCGTCTAGAATTGAATCAGAAATTTGGTCACAGATTTTATCGGGATGACCCTCTGTTACTGATTCAGAAGTGAACAAACGGCGTTTGGCTGACATCTGAATTCCTCCTATATTGAGATAAATGAGGTTAACGATTTTGGCACCTGTTCTCCTTGCCTTTTAACCTCAGATTGATACGGAACTCATTCCCTAATAGTATGATATAAACATTGAGCTTTTATGAAACTCCTTGAAGAACTGTCTAAGACGACAAAAAACCTTTCCTAGTGAGGAAAGGTTGAAAGCATCATGTTTCTCTCGCCTTTCACTCTTATCGTTCAAGGTCTAGCCTTGCATCAGGTTTAGCACCTTTACTTTCAGAAAATGTTTATTCAGAAAGAATCTTAATAAACGCTTTCCTTGATCAGCAGGTTGCTGGGTTTCATAGGGCCTGTCCCTCCACCAGCTCGGGATAAGAGAGTATCCGTTCAAGGATGAATATTACCTTATTTCATCAAGGAAAGTCAATGTTTTTTAGAGAAGTTCATTGAAAAAACAAAATTACTTCCTATCTATAACATTCATGTTTTTGAATATTCGAATTTCAAACTATAAAGAAAAATTTGAGTATTTTACTGAAAAATCGATTAATAGTATAGACTATTCCATTAATTGTGTTATACTGTTTGTAACATGTTACAATATTTAAAATTTTTGAAAAGGATGGTACTCGTAATGAATTCCACTACAACTGATGGACTGGCGCGTTTATTATCAAAGGAAAATGCCCATATCCAATTGTCTGTTCCGCAATTAGTTGAGAAGGTTTTAAGCCGCAATGAAGGAAAATTAACCTCAACAGGCGCTATCAGCGTTTCTACGGGTAAATATACAGGACGTTCACCTCATGATAAATTTATTGTTGAGGAAGAGTCTACAAAAGATAAAATCGCATGGGGAACCAATCAGCCTATTTCTGAAGAATCTTTTCTAAAATTATATGATAAGATGCTAGATTACTTGAATCAAAAAGAAGAAATTTTTGTTTTCAATGGTTTTGCCGGCGCAGACAAAAATAGTCAGTTACAGATCCAAGTAATCAACGAATGTGCTTGGCAAAACCTGTTTGTTCATCAATTGTTTATCCGCCCTACTGCTGAAGAACTAGGCACACATAAACCGGAATTCACTGTTTTATGTGCTCCTAATTTAAAAGCAGACCCAAGTGTGGACGGTACGAATTCTGAAGCATTTATTGTGATTTCATTCGAGAGAAAAACGGTTTTAATCGGCGGAACGGAATATGCCGGTGAAATGAAAAAATCCATTTTCTCCGTAATGAACTTCTTGCTTCCTGAAAACGATATTTTATCCATGCATTGCTCAGCAAACGTTGGCGCTGAAGGCGATGTTGCTTTATTCTTCGGTCTTTCCGGAACAGGAAAAACAACTTTATCCGCAGACCCTAACCGCCGTTTGATCGGTGATGACGAGCATGGCTGGTCACAAAATGGCGTCTTTAATATTGAAGGCGGATGCTATGCAAAAACCATTAATCTTACTCGTGAAAAAGAACCGCAAATTTTTGATGCGATCAGATTCGGCACTGTTCTGGAAAACGTTGTGATCGATGAAAATTCAAGAGTTGCTGATTATGATGACAGCACATTAACTGAAAATACACGTGCAGCTTACCCGCTTCAAGCACTTGACAATATTGTATGGCCAAGTGTTGCCGGAAATCCAAATACAGTTGTGTTCTTAACTGCAGATGCATTTGGAGTGCTGCCTCCAATCTCAAAATTGACAAAAGAGCAAGCAATGTACCATTTCCTAAGCGGTTACACATCTAAGCTTGCCGGCACTGAACGCGGAGTCACTTCACCGGAAGCTACGTTCTCAACATGCTTCGGTGCTCCATTCCTTCCGCTTCCGGCAACACGCTATGCGGAAATGCTCGGACAAAAGGTTGACGAACATAACGCCAATGTATTCCTTGTTAATACCGGATGGACTGGCGGACAATACGGAGTTGGAAACCGCATGAAGCTCTCTTACACAAGAGCAATGGTTCAAGCAGCATTAGAAGGCGAGTTAAACAATGTGGAAACCGTTCAAGATGAAATCTTTGGCTTGAACATTCCTGTTCATGTTACCGGTGTTCCGGATGAAGTGCTTCAACCGCAAAAGACTTGGGCTGACAAAGCTGCTTATGAAGAAAAAGCTAAAGAGCTTGCTGCTAAGTTCCGTGAAAACTTCAAAAAGTTTGAAGATGTTCCTGCTGAAATCGGCGAAAAAGGAGCTCCACTTAAATAATTAGCTAAAAAACCTTATCAAGATTCTCTTGATAAGGTTTTTTTGTCAATTCGTCGAATTCAGGGAAAGAAGCTGATAGGTGATAACGGTTTGATGATTTTGCCATTCTACTTTTTTGATTAATCCCGTCCCATTGGAATCGCCGTCTATTGTTTTTCTGACATCAATTGGAATATCAATTGGATATAATCTATAGCCGTCCTTCGCTAAGAGAAAAAGATTCTCCTCAAGCCGCTTTTCTCTTCCTTTTGTCACAATCATCGTATTTAATTCAAGGGGCATTCCCATTCGCATCGCTCCTCTATAGATAATTTATCTCCATATTACCATTATTCTGCTTGTGATTTCATCCACTTTGTTAAATCAGCAACTACCGTCCTGTTGACCAAAGGAGGAAAGTAATGGGTATAATTCTCAAAGTACCAGCTTTCCACCTGTTTATGTAAAGCCTTAAGCCTTGTTTCCAAACGATGCGCGTGTTGGACGGAAACATTCAGGTCTTTTTTTCCATGAATGATTAATACCGGTGACACAAGACTTTCAAGTTGATAAAGGGGCGTCCGCGCCTTATACCTTTCGGCAAATTTTTGAGGCGTACCGCCTATTACCCGCTTCATCATCCTGCGCAAATCGGTTCTTTCCATGTAGGTCAGGGACATGTCGCTGACCCCTCCCCATGTGACAAGACTTGCAGTCTCTGGAAACTTGATTGCTGTCCATAATGCCATCACACCGCCCCGGGAAAAACCAAACACATGGATATTCCGGATTCCCGGATAATTTTTTAGAAACGCAAAAGCGGAAAACGCATCCGCCCTGTCCTTCCCGGCAAAATCTTCATTTCCTTCTCCGCCTTGATTCCCTCGGTAATAAGGCGCAAACACAACAAAGCCTTCCTGGGCAAATTGGGCGATTCTGGCCGGTCTTACCATTCCAACGCTTTTTATTCCCCCTCTTAAGTAAAGAAACCCGTCCTTTGGGGCGGCTCCTTTTGGTTCCGCAAGGATTCCTTTTACCTTCAAGCCGTCCGACAGATAGGTAACCACTTTCAAATCGATATTTGGATTTGGTGACGGGAATTTCTGCATGGAAATGATTTTTCCATCATCCTGATTCATGACATCTTCCCCACGCTCAAAAAAATCTGTATAGGCATTCACACATTTTTCCTCCTTTCATAGGATATTTTAGGCCTATAAAGTGAAACTTCCATCAGTGAAGGCTCAAGCCGCCACTGATGGTTAGTTGAACCCATCGGGCTTTTACGGGCAGTCGCCCCCTACGAATTCTTGTTTCCTTACACCCTTGAGGTTGGGGGTCTTACTGCCCGTTAATGCGGGATTTATCGCCCAATAAGGAGGTTTAAAGAATGAAAAAATGGCTCAAAGTCACTTTTACATGTTTTTTTATAACCATTCTTCTTATTCCGCTTTCAGCCTGCGGCAGCAATAATCAAACAAAGACAAAGAAGCTGGAAAAAGTCCGTGTTGCCGAAGTTACCCGCTCGATTTTTTACGCCCCTCTATATGTAGCGCTCTCAAAAGATTTTTTTAAAGATGAAGGCTTAGATGTCACCCTTACTACCACCCCCGGCGGAGATAAAACGATGACGACCCTGATATCGAACGGTGCTGACATCGCCCTTGTCGGCTCGGAAACTTCCATTTATGTTGATGCCCAGGGTTCAAAAGACCCGGTGATTAATTTTGCGCAATTAACACAGACCGATGGCACCTTCCTTGTTTCCCGGAAAAAAATCGAGCATTTTTCTTGGGAACAATTAAAAGGAACGACTTTTCTCGGCCAGCGCAAAGGCGGAATGCCGCAGATGGTCGGTGAATTTGTTCTGAAAAAGCATGGCATTGATCCGCATAAAGACTTAAACCTGATTCAAAGCATTGATTTCGCCAATATCGCGAACGCCTTTGCCTCAGGAACCGGTGATTTTGTCCAGCTATTTGAACCGACTGCCAGCATTTTTGAAAAAGAAGGCAAAGGATACATCGTGGCATCATTTGGAACAGAATCCGGCCGCGTCCCTTATACAAGTTTTATGGCAAAACAGAGCTATATGAAACAGAACCCCGGAACGATTGAAAAGTTCACAAGAGCGATTTATAAAGCGCAGCAATGGGTGGATTCCCATAGTGCCAAAGAAACAGCCAATGCCATTAAAGCTTATTTCCCGGATACCGATATCCAAATCATAGAGACTGTTGTTGACCGTTATAAAACACAAGGATCGTATGCAACCAATCCTATTCTTGATCAAAAGGAATGGGCAAATTTACAGAACATTATGAGTGAAGCCGGCGAGCTGCCAAAACCAATAAAATATGAGACCCTTGTCAATACAAGTATTGCAAACAAAGTCATCCAAAATTAATCGGTCAGGGAGGCTTCATCCATGAGTTTTTTAACTGTCAAAGGAGTTCATCATACTTATTTTTCAAATGCCTCTGCTGTGACGGCTCTTTCAAATCTCTCGTTTGATGTTGAGGAAGGAGAACTAGTCTCCTTTCTCGGCCCAAGCGGGTGCGGAAAAACAACCTTGCTTTCGATCATCGCCGGATTAATTAAACCCACGATGGGAACAGTTATGCTTGAAAATAAGCCCATCACTGCCAAGGAACATCATATCGGCTATATGCTCCAACAGGATTATTTGTTCCCTTGGAAAACGATTGAAGAAAATATCCTTCTGGGTCTAAAGCTGGCAAAACAGCTTAATGATAAAACCAAATCCGCCACAATAAAGCTTTTACAACAGATGGGGCTGGATGGTGTTGAAAAGCATCTTCCAAAGCAGCTCTCCGGAGGGATGAGGCAGCGTGCGGCTCTTGTTAGAACATTGGCGACTGAGCCCAAACTGCTCATGCTTGATGAACCTTTCTCTGCACTTGATTATCAAACAAAGCTCAAGCTTGAAGTATTAGTCTCAAAAACATTAAAACAATTCAAAAAGACAGCCATCCTCGTTACTCATGATATTGGAGAGGCCATTGCGATGAGTGACAAAGTTTTTTTACTTGCCGCAAAACCCGGCAGGCTGCATCAAACGATTCTCATTCCAGATGAACTGCGAACATTATCCCCTTTTGAAGCCCGCAATCACGAAACATTTTCACATCTTTTCCAAATCGTTTGGAAGGAGCTGGAATCACTTGAATCAGAAAAAAGTGAAATCTCTTCATGAAGATTATTTGCGCTCCTTAAAAATTGAAAAAAGATGGGTCCGGTTTTATCAAGTCTGCATCTTTGCGGTATTTTTTACGGTCTGGGAAACAGCCAGCCGCATGCAATGGGTCGACCCGCTCCTATTTAGCTCTCCTTCAAAAATCTGGGGGTTATTTTTAGAAAAACTACAAGATGGATCGCTGTTAACTAATACCGGAGTTACCCTCACGGAGACTGTGCTTGGTTTTATATTAGGAACGTTCCTGGGAACGGTGATCGCTGCCATTTTATGGTGGTCTCCGCTGCTTTCAAAAATCTTTGACCCTTATCTTGTTATTTTAAATTCACTGCCAAAAGTGGCCCTGGGACCTATTCTCATTGTTGCCCTTGGCCCCGGCTACACATCGATTATTTCTATGGGGATCATTATCTCTGTTATTATTACCACGATTGTTATTTATACATCCTTTCGCGAGGTTGACCCCAACTATCTAAAAGTGTTGCAAACGTTTGGAGCAACGCGCCTGCAATCTTTTAAAGAAGCCATTCTGCCCGCAAGTTTCCCTGTGATTATCTCAACTTTAAAGGTGAATGTCGGATTATCATGGGTTGGAGTTATTGTCGGCGAATATCTTGTTTCAGCAAGGGGGCTTGGCTACATGATTATATATGGGTTTCAAGTATTTAACTTTACGCTGGTCATGCTATCCTTGCTCGTTATTGCCGGATTGGCCACGATTATGTATCAGCTTGTTGAATATATTGAGAAAAAACTAATAAAAGAGTAGCAATTTAGGCTAAGTTAAGTAGTTCAGTTTTAAAGTAGAAACTAAATTATCATTCTATTTTTTAGTCCAATACTCAAATGAATTGGTGGACTATTTACCTTGCTGTCCGAATCTAAGGTATCTTTTTGGACAGAGGAAAGCAAAATCTCATCATTGATGTCCGAAGTTTGGGCTTCTTCGGACCGAGCATTTTTATGTTAATTCAATTGCTGATTTTCGTAAAAGAGCAGTGTTAATTCTGATGGTAATTCAGTTGTGTATGTTAATTTTCTACTCGATAACTGAACTATTTAGGTTTAGGCTCCGCTATTCTTTTTCATTTGTTTTATTTTATTAAAACATTCCTCGATTACTTGATCCTTCATGATGAAACTGTATTCCGGGCTGAACCGAAGCTTTAAGATGTCTCCTTTAATGACGACAGGTCCCCGTGTTTCCAGATAATCACTTTTCTTATCGACATGGCTTACGATGCCCCAATAAACAGCTTTTACAAATATTCCATTTGGGTCCTCCACCCGGTATTCTCCCAATCTTATCAATTCTTTTAGCACTGCCCCGGTTTCTTCATATACCTCACGGCGGGCTGCTTCTTCCAGTGTTTCACCCGCTTCTCTTTTTCCGCCGGGAAATTCAAGGCCCCGCCTTTTATGATTGGTTAAAATCCAGTCTTCTCCGTACTGGGTGATTACGAGAACATGCTTTGCTTCCTCAGGAAATGACCGCTCCAAAAAAGAAAGTTCAACTTTATTACCGACAATATCTAAAAAGGTTTTCAATAACATCACGCCTTAAACTATCATTTGTATATATTATAAAGTGAAACTTCAATCAGTGGGGGTTTTATTTAATCCCCCACTTCTCTATCCTCTTAAAGTTAGAATACTTGAGGTGGGGGTCTTACTTCCAGTTCATGCAGGATAAAGGAAATGATAGCAAAGCTTAAAAAAAATCCCTATCGTTTTCGATAAGGATGATCAAGTAAGGTTTGGGAGAATATTCATACTCTTTATGTGGTTTTTAGCTTCTTCATCTCCAAGCCTGTAAATCAATTCATAAACCTTTACAAGGGTTTGGTCGTATTGATCATTTTCGCGGTCATAATGGTATTGAACATACGGAACATGGGCCCGAAAGAAATTTTGCCATTCAGTCGAGTAATTTGAATCAAATAATTCACGGAGCTCGGTAATTTCTTCATCTGTAGCATGGATTTTGAAGCTCCACGTAGAACTTGCAGCGCTAAGCGAAATTTCCCCTGTTCCAACGTCAATATAATATGGTTTTCTTTGCTCCATTGCTTCAGCTCCTTTACCTTATTGCTTCCACAAAGATAAGATTTTATTCTGCAATTCTTTTTCCTTCATTTTTACAGAAATTTATCATAAAATTAATAAACAAACTATTTCTTTTATCATAATGATTCATCCCTCATCCAGAGACGATTAGAATAATCTTTAACATTTAAGGGTATTGAATAAGAAAGGAACTAAAAGGAGAGGTGATAGAATTGAAATTAGTTGACGAGCTGTATGATCTGTATCGAAACAAACTGACAGGCGATGAAGAGGACATTGATATGCTCACCTTTGCATTTCTTGAGGAAATGTCCCATGAAGATTTACTCGGCATCATCCATGATATGGATAAGCAAGAGTTATACGATTTAGTTGGAACTTATTTAATAGAAAGCTTGAAAGGAAAATTTGCTCAAGAAGAATACGGACAGCGCCGTACCGCTCCTTTCCACCCAAGAAATATTCATTAATGTGTACATAGAAAGAGGATGTCTGCAAATGCTCATTAGACATCCTCTTATTTTCATTTTGTTTAAGCCTAAAAGGATTTTTTTTGCTCTTTCATCCCATCGCCCATTGGAAGAAAATAAAAAAAGAAATTTTACGATTTGTAATAAACTATAAAAGATAAAGGAGGCAGAGAATGATCACGATTATTGTTACCTGTATGGTAATTGTCCTTGTTGTTCTATTGCTGAGTGTTCTCACAACTTCAAAAGCGTACTCCTATAAACATACAGTGGATCCGATAGAAAATAATCCTCACTTAAATAACGATTCACAAGCAAGCCAGGAAAATAATAAAAACGATTCCTATTCTGAGTAGGAATCGTTTTTTCATTACGCAAAAATTTGTTTAAGATCTTCTTTACTGTGTTTCAGCCAGTCATTCATTAAGCGCTTGGCTCCTTCTATATCGTGAAGCTTTGCCTGGCCGCACTGGATTTCATTTGCAGCTGGGATCTCAGTAGCTCCCAGCGCATCCTTCATCGTTTCACCAAGTAAATCGATTATTTCTTCAACCGTCGGCTCCCCGCTGACGACCAGATAAAAACCTGTTTGGCAGCCCATCGGTGAAATGTCAATGATATCAAAATGATCATATTTCTCCGCATGCTTGCGGATTGTAAAAGCCAGCAAATGCTCCAATGCGTGCATTGCATCAGGCTTCATCGCTTCTTTGTTTGGCTGGCAAAAGCGAATATCAAATTTATTGACAACGCCGTCAGTTCCAACCTTATGGACACCGCAATGTCTTACATAAGGGGCTTTAACAGCATTATGGTCTAATTCAAAGCTTTCTACAGATGGCATTTATGACCACTCCTTCTTCAATGTATCGAATTCTAAGTTTCTTATTAAAAATCGCCAAACCGCCATTTTAGACGTTTGCTCTTCTTTATGATATGTTTTAAATGAGACCATGTAAAGGAGAAAAAAAGATGTTAAAAAAGGTCTTTATTTCTATAATTCGTTTTTATCAGGTGGTGATATCACCGCTTAAACCGCCATCATGCCGTTTTTATCCGACATGCTCCCACTACGGTTTAGAATCTATTCAGCGTTTTGGAGCAATCAAAGGCGGGTGGCTTACTATCAAAAGAATTTTAAAATGCCACCCATTTCACCCGGGTGGAGTCGATCCTGTCCCTGAAAAATGGCCGCATAAACCAAAACACTAGTTGTTATATCCGTCTACAACAAGATCAAGCTTTCCTGTTGCTGGATCGATCACTAGCCCATGAACTGGAATCCCTTCAGGCATCAGCGGATGATTTTTAATGACAGAGGCGCTGTGAGCCACACTATCGGAAACATTCTCAAATCCCTGAAGCCAGCTCGCAAAATCGACACCTGCATAGGCTAAAGTCTTCAGCGTTTCCTCTGAAATGCCCCTCTTTTTCATTTTGCTGATCATTTGCTCTGACTTTAAAGCGCTCATCCCACAGTCATGATGGCCGATTACAAAGACCTCATCGGCTTGAAGTTCATATACCGCAATAAGAATACTTCTCATAATACTTCCAAACGGATGGGTAACAAGCGCCCCTGCATTTTTAATCGTTTTAACATCCCCGTTGCTGAGGTTCATGGCTTTCGGCAATAATTCAAGAAGTCTTGTGTCCATACATGTAAATAGGACCATTCTTTTTTTAGGGAATTTTGTCGTTTGATACCGTTCGTATTTCTTCTGTTCGACAAATTCCTGATTATATTCAAGGATCTCGTTTAATAGTGTCATTTTTTGTCTCCCTTTCTTCTGTCTTACTATAGAATACAAAATTTTCAGTCAATCTGCCAATGATTAATCTGCATGGTTCTTAAACATTATCCCAAAACTATATTTGTATCTGAAAAAAAGGAGGGAAACAAATGGCTCAAGATGTCCTTTGCGAAGTAAATAACTGCCAATTTTGGGCAAACGGTAATAAGTGCAGCGCCGATCAAATATACGTTGTCAGTCAGACTGGCGATACAGCCGATTCAAGCCGGGAAACAGATTGTAAAACATTTGAACCTGCATTGTCTTAATGCCAAATTTTTTAAAGAAAACTCGCAGATTGGCTAGCCTAAAGGCGAAGACAGAGGCGTAGTTGCCCTTATAGCTAAAAATACAGCGAAAGTTTCGAAGGCTTTCGCTGTTTATTCCTATTCTCAAATTTAAAAATGAATGGTTTGCTCCATTACCAGGGTTTCACGAAGCCGCTTTTCATTAAGCTGAAAGCCTATCCCTGATTCAGTCGGAACATCTACCCAGCCCTTATTCACGATAACCTCAGGCACAATGATGTCTTCTTCCCAAAACCGGCTTGACGCTGAAATATCGCCAGGAATAGTAAATCCTGGTAAAGACGCAAGTGCAACATTATGTGCGCGCGATACCCCAAATTCAATCATCCCGCCGCACCAAACATCGATACCTCTTTCAAAGCAATAATCATGAATCCGGATTGCTTCAGCAAGGCCGCCGACCCTGCCTATTTTGATATTGATGATTTTGCAGCTGCCTAATTCAACCGCTTTGCGGGCGTCTTCAAATGTAACAATGCTTTCATCTAAACAAATGGGTGTGCTAATCCTTTTTTGCAACTCGGCATGTTCAATAATATCATCGTGAGCAAGCGGCTGTTCAATCATCAATAGCTTGAATTCATCCAATGCTTTTAAACGTTCAATATCACCTAAAGTATATGCAGAATTAGCATCGGCCATTAGCGAAATATCCGGAAAATGACGGCGGATACCGCGTAAGAAATCCAAATCCAATTCTGGATTGATTTTTATCTTAAAGCGCTGATATCCTTCTCTTAAATAGCCTTCTACTTGTTTTAGTGCATTTTCAAGCCTATCGGTGGCGATTACCACTCCTGATGGTATTTTTGATCGGGTTCCTCCGATCAGCTTTGAAAGAGATTTTCCTTTCTGTTTTGCATATAGATCCCAGATTGCTGTTTCGATGGCTGCTTTTGCCATTTGATTACGGCGGATGGATCGAAAAATCCTTGATACTTCGCCCGGATGGTCAATCGGATGTTTTTGAAGCAGCGGGATTAAAAAAGAAGTTAACACATGCAGGCTTGTTTGAACCGTTTCTTCAGTGTACCAAGGAGAAGAGAAGGCTACACCTTCGCCATACCCGCGAATTCCATTTTCATCCTCGGCTGCAACAATAATCCCTTCACGATCGGAAACTTTACCTAAGTGGGTCAGAAAAGGAGATTTAAGGGGCATTTTGATTACATAAAGGTGGACAGCTTTAATTTTCATCATGATCCCCGCTCTCTAAAATAAGGTCAAGCAATTTTCTCCGCAAAAGCTTATTGGCAGCATTTCTGGGCAGGCTTTTGACAAAATAAAAATGTTTAGGAACTTTATACTTGGCCATTTGTTCAAGACAAAATTGGCGAAGCCCATCCTCTGTACAAGGTGCTTCATCCTTTTTAACAATAAATGCAGCAGGCACTTGTCCCCAAACATGATCCTTTGCCCCCGTTACTCCGACATCAAGGACATCCGGGTGGGCCAATAGCACCGCTTCAATTTCGGCAGGATAAATATTTTCTCCCCCGGAGATTATCAGGTCGGAACGGCGGTCAAGGACATATAAAAATCCGTCTTGATCCAAATAACCGATATCCCCAGTAGAAAGCCAGCCATCTCTTAATTTTTCAGATGTTGCATCAGGGCGGTAAAGGTAACCAGGCGTTACATTCGGTCCTTTCACGACTATTTCACCCGGTTCATTGGCTTGTGACGGACGGCCATCCTCATTTACAATTTTTATTTGCGCTGGAAAAAGGGGTTTCCCTGCAGAACCCAGCTTTGAGAGACTGTAATCAGGAGACAGGGTCACAATCTGGGAAGTGGTTTCGGTCATTCCGTATGTTTGGAATACCGGGATGTCCTTGTCAGCACACGATTGCAGGAGCGGCAACGGAGCCGGTCCCCCTCCTAAAAGCATGCAGCGGAAATAACCCGGCAGGCGTTTTTCTCCAAGTGCAGCCATGATCCGAGTTAATGTTGCAGCCACAACCGACATTATAGTTACTCCTTTACTGGATATATCTTCAATTGTTTTTTGCTCATCAAAGCTTTCATGGAGAACGATCGGCATTCCATAAATGACGCTTTTCATCAATATGGAATAACCGCTGATGTGGAATAGCGGCACGCTGCATAGCCAGCAATCTTTTTCCATAAACCCGAGGTTTAGTGCCGACCCGACAGCACTCCACCAATGGTTTCCATAGGTTTGCATTACTCCCTTGGGATGGCCGGTGGTTCCAGATGTGTACATGATCGTACAAATTTCCGATAAATCCATTTCTTCCAGTATGTTTGGAGTCATATCCGGTACTGTGAAAAGTTCTTCTTTCGTAATCATTTTTATTTCCAATCTATTAACGGAAAAAGAAGATTCATTAATAAGGAGCGCTGCTTTGGAATCATGAAGCTGCCAGGCAATTTCTGATGGAGATAAGCGATTATTGAGGATGACTGCCCGAACTCCCAATAATTGCAGGGCAAATAAAATAACAACGGTATCTAAATGGTTTTTTAAAAGAACCCCGGCATTATCCCCTCGAGATAGTCCCAGTGCTTGGAGCTGCCCTGCCGTTTTCCATGATTGATCATAAAGTTCTTTGAAGGTTAAGACCTGATCATGAAAATAGATGGCCGTTCGATCCGGTGTTAAAAACGCTCTTTTTTTCAAAAAGTTAGGCATTATTTCAGTTTGCATAGCATCACCTTCTTTTAGCAAAAACAGCCTGATGGAAAACCATCAAGCTGCCATGAAAGTATTAATCAAGGGAATCTTGGAAACTGTCCAAAGTCAGGCTTCCGTTTTTCTTTGAAAGCATCGCGGCCCTCTTTTGCTTCATCCGTTGTGTAATAAAGCAAAGTCGCATCCCCGGCGAACTGCTGAATTCCGGCTAAACCGTCTGTATCAGCATTGAATGCCGCTTTTAAGAAACGAAGGGCAGTCGGGCTTTTTTCAAGCATCTCCTCACACCATTTTACCGTTTCATCTTCCACTTGAGCCAATGGAACAACCGTATTGACTAAGCCCATATCCAATGCTTCCTGAGCATTGTACTGGCGGCATAAATACCAAATTTCGCGGGCTTTTTTATGGCCGACGATTCTTGCCAAATAGCCTGAGCCGTAACCGGCATCAAAGCTGCCTACTTTTGGACCAGTTTGTCCAAAAATAGCATTGTCAGCGGCAATCGTTAAATCGCATACAATGTGAAGGACATGTCCGCCACCAATTGCATACCCTTTAACCATAGCCACAACCGGTTTTGGAATGACGCGGATTAAGCGCTGCAAGTCAAGAACATTTAAACGAGGTATTTGGTCGTCGCCAACATAACCACCGTGTCCGCGTACCTTTTGGTCTCCTCCGGAACAGAATGCTTTATCACCAGCACCTGTTAAGATAATTACACCAATTTCGGAATCATCACGAGCATAGGCAAATGCATCAATTAATTCCATAACGGTCTTTGGAGTAAACGCATTATGTACATGGGGACGATTAATCGTAATTTTGGCAATCCCGTTATAGGTCTCATAAAGAATTTCTTCATACTTGCGTCCTGGTACCCATTCTACTGTCAAAATAATTTTCCTCCTTTATTCTGGATTTGCTAAAAACTCACTAACTATTGTACCAAACTTTTCTTTTTCTTCCACATGAATTGCATGCCCGCTGTTTTCAAAAGTGATCCATGTGCTGTGCATAAGCAGCTTTTGCATTTTTTCGGCAATGTTGCAGAACTTAACATCTTTTTTTCCTGTAAGCAAAAGTACTTTATTTTCAAGTTGGGCTAGTTTTTCCCACCAGGAGGGCTGGGATCCTGTTCCCATGCCAAGCAGGCTGCTTGCGAGCCCCTCTTCAGATTGAGATAAACGCTGCTGTCTGATTGAATCCTTGACAGCCTCCGTCAGATTCACCATCGTTTGAAAAAGCGGTATATTTTCCCAGTAATCAACAAAGCTGCTGATACCGTTTTCCTTTATAAACTGAGCAAGTTCACGATCTTTCATACGTCGTTCGTTTCTTTCTGATTCTGATGAAAGCCCTGGTGAAGCACTTTCTAAAATCAAGCAGTTTACTTTTTCAGGAAAAAGAACAGCAAAGGTTAACGCAAGCCTGCCGCCCATGGAATAACCAAGTAAATTTACCTTTTTAATCCCAAGCTGCTCAAGTATTTGTGCCAAATCGGCAGCAGCAGATTCGATGGAAAAACGGTTTAAATCAGCAGGAGCTCCCGTTTTTCCGTGTCCGATAATATCGGGAATAATCAGTTTTGAATGTTCTCCCCATATGCTGCAAAAGGAAGACCATGTTGAGGAATCTCCCGTAAATCCATGCAATAGCAGGAGTGGATTTCCTTCTCCGCATACTTCAATATGGTAGCGGACACCGTCAATCATCATTTCCATCATTGGTCACCATCGACATACTTTGATATTTCCTGGGAAACAGATTTCCACATTTCACGATGTTCTTCCGTGCTCCGGTCTCTTTTTGTGACGATTTCAATTACATTTAATCCTTGCGGTGTTTTTGCTGCTTCCATCAACATCTGCAGCTGATCCCAATCTGTTGCACGGGTGAATTTTCCATTATACATCCTGACCACATGTTCAAAATCAAGATCAAGCGGTGTCCCAAACAAAAGTTCAAAATGCTTTGGATGCTCCGCTTGAGGAAGGAACGAGAATATTCCCCCGCCATTATTGTTAATGACGATGATCGTTATATTAAGGTTGTAGAGTTTTGCCGCCAGAAGACCATTTAAATCGTGGAAAAAGGTCAAGTCGCCGAGAACAAGAAAAGCTGGCTGCTGCGAAACCGCTGCCATTCCTAAGGCAGTTGAGATTGTGCCGTCTATACCATTTGCACCTCGGTTCGCCAAGACCCGAATCGATTTATCATTATTATGAAAAAAACTATCCAGGTCGCGAATCGGCATACTGTTTCCGAGAAACAGGTCTGCCCCTTGCGGAAGTAGATCAGCCAACAGACTAAAAAGCTTGCTCTCATTTAACTCCTCTGAATCTCTGACCTGGACAATATTCTCTTTTGTCAGCTGATTCACCTTCAGCCATTTATGTAAAAAAATCAAATAGGAAGAAGATTCCATTTCTTCAGCCAAGCTTTCACAAAACATCGTTTCATTGCAATAAATCATTTCGGAAGCCAATGCAGCCGGATCACGCCATCCACCGCCGCCATCCACGACAAACTGCTCAGCCTGATGGTTTTCTTTTATGAAAATCGTTAATGCCTTGGAAACCGGCATTGCTCCAAAACGTATAACCAACTGAGGCTTCAAAAATGTTTTGGCATCTTCATTTCGTAAAAATGTATCATAGGCATCCACAATGTTTTCGTGAGGATGAGCTCCGCTCCTCAATTGTGATAAAGGATCTGCCAAAATTGGAAACTTCAACAATGAAGAAAGTCTTGTAACAGCAGCAGCAAACCTATCATTATCTATTTGTCCGCAAACAATGATTCCATTTTGATGTGTGCGGATCCTTGCGGCTATTTTTTTCAATTCTTCCTTGCTAATCATCAAGTCTCCATTTTGGACGGCAACATACCTTTCCGGCCGTTCCTTTAAGTGAAAAAGATTTTCATCTTCAAGCTTAGGAATGAGCGGCTCGCGGAATGGAAAGTTTAAATGAACCGGCCCAGCAGGAGCTTGCACAGCAGTTGCTGCTGCCCTTCCGCAAACACTTCTGACGTAACGCAGCATTTCGGTGCTGTTTTCCGGCAAGGCCATTTCAGCGAACCATTTTACATGGTGTCCATATAAACGAATTTGGTCTATTGCCTGCGGTGCACCGACATCGCGAAGCTCGTGCGGCCGATCCGCTGTAATAACAATTAAGGGAATCCTTGAAAGATAAGCCTCTGCAATAGCTGGAAAATAATTAGCTGCTGCCGTACCGGATGTGCATAGGATCGCAACAGGTCTACCCGTGGCCTTTGCAATGCCCAGCGCAAAAAAGGCAGCCGACCGCTCATCAACGTGCAGATGGATTTTTAGTTCAGGGTGTTCAGCCATCACCATCGCCATTGGAGTTGAGCGTGAACCAGGACTGACAACTGCATTTGTCACACCTGTACGAACTAATTCTGCCACAAAAGCAGCAGTATAAGAAGTTAACGATTCCTGATGATTCATATTATTTTCCTCCAAGCGCTGTGAGCATTGGTGTGAATTTCAGGCTGGTTTCCAAAAATTCACTTTCCGAATCCGAACTTGCTACGATTCCGCATCCTGCAAAAAGGGAAGCTTCTGTTCCTTGAATCAATCCTGACCGGATCCCAACAGCAAATTCCCCATTTTCTTTGTAATCAATCCAGCCAAGCGGTCCGGAATAAAAACCACGGTCAAGTTCCTCAACTTGTCTGATTTTTTCTACTGCTTCTTTCTTTGGAAGCCCGCCAAGAGCCGGGGTTGGGTGAAGACGTTCAACTAATAATAATATAGAAGCATCTTCTTTACATTTTCCAATCACAGGTGTATACAAATGCTGAATATCCCTGATTTTCATCAATTGAGGCTTGTCCGGTAAAATGACATTCTCACATGATTCTTCCAATGCTTCTTTGATCATTTCCACAACAAAGCGGTGCTCCATTAAGTTTTTACTGTCCAGCAATAATTGTTTTCCTAAAAATTGATCTTCTTCATCTGTTTTTCCCCGCGGGATTGACCCGGCCAAACAGGTTGAAAAAACGTCTCTGCCTTGTTTTTTAACGAGCCGCTCCGGAGAAGCACCAATAAAGCAGTCCCCGTTTACTTCAAAAGCAAAAATAAAACTTTCACGCTGTTCTTTAAAGAGTTGGTACAAGACGGACTCACTTGAGATTTCATTATCAAACAAGAGTCTTAGTTCGCGCGCAAGAACTACTTTTTTAAGCGGTCCATTGCCTAAATCCTTTACCACTTCTTCAACCGCTTTTTTCCATTGCTCAGGCTTGATTACCTTTGTTCCAACATGCTTGGCCTGATTTTCTTCAATGTCCCGGACAAGGTCGTTTAAAAGCCTGTCTCGTTCAATCGCCGTTTTTGTAAGTAACGATAGATCATCATGTTTTGTACAAACCAAATTAGTGGTCAGATAGGTTTCCCCTTTGATCACACTAATCATAAACTTTGGAATGTGAAAAAGAGTCTCGGCAAATTTTGCCCATAGCTCCGTTTTCGGTTTATATGGATCAAATGAAAAACCGCCAAACATTAATGGCCCAATGCCAACCTCCGAAAAGGGATTGTCGATTAGACTGTCTGAAAGAAATTCCTTCCATTCTTTTTCTGCATGAAAAAAGCGGTCAGCACCCTGATCCGATTGTATTTGCTTCGATATTCCGATTCCGATAAGGATCATTTCATCAGAAGGATCCTTCCAGAAGAACCGTTCCCCAAGATAATGCTCTCTGCAATTATGAAAAAACAATAGAGGATCTATAGGATTGATTTTACATACATTACTGAATAAAATTGGTTTGTCCAGTTGTTTGGCCTGATTAAGTGCCTGCAAGACCTTTTCTCTAACTTCCGTTTCTTGAATGGTAACCAAAAAAAATCCCTCCAAAACAGCCAAAATAGCTGTTATCCATTCATTTTCAGCTTATTTTAAGATACTACTCCGGTTTAAGTAATGTCAATATTAGTTGTCACTCCCAAAAGGACAATATCCGATCTGCTGTTTGCAACGAACAGGTTTATCCGAAAATTGAAACTCAAACCTTACAGTTTTCCTACTTCATTCCTTATTATATTACAAAACAATCAAATAAGGCGATTTTAGCAATCGTTCCATTTGGAGAGATGGGATTTACTGCCGTTCTATCAAGTAAAAAAGAATTGACACTGGAGTGCGGAATCCATAAACTTAACTTTGGGCAAATCTCTATTGCTTTATTACTGCTAGTTTTACTTTTATAGATATTCTTATTAAGGGAGAGATCAAATATGCAGCCACATATCCATTCGAGTTCAAAACCCGGATTGGAATCAAACCGCGGTTTTCAAATTTGGTGGCAAATGACCCGTCCCCATACCCTGACAGCATCATTTGTGCCGGTCCTATTGGGTACGGCTCTAGCACTTAAATATGAAAAATTTCATATCGGCCTCTTTTTGGCAATGTTAATTGCGAGCATATTAATCCAAATTGCTACAAATTTGTTCAATGAATACTACGACTTTAAAAACGGTCTCGACACTGAACATTCTGTTGGTATTGGCGGTACGATTGTCCGCGATGGAGTAAAACCGAAGACTGTTATGAATCTTGCTTTAAGTATGTATGTAATCTCATTATTACTTGGCGTATACATTTGTATGAACAGCAGCTGGTGGTTGGCTCTCGTTGGCCTGATTTGCATGGCAGCCGGATATTTATACACAGGCGGCCCGCTTCCAATTTCAAGCACCCCATTTGGGGAACTTCTTTCCGGTTTCTTTATGGGATTTTTAATTATTTTAATTTCGTTCTTTATTCAGACAAAAATGGTAAATAGTACAAGCATTCTTGTCTCGATTCCGATTATGTTCCTTGTCGGCGGGATTAATTTATCCAATAACATCCGCGATCTTGACGGAGATAAAGCAAATGGGCGCAAAACACTTCCTATCCTAATAGGAAAAAAACGAGCGATCTATTTATTAGCCGGTTTATTCACTGTTTCCTACCTTTGGGTTATCGCTTTAATTATTGCAGGAGTTGCTCCAATTTGGACCCTGCTTGTTGTTCTGAGTGCACCAAAAGCTATTCAAGCAACAATTGGTTTCATTCGCTTTAATCTTCCGATTCAAATGGCCCCTGCGATGAAAGCAACAGCACAAACCAATACATTTTTTGGATTTTTGCTGGCTATCGGGCTATTCATTGGATATTTTCTTTCATAAAAAAAAGCAGCTTCTGCTAAAGCAGAAGCTGCTTTTTTGTGAATATGTACATCCTATTGAATTAAAGTAGACCGCCAAGCAAAGAATTTAAAAGACCTAATACTAATCCTAATAATGCCATGATTTTCCCACCTCACATTTTCTTTGGTAAAGGAACATTATCCTGAAAAATGAATTAAAGCAAACCTGTAACTCCGGCTAAAACTTGATTTAAAAGACCCAATAATACTGCTACCATTTCCATTTCCTCCTTCCCAGATCCATTCCTTTTCACAAACTTCTTTTATTATAGAAGACCTACAACTCCTGCTAGAATTTGGTTTAAAAGACCGAAAAGTACTGCTATCATACTTCGCACCTCCTTTTTCCATTTTAGTGAATTATTTCTTATATCTGCGCGCAATTTCATATTAAGACAGTGACTCATTTCTTACATGGGGCAAATTGTCTAGAAACGACAGAGTTCAGCTTTTTGTCACATTTTGCAAATTCCTTCATATTATGTTTTTATCTTCTATGTTTTTACCTAGTTCAATTGTTTTACTTTTCCCAATCTTCCAAGCAAAAACAAAGATAATAGTACTGATCATTTCACATCCCAAAAGTCCTGTATTTTGTTTTAAAATGTTTAAAATTGGTGAACACCGCTGTTGAATTTTTGTGTATTTTGCAAATTTACTGAATATTAACTTGTTAACATTTGGAAGAATTTATATAATGATAAAGAAATGGCTAATATTTACATTACTAGGAGGATGCTTACTTGCAAACTGAACCAATTCTTATTCCAAAGAAGAAAAATAAGTGGATTGTCATCGGAATTATTACTTTAATCGTTATCATTGCTGCTATTAACATTGCTGTCATGCAAAATAAGAAGACCGGAGTTAAAGACGATATTCAATTCGCTGTGGCCGAAGAAAAAGAATTAAATAATACGAAGTTAGTAGCCGGCCGTGTCACACCGGGGAATCTTGAAACTATCTATGCAGATCCCACAAAAGGGAAAGTAAAAGAGATGTTTGTAAAAGAAGGGCAGGAAGTAGCGAAAGGCCAAAAGCTTTTTACATACGAAAATCCCGAACTTTCGATCCAATTAAAACAGCTCGAAATCGACAAGAAGTCTGCCCAAATGCGTTACGACCAAGGAAAAGAAAAAATCTCTTCTTTGCAAAAAGAGATTCAAAAAGCGAAGGATGCAAAATCTGCAAAAGAAGTATTGGATCCCTTAGAAACACAGCTTCAGGATCTTCAATTTCAGCAAAAGACAACCGAACTAGAAATGGAAAAAAATAAACTGCAAGAGGAAGACTTACAAAACAAGCAAAGTGATTTAACCGTGTACAGTAATGCGGGCGGCATTGTTCAGAAGGCTGATAAAGATGCTGGCCAAAGTACCACCCAGGCAGCCGGGGCACAAACAAGTCCAATCATCCAAATTGCCTCTAAGGACCCATTCATCATCAAAGGGACATTGACAGAGCTGCAAAAGTCACAGATTCAGCCGAATCAGCCAATAAAAGTGACGGCCAAAGCAGCAGCCAATAAATCATGGGCAGGAAAAATAACTGAAATAAGCGAATATCCGACTGCTGATGAATCAGGCCAAAGCATCGCTGCAGTTTCGGGACAGCAAACGCAAAATATCTCCTACTACAATTTTAAGGCTTCACTTGACTCACAGGAGGGATTGTCTCCAGGCTATCATGTATCCATTCAAGTTCAATTAGCCACGAAGAAGATGTTGGTTGTACCCAGCAGCAGCATCGTTGAAAAAGGAAATTCCCGATATGTTTACGTGGTGAAGAAGAACAAACTACATAAGCAAACTGTGACAACAGGTATGGGAGACGGTAATTCAACTGAGGTAATCGAAGGCTTAAAGCCTGGTAATAAGGTAGTGAAAAATCCATCCGCAAACGTTTATAACGGATTGGACGTGAAGGTAAAATGATTTCTTTAAAGCACATCCAAAAAACTTACAAACAGGGAGCCCTCGAAGTCCCGGTCCTTCATGATATCAGTCTGGAAATCCAAAGCGGCGAATTCGCTTCCATCATGGGGCCCTCCGGCTCCGGCAAATCAACGTTGATGAACATTATCGGCCTTCTCGACCGCCCGACAACCGGTGAGTACATGTTAAACAACACAAATGTTCTGCAATCGGATGAAGCCAATCTTGCCCTGCTGCGAAATCAATACATAGGTTTTGTGTTTCAGCATTTTCATTTGCTGCCAAGACTAACCGCTTTAGCAAATGTCGAGCTTCCCCTTGTCTACGGAGGGGTTCGAAAGAAGGAACGGCAGGAACGGGCTTACGATGCATTAACGAAAGTAGGTTTAGCCGATCGTGTCAGCCATTTGCCCAACCAGCTTTCCGGCGGACAAAAGCAGCGGGTTGCCATCGCACGTTCGATCGTCAACAATCCCACTTTTGTATTAGCCGATGAGCCGACCGGTGCCCTTGACTCCAAATCAGGGGAACAAGTTATGGATATTTTTACTGATTTAAATCGTGAAGGAACAACGATTATCCTCGTCACTCATGAAGATGAGGTAGCCGCCTACACATCGCGAAAAATTGTCCTCAAGGATGGACAAATTATTCAAGATAAAGGGGGAAAAAAGAGTGAGCTTATTAGACAGTATTAAAATTGCTCTTTCCTCTATTCTTGCTCATAAGCTGCGCTCGGCGCTTACCATGCTGGGAATCATCATTGGAGTCGGATCGATTATAACCGTTGTTGCCATCGGACAAGGCGGTGAAGCAGCCTTAAAATCCCAATTTGCCGGGGCGGGAAATAATACGATTCAAATCAATTTTATCCCGGACGATCAGGACCCTTTTTCCATGCCATTTGATCAAGCACCAACATTTACAGAAGAAAATTTACTTCAGCTTAAAACTATTCCGGAGATTGCTCATGTTATAACAACAAACAGCTCAATGGAATCACTCGCTGTTGCTGAGAAAAATATCAGTACACAAATAACGGGAGTCACTGAAGATTACTTTGCCGTAAATTCCATTAATGTGGTAAAAGGCAGAATCTTGAATAAGGCCGACTTCTCACAATCCAATAATTATATCATGATCAATGAAAAAGCAGCCCAGGAGCTTTTTAAAGATCAAAATGCAGTCGGGCAAATTTTTGAAATAAAGGGACAGCCTTTTCAAGTCATAGGTGTTTACAAAACTCCTGATAGTATTTTTGGACTTGGAATGCCGGAAATGCTGATGCCTTTATCGATCTGGCCGGTTTTATATGGAAGTGAGGAAATTCAGTCCGTTACCCTTCAAGCAAAGGATGTAAGCAAACTTGAACTTGCAGGGAAGAAGGCCGCTAACCTATTAAACGATTCCAAATCACCAGAATTAAAAGGGAAATACGAAGTATTTAACATTGAAGAAATCAAAAAGAGTATCTCGAAAGTTACAAATATCATGACGATGATTATCGGAGGAATTGCAGGAATCTCCTTACTCGTCGGCGGTATTGGCGTCATGAATATTATGCTTGTGTCGGTCACAGAGCGAACAAGAGAAATCGGGATTCGCAAAGCGCTCGGGGCGACAAGAGGAAAGATTCTTCTCCAATTTTTAATTGAAGCGATGATGCTTACCCTTTTAGGCGGGATTATTGGGATTGGCCTGGGAGTTGGGGGAGCCTATATCGTCTCGACATTTGCAAAATGGCCGCCGCTTGTTTCCGTTCAAGTAGTTGTGGGCGGAGTCTTGTTCTCGATGACCTTAGGAATCATTTTCGGCTTGATACCGGCTAACAAAGCGGCCAAGCTCGACCCCATTGAAGCATTACGATATGAATAATGACCCCATACTGCAGGTACTTTGCCCAGCAAAAGGAAAAAGGAGTGTGTATAAATGGAAACGAATGTTGAATTTGAAAACGGAAAAGTGAAAAAGCCATCTTTATTTGGAATGGTTCTATCCCCTTCCATACAATTTGAAAGAATGAAAGGAAAAACACCCATCGGGTTGCCGCTTGTTTTGATGCTGCTGTTAATGGCAGTCTCCGGGGGAATAATTTCCTTTTTAAGCGCGAATAACCCTGCTGTGAAAGATCTTTATGAATCAACGGGAATCAAGATTCCGATCGCTGTTACCATTGGATCAGGCGCACTCAGCGCCTTGTTTGCCGGAGCTGCGATATTCTTTATCTCTGCAGCTTTTTATAAAATTTGTATGGTGTTTTTCGGAAACGATACCCCTTATATGAAACTGGTTGCGGTGGTTCTTTATTCCAGTGTTATTTCAGTGCTTGGTTTGATTATTAATGAACTGCTGGCACTTCTATTGGGGAACTATGAAGCAGCTTATACAAGCTTAGCACCGCTTGTTGGAGATAATCTAAAGTTAAAAGTAATTGCCGGAAGATTTGATATTTTCCAAATCTGGTACTATGCTGTCCTAGCAATCGGGCTCCATATTGTTGCAGGCCTTAGCAAAAACAAAGCAATTTTGCTTGTTGTGATTGTTTTTCTAATCGGAATAGGATTCAGTTTTTTAGGAAGCCTTATTACTCCAAAGGTATTTTCATGATCTTCACGAAAAAAACTCGCCATAAATATTTGGTGAGTTTTTAATTTGCCTAATGAGCCTTTTGGTTGTTGAATTTTAAGGTATCCAACTATTTTAAAAAGAAACGTCAACTAAGCAAAAACAGCCAATCTCTTACTTTCTCTGTTTTTTCGGTTCCCTATACCGCTTTTTTAACCACTGACCTACGGAAAACACAAAAAAACTGAAGATAGACTATCTTCAGTTTAGTATGACCCCTACGGGATTCGAACCCGTGTTACCGCCGTGAAAGGGCGGTGTCTTAA
>CAZAEW010000011.1:0-72791 GCA_964484065.1 uncultured Bacillus sp.
ACCGTGGTATGGAACTCGCCGCCTTCTCCACAAGGGTCAATACCGCGAGTTTCTAACTCCTTTATCAATTCATGGGTTAACGTTCTCCCTAAATCCTCTTCTCGCATTCCCAATGATAAATTAACGGTAACAATGATCGATATAAATCCCAAATTGATGAACTCTTCTACAGCTTCACGATGATTCATTCCCCATAAAGGCATCCCCAGCTTTATTCCAACATTATTAGTAACCCTTTCATTCCAACTGCCTTGAACAGGAATATCCAAGTCTCCCGTTACTAACACTTCTGCTCCTTGATTCTTAGCGGTTTTTAAAAGTTGAATAAATACTTTTTCATAATCTGTCCAGCTAGCAGCTGCCGTATATACGGGCAATCCTATAGATTTAGCTTGTGCCCGTATGAGTTCGGGAGGCATTCCATGAGATCTGGAACGTTTTCCTTCTTCCTCCAGCATGACAATCAATCCAATCCCGTCTCCAACCTTCGATGCTTTATATAGAGCCAATGCACTATCTTTTCCTCCGCTAAAAGAAGCTATAAATTTATGCCCGTAAGCACCATTTCTCCAACCCTTTAAATCTTCCATTCCTATCTTTCCCCTTAATTTTATCTATGAGGTTTCATAGCGTTTTTTTCCATTCTATCATGATTAAACCTGATAGATAATAGTAGAACTAAGGAGGAAGGCGAGACTTTTGGCGAATCTCAGCAATTAGTTGGGGACAGGGAGAGTGAGTGGAATTGTTCCTGACTATTTTTTAATCCCGTCTTTTTCATTGGATGTATTCGCAAAGATTGCTGTTTTTTCGTTCCATTTTAATGTTGGACTTTTACCCAAGGATTCTGATCCGGACACAAATCCATTGAGATTCACCACTACTGTCCGAATGAGCCCTTAGCGGAACAAATTTTTACTCAAAACAACACAGTATACGAAAAAAGCCTTTTAAATAAAATAGATAATTGCTAGCATCTGCTACAATATTGATATTACGTTGATATCAATTAGTTATGTATATCTATCCTTGCCAAAGAACAAGCTTTTCTCCCATTTTTGAAAAAAACAGCGTTTTTTCCCAGAACAAAAATATCCCTTTTACATATTTTATAAAATCAATCATTCACAAAAAGGAGACAAACGTTTTGGGGAACATCGTTTTAAAAAAGGGTGATATTCTTCTGAAAAAAGGGACCGATCAACTTAGTAAAGATATCGAATTTATTACCGATTCCAAATTTAGCCATGCTGCGCTCGTTTCAGACCCTGGGAAAGAGCTAATTATCGAAGCCTCTCTTCATGGGGTAAAACATAATGATATGATAGACTTCATTGGATACACTTCTGTTTTCAGAATGAACACTTTAACTGATGAACAAGCGAATAAAATCGTCCTATTTGCCGAGAAACAGCTCGGCAAACCGTATGATTATGAAGAACTGATCGATCAATTTCTCCGCTATGTCTTTCATATTCCCAATAATGAAGTCGAAAAAGGAAGGTATATTTGCTCTACTTTTGTCAATGCTGCCTATGCAAGCGTTGGGATTCAATTAACAAAACAAAACCTTCCATCTCCTGAAGATATCTATGAATCATCTCTGTTAACAAAGATTGCCGATATTTAATAAAATGGCCTTCCTGCAACCATCATTATTGGGAAGGCCATTTCATTATAAATATACGGTTTCCGCTTCCAATGGCGTTAGGGCAGAAGTGTTATTGACATAAATAAACGCGTCGTACCTTTTGGACATAACCGACTGTACATAATTTCCATAATGCTCATACTTCGGATTATAAACAACACCGATAGCCCGATGGCCAATTTTTCCGCTATATAGCAAGCGATTATGGTCATTAAATAAAAGGATTTTATCATCGTGGCCTGCCTTGTGCATGAGATCCTCCCAGCTGCCTTCCTGGGCAGGGGGAATAATCATTTTCTCAAAATTCACACCCCATTCATCTGCAGCAACTACTGTTCCGCGATGAGTTCCAAAACCTACAATAAACAGATGGTCATGTCCTTTTTGCTCTCTCAATAATTGTCCGACATTGACAATTCCTTCCTCTTCCATTTCCGTTGCTCTTGCATCACCAACGTGAGTATTGTGTTCCCAAATAACCCCTTTAGAGTTATTCTTGTAAAAATCGGTAATTTTATTAATTACTTCCGCCATATGACGGTCGCGAATGTTCCAGGACTCATTATCATTGGTAATCATTGTTCTGTAATAGCTTTCCGCATTAGCCGTTATGAGAGCATTAATTTCAAGATTCAAGCTGCTTTCTTCTGAGTCAGCATATTTATGTTTGTTTAAACGAATGTCAGTAAGTAATTTGACTACCTCGTTATAACAATCTTCTTCATAAAAAGAACCAGCCACACCGTACTTTTCCGGCTGGCGATTGTGAGGTTCAAAGCAGGAAAATGCCTTTTTGGCAGTTTCGAGTTCAGGGGCATTTTTTTTGTCAAGATATGCAATGATTTCATCTATTGACTCCCATAAACTATAGACATCAATTCCATAGAACCCAACTTTTTGGTCATTGGGCTTTTCACGGTTATATTCCTTTAACCATTCAATAAAATCAATCATTTCTTTATTGGACCACATCCATGTCGGCCAGCGATTAAAGGAGTATAATACCTCACGGGCATTCGTATGTTCCTGATCATAACCTTTAATATAACGATTTACTTTAAAACATGCCGGCCATTCACCCTCAACAGCAACAAATGTAAATCCTTTGTCAGCAATAAGCTTTTTTGAGATTTCAGCACGGATTTTATAAAACTCTGAGGTACCATGTGAGGATTCCCCTAATAAAACATATTGCACATGATCCATTTCGTTTGTCAGAACATCAAAATCATTTCTTTCAAGAATGGGTATCGCGTCTCTTTTAATGGCTTTGACAAGAGTATCATTTATCATCATAATCCCTCTGCTTTTTCTATTGTTTATATTCCGCATTGTAAGAATTTTCACCGGAGTGAACCGATAGAAGGGTATCAGCATAACCAACAAGCCGATTGACGATTTCATCGCAGACTGCATATACCAAGCGATATTGCTCTTTTTTATGAAGAGCCGGATCATCAAAGATAATCGTAGTATTAATAAATATATGCTTCGTGTCGTAAAGATTATAATGGATGATCGCTTTTCCTAGCGCACCGCCTGTTAACGGATCATGATAGCCGGGCAAAAATATATACCATTCTTCAGCAGTAGGAGAACGGAAATTTTTTGTAAACGTCATCCCGCTGATTTCATGATCGATTTGATGCTTCATCTTTTCATCGATAACCTCAATGATTTTTCCCTCCAATAAAAAACCTTCTTCCTCTTCTGATTCCGTCAGGGGAGTTTACCTGTTTTCTTTTGTGTAAAGTTGTTCTTAGACTAGAACGATAAATATTTTTTCAATATCATTTTTTATTTTTCCAAAAAGAATTCATTCTTTATACGCTTTATTATGCTGAAATATAATAACGAGGCCATAAAAGGATATAACATAAATGTATTTTTCGACGATAAACGAAACTTAAAAATGGGAAAGAAAAAAAGAGAAAAAGGAATTCGTGAAAAATTCTTCTCAACTGAGAGGGATTTTTGTATTCTTACTATTAGAGCATTTCCAAGTGGAAGGTGAATAGTGAATTGGAAATAAATCAACTGCAGATCTTGAAAAAGAAGTTTCCTCAACTGGACCAGCTCCAGGCATATGAGGAAGTATTTTGGTCTAATCCTCGATTAGAGACGTTCCTGACATGGATCAAAAAAGCATCTCTAACTCAAAAAGATATTACAGATGCAGAAAATAGATTGAACCGCTTTGCTCCCTTTATTGAAAAAGTTTTTCCGGAAACAAAAGAAAACCGTGGAATGATTGAGTCTCCACTAATACGGATCCCCAACATGAAACAAATCTTAGAATCCAGCTTTCAATTGCCGATTAAAGGAAATCTTTATTTGAAATGCGACAGCCATTTGCCAATTTCGGGTTCGATTAAAGCGAGAGGAGGGATCTATGAAATCCTCAAGCATGCAGAAAAATTAGCTCTTCAACATCAACTGATTACAGCAGATCAAGATTATTCCTTATTTGACAGTGAACCATTCCGAAAGCTTTTTTCTCAATATTCCATCGCTGTGGGGTCCACTGGAAACTTGGGACTCAGCATTGGAATTATTAGTGCAAAACTCGGCTTCCAAGTAACCGTTCACATGTCTACAGACGCCAAGCAATGGAAAAAAGACCTGCTTCGGAGCAAAAATGTTAAGGTAATTGAATATAAGGCAGATTATAGTAAAGCTGTTGAAGCAGGGCGCCGGCAAGCAATGGCAGACCCGGCTTGTTATTTTGTTGATGATGAACACTCAAAAGATCTTTTTCTCGGCTATTCTGTTGCAGCAGCCCGTTTAAAAAAACAATTGGATGAGCAGGGGATTACTGTCGACAAAAACCATCCGTTATTTGTTAATCTGCCGTGCGGTGTAGGCGGCGGACCAGGAGGGGTGGCATTTGGATTAAAATGGATGTTTCAGGATCATGTTCATTGTTTCTTTGCCGAACCGACCCATTCCCCGTGTATGCTGCTCGGACTAATGACTGGGCTCCATGATCAAATCTCTGTCCAAGATATCGGTATAGATAACGTAACAGCAGCAGATGGTCTGGCTGTCGGGCGGCCTTCCGGTTTTGTTGGGAAAACAATGGAATCCTTATTAAGCGGTTGTTATACCGTTAGAGATGAAAACTTGTATATTATGTTAAAAGATCTTGCCGACTCCGAGAATATTTTTTTAGAGCCTTCCGCACTTGCTGGTATGATCGGACCGATTCGGCTTCTAAAAGATGGAGCAGCTTATCTTGAAAAGCAGGACTTAAAGGAAAAACTTGAAAACAGCACTCATATTATTTGGGGAACAGGAGGCAGTATGGTTCCAAACAATATGATGGCTGAATATTATCAAAAAGGAACTGCCCTGAAAGAACAGCACACGTAAACCGCCAAAAAGCTGAAAAAACGCGGACACCCATAACGGTTCCCGCGTTTACAGCTTAATGCCTGTTGAAATCAAATTCACTTAATTGGTCCATATGGCTTGCAATTATCGCAATAATCGTGCTTGCTTCTTCTTTACTGAAAATAAAGTGGGATTCATCCTTGATCAGTTCATCATCATCTGTCCACAGACGGTTGGTTCTTTTAAGAACACCATCACCTGTCTCCGGAATAACACCAAACTGATAAGTAACTTCAACATCTTCCTCATGCTTAAATGCGGTAACTTCAGGTGTAGACCATTCCACGTCAACCTCATCAAAAATATCATCACTGACCTGAACGGCTTCGTAATATTCCTCGTCATCTTCCACTTCTTCGTATAGATCCGCTTCGTCCAAATCGTCTTCTGAAAAATCATCATCCGTTTCATTCATATAACTATGAAGGCTTTCGTGAACTTCATCAACAATCTCTTCAATGTCGGAAAGGATTACTTTGGCCATATTGCCGGTATCAATATCTAACGATTCAAAATAAAATTCTTCGTTGTCAGGATCAAAGAAAAGCGTACAAAAGTAGTCACGGTCAAGTTCTTCAGAATCTGTCTCCGCTGTTTCAACATAAAATTCAATTCTCGGATGTCTTGCAGCACGCTCAATGGTCATGTGACCAACTTGATCGTATTTTTCACAAATGGATTCAAGGTGATCCTGAAGCTCCCCACAAACTCTGTCAAACCATTCTAAAGACATAAAGCGCACATCCTTTCTTTGTAGAATACCTTTCAAATTTCCTTATAAATAACTTTCACAATCCATTACAGATACAGTTTCCCAGTTTGTTTTGATAAATATGCAATGTTTTCTCAACTGAAAATTAAATACGGAAAAATCGATAAGTGGTTAGGAAACGGACTATTTTTTGAAAATATTTTTCCCAAAGATAGCAAATAATCTTATCAGGAGGTGTCAATTATGACAAATTATTACCAAGGTACAAGTGGATTTAGTCAACCACAATCTAGCATTCCTCAGCAAGCCATTTTCCAGCAGGGCTTTGCCGGAACCGATACCCAAACAGTCAGACAGCAAAATGCTCAATCCATCCATAATCAATATGGAGGCGGTTACCAACAAAGCGGGCAATACGTATTGCCCACAATGGGGGGAGGAGGTTTCGGAGTACAAACAATCTTCCAGCCCGGTTTTGCCGGAACCGATGCCCAAACAGTCAGGCAGCAAAATGCTCAATCTGTTCAAAATCAATATGGCGGAGGATTCCAGCCGAGCGCACAATACGGAATACCATCACAGGGATATGGAACCGGACAATTTACCGGACCTCAAGCGGTCTTCCAGCCTGGCTTTGCCGGAACGAATACACAGGTAGTTAGACAGCAAAATAGCCAATCAGCTCAGGGTCAATTTGGCGGCTACCAGCAAAGCGGACCAATGGGTAATGTATCATTTGGAGGAGGATTCGGAACACAAGCGGTCTTCCAGCCTGGTTTTGCCGGAACCGATGCCCAGGTGGTCAGACAGCAAAATGCCCAGTCTGCCCAAAATCAATTAGGAAATGCAGGCTACCAGCAAGCTGGGCCAACAATAGACATACAACCACAAGGAATAAGTCCATTCAGCGGACCTCAAGCTGTTTTCCAGCCTGGATTTGCGGGAACCGATGCCCAAGTGGTCAGACAGCAAAACGCTCAGCCTGCCCAAAATCAATTTAGCGGCACAGGTTTCCAGCAACACGGACAATCAGGAATGACTTCAATGGGATATAGCCAATTCGGCGGACCTCAAGCAGCATTCCAGCAGGGCTTTGCAGGAACAAATGTCCAGGAAGTGAGACAACAAAACAGCCAATCCTTGCAAAATCGCAGTAGCGGACTAAACCAACTGCAATAAAAAAGGCTGACAATGTTGAGAAAAACATCATATGTTAAAAGCAGGGAATCAAATAAATGACCGTGGTTACTTACCACGGTCGAAAAAACGAAATGAAGTGATTGAATTTTCCATCCTTGTCCGACAAATAAAGGGTGGATTATTTTTTTGATTTCGTTTTGCCATATAGGAAGCAATAGTAATCATCAATCTCCTCTCGTTTTTATCGTGTCTAAGCTAACGCAGAAGCGCCGTAAATAACCAGGAAACCCAATAATAAAGAACGACTAAGGTAAACAATACGGTAGGCGGTATAACAATTACTGTTACTCTTATATATTCCCACCAAGTAATTCTTACTTTCCCATTCTTTATGATATGCATCCACATCAATGTTGCCAAGGTTCCCATTGGAAGCAGCAAGGCGCCTATATCACTCCCTATGACAGCAGCAAGGTAAGATACTTTTAGCGTAACGGGATCCAGGTGCATATGTGTTAAGGTGAGTGTGCCAATCATCAGGGCAGGGTGATTATTAAAAATATTCGATAAAACCGTTAGGAGAGTCCCCATCATCACACTGGCATGAAGAAGACTGCCAGAAAGCAATGGTTCCATGGCCTTGATCAGCCAATCCGATAAGCCAATGTTATTTAACCCATAAATGATCACGTACATACTGAAAGCAAAAACAAGGATATACCATGGGGTTTTTTTTAGCATATCAAGCGGCGGTATTTTCAAATATGCCCATCTCCAGCCCAACAATATCAGAGACCCAATAACGGCCATTATCCAGATTGGAATCGAAAAAAAGGAGGCTGCGAAAAGGCTGATTCGAACAGCTAGTACAAATAGAATGATATTCCTCATTATTTTTGAACGTTCCTTATCTGATGTTTGTATCACTCCATGCTTGAGAGGATGATAACTGGAAAATGATAAACCTGATACTTTCATTGGGATTTTTTTAGGAAGGGTTTTTTTGAAATGAAGAAAAAGGAGCAGAACCAGAAAAAACAAACCCAGTGTCGCAGGTACAAACATCATCGCTGCATTCATATATAAACTCAAGTGTACGATTTTTAATGCAATTAAATTCACAATATTGCTTACTCCAATCGGAGCACTCGAAGCTGTGGCAACCAAGCCGCCTGATAACAAATAGGGGATTTTTTGATGATTTTTCAGACCCATATTATTCAAAAGCATCACTAAAATGGGTGTCGTGATTAATATGCTTCCGTCATTATTAAAAAAAAGCGTCATTAAAAAACAAAGCAGATTGACGTACCAGAATAAGCGGATCCCTGAACCTTTTGCTTGAGCTGCCAGCTTTTCGGCCATCCAGTGAAAAAATCCAAAGCTTTCCAAAACAATGGCCATGACAATGGTAGCTATGATCGTAATCGCTGCCCCACTGATGGTATCCAAAATAGCTCCTAAGTCTTTGACGGAAACACTCCCGCTTAGCATAACCAATAGCGCACCGATTGCGGCAGGGATCGCTTCATTTATCCCCCTCGGCCTCCAGAGAATAAAGATGAGCGTAACCAAAAATGATAGAATCGTCATCCAGACCATTGGCAATATCTTTCGTTCTCCTTTCTTAATTTGCAATCACAATCTTTTCTTAAGATGACCTAACCTCCACAATCTCTATCGCTGCATTTGTCCCTCCTGTCCATCTATCCCCTTTGTTGTTATGTACTATATTTATATGAATCCTTAGTAAGACAAGTTTGGGTTTGTACCCTTTTCCTTGAAAAAGAGGCGGAGCTTGACCAACTTAAACCAATTAGACTTGAAAAGGCCGCACAGAGTCGTTTTTTTCAAGGGATTCTGCTTATTCATAGAGATTTGGACATTTAACATTTATTGGTTTTTTTGAATACTATCAATAATAAAGGCAGGTGAGTTACATGTATCTGGTTGGCTTTTATTCACCCAAAGAGAAGTCGGGAGTTACCGAGTTATCGTTATCGATCTATCGATGGCTGAAAACAAACACCGATCTATCTGCAGCGTTTATTTCTTACGGAACGTTGGAAAAAGAGGTGCTATCAGAAGAATTGATCCATGAATTTTCAAAAATGTCCTTAACGGAGCAAAAACGTAAAGTAAAAAAGATGAAGAAAGAATACGATATCATCATTTACGATGCGTCCAGTCAGCTTTCTGATGGGGTCCTTAAATGGCTCCCTATCGTTGACCGTTTATTTATCGTCGGGGAGGAGCATGCAGATTTCGCAGTAAAATTGCATCAAATTATTAAATTTAACAAGATTTTTGATCGAAATGTAAAAAATTTTATTACTCATTTAAAGGGAAATCAGACCTTTATCATCCGCGAAAATAAGAATGACCGGGTAATCGGCTTTAATCGCTCCAAAAAAGAAACCGATGAAATTGGGCAAATGGTTTACACGGATTATGTCACCCAGTATTTAGAAGAAAAATTAATTGAAAAAATAAAAAAGATATATAAGAAGATTCACAGAATACCAAGGGAAGACCTGTTTAATGGCTTATATGAACTTGGAATCGACTTTGACAAGGCGCTGCTTTTCCATCGATACGTAATCATCAGGGAAGCGCTGGGGCAGAAGTATGATGAGGCCCTTGAAAACCTTTTCCCGCTTTTAATTAATTCCTCATTCAAAGAAATGCTAGAAAAACTTCAAAATGAAATTAATTCCATTGTAAAATTGAAGATCGAATAATCATCTTCTATGAAACCTTCTCATTTCAGCCAAAATAAAAAGAATTCCATCATTCAACTGACAGAATTCCGTTTTTTTCCGGACTTTACATTCCCATTTCTCCATTATCATAGCTTAGCTGCCATTGAATCCCGAATTTATCAGTTACCATTCCGTAGCATTTGCTCCAAAACGTTTCTTGAAGCTCCATTTTAACTTTTCCGCCTGATTTTAATTTTTCAAAATAGGTTTTGATAACGTCAATATTTTTATTGACAATAGTCAAACTTATATTATTCCCCTCCGTAAATGGCATTCCCGGGAATGTATCAGAAAACATTACCGTGCTGTCATCAATGTTTAACTGTGCATGGATTACCAAATCTTTGGCTTCTTCTGGAAGGGGAAATTCCGGATTTTGCGGTGATTCTCCAAATGTCATAATCTGGGGTTTTTCTGTGCCGAAAACTCCTGCATAAAATTCAACAGCTTCGCGGCAATTTCCATTAAAATTAATATAAACATTTATTGACATATTGTAAGCTCCTTTTCACGGTAAATTTTTTCAGGCAGCAGGGAAACACCGGCCGTCAGTTAGGTTTACCGTTTTTTATGGTGATTATCCATAAATGACAATTGAATACTGTTCGTTTCAGCCAATTTGCTGTATTAATTGGGGAGAATTGTTTTTTGGTGAATTGACTATGCTTGATACTTGATAGGCTTCCATTAAGTTTGCCGGCAGCGGCCTTAAAAGCTGATTTAATTGATTCCAATCCGTTCTTGTTGGATCCAGCCAAATTTTTTCATCTTCCGGTTTAAAAATGACAGGCATCCGGTCATGAATACTGCGCATTAGTTCATTCGCTTCTGTGGTTATCACGGTACAGGAATATACTGTTTGACCATTTGGCGATTTCCACCGCTCCCAAAGGCCGGCCATCGCGAACAATTCCGCAGATTTTAGTTTAATCCTCATCGGTGTCTTTGTTTGATCTTCATGCCGCTTCCATTCATAGAAGCTATCTGCAATTACTAAACAGCGTCTTTTTTGAAAGGCCTCACGAAAGCTGGGCTTTTCCATTACCGTTTCAGCTCTGGCATTGATCATTTTATAACCGATTTTTTCATCTTTTGCCCACGATGGAATCAATCCCCATTTTAAATAGCCCAGCCGATTGATTCTGCCATCATTAATGACCGATAAAACCGAATTAGAAGGGGCAATATTATAGCTTGGATTATATAATTCCTCTTGCAGAGCCGCTTCTATCTCAAATCGTTCAATAATGTCCTTAAAATCAGCAAAAAGGGTAAATCTGCCGCACATTCTTATCACCTCGGTTTCAAGGGGGAAATTTCTTAGGCACTTTACGAAAAACTCTGAACGTACTGGTAATTCTAGAAGATAATTACAGTATATCATTACTTTATACGATACATATATGACGATTACGATTCTGTCAAAAGGAAGGGAACAGCAGTGGGGGATGAACATAAGCCTAGCCTTTAAAGCTGCATCCTCTTTCGGATTATGAAATAACCCTGTAAAAGGGGTGGACCAGTAACAGAGGCTTTAAACAGAGCAAACCACCCGTTTTCACGGGTGGTTTTGATTAACGAACAATAAATTGATGTGCTTTTGTAAATAACAGGCCATGCATTAAAAGTCCTAGCATGATTGCCGTAATGGCTGCTGAAGAGGTAAAAGAATACATAATCAAAATCTGATAACGGACAGCTTCAATTGGATTGGCTCCGGCCACAATCATCCCTGTCATCATACCCGGAAGCTGCACTAACCCGACTGTTTTCATACCATCAACCGTTGGCAGCATTGAAGCTTTTACGGTATTCCGCATTACTTGTGAAATGGCCTGCTTGGATGTAGCGCCCAATGCCAGCAACACTTTGATTTCTTCCCCTCTTGTTTCAATCTCTGCCTTTAATCGATTTAAAAACAAACCTGAAACGACCATCCCATTTCCGATAATCATTCCACTGATTGGGATGATATATTGCGGAGTAGAATCAATAATGTTTAAACCTGCTAAAAGCCCCATTGTCAAAATCTCAGTCGATGTAATGGCAATTGCGATCCGCCAGGCGACATTCGGAAATCCTTTCCCTTTTTTGCCCGCATTCTGGGTGGCAACGGTAATCATGACGGTGAGCATGAGGACAATAAACACCCATGAATGAGCGCTAAAAATGAAATGAAGTACATACCCGACCGCAATTAATTGAACCGCAGCCCGGATAGTGCCGATGAGTATATCCTTTTCCATTCCTAACTTTTGCCAATAAGATAAAAAAATCGCAAAGGCAACAAAAATTAATGTCAGTAACAATGCTAATATGTTCATCAGCGATGGTCCTCCTTTTCAAATGAGGATGCGATAAATTCCTGTGTGATCCATTCCGCTGGATGATCAAATACTTCTGCCGTGTGGCCTTGCTCAACGATTTTTCCATCAGCAATCACCCATGTATATTGTCCGACTCTTTTGGCTTGCGGCAGATTATGTGTCACCCACAAAATTGTTTTTCCTTCGTTTGTATGTAAAGTTTGAATCAAGTCTTCAATTTCCAATGCACTATTGGGATCGAGAGAAGCCGTTACTTCATCCAAAAGGAGAATTTCAGGATGATTGGCTAAAGCTCTGGCTAGGGCCACACGTTGTTTTTGACCACCGGAAAGTGAGTGAGCAGTCTGGTCTTTTATGGACCTGGGAAGAGCGGTTTGCTCTAGTAAACTGTCTATTTCTTGTTCAGTCAAGGTTTGTTTAAATAACTTTGGCCCTGTTAAGAGATTGTCGCGAACGCTTCCATTGAGCATGACCGGCATTTGAAAGACCATGCCAATTTTTCTCCGCAATTCCAATACATTTATATGATGATACGGCTGTCCTTTAAAAAAAAGCGAGCCGGAGTCTGGATCGGACATACGATTCATCAAGGAAAGGAAAGTACTTTTACCTGAACCGGAAGGACCAATGATGGTGATCAATTCGCCTTCTAATACTTTTGCCGAAATCCCTTTTACAATGGGGACGCCTTTTGGATCGTTTTTGACGACATTATCAATCGTGATTAATGAATTCATGACCGAGTTCCTTCTTTCAGTTTCATTACCGGAGCTTTTAAAAAAAGTCTGGAAATAAGAGTAATAAATAGCCTTGTCTCTACATTAATAAATATAACAGACTTAATATGAAATGTGGGGTGCTGCAATTGGAAGACCGTCTATTTCGAAAGGCAATGGGAAATTTCGCTACGGGAATTACAGTCATTACCACAGAAGGAGCAGGAAAGCCTCATGGAATGACGGCCAATGCTTTTGTATCTGTTTCCCTGAATCCGAAGCTGGTACTAGTTTCCATAGATAAAAAAGCAAAGATGTTAGGTTTTTTGCAAAACAGGAAAAAATTCGCTGTAAATATCTTAAGATACGGGCAGAAGAAGGAATCCATGTGTTTTGCAGGTCAGACGAAAGAGGGAGAGCCATATGAATTCGAAATCTTCAAGGATCTTCCAATTGTGCAAAATGCACTTACGACGATCCTTTGCGAGGTATATAAAGAAGTGGAAGCAGGGGATCATGTTCTTGTTATTGGAGAAGTCACTGATCTAAGGGTAAATGATGGAGAGCCTTTATTATATTTTCAAGGGAAATACCGTGAATTCATTTCGAAAAAAGAATAAGGATACTATAATATTGTTATGTAAACTAATTGAGAAGATTAAAAATTCTAAAAGGGGAAGGGGAACAAATCCTTCCCCGATCTGCCATATTTTTATGACCTTTGGATAATAGAAGAGCTGAAACTTTTGATCATTCTTTGCAAATTTCTATGGCCTTCTCTTAATTTAATGGTTTCTTCGATAATTTTTTGAAAATTCTCCAATTCTTTATCTGATGCGTTCAAAATGGATTTGGGAATCCCTTCAGCAATTTGTTGTATGTTTAAATCCATGCTCAATCAAATACCACCTTTCCACGCTTTTTGGGACCTGTTTGTCCTCTTTATTACATTTTTCAAATTGCTGGGATTTTCCTGCCTTTTGCTTCAAAAACTTATCTACAAGATTCGTCCTTTTTTAATAAAAAGAGCCGTTTAAACAAAAAACGACAGAAATTCAATTTTTTCTGCCGCAATAAAAAAACTTATTTTAAATTCCTTAGATGAAACCATTAGTTTATACAGAGGTTTCTTTTTTTAATTTCCTCCAGAAGAATGCTGATAAAATCAGGTGAGAGGTTTAATCGCAAGGCATTTTTATAGGCATCAATCAACAAATTATCTTGCAGGATATCAAGTGAGTTCAATTCTGTATCCCCTTTTTTGTTTAATATGGATTATTTTAGTATAATTATTTCAATTATTGACAATTAAGATGGAAATTTCACAGATGTGTCATGAAAAATATGAAAATATTTTAAAATGTGACGTTTGCCACAGAACATAAAAAAATATCAGGCTTTCAACTCAAGAAGCAAACAAAAACAAACACGGCTAATTATGCCGTGTTTGTTTTTGTTTTAAATAATGCTGTTTTTTATCGATGGACTATCGATAAGATCAGAATCGAGAACACAGGAGATGGGAATAAGAATTGGGACAATATCCCCGTTTTGTTCACCAAATCCTTGATTCCGTTTGTACGAGATAAATTGGTCAAAAAGTTGATTTGGCCCTAAATTCAACATCGAGGCATGATCGAGAACATTCAATTTAATTCCGAGGAGGTTCACAATCATCGGTGCAAACATCAACTATCCCTCCAATGAATTAGGAATATGGTCAGACTCAAAAGAAGATGGGGAATCAATCTGATCCCGGTCATCAACACAACTCCGATTTGCAGCGAACTCACTGGCGTCGCCAAAGTTTTGCCCGTATCCTTGATTTTTTTTATCAGAATTATGCCATTCCGCTAATAAATTTTGACCAATGTTAACGGCTGAAGCATTTTCAAAAGAATTAATTTTTATCATAAAAATATTTATATTAATATACGGTACCGGAAATGCCAAAATATTCTCCCCCTTATGCCTGAAACTAAACAAAAAGAAGCATGCTGCAAATCTCCGAATCTCTCGGGTTATTCATCATTTATCTCCAGTCTTGGCATTGCCGTTTAAACAACACTATTTTTTGCTGAATTGCTTTCTGACAAATCTGGATCCACGACCCATGAAATGGGAATATTGATCGGTGAAATATCACCATTTTGTTCACCGACTCCCTGATTTCGTTTATAGGATGTAAATTGATCAATAAATTGATTGGGTCCAAGATTTACATTGGACGTATGGTCAAGTGTGTTGACCTTAAAGCCAAGCAAATTAATCGCCATTGGGGCTATTATCAACATTATCCGCTCCTTTCCGTTAAAAATTCCGAAGCAAAATAGGTCAGTCTAATGATTGATTTTTATTGAAGGGGAGTCGATTATTTCATTATCAATCGTAATATGAATCGGTACAGCAATGATGGTCATATCTGCCATTTGCTGTCCAAAGCCTTGATTCTTTTTTCCGGCAACATTTTCGTTCACGATAAAATTGGGTCCGAGTGAAACAGCACTAAGATGATCCGGACTGTTAATTTTCATACTGCCAATGTTTACTTTAGCAGGGATAAAGAACAATGGTATTCTCCTTTCCAAAACACATGCAAATATTTGTTATCCTTAAGTCTATTCGAATCCAAAAAAACATATGATAAAAAAATGTTTGAACAAACTGTACCTGAAAGTCGAAATTTGCCGTAAAAGTTTTCTTTTAATATGAAGTTTTTAAGCGATGACATAAAATGCGTCGCTTTTTTTGTTGAAATTTGCGATAAATTCACATTGGTAGTGTATACATTTTTTGGTATAATTGTTTACATTATGTTGGGGGTGGGGACAGATGACGGATGATGTAAAAAAGGAAATCTTTTCTTGGGCAAAATCAATCATTCTCGCATTATTAATTGCTTTTATTTGCCGCCACTATTTCTTTTTGCCTTCTATAGTCAAAGGGGAGTCAATGGAACCGACATTTCAAGACAACAATCGCATTATCATTAGTAAAATAAGCAGTATTGATCGTTTTGATCTGATTGTTTTCCAGGCACCGGATTCTTCTTCACAATATATTAAGAGAGTTATAGGAATTCCGGGCGACCGGGTGGTCATGAGAAATAATGTTTTATATATTAATGGAAAAGAATTCAAAGAGCCATACTTGAATGATAAAAAAGGACTTTGTGCTGAGGGTGTTACACCGGATTTTACTCTGAATGAAATAACCGGTCACTCCACAGTGCCGGAAGGATATTATTTTGTACTGGGAGACAACCGTACAGCTAGTAAAGACAGCCGTTACTTTGGTTTTATTTCCCAAAAATCAGTCATCGGGGAAGTTAAATTTCGTTTCTATCCTCTTAAAGAAATTTCCGTCCCAAAATAAGCAAACTATCAAAATCTGGGATTTCGATCTCAGGTTTTTGAATGAAAAATCGAATCATTCAATAAGACAAATGAATTCACCACTTTTTTACACAGTGTTTATAATATAAACGGCATATGAACATGTTTTATTTTGGCAAAAATTTTGATTAACATCTAGATAAACACGAACAAAGAGAGAAACAGGGATTTGCCAATCTGTTTAAAACAGTTTGATAAGTCTTAAATCGGAGGTTAATCAATTGGGATCTATAAAAATTTTAATTGTCGATGATCAAGCGCTCAATCGGGAAAGTCTAACGATTATGTTGAATTTGGAAAAGGATATGGAGGTCATCGGAGCTGCTCAGGATGGGCTCGAGGCTATTTTTCTTTGTAAGGAACTATTGCCCGATGTGGTTTTGATGGATACGATTTTGCCCAATATGGATGGAGTCACTGCTGCCCAAAAAATAAAAGCAGCATGGCCGCAAACAAAGATTATCATCCGTGTTGAGGAGCAGACAACATCTGATGTTGTTCGTGCCTTAGAATACGGGGCAGAAGGGTATTTATTGAAATCAACCCATCCTCGTCACTTAGTGAACAGCATTCGCATTTTATATTCCGGCGGATCACTCGTCACAAAGGAAATGGCAACTCATTTATTATCTTTAACTCAGAAAAATCGACACCTCAAACCAAAAGGGAAACGCCAGAAGAAGGTTGATTTCAACAACCAAGAAGAACTTGTCCTGAAGCTGATTTCCAAGGGATTTAAAGAAAAGGAGATTGAGGATGGATTATTTATGAGCAGCGGAATATTAAAAAACGTAATATCCACGATTTTTTCCAAGTTTGAGGGAAAAGAAAAAATCAATTTGATGACGTAAAAAGTATAAAAATCAGTTCATACAGCCTATAAAAGAATGCGCTTCCAACTAATTCACTACATAATTCACCAGAAAGTTTCAATCTCATATCCTGTCTGATGATTGTTTAATTATTATCTTTATAATATAATACTTTATGAATTTTCAGTTTTTATAATTTTTCGTATTTTAGAAAAAGAATAGATTTTTGGAATGCACATTCAGTTAAATCACATAGTGTCGAATTGGAGATGTTTGATTCTGCAAAAATCAATAGGATGGAGACGATATGAAATTTAAAACAAAGCTTTATAGTGGATTAGGCCTGATTTTGGGGCTGTTAACCATTTTTTTAGTGATCTTGCTCAAAATGGTAAATAGTCAAACGGTTAGTATGAATGAAATGGTAACAGACTTAGCTGAAAGAAAAAGACTGACATCAACTGTTCAGTTTGAAATCAGTAACATGGGAAGAGAGTTAAGCGACATTGCTTCACTGCCTCCGAAACAATTTCTCCCTCAAACTGAGAATGAATGGGAACGGTCACGCTTACAAATCCATTCATCCCTTGAGGCATTAAAGAAAATGGATACGAGAAAAGAGACCCAGGATTTAATCGCGAAATTTAATACGCTCTATAAGCCTTATGAGGATGTAGGAGAACAAATGATTCTTTTACAAAAAACGAATCAACAAGCCGACTTGGATAAGCTTCTTTTCGTGGATGTCAAACAAAACCGCGAACGTCTGCAGCAAATAACCGATCTATTGTACTCCCTCCAGGAGCAGGAAATGAAAGATCAGCTTTTGCGCTCCCGCCAAACTTATACTGCAGCTCTTAACTTAATTTATATTTATCTGTTTATTTCTTTTATAATCGTCATCGGTGTAGCAGTTTGGATCATAAAAGGATTGACCAATAATCTGAATAAAGTAACTACTGTCATGAGTAACTTGGCTGCACATCGCGGTTCATCGCTTCCGCGTATTGAGGTTACCTCCAAGGATGAAATTGGCGCTATTGCGGTTGCCTATAATAATATGGCGCATGCTTTGGAAGAAAGAACGGTTCAAGAACGAACTTTAGTAGAAAAAGCGGAGGAACACAGCTGGTTAAAAACAAAGGTAGCGGAAATCACTTCCATTTATGCCTCTGCAGAAGATTTCACTACACTGGCAAAGGTGTTTGTTAATAAGCTAACCCCGCTTGTCGGTGCACAATATGGCGTATTTTACATAAGACAGGGTACCGAAGATCAGCAATGGTTTGAAAAAATGTCTTCATATGCCACACTCCATGATCAGAATGCTTTAAAAAATGTTCGCTTTGGTGAAGGTTTGATTGGTCAGTGTGCTGCCGAGAAAAAACCCATCATTCTTTCCGATCTCCCGGAAGATTATGTAAAAATTTCCTCAGGCAGCGGATTAGGGACTCCCAAAAATATTTATATCCTTCCCGCAGAATATGAAGGGGAAGTTCTCGCGGTACTAGAGGTGGCGACTTTCAAAACGTTTACACCCATCCAGCTGGAACTGCTGTTTGAAGTGATGAACCATATCGGAATTACGGTCAATAGCATTGGAAATCGCATGCAGGTAAAAAAATTGCTTCAGGATTCACAGGCTCTAACTGAAGAGCTGCAAACACAATCAGAGGAACTGCAAATGCAGCAGGAAGAGCTGAGGGCAATCAACGAGGAGCTTGAAACACAATATAAAAGCTCTGAGCAGAAAAAGGAAGAACTTGAACGGATTAGTATTATGCTGGAGGAAAAAGCACAGGAGCTTTCCCTCACTTCACAATATAAAACGGAATTTCTTGCCAATATGTCTCATGAACTGCGGACACCGCTTAACAGTATGCTCATTCTTGCGCAAATGCTGCTTGAAAAGAAAAACGAGAACTTAACAGCGAAACAAATTGAATATATCGAGACCATCCATACATCAGGAAACGATTTGCTTCATTTAATTAATGAAATTCTTGATTTAGCCAAGGTGGAGGCGGGAAAAATCGAAGTGGTCCCTGGTGTTGTCGAAATGGACAGCATTAAATCATTTGTTGATGGTTATTTTACTCCTTTGGTACGTCAAAAAGGATTAGAATTCAAATTAATCATGGATGATCAATTGCCGAAATCTTTTTATACAGACGAGCACCGGCTCCATCAAATTTTACGGAATTTGTTGTCAAATGCTTACAAATTTACCGAAAAAGGAACCATTACGCTAAAGATACAATCAGCCAGCAATCATGTAATTGATCAGACTGAGCCGATGATCCGCTTTACTGTCACTGATACAGGAATTGGAATCCCTAAAGAAAAACTTGAGATGATTTTTGATGCTTTTGTCCAGGCAGATGGTACAACAAGCCGGAAATACGGCGGTACCGGGCTGGGATTATCGATCAGCAGCGAAATTGCCCAATTACTGGGCGGCTATTTGAAAGTAACCAGTGAAGAAGGTCAGGGAAGTTCGTTCTCCCTCATACTTCCAAATATCCAAGAACTTCATTCGGACCATCATCAAGTTCCATTATCCCAGACGGCGGCTGCCCAAGAAGAGGAAGAAGCCATGTCTCTGCCTGCGTGGACGGGAATTGTCAAAGGAACCGAGCAGATGGGAGAAGATCATCAAACGATTGTCTCCTTGGTCAAAGGCAAAAAGATTCTCATTGTAGATGACGATATGCGCAATATCTTTGCATTGTCAGCAGCTTTGGAAGAATTCGAAGTAGAAGTTTTGTTTGCCGAAAACGGCCGGGAAGCCATCGATACTTTATTGGAGAATCCTCACATTGATCTTGTCATGATGGACATCATGATGCCTGAAATGGATGGATTTGAGGCAATGCGAAGAATTCGAAAGATGAAAGAATTCCAAGACTTACCGATCATCGCTCTGACAGCAAAAGCTATGAAACATAATCGTGAGCAGTGCATTGAGGCAGGTGCCTCAGATTATATTAGCAAGCCTGTTGATTTAGATCAGCTGTATTCGCTGATTCAGGTATGGCTGTATAGATAGGTGGGAAGAGCCATAATCGATCATTCCGTTAAAAAAAAGGATATTGAGAAAGATAAAGAACTGAAAAAAATAGAAATTGATTTATTACTGGAAGGGATTTACCGACATTATGGATACGATTTTCGAAATTATGCCGCACCATTTTTGCAAAGGAGAATTTCTCATCGTATCAGTTCGGAAAATTTAACAAGTGTGTCCGGATTACAGGAAAAGGTTCTTCATGATCCTGCTGTGATGGAAAGATTATTCAACGATTTCTCCATCAATGTCACCGAAATGTTTCGGGATCCATCCTTCTTTGAACTGCTTCGAAAAAAAGTGATTCCGAAACTAAAGGAATATCCTTCTATTCGTATATGGCATGTTGGCTGCGCAACAGGAGAAGAAGTATATTCAATGGCCATTTTGCTGCACGAAGAAGGCATTTATGATAGGGCCCAAATCTATGCAACTGATATTAGTTTATGCAGTCTTGAAAAAGCAAAACAAGGAATCTTTCCTTTAGAAAAAATGCAGCTTTATACGAAGAACTATATTCAATCTGGCGGTAAAAAGGCCTTTTCTGAATATTACAGCGTTAAAAATGAACAAGTAACTTTCCATCCATTTTTAAAGGAAAATATTGTCTTTTTTCAGCATAATTTAGCAACAGATCATTCATTTAATGAATTTCATATTATCATTTGCCGTAACGTCATGATTTATTTTAATAAAGAATTGCAAAATCATGTCCATCAATTACTGTACGATAGCTTATACCCGTCAGGTTATTTAGGATTAGGAAACAGAGAGGAGGTCCGGTTTACAGACTATGCAAAATACTATGACGTATTCGATTCAACAGAAAAACTCTACTGTAAAACCCGATAAGCCTAATCAGCCTGAGATCATTAACATATTAATGGTGGACGACCTTCAGGAGAATCTGACAGCTTTGGAAGCGGTTCTTTCTTCGCCGGAGTATAACCTGGTCAGTGCCAGGTCAGGGGAGGAAGCATTAAAGTGTATCCTTAAGCAGGACTTCGCCGTTATTTTACTTGACGTCCAAATGCCTGGAATGAATGGCTTTGAAACGGCTAAACTCATTAAAGCCCGCAAGAAGTCAAAAAATATACCAATTATTTTTATAACTGCCATAAGCCAAGATATGGAGCATGTTCTTCATGGCTATTCTGTCGGAGCCATCGATTATATCTTTAAACCTTTCAATCCGGAAACATTAAAAAGAAAAATAGAACAATTTGTTCGTATTCATCAAAGCCATACTGAATTGCTCAAGGAAAACGAATGGAAACAGACGGCTGAACTTGAAGAAGTTCAACAAAAGTTAACCGTAACTACCTTGGATTTGCAGAAAAAAGAAGCCATCACCAAGGTTATCGGCGACGTGTTATTAGACACAATCGTAACGCTTGATGAAGAAGGTTTTATTTTATCCATAAACCCGATTACGAAAAAAATGTTCGGATATGAAGAAGATGAACTAATCGGCAAACATATTATGTCTATTCTTCCTGTCGTCAACCCATCTGATGAAAAAAAGGTATCATTAAATATTGACACTTTTACAAAAATAGTAATCGGAAAAATAATGGAGGCACAAGCTTTACGAAAGGATTCGTCCCGATTCCCGGCTGATATTCAGCTAGGCGAAGCCGTTATCGATCAGCAACGCTTATTTATCTGTACCATTCGCGACATAACAGAAAGAAAAGAAATTGAGAAGGTCAAAAACCAGCAGTACAATTTATTAAAAAAAGAAGTAGAGGAAAGAACATTAGACCTATTATCTGCCAATCAGAAACTTCAAAAAGAAATCGAGGAGCGGAAGAAGGCTGTGGATGATCTTTATGTATCTCACGAGCAATTCCGAAAGATTTTTGAAGCAAGTCCTTCCTTGATGGCGATCCGCTCGATAAAAGAAGGGATATTTTTAGACGTTAATAAAACATGGCTGACCTATACCGGCTATGATTACGATGAAGTAAAAGATCAAATTTTCGAATGGGATTTATACCAAAATTGTGGCGGGAAAGATGTTATTTTTCCTAATGCCGAATGGAAAGAACCCGTTAGCAATATAAAAGTTGCTTACCAGTCTAAAAGCGGGGAAATGCGGCACGGCCTCCTGTCCACTGAAATTATTGAGATTCAAAACAAAACATGTGTCCTTATTGTCCTGAACGATATTACGGAAAGAGCCATGCTTGAGAAAGAAATGTCAAGATTGGACCGTTTGAATCTAATTGGGGAAATGGCAGCCGGCATCGCTCATGAAATTCGGAACCCGATGACAACTGTCCATGGATTTTTACAAATGGGGAAAATCAATAATCAGCCATTGCCGCGTGAACATCTTGATTTGATGCTTGAAGAACTCGATCGTGCCAACAGTATTATTAAAGAATTTTTAACCCTTGCCAAAAATAAAACGAGCGATAAAACAAAACAATCACTAAATCGTATCATTGAAACCATTCTGCCTCTCATTAACGCGGAAGCCATTTTGGCAGGCAAAAGAGTACAGCATAAAATGGGCGATTGTCCGGATTTATTCTTAGATGAAAAGGAAATTCGCCAGCTATTTTTAAATCTCGCCCTTAATGGTCTTGAAGCAATGGGCACTGGAGGAATTCTTTCAGTCTCCACTTATTGCGATGATGAAGAAGTCATTATGGAGGTATCAGACAGCGGAAAGGGAATTGAGCCCAATGTTCTTGATAAAATCGGAACGCCATTTTTCACAACCAAAGAACAAGGAACGGGTTTGGGCTTAGCCGTTTGTTATAGTATTGCGGACCGGCATAATGCTGTGATTAAAGTACGAACGGGTGAGGATGGAACAACCTTTTCCATCGTTTTTAAGCTCTAAGGCTGGAATAGGAGAAAATTAGTGTGAAAAAGAAATGGATACTCTCAGTAGCTGGTCTTGTTTTTATTGCCGCCATTTCGAGTTATTTTTTGATCGTGAAAGCAAATGAGAAACCGACAGTTGATATTATCTTGAAAAATTCAGACTCACAATACTGGAAAATCATGAAGGCGGGCATGGTAAAATCCGCCAATAGCGTAAGTGCAGACGTAAAAATATACACTCCTGAAAAAGAGGATGAAAACCAAGTAGGATTATTAAAAACAGTCCTTAAGCAAAAACCTGGTGCTGTCATTGTGGCACTCTCAAATCCAGCTGCTGCTGTTCCCACCCTCGAGGAATATAAAAAAGCAAAGATTCCAGTTCTTCTTGTTGATACAGAGGCAGATTGGTCCGGGCAAACTTCCTTTATTGGAACCGATAATTTCACACTCGGAAACAAAGCGGGTGAGCTTTTGACTTCGGTGCTTCAGCCGGGGGATCAAGCAGCGCTTATTGGACAATTTTCCCTTAATTCCGTGGATACAGATCGGATTGATGGAGCCAAAACGAACTTAAATGCAGCAGGAATTAATGTTGTTGCTGAAAAAATGATTTCTTCCCAAACAGATAATACGGATGAAGTTTTGCGCAATCTTATAAAAAAATACCCTAATTTAAAGGGTGTATATGCTACAAACGATGAACTTGCTCTAGAAGTGTTAAATTTTTCTGCTAAAAACGGAATCAAGCTCCAAGTGGTCGGCAGTGATGGAATTATCGACATGATCAATAAGATTCAAGACGGTACTCTAATAAGTACAGTATCACAGAATCCTTACGATATCGGCTATTTAAGTGTGGAAAATGCCGTTAAAGCGATTAAAGGAGAAAGTGTTGAAAATAGAATCAATAGCGGAGTCGATATTATTACAAAGGATAACGCAGCTAGTAAAATCGATTTTCTTAAGAAAATTTTGAACCAGGATTAAAAATCATAAAGGAACATAGGGGCATCTTAATAAAAATATGACATTCGTACTATTTACTTAACAACACCGTGAGAGTAATAATTAAGATGTTAAATTTCAATTTAATAAAGAACTAGGGGTGTCCATCATGCTGGGCTGAGAGAGAAACGCTAAGTTTCTTAACCCTCGGGACCTGATCTGGCTCATACCAGCGTGGGGAAGTTAGCAGCTGCTAAATCTATCATAATTTTTGATTTTTTTATTTTAGTATTTGCTTAATATCTGCCGGGTCTTCATTAGAAGATCCGGTTTTTTCATGTTGTTGGACCAGATCATCTCCAAAAAAAATGAAAAGGGGCAATGGTTAAATGATGAACAAATCGGTTAATGACATGAATGTTACACTTATGTCAAGTTTCGAAGGAAGCAAGAAAGTGTATGTGGAAGGTTCCAGACCTGATATCCAAGTTCCCATACGGGAAATTGAATTGAGTCCAACTATTGGGATCGCAGGCGAAGAAGAAAATCAACCTGTCCGAGTTTATGATACAAGCGGTCCGTATACGGATAACAATGCATCTGTTGATATTCGCCAAGGCCTTCATCCTTTGCGCAGAAACTGGGTTCTCGAACGGGAGGATACGGAAGAGTATGAGGGACGTCAAATAAAAGCTGAAGATAATGGATTTTTATCAGAAGATCCCCGAGCAAATCTTGAGGTGTTTCCTGGATTAAAAAGAAAACCGTTACGGGCAAAAAAAGGGAAGAATGTGACCCAATTGCATTATGCCCGGAAAGGGATTATTACCCCTGAAATGGAATATATTGCAATCAGAGAAAGCGTCTCTCCGGAATTTGTCTGCGCTGAGATCGCATCCGGCCGGGCGATCATTCCAGCCAACATCAATCATCCTGAAAGTGAGCCAATGATTATCGGGAGGAATTTCCATGTAAAAATTAATGCGAATATTGGGAATTCGGCGGTTAGTTCCTCAATTGAAGAAGAAGTAGAAAAAATGACGTGGGCTGCCCGCTGGGGTGCTGATACGATCATGGATCTGTCAACAGGGAAAAATATCCATACTACCCGCGAGTGGATTATCCGAAACAGTCCGGTCCCTGTCGGCACTGTTCCGCTTTATCAGGCACTTGAAAAGGTAAATGGGATTGCGGAAGACTTAACATGGGAGGTCTACCGTGATACCTTAATCGAGCAGGCAGAGCAGGGGGTTGACTATTTTACGATTCACACTGGGGTTCTGTTGCGTTACATTCCGCTGACAGCAAAACGTGTCACAGGAATTGTCTCACGAGGCGGTTCAATCATGGCTCAATGGTGCCTGGCACACCATAAAGAAAACTTCCTTTATACCCACTTTGAAGAAATTTGTGAAATCATGAAATCATATGATATTGCCTTCTCACTGGGAGATGGGCTGCGTCCGGGATCAATTGCTGATGCCAATGATGAAGCGCAATTTTCAGAATTAGAAACGCTTGGTGAACTTACAAAAATAGCGTGGAAACATGATGTTCAGGTGATGATCGAGGGGCCGGGCCATGTACCAATGCATTTGATCAAAGAAAATGTTGAAAAACAAATGGAAATTTGTCAGGAAGCACCGTTTTATACACTTGGACCGCTTACAACCGATATTGCTCCCGGCTATGATCATATTACATCCGCAATTGGAGCGGCAATGATTGGCTGGTTTGGGACAGCAATGCTGTGCTATGTAACACCAAAAGAACATCTTGGCCTTCCAAATAAGGAAGATGTACGAACTGGGGTTATTACTTATAAAATTGCGGCTCATGCAGCTGATTTAGCCAAAGGGCACCCAGGGGCTCAAAAAAGAGATGATGCATTATCCAAAGCACGATTTGAATTTAGATGGCGGGATCAATTTAATTTGTCACTTGATCCGGAAAGAGCGGTAGAGTATCATGATGAGACACTCCCAGCTGAAGGAGCAAAAACCTCTCATTTCTGTTCGATGTGCGGTCCTAAATTCTGCAGTATGAGAATTTCACATGATATTCGTAATTTAGCAAAAGAAAAGGGTTTTGAAAATGATTCTGCTATTGAAGAAGGGCTCAAAGAAAAAGCGGAAGAGTTCAGAAAAGGCGGAAGTGAAATTTATAAATAAAGCCATGTTGACGGTTGTTCATTAAAATGGACTGTCAGCCATCTTCAAAAAAGCGGGCAGGACTTTTGCAGTTCCTGCCCATTTTTTGTTATCTTCCCAGCATCTTGTCTAAATGCTTGATTATGGCTTCGCGGTTCCCGGAAATACTTTCTTCTCTTAATTGATCTTTCCTCATTTTATCTTTAGCTTTCGTTAATACTTCCTCTTCAATCGCTTGAGGAATCACCACGACCCCATCCGCATCACCTACAATGATGTCACCAGGGTTTATAGCCGCTCCTCCGCAGGAAATAGGGACATTGACCTCACCAACCCCAGCTTTACCGCTGGCAGCAACAGTGGTTCCTTTCGAAAAAACAGGGAAATTTAGTTCCTTGATCCCTGCAATATCACGAATTACCCCATCAACAACAATCCCGCCAACACCCATCGTTTGAGCCATTCCAACCACAAAGTCTCCTGCAATCGCACGGTATTGGTCACCTTTTGCATCGACCACAAGAATGTCGCCAGGCTGAGCTTCCCGAATCGCTTTTAAAACGGCAAGATTGTCACCAACGGGAATTTTTACCGTAAAAGCTCTCCCGGAAAGTTTATATTCTTCCTTTAACGGCTTAATAGCAGGAGACAGATTATTGAGTCCATCCATTGCATCGGAAATCGCCGTTGTCGGGAGGTTTTGAAATTCATTCACTAGATTGTCCATTATTTACATTCTCCTTATTCAATTTATTTAATATTCTCACAATTTATTATAACGCTTATCCAATTAAATAGAAAAATAGGAAAATGTTATCTATTTCAATAAGTTAAAAGAATGACCTGATAAAAAATAAAAAGAGTCGATTGCAATCGGCTCTTCATTTAGCTATTAAACTATTTCTCAGATTCATTCTGCTTTTCTTTTAATAATTCTTTAAGGGATTGCAGTTCATTTTCAATACGGTAAAGATGACTCTGCATATCATCGATTTCCTGCTCAGCTTTGTAATTAATCGCAAAGTCAATAATCGATTCGTGTTTATCGCGGGCAGCCTGCCGGTTTTGGCTCATCATAATAACCGGCGCCTGAAAGGCAGCAATAAACGATAAAATCAAATTCAGCAAAATAAACGGCTTACTGTCAAAGTGTCTCGTATATGGAAGGGTATTCCACACCATCCAAAATGCTAAAAAGAAAGCAAAGAAAAGTATGAACTTCCAGCTTCCTCCAAACGCTGAAATTCGGTCAGCAACGCGATCAGACCAGGTCGTTCTGCGGATATACTCATCATCCAAATGCGTTAAAATACTTTTTTCATAGTTGTCAACAAGGCGGTCAATTCTTCTCTTATCCTCTTTGTTTAACTCAATATCAAACCCCTGAATGATTGTTTCATCCATTTTTACGGGTTTTGCTCCATATTTTTTTGCTGAAGGAAATTTCATATTCATTTTTGAACACCTCCCGGAATGGTAGGGAGCCACTATATTTACATCCTCATAGCTGGAGCTGCCTTTTTCATAGCAGCCCCAGCAAAAGAAGGATCCGCGTATCCATGACTCCAATTATTTAACAAAAATAAGTACAACCTGCTACTGGAACTATCCATGAAAAAATCACACTCCTTTTCTTCTAAACTATTCATGGTTACAAACGCTGGTGTGGGACAAAAAGTAAAAATCCCCCTGAAAACAGAGGGATCTCATTAATAGACAGTTGGAAATATCCATTAAAATCCCCCTAGTTTAGCTTTAGCACTGTACAACGTAGAGGATACCTCAGCCGCGTTTAGTAGAGCCTTAATCCGGCAATACCTGTTTTACCCATTGGCGTCTTTCGACGTTTCCGGGCAGCGGCCTGTGTTTGTACAGACGCCTCGCCTAACGAGAATTTTATTTTTGCTTAATTAACCTACACCTTCAACATACGCCCGTTTTCATTTGCTGTCAACCAAAATAACTACCTTGGCAGGGGAAATATTCCACATTCTCCATAATTCAAAAAAATTAAAATAAACTAAAAATATTGACTTGTTATTATGACAGTGATAACCTTATCTCATCAATTGAACTTTTAAATTCAATGACGAGAAGAGTAGGGTATGATCTCGTTCCACAGAGAACCGGCAAATGCTGAGAGCCGGTATCGGAACATATCTGAAAATCATCTCTGAGATGCAAAGCTGAAAAGCTGAAGTAGGCTTTGCCGGAATGTCCGCCGTTACAATGGAACACGTATTTATGTAAATGTACGTTGATCGAGAGCCGCAGGATCGAGTTTTTTCTGCGGAAGTAGGGTGGTATCGCGAGCAAACTCGTCCCTATATACGGGGTGAGTTTTTTTTGTTGTTTTTTAATTCAATCAGTGTATTTCTTCATTTCCTATTTCTTATTATAAAATATTTTTGAGTGATCTCTAGGAGGTTGTTTTAACATGAGTCAACAGTTGGATCAAAAAGAAGAAAAAGCCTTTAATGTAGATGATATCATCATCGCCAGCCACACCATTAAGGATGTCATTTCTCCAACACCTTTACAATATAATGCTTTGCTATCTGAACGGTATAACTGCCATGTCTATTTAAAACGGGAGGACCTGCAAAGCGTTCGTTCTTTTAAAATCCGCGGCGCCTACAACCGGATTAAACGATTAAGTGAGGAAGAAGTAAAAAACGGAATTATTTGTGCAAGTGCGGGAAATCATGCTCAAGGCGTAGCCTACTCCTGTCATCTGTTGAAAATTAACGGAAAGATCTTCATGCCGATTACGACTCCAAAACAAAAAGTTAACCAAGTAAAGTTTTGGGGCAGGGATGATATTGAAATTGTTTTGGTTGGAGACACATTTGATGATGCCTATGTAGAGGCCGTGAAGTGCTGCGAGTTAGAGAATCGTACCTTTATTCATCCGTTTGATGATGTTGAGGTTGTTGCCGGACAAGGGACAATCGCGGTTGAGTTGTTAGATGCTTGTCAGGAAAAAATTGATTATGTTTTTGGCGCTATTGGCGGCGGAGGGCTCATGTCCGGTGTCGGCACATATATGAAAAACTTTTCTCCGGAAACCAAGTTAATTGGTGTTGAGCCTGAAGGAGCGCCAGGAATGAAAGAATCGTTCCTGCACGGAGAAGTTACAACTCTTGATTCAATTGATCCGTTTGTGGACGGAGCAGCCGTGAAGACAGTTGGGTCGCTGACCTATCAAATTTGCAAAGAAATTATTGATGATATCGTCGTGGTTCCGGAAGGAAAAGTTTGTACAACACTCTTAGCTTTATATAATGAAAATGCCATCGTAGCTGAACCAACTGGGGCCTTATCGGTAGCGGCTTTGGATGCCTATGCAGACAAAATTAAAGGAAAAACGGTTGTCTGCATCATTAGCGGAGGAAACAATGATATCGGACGGATGCAGGAAATCAAAGAGCGTTCAATGATTTACGAAGGACTGCAGCATTACTTCATTGTGCAATTTCCGCAGCGTCCGGGCGCATTGCGCGAGTTTTTGCTGGATGTTCTTGGACCAAATGATGATATTACCCGCTTTGAATATACGAAAAAGAATAATAAAGACAGCGGACCAGCTTTGGTCGGTATTGAACTGAAAGACAAAGAAGATTATTATCCGTTGATTGAGCGGATCAAAAACAAAGGATTTTTCTACAAAGAAGTTCTGAAAGACAGCACTTTATTCCAGATGCTCATTTAATAACCTTTTATAAAAGACGGGGAAAACCCCGTCTTTTACTTTGTAAATCGATTGGCATAGCTGGATGCCACAAAGGCTTCCGGTTTAATCTTCGGTTCAAATCCCGTCAGTCCAATCCGCATAACCATTTCTTCGACAAATTCTCTTGTCTTATTCCGCTTACCGGACCCTATATCCAAATGCCCCTCCAATTTAAACGTTGCCCCCTGATAAATATTCGGAAGAACGATTTCGATCATTTCATTTATTTTTTCTTCCGAAAACAGGCTGACAATTTCTTCCGTTAAGGATGTTTCAAGAGAAATCCGCTCGTGTAAGTAATTCATTCTTCGATAGACAATGAACTTTCGAATACATGCCCATGCACCTTTACCCTCATTTTGGATCACAATACCTGTAATAAACACTGTTTTCGTTTCATGAACTTGTGAATCGGTTCCGACCATTAGCCGGAAGTTTCCGCATGGATTCAATTTCATAAAATGAATAATGCGATTAAAAACCTCACTGAATGTCATTCCGCTTTCTTGCAAGTTATGAAACCGTTCGTGGTCAATTTGATTTTTCACCTCATCACCTGCATCTGATCCCCTTACTTGAATTCGTTTTCAGTTATATAATGTTTTGTATAAACGAAATCCTTTTTCAAACGATAGTTAATTTATTATATTTAGTTGAATAGGAGTTGTTGTTATTTTTTTCTATGAAAGGGGCAGAGCTGCGCAAAAGTCATGTTGTTTTAACCAACCAAAGTGAGGAACAATTTCTTCTTCTTCTTTGAAAAGGTTTAACTTTGCTCCGCTCACACCGCCTTTATTATGCTGGTGTATTGCTCATACATGTTTTTTTCTATACATGGATTTGTAGTTTAAATTCCTGTAAGTTTTTAAAATCCATTCCCATCAATAGACTGTCAGAATTCGATTATCGGCAGAAACTTTTAGTGGAAATGATGGCTATAGAGAGGGTTTTATACGATGAATGAAGTAAACCATTTATTTCGAAAAAGAATTGGGCTCGGTTTGAATGAACACATTCATTTTGATATGCTTGGAAGCATATTAAAGAAAACAGCAGCTTCCATACCATTTGAAAATTTATCGATCATTTCAGGAACAACAGGAGATGCTGCAAAAGATAATCTAATCCACAAAATCCTTATTAAAAACGAAGGTGGGCTGTGCTACGAATTAAATCCGCTTCTCTATTATTTTTTAGTTGAAAATGGTTTTGAAGCAAATTTAGTCCGCGGAGTTGTTTTTAATCAGCAAATCCAAAACTGGAGTGAAACAGGGAGGACACATACAGCTATAGTCTTGAAACATAATCAGCAATCTTACTTGATCGATACCGGATTTGGTTTGAAATTACCTTTAATTCCTGTTCCATTAAATGGAGGTATCGTTTCTTCAAATACCGGAGATTTTCAAGTCAGCAAAATAGAACACTGTGATGGAGACTACATTTTTAAAATGAAACTAAAAGATCATGAAGAAGATTGGCAGCCAGGTTATGTGTTTGACTCCATGCATCCGATTAAGAATTCCTGCGAATTAACAGAAATCGGGAGCATTATTTGTGAGCACCCTAGCTCTTCTTTTAATAAAAGTCCCTTAATTACACGCTTAACAAACAACGGTTATATGATTTTGACCAGAACTTCCTTTACACACTCAGAAAATGGCCAAGTGACAAAAGAAACCTTTGATCGAGACCGCTTTAAAGAAATGGCAAGAGTACATTTCGGATTATTTTGCTAAAAAGGGAACTTCTCATCCTTTCTAACGATATGACATTTATCATGTTGTAAACATGACACCTGCTACTTACAGAATTTTATTTTTTTCACTATAATTCAATCTATAATCTAAAAAAGAAAAGGATAGGAATATGACATTAAAGAACATAAGGGAACGGATTTCCAAGTTTGAAAAATCATCAACAAAGACTAGTATATGGCAGTTAATCAACACACTTGTGCCTTTTTTTCTGCTCTGGTACATTGCCTATCAATGCCTATCAATTTCGTATATTTTAACGATTGTGATATCCATTATTAACGCGGGTTTTTTAGTACGCATTTTCATCATTTTTCACGATAGTTGTCACCATTCATTTTTTAAAAGCAGACGTGCCAATAAAATTATTGGTACATTAACGGGAGTATTGACACTATTTCCATACGATCAATGGGCACACGATCATGCTGTTCATCACGCCACAAGCAGCAACCTAAATAAACGGGGAACAGGGGATTTGTGGATTATGACAGTAGACGAATACTTATCGTCTTCGACCTTGCAAAAAATCGCTTACCGTTTGTATCGAAACCCAATCATCATGTTTGGATTGGGACCGATTTATCAATTTCTCCTTAAAAACCGCTTCAATCGCAAAGGGGCGCGAAAAAAGGAACGATTGAATACGTATCTGACAAACATCTTCATTGTTATTCTAATCAGCGTTCTCTGCTGGGCAATTGGCTGGCAATCCTTCTTACTTGTCCAAGCACCCATTTTTCTCGTGTCGGGGTCCGCAGGGATTTGGCTTTTTTATGTGCAGCATACATTTGAGGATTCGTATTTTGAAAATGAAGGCAACTGGGATTATGTTAAGGCTGCCGTTCAAGGAAGCTCTTTTTATAAATTGCCGAAGGTGCTGCAGTGGTTGACAGGGAACATTGGATACCATCATGTTCACCACTTAAGTCCAAGAGTGCCAAATTACAAGCTTGCAGCAGCTCATGATGCAGCTCCTCCGCTGCAAAACGTCCCAACGATTACCCTTTTTAACAGTTTAAACTGTTTGCGGTTCCATTTATGGGATGAGGAAGCAAAAAAATTCATAGGATTTAAAAACATCAAAGCTCACTCAAAACGAGCATTTTCAGTCAAAATGAAGACTGAAAGCTAACCATCATAATTGTATTTTCAGGCTCCTCTTCCTATTATTAATTATAAGAGGAGCCATTTACATGTTAAAATAATGGTAACAATAGAATGGCTAAAATTAAAACGAGGTTCCATATATGTTAAAAAGATATTGGGGTTTATTAAAAGGGACGGGGATATCGCCCTATATTTGGACCATTTTATCGATATTGCCCTTTTACTTTATATTTCTTTCTCCTTCAAATCTTGTGAAAATAATCGGAATTATTCTGACGCTTTTTTTCTTCCTTTTTTACAGGTTTGCTTATTTTTCTATGGGGTGGACGATTTATTTATGGACATCCATCCTTATCATGATATCTGTTGCTTCAACCATTATGTTCAGTTATGTGTATTTCGCTTTTTTTCTTGCGTACTTTATTGGTAATATCAAAAATCGAATGGCTTTTGTGGTACTTTACTTTATTCATTTGATCATGTCAGCTGCTGCGATCAATTACAAGATCCTTTTGCAGGAACCATTTTACTTAAAACAGCTTCCATTTGTGTTGATCATCTTTATCAGTGTCATCCTTCTGCCGTTTAGCCTCAGGTTCCGAAAAGAGCGGGGGCAGCTTGTTGAAAAACTGGAAGATGCCAACAAACGGATTGCAGAACTCGTCAAGCAGGAAGAGCGGCAGAGAATTGCCCGCGATCTTCATGATACACTTGGGCAAAAGCTATCTCTTATTGGTCTAAAGAGCGATTTAGCACGGAGACTGGTCTATAAAGATCCGGAGCAAGCCAAAGCGGAATTAAAAGATGTCCAGCAAACAGCCAGAACTGCCTTAAATGAAGTGAGAAAAATGGTAGCGAATATGCGCGGCATTCGTCTGAAAGATGAGCTTGTCCGTGTAAAAGAGTTATTAAAAGCAGCCCAAATTACGCTTGTTTCCGAAGCAGAGATTTCTTTATCAAATGTATCCCTGTTAACGGAAAATATTCTTAGCATGTGTTTAAAAGAGGCAGTGACAAATATCGTGAAACATAGCGGTGCAACAACCTGTTATCTTCATTTTGAACAAACACCAAGTGAAACCATCATTAAAGTTCGTGACAATGGAATTTCGGGTGTCAATAATGAAGCTCTCAGCCGTGGCAGCGGATTGATTGGCATGCGTGAAAGGCTGGAATTTGTAAACGGCAGCTTAGAAATTGTAGCTAATGAGGGAACGATGTTGATTATAAAGGTGCCAAATACTGTAAAGATAGCAAGAGAGGAGGGGACAAGATGATTCGAATTGTCATTGCAGAAGATCAGCGAATGTTATTAGGGGCATTGGGATCTTTACTGAATTTGGAAGAAGATATGGAAGTAGTCGGTCAGGCCTGCAACGGGGAAGAGGCTATTGCACTTGTTGGAAAGTTTCAGCCGGATGTATGTATTATGGATATTGAAATGCCCGAAAAAAATGGTCTTGAAGCCGCAGAAGAATTAAAAGGCAAAGGGTGCAAAGTCATCATTTTAACAACATTTGCTCGGTCAGGATATTTTCAGCGGGCCATAAAGGCAGGCGTCAGCGGATACTTGTTAAAAGACAGTCCAAGCGAAGAATTAGCAAATTCGATCCGCAGCGTCGTTTCCGGGAAAAGAATTTTTGCACCGGAACTGATGGATGATGTATACAGTGAGGAGAACCCGCTGACCGAGAGGGAAATGGACATCTTAGAACTAGTCGCCGATGGAAAAAACACCAAAGAGATTGCCAGCCAGTTAAGCATCACATATGGAACGGTACGGAATTATATCTCGACGATTATGGAAAAGCTTGGTGTATCAAACCGAATTGAAGCCATTACCCAATTCAAAGAAAAAGGCTGGTTTAAATAGGTTTTACTATTATAACTGTTTTTCTAAAACCTTTTCCCTTTGTGAAAAGGTTTTTTGCATATCGAAAATGTGACAATTTAAGAACTTTTTTCGCAAAATAATGATTTATAAGGATGGAATCGTTATTTTTATGTTAATAATGAGAAATATAGTGAAACTTCCATCAGTGGGTGTCTTACTGCCCGTTAATGCGGGATAAATGTATTTGAAGGAAGATGGTAATGTCAAAACTTACATCCGTGGTTTTATGCAGCACGTTACTTAGTCTTACGCTTGCAGGATGCAGCAGCCAAAAATCCCAAACAGAAATGAATTTACAGCTGAACCAAGTCGCTCTCTCAGAAAAATCTGTCTATGCTAAAAATGCAGCAGTGCCAAATGGCAAGCAGATTTACAAACCCAATCGTATCCAACTGGCAAAAAGGCCTGAACAAACAAAGCGATCAGCTAATTTGACGAGTGAAACGGTTCAGCCAGATTCCAAAGACACTAAAACAAAAAAAATGATAACAGCTGCTGCTCAGCCTGACAGTATACCGGTTCTTGTCAATAAAAAGAACAAACTCCCAGATAGTTATAAACCTGGGGATCTCATTTATACCGACATTCCCTTTATTTTTAAGGAGAAATCGGAAAAAAGAAAAATGAGAAAGGAAGCTGCCGCAGCTATTGAAAGTTTATTTTCAGCAGGCAAGGAGCAGGGAATTCGTCTTTTAGGTGTTTCTGCGTATCGCTCATATGAAGATCAAGTATCGGTATTTAATTCCTATGTAAAAAAAGATGGTTTTGAAAAGGCAATGACCTACAGCGCCGTGCCCGGTACAAGTGAACATGAAACAGGACTGGCTATCGATGTTACAGGAGGTTCAGGGCGATGTCCAGCCCAAGACTGTTTCGGGAATACAAAAGAGGCCGGCTGGCTTCAAGAACATGCTGCCGACTATGGTTTCATCGTCCGCTATCCAAAGGGGAAAGAAGTTATCACCGGATATAAATATGAGCCGTGGCATCTGCGCTATGTCGGGACTCAAATCGCGAAAGATATTATGTCCCGTGGCATAACACTTGAAGAATATTATCATTCTGAACCAGTAACCAACCAATGAAAACATAATTTAGGGGAGAGAATAATGACTGATACGAATATTCAATTAGGAAAAATATATATGGTTGAAACAGAAGATGGACAAACCCAGACGCTTAGAGTCATCAATGAAACCCCTACCCATTATATTTTTTCCTCATCGGCTAATGACTTAGTCGAAGTGTTTCCAAAAGCAAAAAAAGAAATTTTGGGGATATATGAAATTAAAGAATGGTGCAAAGCACACCCTGAGGAATAACGTCATTTAATATGATAACGGCCGGCCTCAAACAGTTATAATTGTTTGAGGCCGGCTTTTTGATTCTTTCACCATGTTGAAATGGCGAATGAGCGAAAGTTAATTGACAATTCCGTGAAATTCATTCGCATTTTTCAATCTTGCTGAGGTGTGATTTTTGACCTAACCTATGAAGAAGGATAAAATAAATTTAGTTACTGAAAATATTGGAAGGTACGATATTGAAAACAATGGTACATAAATTTGTTCAACATCGTTGAACATGATAAAGAATCGAATTCCGATTTTTGACGTAACTAATTTTTTAATCATCAATATGAAATGGGGGACCAGATTATGGCAAATTTAAAAGGAACAAAAACAGCAGAAAACTTAAAGGCAGCATTTGCGGGAGAATCCCAAGCAAACCGCCGCTATTTATTCTTTGCTGAAAAAGCGGATACAGAAGGTGCTGAAGAGGTAGCAAGTCTGTTCCGGAACATCGCAAATGGGGAAACCAAACATGCCTTTGGCCACTTTGATACTTTACGAAATAACGGTGAAGGTGACCCGGCAACAGGACTTCCAGTAGGAAATGTTAAAGAAATGCTTGCTTCCGCTATTGCAGGAGAAACCTATGAGTATACAGAAATGTACCCTGGATTTGCGGCAACCGCCCGCGAAGAAGGATTCCCGGAAATTGGGGAATGGATGGAAGTTATGGCAAAAGCAGAACGCGTCCATGCACAGCGGTTCCAAAAATTACTTGATTCCTTAGAAGATTAAAAATGGCAAACTAAAAAAGCCGTCCCTAAAATGATTGGGGACGGTTCGTTTACTAACAAAAAAGAGGTGAGCAGCTGATGTCAAAAACGATTACCCGCCAAGATTTAATACCATTAAATACATACAGGCAGGGACGGGATGAATATATTCAAAAAATGATCGCTTATAAGAATAATCGCCGCGTCCGATTAGCGGATATTATTTCGTTATTATTTGAAAACCGGAATACTGTCCTTTTTCAAATTCAAGAACTGGTCAACAGTGAAGACCTCATCGATCCGAATGAATTAGATGAATATATTGAAATCTATAAAGGGATGCTTCCAAATGATAATGAATTATCAGCTACTCTTTTCATTGAACTGGACAATCAAGAAAAGCTTGCCGATTTGCTCAAAGAATTAAAAGGGATCGAGCATCATTTAACCCTATTTATTGGAGATGAAGCAAATCAAGCTGTTTTTGAAGAAGTCCATGATGACCGTGAATTTACTACAAGTGTCCATTATTTGAAGTTCCCATTAACGCAGAAGGCAATAAATCTGCTCAACAGTATGGAAGCCGATTCACTTACTCTTACCCTGCGCTTAGATCATCCAAATCTGTCAGAACAGGTAACTTTACCTTCTGAATGTGTTAAAAGCCTGCAAAAAGACCTTTTGTAAGAAATAAATAAAGAAAAATACATGGCTTAGAGCCATGTATTTTTCTTTATTTATTTAGATCTCTTTTCGTGATTTCGCTGCGAATGCTCGTTTCCTTTGCGAATTCTGCCTGATGTTTTTTGTTATTTGGGTACTTATTTTTCCGTTCACGGTTATCGTTTTTATTTGTCATTTATCCTTCTCCTTTCTGCCCGCCTCCTTAATTTGCGCAATTTCCAACTCCATTAGCAGGAAAAAAAGATTTCTTTATTGAATTATTTTATTTAAGAAAGTTGTGTATGTTTTTTACATAGGAATAAAATAGAATTGGTATCTTCTTCAGCAGAATGAGAAAGTGATTTTTGTGGAACAATAAAAGAAAACGTTCTATTATTATAAGGATTGGTCAAATGAAAAAGTTTTCTTTTTTATTGTTTCTGTTCATAACAGTGATTTCACCTCATGCCTCTGCCGAGAAGTCCGTTCCGATTCTTGTTTACCATTCTATTGATGAGTTTCCCGGTCATGGCTTGAAAGGACTTTATGTTACCCCTCTGAATTTTGAAAAGCAAATGACTTATTTAAAAGAACACAAATTTACATTATTAACCTTTGAGCAATGGCAAGATCGGCTCAAGGTAAAAAAGCCAATTTTTGTTACTTTTGATGATGGATACAAAAACAATCTCAATGCATTTTTCATTTTTAATCAATTGAAAGACAGCCGCTTTACGCCTGCAGCCACCATCTTTGCCATCTCTGATTTTATCGGCAGACTAAATCGCTTAACAGCCAGTGACCTAAAACGTTTGGCCGATTCCGGCTTTTTTTCTATTCAATCCCATACTGCAACACATCCGGATTTAACCCGAATACAAGATTACGAATATCAATTGAAAGCTTCAAAAGAAAAAATAGAAAGGATCACAGCAAAACCTGTTATTGCACTTTCATACCCATTTGGGCGATATAATGACAGGGTGATTAAAGAAACAAAAAAGTATTACCAATTGGGACTCACAGATTCACGAGACCCTAAAGCATACGGGAAAAAGAATGAAAATTATCTGCTTCCCAGGGAATATATCTATTACTCAACAACCTTAAAAGAATTTGCAGAATTAGTAGATAAAAATAAATAGAGTAAACTAAGGGACGGAGATTATGGAACAAAAAGATCTATTAGAAAAAATTCAAAACCGGACCCCTTTTATTCTTGGCAGTGAAGATTTTTCCAAATACGCCATTCTTTTACCGATCATTCAAAAAGAAGAAGGTACTCATATTTTATTTGAAGTTCGTTCGCTAAAGTTAAGAAGACAGCCTGGAGAAATTTGTTTCCCGGGAGGAAGAATTGATGCTAACGACCAAAATGAAAAAAGCGCTGCCATAAGGGAAACGTTGGAGGAATTAGGTTTAAACAAAATGGATATTTCGGATGTCTACCCACTTGATTATCTCATTTCTCCATTTGGAATGATTTTATATCCATTTGTGGGATTTATAAAGAACACGAAAGCAATTAAACCAAATCCCTCCGAAGTGGAGGAAATTTTTACAGTCCCGTTGTCGTTTTTTTTGGAAAACGAACCAAAGATTTTTCAGGTAAAGCTTCAGCCTGTACCTGAAGAAGACTTTCCATATGATTTAATTGTCGGGGGAGAAAACTATCGGTGGCAGCCAAGACAAATGGACGAACATTTCTATCTTTATGAGAATCGTGTTATATGGGGACTGACTGCGAAAATTCTTGCTCATTTTATCGATATCCTTAAAGATAAGGATAACTTGCTTGCTGAAAGCTAAATAATTCTCTTTATCATTCACGTTTAACATATAATGGGAGATAATAGGAATTGCATTACCACGAATGGGGGAAGGAACAAAATGAATATAATTGAACTTATCAAAGAAAGACGCAATATAAAGAAGTTTAAAGCAGATTCAATCGACCCCAGAAAAGTTCAATTTTGGCTTCAGGCTGCTGCAATGGCACCTAATCACCGCATGACTGAGCCATGGGAAATTTATGTTATTGGACCGGAAACAAGATCAAGCTTGAACCATAAAACGAACTTTGGAAACGCACCGCTGGTTATGGCCGTTTTATCAAGACATGGCCATTCAGCGATTGAAACCACAGAAAATGCTCTTGCAACTGCGTGCTTTATTCAAAATCTCAACTTGGCTGCATGGTCAGAAGGAGCCGGAACATTCTGGTCGTCAATTGGCAATACACCAAAGAACCGCACAATCCTTGGTATTCCAGATGACTATGATGTTATTGGAGTGATTGCCATTGGGATCCCTGAAGAAATTCCCGAACCAAAACCTAGAACTTCGATAGCCAACAAAATGAAAAATCTGCCTTGATTTAGACGGTACTTACACGAGTACCGTCTTTTCTATTCTAAAACCATTCCTGTTATCCTTTCATTTCATCCTTGAATTTAGCGGTTCACAATATTTTCGAAAGATAACTATGCATTATGCTGATATAATGAGAATGAAAAATTTGTCGAAATTTGGAGGAATATTCATGGCGGAGTGGTTATATGATCGCCAAGGACAGGCACAACTTTTTCTGTTTGAGGAAGACCGTTTTATTAGCAAGAGTGGAAGAAACTTAGGATGGACTTTCGGCAATAATGTTTATTCGTTAATAGGCATGCATGTTGGCTGGTTCGAAAATGGAATTTTATACGACCGAAACAACCGGATAATTGCCTTCAATTTAAAACAAACTAGAAATCTAGTACACTTTTCTGATATGATTGGTGAAATTCCCTCAATGCCTCGTATTCCAGTAAAACCGGAAGTGCCCGGGCTTTCAGGTAAGTCAAGTCGTTCAGGTTTAGGCGGCTGGTCTAATGTATCACTGCAAGAAATGTTTAGGCTTAACTTTAGATAATCACGTTTCTATAAAAATGGTGTATTTAAACAGATACCTGTTGATACGCCATTTTCTATTTTGTTTAACTTTTTATCCTTGAACACAAACGATTTACGACAGGTAATGGACTCTATTTCTATTTTATTCATTAAAAAATCCTTCTGATGTAATAATTGATGATAAAATGAAAGCAAGATGATGAATTTAAGGGAGATTTTAAATGTGAAAGCATTGATAGATAAATTAAGTGTCAAATTTTTTGTATTTCTTGTTTTGGCCATTCTTTTAACGAATACACCAATAATCGGTAATTATGTGAAAGTAATCAATACGGTTATTCATGAGTCTGGGCATGCCATAATTGCTCTTTTTGGCGGTAAAGTTGAACGGATTTCTCTTTTCAGCAATACAGAAGGGGTTACGTTTAGCAGACAATCAACATGGGTGGGAGCTTTTTTCACCAGCATGGCAGGGTATATTTTTTCATCCTTCATCGCTTTTTTATCGTTCTGGCTGATCGGCAAGAAATTTTACCGGATTTTCATTGGCGTGATCCTTATCTTTATCAGCTTAAATCTCATATTCTGGGTTCGAAATATTTACGGGATATTTTGGCTGATTACGTTTGGGGCTGCCTTTGTCATTTTGTTATTCAAAGGCAATCAGACCGTTATTCAAACGTGTTTGCTTCTGATTGCTTCCATCCTTTTAGTGCAGTCAATAGCCAGCGCTTATGACATTATGATCATTAGCTTTACCACTCCTCAATCAGCAGGAGATGCAGGGAACCTTTCAAAGCTGACAGGTTTTATTCCTGTCCAAATCTGGGGGATTTTCTTCTTTGTCCAAGCCATTCTGTTTAGCTATATTGGCTTGAAAAGGGGAATATTCAGGCTGGGAAGATAAATGATTAAAAAAAAGCAATTAGAGTTAGGGCTCTAATTGCTTTTTTTAACTCATACTGTCACTTGATTTAATAACACCGGAATCAGCCGGTCCATACCTGTTTTAATTTTTTCCGGAGTTGAGTGACTAAAGTTTAAACGGAATGTGTTTTTCCGATCCTCATTAACAAAGAATTGAACACCCGGAACAAAGGCTACACCTTGTTCGACTGCTTTCGTCAGCAATTCTGCAGTATTGATGTCTCCAGATGCTTCAACCCAAATAAACATTCCGCCTTTTGGTTCTCTCCATTTAAATAATCCCGGTTCGAGGCGATTTAAGTAATCTCTCATAACAACCATTCGTTTGTAGTATTCATTCCGTAATTTTTGAATATGCTGATCCAAATCAAAATCACGAATTAAGTAATAAAGTGCCTGTTGATCAATCGAACTCGAATGGAGGTCAGTCATTTGCTTTAATTGTGTCATTACTTTCATGACTTTCCGCGGTCCCGTAACCCATCCGGTCCTTAAGGCAGGTACCACCGTTTTTGAAAAAGTGCTTGTATACAAAACGTTTGTTTGCTCTTTATCCATCGATGCCAGTGGAGGGTAGTCTGCATCTTTATCAAATTTTATATCTCCATAGGGATCATCTTCAAGAATCAAAACATTATATTTATAACATAATTCCAATAATTTTTGACGGCGCTCCAAACTCCACACCTTGCCGTCAGGATTCGAGAAAGTTGGTATTACATAAACAAATTTAGGCTTATGCAATTTTAGCTTTTCTTCTAAATCATCCGGAAACATACCATGCTCATCACCATTTACTGCAATAACATGCCCGCCATTGGCACGAAAAACCTGTAAGGCAGAAAGGTAGGTTGGATCTTCCGTTAAGACAACATCCCCAGGGGAAATCATGGCTCTTGCGAATATATCAATGGTTTGTTGTGAACCAGTTGTTACCAGAATATTATCTGCTGCTGACTCAATCCCCTTGAGCTTCATTCTTGCTTGAATCGTTTCTCTTAGAGGTTTATAACCTTCTGTTGCGCCGTATTGCAGAGCTGAACCTCCAGAAGCGAACACTTTTTCATAGGCTGTTTTCACTTCCTCTAAAGGGAAATGCTCTTCAGAAGGCAGGCCACCTGCAAATGAAATGACATTTCCTTGTTGAATAACAGCTAATATTTCCCTTACTGCTGATGACTGTAAATTTTTAGTTTGTTCTGCGAATAAATACTCCACAAAAAATCCTTCCTTTTTGATCAACCCATTCACAGGTCGAATTGGTTTGAAAATATATTGTAATAGAACAAGTATATACATAATATCCGTATAATGTCCATAAATCTTTTCTGAATATTTGCGGAATTGTTCATTAATCAAAATCCCATTTAACTTTTATTGCTGGCAGAAGGGAAGAACCTATCTTTTCTTTAAAATTGACATTCCGTTAATAAATATTCAAAATATTAATCAATAAGAATAATCTTCTTAAAAGAGGGATTGTTTTGGAATTTATGAAAAGGAAGTTCAGCCGAAAATTTTTCCTTTATTTATTACTGGCCATTATTTTTATTGAATTTCCGATTATCGGAAATTATTTAAGAGGATTAAATACCGTTATTCATGAGTCAGCACATGCGCTGATCGCTCTTCTGGGAGGCCACCTGGAAAGGATCACCTTGCTTATGGACTCAGAAGGAATCACTTCTGGACCTGAAGCGGGGTGGCTCGAAGGAATCGCGGCCAGCATTTCCGGATATACTTTTTCTTCTTTCATGGCCTTTTTATCATTTTGGCTTATAAATAAGAATAAATTTGCCCTTCTATCCGATATTCTCCTTTGTATCCTTTTTGTAAGCCTCATTTTATGGGTCCGAAATCCATACGGTATCTTTTGGATCGTATCATTCGTACTTTTTTTTCTTATCCTGATCATAAAAGGGAATAAGACGTTTGCTCGCCAATTGATTGTGTTTATTGCAGCCATTATACTCGTAGATTCACTTAAAAGCGCATTTGAAATATTAACGATGAGTTTTACGCAGCCAACTTTGGCAGGAGATGCAGCAAACCTTGCTTATTTAACCATGTTTATACCCGCACAAGCTTGGGGAATTTTCTTTTTTGTACAAGCTGTCTTATTTGCGGTCATCAGCTTCAGCAGGAATTTGTACAAGCTTGAAACGTAAAAAAGCTTTATGCCAGCAGGTCTGACATAAAGCTTTTTTTAATTATTCAACCTTATAAACTTTCGGAAACCTGCTTTTGTTTTAATGGTTTCCCTATTGAAAAAATCAGATTTAGGAAAATGGCTGTTAAGCTTCCAGCGACAATTCCGCTGTTTGATAAGATTTTAACCGTGTCTGGCATGTGGGAGAATAAATTTGGCACTGCCGTAACGCCTAATCCCATTCCGACTGAACAAGCAATAATCAGGAGATTTTCTTGTGAAGCAAAATCAACCTTGCTGAGCATTTTAATTCCTGCCGCAATTACCATCCCGAACATGGCTACCATGGCACCGCCTAGTACCGGAGTTGGAATAATGGTCGTTAAGGCCGCTATTTTAGGAATAAACCCTAATATTATTAAGATTGTTCCTGCAGTATAAATGACATTTTTTTCTTTTACTCCAGATAGCTGCACAAGTCCGACGTTTTGAGAGTAAGTCGTATAAGGGAATGAGTTAAACAATCCGCCAATGATGCTGGCAAGCCCTTCTGCACGATAACCTTTGATGAGATCCTTTTCTGATAGTTTTCTTCCTGTGATATCGCTAAGAGCAAAATACACGCCTGATGATTCTACAAGGCTGACAATAGCCACAAGTGTCATTGTGACAATCGGAGCTAATTGAAAGGTGGGAGCAGCAAAGTAGAAAGGTTTAGCCATTTGGAACCATGACGCATCTCCGACAGCAGCTAAACTGACTTTCCCCATAAACGAAGCGGCAACTGTACCGGCAATTAACCCCAACAAAATGGCAATGGAACGAATGAAACCTTTGAAAAAGCGATAGAGAACAATAATAAATAATAATGTACCAAATGCCAAAGCAAGATTGGAGCCGGAACCAAAGTCATGGCTGCCTTGGCCGCCGGCTACGTTATTCATCGCCACCGGAATAAGGGTAATCCCAATAATTGTTACGACTGAACCGGTCACGACAGGAGGGAAGAACTTAACGAGTTTTCCAAAGAAATTAGAGATAAGAATAACAATAAGTCCGGACATGATGATTGAACCGTAAATAGCGGAAAGTCCATATTGACCGCCGATCGCAATAATCGGGCCGACAGCCGTAAACGTACAGCCAAGAACGATCGGAAGTCCAATTCCAAAGAAGCGATTCTGCCAAACTTGTAAAATCGTGGCGATCCCGCTTGTTAAGATATCAATAGAAACTAAATAAGTTAATTGCTGACCGGAAAGCTTAAGTGCTCCTCCAATAATAAGCGGGACGATAACAGCGCCTGCGTACATCGCCAGAACATGCTGGATACCTAATGAACCGATTTTTAAAGGATTCTTTTTCATTTTCCCAATACCTCCGCTGTTTCATTTATAAATTGAACTTGCCCATTTGAAAGAGAGGCAATTCTGGCTAGTGACTCTACTTTCAAACCAAGATTGCGTAATTTTTGAGCTCCTTCTTGAAATGATTTTTCAATTACGATTCCAATCCCGGCAACCTCTGCATTCGCCTTTTTAACGATTTCTACCAATGCCAGCGCAGCTTGACCATTAGCAAGAAAGTCATCGATTACAAGGATTCGTTCCTTATCCCCAATATATTTTTTAGAAATTGATACTTCATTGGTTTCATTTTTCGTAAATGAATGGACTGTTGCCGTCAGAAGATCCTCAAATAGAGTCAGTGATTTTCTTTTTCTGGCAAACACAACCGGAACCTGCATGTATAGACCTGCCATAACAGCAGGAGCAATTCCGGAAGATTCAATGGTGACTATTTTCGTCACACCATCATTGGCAAAACGTTTAGCAAATTCTTTGCCAATTTCATTCATTAATTCCGGATCAATTTGATGATTCAAGAAGGAATCGACCTTTAAAACATTTTCCGCTAAAACGGTTCCTTCCGAATATATTTTTTTCTCTAATAATTCCATCTTGTTTTTCCTCCTATAAAAAATAAAAAAAACTCATCAGCCATTGTTCACAAAAAATGAGTGAGCAATGACCTTTGAGTTTTCCGCTTAAAGGTTAGGAAGAAATGGTTAACAGGAAAGAAACCTTTTTTTCCAATTACCCACTCATAGTCGGATTATTTACGGTAATCCGGTAGAAACTTGCAAGCCATATCCCTGCGATTATATGAGCGATAGCTATGAATTTAAAAATATATTTGTATAATATCTCAATTTTATTAAATAGAAAATAAAACGATTTATTCTGAATACTTATAAATTTATATTAAAATAACAAAAGAGCCAAGCTTTACTAAGAGCCGGCTCTTTTTCCATTCATCTTATTTATTTCTGAAGAGTTTTCTTTTTTCAACTTTTCCCGAATCTTTTTTTGCCACAATTTTAACAACCTTGTAACCCGGCTTCATTTTTATTTTTTGAAGTCCGTTCTCCGTTACAACATTGTATCTTGTAAACTTTTTAGGTTCATGTTCCATCAGATCAATTTTTTTAATGGTGTCATTCCGAAAATACTTATGGATCTTTTTGAGTTGTTTTTCTTTCTTTTCACCGTAAAAGAGGTCGTATACAAAAATAAACAAATAAACAAAAAGGCCGCCGATGGCGATGGAATACACGATAGAATATAAAGTTGACAAGGCTGACATCCTTTCTCTAGAAGCAGTAAACCATATAAAAGGTTAATAATAATATTATAGCGTTTTTTATTATATAAAAAAGTTTTTTCAAAAATGAAACGAACAGGGCTAAAATGAAACCCAAGTCATAGACAGAACAAAACATTTTAATATAATAAAACCAATAGGAGATGGTACAATGATTTATGAAGCAAATCATACAAGGTACAATCTAATGAAATACAATCACTGCGGCCGCTCCGGTTTGCAGCTGCCTGCTATTTCCTTAGGGTTATGGCATAATTTTGGGGGCGTCGATACATATGAAAATGCCCGTTCTATGGTAAGAAGAGCATTTGATTTGGGTATTACCCATTTTGATCTGGCCAATAACTACGGACCTCCGCCAGGTTCCGCGGAAGAAATGTTTGGAAAAATGCTAAAAACAGATTTCGCTCCTTATCGGGATGAATTGGTTATTTCCTCCAAAGCAGGCTATACGATGTGGCCGGGTCCATATGGTGATTGGGGATCACGAAAATATTTAATCTCCAGCCTCGATCAAAGCTTAAAGCGGATGGGACTGGAATATGTTGATATTTTCTACCACCATCGCCCTGATCCCAACACGCCGCTGGAAGAAACCATGGGGGCACTGGATGCGATCGTCCGCCAAGGAAAGGCCCTTTATGTCGGCATCTCCAGATATTCTGCGGAACAGACGGAAGAAGCCATTCGAATTTTAAATAAGTTAGGAACCCCGCTTTTGATTCATCAGCCAAGATATTCCATGTTTGACCGTTCAATTGAATCGGGTCTGCTGGATGTTCTCGAAGATAACGGGGTGGGATCCATTGCCTTTACACCACTGGCCCAGGGAATGCTAACAACAAAATACTTAAATGGGATACCAGCTGATTCGAGAGCAGCAAAATCAACAGGGCATTTACAAACAAATCAAGTAACAGAGAGTGTAGTTTGCCGCGTCCAACAGTTGAATGAGCTTGCAGCAGAACGGGGCCAAAGCTTGGCACAAATGGCTCTTGCCTGGGTGCTTAGAGAGGGGAAGGTTACTTCCGCTTTGATAGGAGCAAGCCGGGTCAATCAAATTGAAGAAAATGTTGCAGCACTGAAAAACCAATCATTTTCCCCGGATGAATTATGGCGGATTGACTCGATCTTAAACGGATAAAATCTAAAGCTGACTTGGCTTTTCCATGAAGAAGACCCCAAATCATTGGTCAACACTCCATATAAAAAGAATATGATATAGAGGAGCATCAATGGGGGTGACTAAATGGCAGTTGTTAAAGCAAATTCATCAGATATCAATCTTTTAGCAAGATTATTAAGAGCAGAGGCAGAAGGGGAAGGAGTCCGCGGTATGCAGCTTGTTGGCAATGTTGGAATTAACCGGATCCGCGCAAATTGCTCTGATTTTAAAGGCCTACGCACCATTAGGCAAATGGTTTACCAGCCTCATGCATTTGAGGCCGTCACACATGGTTATTTTTATCAGCCGGCACGCTCAAAGGAAAAACGTCTGGCACGGCAGGCAATTAACGGGTCAAGATATTGGCCGGCCAAATTCAGCCTTTGGTATTTCAGACCCGGTGGAGGCTGCCCGGGGAATTGGTATGGGCAGCCTTTTGTTGCCCGATACAAGAAACACTGCTTTTATGAGCCAACATCTGAAACGTGCAGTAACGTCTACAATACGTATTAATCATCTATTGGGGCCGGTTTTCCGGCTCCAATCCTTTTTCGAAATGATGACGATCTGACATTTAATTTTATTTATTTTTTAGAGGTGCTTTTTGATGAATTCCATCCGTTTTTCTGGTCCCCAAGTGTTTTTGTTGCTTTTAATCACATTAATAGGTGTACTTGGTTCTACTGTTTTTCATTTCGCTCTCGTTATCGGTTTTCTGCCGGGATTCATCTTTCTTTTTTGCCTCAGTCTAAGCAAAAACCTTTCTTTTGTTAAACTTATCCGCATATGCCTGCGGGGGATGCAGAAAACAAAAATTGTCATCATCATTTTATTTCTTGTCGGCTTTTTGCTTCCATCCTGGTATTTATCCGGTACCATCAATCAAATGGTCACCATTGCTCTTTGGTACATAAGACCAGAACATTTTTATGTTCTTTCATTTTTTGTAGCAATGATTTTCTCAATGATTCTTGGAACTTCCATTGGCACGTTAAGTTCGATAGGGGTACCGATCATGGGAACGGCAGCCATCCTGCATCTTCCCGCAGAAATTGTGGCGGGCTCCCTTATTTCGGGTGCTTTTGTCGGAGACCGGACATCTCCATTTTCCAGCTCTCATCAGCTGTTGGCGCACACTGTGGAAATAACAGTTAAACAGCAATTTAAATTCATGCTGCCGACAACTATCATGGCGATTGTTGCTGGAATTATATTCTACTTTTCCATTGATTTGCATGCACATGGCATTAATCAGCATCCATTAGAATCCTTCGGGTGGAAGGAGCTCTCTCTGATCAAATTTATGCCGCCGTTATTGCTTCTATTGTTTGTCCTGTTCCGATCCAATATTATTTATGCTTTCTTATCCAGCATCATCACTGCCGTCTTTATTGCGCTTTACCATGGTACAAGCTATATGAAGGTTGGACAAGCATTATTGAATGGAATCAATGGGCTCGGCGGAGGATTTATCCATATGTATCAGCTGCTGCTTTTTCTGGCACTTGCGGGTGCTTATAATGGATTGCTTGAGGAATTGAACGTCATTCAGCCTTTTTTAGACAAATGGCTGACAGCATCCCGCTCTTTCACTGGGGATACCCTCATTACAATAGCTTCATCCTTGCTCGTCAGTTTAATTGCCGCCAATCAAACGCTTCCGATTATCCTGATAGGCAGATCGTTCCTGCCGCATTGGTCCAAAAAATATCGAAAGGCAGACCTTTCGAGAGTTATGGGGGATTCTGCAAGTCTTTTTCCTGGTATCGTCCCTTGGAGTGTTCTGACCATCATGTGCAGTACCATTACAGGGGTATCTGTTTATAGGTATTTACCTTATGCGATTTTTTTATGGATTTTGCCGTTTCTCACAATTGGAGTTTCACTTTTCATTCATTTGAAAAACAAAAAGAAAAAAAGCGCATCAGCTGCTTAAGTAGGTCAGCTTTGAAGTAGAAAAACTAAATTACCATTCTATTTTTTAGTCCAATTCACAAATGAATTGGACTTTTCCCCTTTGTTGGTATTTTAAGCTTTAAATGGATAAATGCTTAAAAGATCATTAAAAATGAAATAAAAATTAGCTAGCGGACAATTGTATTTGGTCATATGATATTTGATGCGATTAGCTAATTTCCTATCAAAATGTTTTGTTATATATGGCGGTCGATGTAACTCTAAATTATTTTAATTTCTACTTGCCGTTTAAAGCATCAGACGGATAGTTGTATCTGAAACCAGAATAGCAGAAGGCAAGATATCATCCATGCTGTCCGAAGCAAAGGCATCTTCTTTGGACATTGGAAAGCAAAATCGCATGCGTGTCCGAAGTTTGTGCGTCTTCGGACAGAGGAAAGCAAAATCTCTTCATGCGTGTCCGAAATTTGAGCATCTTTAATTTTCTTCTCGATAACTGAACTACTTATCAGCTGCCTAAGGATCGTTAATTAAAATATGAACGCGTTTGTATTTTTTCACTTATTTTTCAGAAAAAATTGGTATCATAGAAAATAGGGGATATCGAAATGGAGTGAAAAACGTGAATATTTTACTTGCTGAAGATGATGAGCGGCTGGGTAAACTGGTTACACATCTGCTGCAAAAAGAATTTCACCATGTGGACTGGGTTAAAAATGGCAGAGATGCAATGAACTACGCAGCCATTACCGAATATGATGTTATTATTTTAGATTGGATGATGCCCGGTGAAAGCGGGATTGAGGTCTGCAAACACCTGAGAAAAAAAGGTATAAAAAGCGGAATTTTATTTGTGACGGCAAAAGATGCAAAAGCGGATGTCATACTTGGTTTAGATTCCGGGGCTGATGACTATATCGTAAAACCCTTTGAATTTGAAGAAATGCTTGCCCGAATCAGGGCAATCAGCCGGCGAAAGGGAAAATCAATTGAAGAAACGATTACTCTCCATGACTTTACGCTTAAATTAAATTCCCACGAGCTAGTTTATAAAGGGAAGCCAATTGAGTTGACGAAAAAAGAGTACCAATTACTGGAGATACTCTTTCGTAACTGCAACCAGGTAGTGACAAGAGAAGTATTGTTTGAACGAATTTGGGGCCTTGACACAGATGTTTCTGACAATGCACTGGATGCGCTTGTCAAATTAGTCAGAAAAAAAATTGATCATAATGGCCATCCTTCATGCATTCAAAATGTACGGGGAATCGGTTATAAAGTGAGAATTTCCGATGTTTAATCAATTAAAGACGAAGCTAACCTTTCTTTATACGTTTTCATTACTTTTCTTATTGTTATGTTTCATTGGTGTACTCTACTTTTTAATCTCCCATCAGATCAATCAAAATGAAAATGAGGAGCTGCAATCCTTTTTCAAGAAAGAAAAAATGGACATCATTGAAGATTATTATGAAAAGGAACATCGCGGATTATCCTATGACCCCAATCGTGAAACATTCTTTTATACATTTGATAAAAAAAATCATTTTGTTTATGGGATTGAATCCATTCAGGATCTCTCCGGCTGGATTGAAAAGGAAAATCTAAAATCGGATTCCAATTCCTATACGAAAAAAGTAACCTGGAAAAAATCCCATCTCATTCTAATGAAGCGCCCGCTGTCTACGAATGGCTACACACATGGCTATATTATCATTGGCAAGGATATTTCAAGTGAACAAGACTTGATTGAAAAAATCACATGGAGTTTGTTATTTCTAACATTATTTTTTAGCCTGCTTTATGGTTTTATGGGGTATTCCTTTGCCGGGCAAGCCATTAAACCGATAAAAACAGCATTCCATAAGCAAGAAAAATTTGTATCGGATGCATCCCATGAACTCCGGACGCCGCTCAGCATCTTTTACAGCTCCATTGATTTATTAAAAAGAGAGGAGAATCTAAGTCCTTTCGGCAAAGAAGTCCTAGAAGATGTGAAAGCGGAAGCTGAGTTAATGAATAGCCTGATCAATGACTTACTATTTCTCGCGAGAAGTGACAAAAACACAATTTCAATGGCTAAAAAAGATGTGAATTTATCAGAGCTGCTCATGGACGTGTATACTCGATTTGCCAGAAAACCGCAAGGCAATATCCGATTTGATCATGATATTGAAAGAAACTTGCACTTTAAATGTGATGAAACCAGGATTCAGCAGCTGCTATATATCCTTTTAGATAATGCTTTCCGTTATACAAAAGAAGGGAAAGTGGAGCTTGCTTTAAAGGAAAAGTCAGGAAAACTGATCATTACGGTTTCGGATACAGGGTCCGGGATTAGCATCAATGAACTGCCGCATATTTTTGACCGTTTTTACCGTGGGGATTTGTCAAGGGAAAAAGGGGGCTCCGGTTTAGGCCTCTCCATCGCAAAAGCGATTGTCACGGCCCATAACGGGAAAATCTATGCAGCAAGTGAATTAGGGAAGGGCAGCGTTTTTACTGTCGTGTTTGATCCTTCAAAGTAACAGCAAATTCTTATTAAAAAAATGAACGGCAGATAAATCCCGCCGTTCATTTTTTGGCTGTGATATGCCCATCTTTGTGAACGAGAAGATAGGAATGAATGGGGCCGATTCTTTTTAGTTCATTTTCTAAATCATCTTCCTTAACCATAAAGCAGATCTTGGCAGCTGCCTCTGCATCAAGGCAATTTTCTGCTACTACCGTGGCTTGAATAACGGTACTGTCTACCGGTAAGCCGGATTGCCCATTAAGAATATGATGCTTTTTTTCATTTCCTTGCTTCCAATGGCGGTAAACAATGTTGGATGTGGCAATACTGCCATTTTTCAACCGAAATTGAGCAATATCCTGCTCTTTTTCAAAAAGGTGTGCCACGCCAATATTCCATATTTTTTCCCCGTTTGACCATACAGAGATATCGCCGCCTCCATCAACAATTCCAGCTTCTGCCCGTCCAAATTCCCGTAACCATTGAACAGCAGATTGAACAGCATATCCCTTGGCAATCCCCCCCAAATCTACCTTGCCATTTGCATTACGGAGAACGGATAGGGAATCTGAAAGAAATTCAAAAGGAGCCGAATCACGATTGTAGGGACTTGGCATTTGCTGCTCCTTTTCATTTGATGCTTGAAATGGAAAAGTCTGATCATAGCCATGGTAATTCATTTGCGGGAAAAGATACGGGGAGAATAAACCATTTGTCCGTTTCCGATATTCTTCAGCTTTTTGCAGAAGATCAAATAACGGAGGAGACAATTGCAATTGTTCCCCAATGCCAAGTTCATTTAGTTGAAAAAGTTCATTATCTTTTCGAAAGCGCGACCATTCTTTCTCTACATAGTTTATCCACCTGGAAATCATCTCTTTCCAGGTGCTATCTTTACACCCTAGGACTTTCATATAAAAATCAGTATTCATTGCATTTAATTGCAGCACATCTTCCAAAGGTTGTTCCTCCTTAAAAAGGGATCAACCTATGATCCCATTAAAGTTGTTGGAAATGGATTGTATTATTTTCTACTTGATAGGTGATTCGGTAACCGAGGGAATTAGCGGCTACGGAAACAGGGAGATAAATGGTATTTTCGTATACGGCAGCTTTTACCGGCATCGGATTTTTTTCACGATTCTCATAGACAGCGTTGGAATCAGCCCTTACGATCAATTCATGATTTCCTTGTTTTATTTGCAGAATTTTACTTTGCGAATAATATTTCGCTTTGGCTCCTAATATTTTTGCAATGGCTTCACCTGATACCAGGAGCTGTCCATCCTGCGGGATAAAATACAGTTTTGATTCCTGGCCGTTAACCATTGTTGAAAGTTCAGAAGGACTGGTAATGGGTAAGCTGTTATTTGGATTATTTAAAGGCTTTCTTGACCAAATATTCCAATATTCAGCTTGAATTTCATTTTCAATAGAAGGCTGCTGATAGTTGCTCTCTTCATCATATTCATTTTCTTCACCTTCATCATGTTCCGATCTCTCATAGTACTTACTTTGTTCCTGATGTTCACCTTTTTCATAATCATCATCAGCTAATACGGTAAAGCTGAAGGACAAGGCTATCATCGCAGTGAGAAAAAGAATAAACCATTTTTTCCATCTCAACAACATGTCAAATTCCTCCTTGCATCTGATGTTTAAAAGTTTATACTGACAAACTGAAATAAAACTGAAATCCGCAAAAAAAGAACGATCATTTGTATTTCGATCGTTCTTCATTATTGATATTTATGCCGGTAATGAGTTAAGGCAAGCAGGGGAAAAATATAGCGATAGCTATGATAGTGAATATAGAAGCCCCCAGCCATCCCTTGCCCCTTCGGATATTCCGTTGTCCAATCCTCGTTGTCAATTGAGTTTAGCAGATAATGAATTCCTTTGTGTATCGCTTCCGTAGGTTGATCGGAAACAGCAATTAAAGTGTCGACTGCCCAGGCTGTATGTGTCAGCGTACTTGCATTTAATGGAACATATTTTTTTCCACTATCGCTCTGACAGGATTCTCCATAGCCTCCATCTTCATTTTGAATTTTTACGAGCCATTCGACAGCACGCTGGATGGCTGAATGCTGTTTGGAGACACCAACGGAAATAAGGCCGGTTACAGCTGCCCATGTCCCATACAAATAGCATATACCCCATCTTCCATACCAGGATCCATCTTTTTCCTGATTATGAACAAGCCAATTTACCGCTTTTCTTATGACCCTGTGATCCTGTTTCATGTCTGAATAGTTACCTAAAAATTCAAGTGTTCTCCCGGTTAAATCAGCACTTGAGGAATCCCCCAGTAAAAATTCAGCCTTTTCAATGGGGATGTATTGAAGCCATTCATTATCTACATTCTTTTCGAAAGCGGCCCAGCCCCCGTCGTTATTTTGCATGGATAATAACCAATTCATGCCCCGATTCCAGTTGGTTCGGATTTGCGGGTCTGTGAAGGTGGTTCTTGCAATGGCTCTCAAGGTCGCAGTTGTATCATCCACATCCGGAAGTATCGTGTTTACCGCAGAGAATCCCCAGCCGCCAGGTAAGCTGTTTGGATTATGGATTACCCAATCACCAGATTTTGTATGCTGACGCATCAACAAATACCGATTGGCTTTTTCTATGATCGGGGCATGGACATCCATGCCGGCATTCTGCAAGGCAATACTGATTAGTGAGGTATTCCATACATTAGCGGTGGTATATTGCATATGTGAAAAGCCGTTTATTTTCGTCTTCATTGAAAGCACACCTTCAACTGCCTTGGTAATAAGCGGATCTTTTTTGGAAAGTCCAAGCGAAAGGAAGGCGAATATCATTAAGACTGTAGAACTGAAATAACTATATAAGGTTCCATCTGGTTCGATATGCGTTAACATATAGTTTTGAGCCCGTTCAACGGCGAGCATATGAAGCTTTTCGGGTTCCCCAGATAAACTGTTTATACCCTCTTCTATGGTTGATAATATCGAGCGCCATTGAGAAATAAACTCTCTCTCCGGCTCCCAACTAGAGTTATATAAATCGGATAAGTCCGGACTGGCATTCGTTTTAATTTGAAATTTCTTATCTGCTAAAATCAGAATCGGAGCAAGATTCGATCTGCCAAAGACGGAAAATTGATAAAAATTGAATGGAAAAGAAAGAGGGAAAAGGATCACTTCGACTGGGATTGGAGCTTCATCCGGCCATTTGTACTGACCCGTCATGGCAAGCATTATTTTCGTGAACATGCTTGCCCCCTCAAGACCGCCCTGAGCAATAATAAATTGTTTGGCTGCCAATAATCTTGGATCATCCTTGGTAAAATATCCTGAATATATGAGAGCGTAATAAGCTTCAATGGCCACTGATAGATTTCCCCGAGGCTCGTCAAAAAATAGTTTCCAGCTCCCATTTTTCTCCTGTTTACTTATTATTCTCTTAGCAAGCTTTTGGATTAATTGTTCATCATTTATTTCCAACGACCTTAATAAAATAATCATGTAAGCGTCAGTAGATATTCCGGTTTCGAACGGATAATCCCAGGACCCATCGGGAGATTGATCCTGTATTAGTTTTTCGATAATCCATCTGATACCTTTTTCAGTATTAATGCTCGTCAATCACATTCATTCCTCTCCCAAGTAAGATTCCTACCACCTATACATATTCGATTGATGGGTGGAGAATTCATGGAGGAGGGGTAGTGATTATTTTTAGAAGAAGTCAAAAAAAAACACCCATCGAAATCATAAAAGCAGATTTAAAGCGAAAATTAGCCGGGACTGGGATGAATCCTCATCTAACCAAAGAGGAGAAGACGGTTCTTGAGCGGATTCGCAGCCAAACAAAAGAGTGGAATCACAATAATGTTACGCGGACGAATGCCTATCTAAATTTTTATCACGTACATCCTGAGATCCATTGGGCCTTCCTAGGTCATATGGTTTCGCGCAATGGCGGTTGGAATATGACAGATTTAAAGGGGGAGCTATTGTCAAGACTGTTGTCCAAAAAAGAAAAACAATCGTTTTTTTTCTTTTTGGAACGGGGAAATTGGCTGATCTTTCAAGACATTTACCCGCAATTTCTGCTTTACCATGAGAGCTTAAGACGGAATAAACCATTATTTCATCTTTTTTCCTTTTTAAATATTTCTTCATTTATGGAAACGCTGTGGAATTTTTTTTGGAATCATCAAAATGCCAGAATTCTTACTATCGCCTTAATTATTAACGAACAAAGCTACTTAGAAAAAAGAGTTGTGCAAAACCCCCTTTATCAAAACGAGGTTTTTAATAAGCTGGAATTCAAGCTTCAGGACTTACTATCCTTCAACCACATTCTTTTTCCGAGTTTAGTAAATGGAAGATTACATTTAACAGGGCAGACCCTCCATCATTTTGATTCACTGGACGAACGAATCATGTTAGGGAAGCGTTTGTATGCCGTCCTGTTTAAAAACAATGAGTCCTTGGAAAGCGCAAAAGAGTGGGCTGACAGCCATCCCCACACAGGGTCACGAAAGGATTACTGGCCCCTTATCTTTAATAATGTCAGGGAAGGACTTCCGGAAAAAAATTATCAGATAAGAATAAAGTCATGTCAGCTGAAACTGGGGGCAAGCAGAATTTTCAGCCCAAATCTAGAGAATGTTTGGAAAAATGTCAATCACGTTGAAGCCGAGTCCGGAGATTGGTTTAAAGACTTGCAGGTTATGAATTATTTTTCTGATCTAGAGGAAGAAATCAACGGGGAGATTGAAAATGAATACTGTAAAACACTTGAAAGGCTTGAACTTGCAGCCATTGCCAAAAAAGCGATTTCCGTATGGAATTAAGCGCTTTTTTCCGGCTTCGTTATTATCATCCTTACTCGGAACCTATTTAGATCTTTTTTTTGTGGGAAATCATCTATACTATTTCCCAATCAGGCCATTTCCATCTATTTACACCATTAATATCTTTTTCACCTTAATTTTTCTGCCCTTATTTACGTTTATTTTTTTATATTTAATAGAAGGTTTTAAGAAGCAGGGAAGAGCTGTTCTCATTCTGTTTTTCAGCCTGGGGATGACCTTATTGGAAAAAGTATCGGAAGACATCGGACTTTTTATTCATTCTGATGTCTGGAGCCATCTTTATACCTTCATAGGTAATGGAGTATTTCTCAACATTATTGTTTATTTTCATCAAAGGTTCAATAGAATCAATGACAGCCAAGATTTCTAGTCTCGGCTGTTTTGCTTATTGGTTTCCCAAGTGCGCTGGAAACTTTTCATTCTTGTACAAAAAGTGTATGATAATAATGATTTTATGATTAGGAGTTGATATTAGTGGCAAAAAAAGGATACATACTTATGAAAAATGGCGATAAAATCGAATTCGATTTATTCCCAAATGAAGCGCCAGGAACAGTTGCAAACTTTGAAAAACTGGCTAATGAAGGGTTTTACAACGGACTTACTTTCCATCGTGTTATTCCCGGCTTTGTAAGCCAAGGCGGATGCCCATACGGAACTGGAACCGGCGGCCCAGGCTATACGATCAAGTGCGAAACAGAAGGAAATCCGCATAAACATATTCCTGGAGCTTTTTCGATGGCCCATGCTGGCAGAGATACAGGAGGAAGCCAATTTTTTATCGTCCATGAATCACAGCCTCATTTAGATGGAGTTCATACTGTTTTTGGACAGGTCACATCCGGACTTGAGGCAGTAAAAGCCATGAAAAATGGCGATGTTATGGAAAAAGTAGAAGTATTTGATGCTTAAATCTTTTTCAAAAGAGCCTTCGGGCTCTTTTTTTCTGAGTGAAACAAAATGAAACATAATTCAAGCAAGGAGATTTGGGGAAATGATGAAACTGGTTTCTTGGAATGTAAACGGCCTTCGGGCTTGTGTTAAAAAAGGATTTTTAGATTATTTTCATCAAGTTGATGCAGATATTTTTTGTGTTCAGGAAACGAAACTTCAAGAAGGACAGATTCAGCTTGACCTGGATGGCTACCATCAATTTTGGAATTATGCAGAAAAAAAGGGTTATTCGGGAACCGCTGTTTTTTCAAAAATTAAACCGCTATCAGTCAAATATGGTTTTGAAGAGGATGACTCAGAACCTGAGGGAAGAATCCTCACATTAACTTTTGAAGATTTCTTTCTTATAAACGTGTATACTCCGAACTCTCAGAGAGACCTTGCCCGTTTGGATTACCGTTTGGAATGGGAGGAAAAAATTTTTACTTACCTCCATCATCTTAATCAGCAAAAACCGATTATTCTTTGCGGTGATTTAAATGTTGCCCATCAAGAAATTGATTTAAAAAATGCTAAATCAAATTTAGGGAACTCCGGTTTTACACTAGAAGAACGAGGGAAAATGACAAATTTGCTCCAATCAGGATTTATTGACAGTTTCAGGCACTTCTACCGGGATAAAGAAGGGGCATACACTTGGTGGTCTTATATGAATAAGGTCCGCGAGCGTAATATTGGATGGCGTATCGATTATTTTATTGTTTCGCAAAGCTGGAAGAATCGGCTGCGGGATGCCCATATTCATGCTGACATACTCGGCAGTGATCATTGCCCCGTTTTATTGGAAATTGAAGATTAATGCAGAAGAAACCGGAATACAATTATATAGCCTAATCATTTATAAAGCGGGGGATAAGCATGGGCATGGAGCCAAAAAAGGATGTTCAAAAACAGTTTGGCGAAAATGCGGATTCTTATGTGACAAGCCGCATTCATAAAGATGGAGAAGATTTACAAATATTATTAAAGATGGCCGCTCTTAATGGAACAGAGGAAGTTCTGGATATTGCCACCGGCGGCGGTCATACTGCTAATGGCTTTGCCCCTTTTGTTAAGAAAGTAACAGCCTTGGATCTTACCAAAGAAATGTTGTATGCGGCTGAAAAATTCATTAAGGGAAATGGGCACCAGAATGTTAAATTCATACAAGGCGATGCTGAAATGCTTCCTTTTCCTGATGAAAGCTTTGACGTTGTCGCGTGCCGAATTGCCCCCCATCATTTTCCGAATGTCAACAAATTTATATCGGAAACTTACCGAGTTCTAAAGAAACAAGGGCAGTTTTTATTGGATGATAATGTTTCTCCTGAGGATGATGAGATGGACTCTTTTTACAATCTTATCGAAAAGAAAAGAGACTTCAGCCACCATCGAGCCTGGAAAAAATCTGAGTGGCTGAGGTTTCTTGAATTAGCTGGTTTTGAAATCTTGGAATGGCACCGGTTTGAAAAAACCTTTCAAGTTGAAACTTGGTGCAATATGATGAAGCTTTCCGATCATGACAGAGATGAACTGAACAAAATATTGATAAATGCATCAAGTAAAGTTAAAGAAAAATTTCGAATGCTTGTCCAAGATCAAAATGTTTATTCCTATCAAGCTGAATCAATGATTTTAAAAGCAAAAAAACGGTAATTTCCTCCGCTGCTCTTGGAGAAGCGGAGGTTTTTTAGCTGATAAATGCCCTTGAATGCTTTTAGGCTCGCCATTCGGAAAGAATTCTTTATAACTCATTTAACGCTGTACCGTACTCGTCGAATTCAGGCATTTGCTCATTTTTAACTTTTGTTCCTTCCTCTTCCGCCAGTGAAAAATCGGAATGAATCTTCCTATTTTCCTCCATCTGAAAAAAATCACTTCCGTTATCCATCGTGAAATCCTCCTTTTTTCTAAATCCTGTTATTTTATTATGCGTTCTTTTGAAAAAGGATTATACATTCATTCATTTTAAAAAAATCAATGAACTTCATTGCCCCTGTGATAAATATTCTAGCGAATTAATGGAAATATTATGTTTAGTTATGAATGAAAGGGAAGATGGCATGTTTCAAAAAAAGACTTTAATGGCAGAAAGCAATCCAACTCAAGATCATCCCTCTTCTAATTTATCTCGTTCACTAGATATAAATATTGAATTGTTTTACGGTTTGTTTCACAACGATGAAACGATTGCAGTTCGAAAATTTCAGAATAAATTTCTCGAAACAGCGAAATGTGCCGTCATCTATATCGATGGCATGATTAACACTGAAGTATTGAATGAAAATATTATTCAGCCTGTTTTACATCAAAACTTGGGTCAGGATATTAATCAGCGTAATTTATTAGCAGAATTACAGTATAAAATCATTGTTACCAATAATGTTGAAATGTCCAATGACATCAATAAACTAGTCATGTCCTTAATTGAAGGAGAGACGATTTTTCTATTAGAAGGCTATGACAGCGCATTAGTCATTTCATCACAAGGATGGAAAGCGAGAGCTATTTCTGAACCCAGTTCTGCCAGGGTTATCAGAGGACCGAGAGAGGGGTTTACAGAAGCCATTACAACAAACCTGACCCTCATCAGAAGGATCATAAAGAACAATGATCTGAAATTTCAATTTAGGGAACTTGGGGAAAGAACACGGACAAAAATTTGTATTTGTTATATAGAGGGATTAGCGGTTGACGAAATACTGCGTGAACTGGAAAAACGTTTAGATGAGATCAAAATCGATGGTATTCTTGATTCCGGTTATATTCAGGAGCTGATTCGAGATGCCCCTTTTTCCGTTTTTGAAACCGTGGGCTACAGTGAACGACCGGATGTTGTATCCGCTAAACTGCTTGAAGGCAGGATAGCTCTTTTTGTAGATGGAAGCCCGTTCGTTCTAACTGTCCCTTATGTATTTATCGAAGGACTTCAAGCAAATGAAGATTATTATAATAACTTTATTTTTGCTTCGTTTAACCGATTGTTAAGAGCAGGGGCCATGATTGTGGCCATCAGCCTCCCGGCCATCTATCTGTCGATTGTCACTTATCATCAGGAATTAATCCCTACTCCGCTGTTGTTAAGTATATCAGCCTCAAGGCAGGGAGTACCCTTTCCAACAGGTTTTTCACTATTTATCATGCTGTTAGTTTTCGATGTCATTCGCGAAGCAGGAATAAGAATGCCATCAACCATCGGTCAGGCTGTCAATATCGTCGGGACTTTGGTATTAGGACAGGCTGCCGTTGAAGCAAAACTGGTAAGTGCTCCTGTTGTCATTATTACAGCTCTTTCCGGAATCATGAAATTATTAAGTCCTTTTACACTTGGTTCAATTGCAATCTTACGAATTATTTTATTATTGATTGCTTCCGTAATCGGAATCTACGGATATATTTTCGGGATGATTTTAATTATCATCCACATGATGAACATCCGTTCCTTCGGCGTCCCTTATATGCTAGGTTTATCCTCCATGAAAAACCATAATGGACAAGATATTTGGATCCGCTCTCCATGGTGGACAATGACGTTACGGCCAAAAATAATTGGTGCGAGGAATCTGACAAGACAAGTAGTCAGTAAAACCAAAAGGAAATAATGGATATGAAGAGCAGGACATTGTACCGATTATTCGTTGTTATGCTTCTTTTCATCATGATACTGACCGGCTGCTGGAACTATCGTGAAGTGGATAAATTAACGATTGTTGCTGGATTTGCCATCGACAAAGGGAAGCAAAGCAAATATCAAATAACAGTTGAAATCGTCGAAATTTCTGGCGGAATGGAATCAAAACCTATTTCCAGAACTATAACCATATATGGAAATACCATTTTTGATGCTGTACGGAATGAAATTTCATTATCAGGGAAAAAACTGTATTGGGGCCATAATAAAGTGGTGATTTTAAGCAAAGAGATCGCCAAGGAAGGGGCTTTAGGGGTAGCAGATTGGATTAACCGTGATTCAGAAACAAGATCAGATGTTCTGCTCCTGGTTTCAAAGGAAAAAACAGCAAAAGAAATCCTTGAAGCCAAGGGCGTCACGAATGATATTGTTTCTTTTGAATTAGCCGAAATGGCAAAAAATGAAAAATCATTAAGTAAAGCTCCCATTACAGAATTATGGGAATTTGTAAATGAACTGGAAGCCTTAGGAATGGTTGCAACACTGCCTTCTGTTAACTTAAAGAAAAGCAATCATCAGTACTCCCCACAAATTTTGGGGACAGCCGTTTTTCAAAAAGATAAATTACTTGGCTTTTTAGGTGGGAAAGAAACGAAGAATTTTTTATTTTTATTGGATAAAGTAAAAGGGGGTCTGTTGATTACCAATGAGCATTTAGGGAATCTCAGTACTCCGGTTACTTTAGAAATATTCAAGAACAAAACGAAAATTAAGCCAATCATAAAGCAGAACAGGATCACATTCGACATTCAAATTAAGACAACAGTTGCTTTGGATGAAGTAAGCGGAAGCATTACCTCCTTGGATGAGAAAACGATCGAAAGTATTAAAAAAGCAGCTGAAGAAGAAGTAAAATCTCGAGTCGTACATTGTGTCAAACTCATACAAAAATCCTATGGAGTTGATATTTTTGGTTTTGGCTCAAGGCTTCGGGAAGAAAAGCCAAATGTTTGGAATAAAGTGGCCCGGAACTGGGAAAAAGGAATCTTCAAAGATGTCAAGGTAAATGTTAAGTCTGCAATTAGTATTAAAGGAACCGGTATGTTATCAAAAACAATTGAAAAGGCAGAATAATATGATCATCATTACAATTTTTGGGTATGGTTTATTGGCAGCATATGAGTTGATTCCACTGTATAAACAAAAACAATGGCGAGAATTTTGGATTAATTCTTTTCTATCCGTTTGCTCCTTTATAATGGCAATCTTTCTGACATTAGGTATTAAAATTCCCAGCCCTTCAAAACCAATTACCCAGTTCGTTCTATTTATGCTTGGAAAGTAGGCGAAACATGCGAAAAGAGATCATCACCAATAAAGAAGCCATTTGTCTATTAGTCATTTTTTACTTTGGCAGTTCCTTTCTTCTTGGTATTTCAAATGAAGCAAAAAATGATGGGTGGATAAGCGGGATTTTCGGCTTGATATTTGTAACTCCCATGATTTTTGCCTATATTCGAGTCCTGTTCCTCTTTCCCGGGAAAGATTTATATGAAATTTTCGATTTGACATTTGGAAAAGCCGTCGGGAAGATTTTTTCCGTCCTTTACATTTGGTATTCCTTCCATCTTGGGGCCCTTGTGATTCGAAACTTTGGCGAATTTGTCAACACCGTTGCCATGCCGGAAACACCCATGTTCGTCTCGATGCTCTGTTTAACATTTGTGAGTATCACCAGTGTTAAATCGGGTGTTGAAGTATTGGCCAGAACAAGTACTTATTTACTGCCGTTGCTTCTGTTCATTACTATGTCGGTTCAATTAATGGGATTTCCTCTATTGGATTTCCGAAAAATAAAACCATTTTTCGGAAATGGACTGCCGGTTGTTCTTAAAGGGGGAGCAGTTGCATTTTCCTTCCCGTTTGCCGAATCCGTTCTTTTCCTCGCCGTTTTTTCCTCTTTAAAAGGGAAAGAATCAATTAAAAAGGTATACTTAATCGGGACAATCATTGGCGGATTATTAATCATTCTAACTACGTTAAGAAATATCTTAATTTTAGGGGGAATACAAGCAAAATTTTATTTTCCATCCCATGTAGCTGTCAGCAGGATCAGCATAGGAGATTTTTTGCAAAGAATCGAATTAACGGTTGCTCTTGTTTTTGTCGTCAGTGTATTTGTAAAAACGAGTGTTTGTTTATTGGTTGCCTGTAAAGGAATTGCACACCTTTTTCTGTTAGACTACCGATCCATCGTTATTCAAATGGGGCTGATTATGCTTTATTTCTCTTATTCCCTTTATGACAGCATCATGGAAATGGCTCATTGGGCGTTTACGACTTATTTTTATTATGCTTTTCCATTTCAAGTGATCTTTCCGGTTGTTTTATTGATTACGGCAGAAATAAAAGTGAGAAGAAGAAAAAAAACAGCTGCTTTCATATAAATAAGCAGCTGTTTTTCTCATCATTTTTATTCTCTTCGGAACTTTCCCATTACCTCAATCGCCTTGGTAATATGAACAAAAGCAGATGGATCATGTTGGCGAATGGTTTCTTTCGTTTCCGACAGCTCATATTTCGTTATGACTGTAGTCAAAACTTTTTTGGGATGATGGGAAAAAGCTCCTTCTGCATCCGTCATGGTGATCCCTCGTTGATGTAAATTTAACAAGCTTTCCGTTAACTCCTGCCATCTTTCTGTCACAATAGTAACGGCAATTTTTGTATGGCTTGTATGAACCACATCCACAGCTCTTCCAGATGCAAACAATGCGAATAGGGTATAGAGGGTATGATCTGTTCCGAACACAAATGCAGACGTAATAACAACCGCCATGTTCATATATGTATTTAAATGGCCAACAGAAAGATCTTTCTTTTTTGACAGAATCACACTGATTATATCTGTGCCTCCCCCTGATCCCCCAAGCCTGATAATTGCGCCAATGCACAATCCAATTAAAACCCCTCCAAAGACGGAGGAAGACAAGATGTCATTGCTAAATGGCTCCACTGGGATTATTCTCATCGATAATGACAGCAATGTAACGGAATAAATGGTTAAAAACATAAACCTTTTTCCTAAGTAATAGTTGCCTAGGAAAAATAAAGGAAGATTTATAATCAGAATAATCCACCCCGTATTAATATGGGTGAAATGATTAATAACGATGGCTATCCCGCTGACCCCTCCGGTCAGCACCTTATGTGGAATAAGAAAAGAATTCATGGAATAGGCCATGAGAACAACGGAGACTGTTATACCAATAAATTGAATAAGCGTACGTTTCATCCGAAAGCACCTCAGTATTTTACTTTTTCGATAAGTGCAGCACAATCTTAAATTTTGCATCTAAATAAAGAAATATTAAATAAATTTTTGACAAAAATCAATAGGTGAAGGCTAAATAAGATTTTTTAAAAAAATTATAGTGTAATAGTTTTCGATTTTGTCAAAAATAAATAGAAGTATTTGTTTCTTTTTAATTCAATTAATGTATACTATATATTAATAAGTATAACACATTTACTCGTTTTTAAATGATATGTGCTTTATTACTTTGCAGAAAGGGGGGGATCCTATCAAATTATCAAAACGTCAAGAAGAAATTTTAGAAATAGTCAAAAAAAGCGGTCCAATCACGGGCAAACAAATAGCAGATAAACTTTCTCTAACCCGTGCTGCTTTAAGACCTGATTTAGCTATATTAACCATGGCAGGAAATCTCGATGCGCGCCCGAGGGTAGGCTATTTCTTTAATGAAGATTACGAAATAAAACTCCAGGCCAAAAATTTTACCAATCAAAAGGTCGCAGAATACAAAGCACATCCAATTGTCATTCAGAAATCGGCATCTGTTTACGATGCAATCGTTCAGCTTTTTTTAGAAGATGTCGGTACTCTCTATACGGTAGATGAACAAGGTCATTTAGCAGGTGTCATTTCCCGAAAGGATTTACTCCGCTCTGCATTAGGGAACAGGAATCTGAATGATTTACCGGTTAGTGTCATTATGACGAGAATGCCGAATATCGTAATGATTGAACCGGAAAATACACTGTTAGACGCAGCTAAAAAAATGATTGAAAATCATATTGACTCTCTTCCCGTTGTAAAAGAAATCGACCGAGACAGCCATCAATATTTGGTGATCGGCCGCATTACAAAAACAACGATTACGCGAGCCTATCTTGAAATCACCGAACATTAGGAGAGTGAGTGCGAATTTGAATCCAAAAGAAGTAGTATATGTCGTTTCTGATTCCGTCGGAGAAACAGCCGAGTTTGTTGTCAAAGCCGTCGCAACACAATTTAATGGCGGGAATATCGAAATACGGCGGAATTCCTATGTTGAAGAAATTGAAGACATTGAGGATGTAATTATTCTGGCAAAAAGGAGCCATTCCATCATCGCATACACACTCGTGATCCCATCATTAAAAGCTTACCTGGATCAGCGGGCAAAAGACGAGAATATTCTGGCTGTTGATTTGCTGCATCCTTTAATGAATGCATTTACGAAAAAATTTCATGTTAATCCGAACCAAAAACCCGGTTTAATGCGGAAACTGGATGAAGATTATTTCCGGAAAATTGAAGCGATTGAATTTGCCGTGAAATATGATGATGGCAGAGATCCACGAGGAATCCTCCGTGCCGATATCGTGTTAATTGGAGTTTCAAGAACATCCAAAACACCATTATCCATGTATTTGGCACATAAGGGCTATAAAGTGGCGAATGTTCCATTAGTTCCGGAAGTTCCTCCGGCTGATGAGCTGTTTGAAGTTCCAAGACGAAATTGCATTGGTTTAATTATCTCACCTGATAAATTAAATGAAATTCGCAAGGAACGGTTAAAAGCACTCGGTTTGGCCTCACAGGCACATTATGCAAGCTTCGAACGGATTCTCGAAGAATTAGATTATGCAGAAAAAATCATGAAACGTGTTGGCTGCCCGATCATCGATGTTTCAAATAAAGCAGTCGAAGAAACAGCCAGCATGCTTTTAGATATTTTAAAAAAGAGAGAGGAGATCTAAACGATGAATAAATTTGTTTATCTTTTTCATGAAGGAAATAGTGAAATGAAGGAGCTGCTGGGGGGGAAAGGAGCTAATTTGGCTGAAATGACGCGGATTGGCCTTCCTGTCCCATACGGTTTCACCATTTCCACTCAAGCATGCAATGATTTTTATGAAGCTGGAAAAAAAATCACTAGTACAGTTGAAAATCAAGTGCTTGAGGCATTGAACAAGTTGGAAGAAAAAATGGATAAAAAACTTGGCGACCCCGCTAATCCGCTTCTTGTTTCCGTCCGGTCCGGGGCTGCATTCTCGATGCCTGGAATGATGGATACCATCTTGAATCTTGGCATGAATGACGAAACTGTCGAAGGTGTCGCCCGGTTAACCAATAACCCTCGTTTTGCTTATGATTCTTATCGCCGCTTCATCCAAATGTTTAGTGATGTAGTTTTAAATGTTGACGTTTATTACTTTGAACAATTGTTAGAAGAATTTCGTGAACAAAAAGGATATACTTCTGACCCTGAACTTTCAGCAGAAGACTGGCAGGAAGTGATTGCCGGCTATAAAAATATTGTACATAAAAACACCAAAAGCGATTTCCCGCAAAATCCAAAAGATCAGCTCTTCCTTGCCATTAATGCTGTATTTGATTCATGGAACAATCAGCGGGCCATTGTATACCGCCGCTTAAATAAAATTCCGGATCATCTGGGAACCGCTGTCAATATTCAAAGCATGGTTTTCGGAAATATGGGCAATGATTCCGGAACAGGTGTGGCCTTCACTAGAAATCCATCAACCGGAGAATCTGTTTTATATGGGGAGTACCTTATTAACGCACAAGGTGAAGATGTAGTTGCAGGTATTAGGACTCCGCAGCCAATCGCTACTTTAGAGAAAGAAATGCCTGCTGTTTATAAACAATTTTCGGAAACATGTCACCGCCTTGAACAGCATTATAAAGATATGCAAGATATTGAATTCACTGTCGAACGCGGTAAACTATATATCCTACAAACTCGTACTGGAAAAAGAACAGCCCAAGCTGCCATTCAGATTGCTGTTGACATGGTTGAAGAAGGGATTATTGATAAAAACACTGCTTTACTCCGTGTAGATCCGGATCAATTAAACCAGCTGTTACACCGCCGTATTGATGACTCATTTGTGAGAACCCTTGTAGCAAAAGGATTGCCAGCTTCTCCGGGAGCTGCAACTGGGCAGGTTGTATTTGATGCCGATGAAGCGGAGCAATTAGCGAATACCGGTAAAAAAGTAATTCTTGTTCGTCCGGAAACAACTCCGGATGATATCCATGGAATTGTTGCCTCTCAGGCTGTTGTTACAAGCCGGGGAGGGATGACCAGCCACGCTGCCGTTGTTGCCCGCGGAATGGGCAAAGCTTGTATTTGCGGCTGTGAATCACTGAAGATTGATCTAAAAGCTAAGCAAGTTTCAGCGGGCAATACAATCATTAATTATGGTGACATTATAACAATTGATGGCTCTACAGGAGAAATCATGCTTGGGGAAATTCCAATGATTGAACCTCAGCTTTCAAATGAATTTCAGCTTCTGCTGTCATGGGCTGATGAAGTAAGAAAAATTGGGGTTCGGGCCAATGCGGATAACCCAGCAGATGCAAAGAAAGCTTTTGAGTTTGGAGCAAACGGAATCGGTCTCTGCCGTACAGAGCACATGTTTATGGATATAAAACGGGTTCCGATCGTTCAAAAAATGATCGTTGCCGATAACATGGAAGACCGTATGGAAGCTCTGGATGAGCTTTTGCCAATGCAGCAAGGCGATTTCGAAGGTATTTTTGAAGCGATGCAGGGAAATCCTGTCACCATTCGCTTACTGGACCCGCCACTCCATGAATTTTTACCAGACAAAGAGGAGCTTATCGTGGAAGTAACGAAGCTTCAGATTACGGATCCAAAATCAGAAGAACTAAAAGAAAAAGAACAGCTTCTTAAAAAGGTGCGCCTGCTAGACGAATTCAACCCAATGTTAGGACTTCGCGGCTGCCGGCTTGGCATGATTCATCCGGAAATCTATGAAATGCAGGCAAAAGCGATCTTCTATGCTGCATCCAAATTAGCCGATAAAGGAATTCAAGTAAATCCGGAAATTATGATTCCGCTCGTAGGGCATGTTAATGAATTAAAGAAAATGCGTCAATTGGTGATTGACTCCGCTTTATTAGTAAAAGAAGAAACTGGTAAAGATTTCAATTATACAATCGGCACAATGATCGAAATCCCGCGGGCTGCATTAACAGCAGACCAAATTGCGGCAGAAGCAGATTTCTTCTCATTTGGTACAAATGACTTAACGCAAACAACTTTTGGTTTTAGCCGGGATGACGCGGAAGGAAAGTTTTTGCAATCCTATATTGAAGAAAAGGTTCTTCCTGAAAATCCATTTGCTGTATTAGATCAAGAGGGTGTAGGAAAACTTGTTGAAATGGGCGTCAAGCTTGGGAGAACAACGAAACCTAACCTAAAAACAGGAATCTGCGGAGAACATGGCGGAGAGAAGAGTTCAATTGAATTCTGCTACAAAACTGGGCTAAACTATGTTAGCTGTTCACCTTACCGGGTTCCGCTGGCACGCCTTGCCGCAGCTCAAGCAACCATTCGAAACGAAAAGAATGATGCCGTTTATACAACTGCATAAGGGAAGATATGAAGGTGGTACTCAGGTGCCATCTTCTTTTTTGGGATTTTGCAGACTTTTTAAGCCTATACTAAAAATAAACACGTTGAAAGGAGATTGTGTATGGGCGCAATTGAAAGGAGCGGCTATCGGTTTGTACCTGAATTTAGCGTTATCAAGCAAAATGGAGCCATCCATGTGTATCATCAAGATGATTTTATTGAAGAAATTCAATTTAAGTTCTCGGGAAAATTTCCTGAACTCGATAAGATTGAAGAAATAGTAGATGATTATTGTAATAAACATAACATTTAATCAGAACGTTAGTTCTAATTATGGAATAGTGTTATACTAATTTTATCATCAATTAAGATTCAAATGAGTGGATCAGCGCACTCCGGAGCAAAGGAGGGAGTTTGGATGTACAAATTAAACATCATATATCCAGAAGCAGTTGAACATACAAAACGTAAAGTCTTGGAAGACCTCTACAGTTATTTTGAAACGAAAGATACAATACCCTCTTTTGAACAATATCTGAAGGAACGAGAACATTATCTTGATCAAATCTGGCTGAATATATGGCTTAATAAAGTCACGAATAGTGTACCAAGAAGTGAAAAAAAGTTATTTCTTAGCCAAAAAGATTTTGTCGTTGAAGGTGTTGATCGAAAACTGATCAACCAGCTGTTTCGAAATGAAATGAGATCCTATCAGCCTTTTGCAGCCAAAGAGTGGATAATTGAAACAATGGGAAAAAACAGGCTGGAATGGGAGAAACGTTACTGCCATGCGCGTGCGGATTTTCTGAAACGCGAAGAACAAGCAAGGTTAATAGAACAAAGAGATCGAATGAAGATCTATATTCATGATGAAGCAGTATCGATTATCAAGAAAAAAAGCGAGGAAATCTATTTATCCATACGGTATACCGTTGCGAAGCAGCTGGCGCGCGATTTTAAGAATAGAACCAAGTATAAAAGAATCGACCCTTTTGCATTAGAAGAAAAACTGGTTTCCGAAGGAAAATTCCTTCCATCTTCTTATACAACCATTTCAACTTTTTTTGATGAATTTACAGGTGAAATTCACCAAATATTTGATTACGGCCGCAGCATTTATGAATATGAAACATTTTACTACATGTACGAACGGTTGATTTTCGATTGCTTGTCAGAAATTCTTACTGAACTTGTCCTTGAACAGCTTTCATCTAAATTCAAACATCAAATCCAAGAAAATATAAAAGAAGAATTAACTGAGGAATTCATATGGGAGTGTATAGAAGATACAGTTTATGATTTGGAAGAGAAAATTTTTGAGGAAATTCAAAATGAATACATTTCACATCTGCTTCACCTGGAAGGCTTATCCTATGATTTCTTGCAGCACAAGAAAGTATACGAACAAGATCTTTTCGATCGTGAAAGATTAAAAGCGGAAGAATTGGCGGAGCTAAAGCGAAAAAAAGAAGCAGAGGAGAGAATGATGGACGACATTTTCGGTTCAGCATACAGTCCATCTCTCGAACGGCCAATTCATTATATTCTCCATATTGGTGAAACAAATACAGGAAAAACTCATCATGCACTTGAAAGGATGAAAACGGCAGAAAGCGGACTCTATTTAGCCCCGCTTCGTCTCTTAGCACTGGAAGTATACGATAAACTAAATGCTGAAGGAACGCCTTGTTCTTTAAAAACAGGAGAGGAAGAAAAAATAATTCCAGGGGCAAGGCACACATCTTGTACGGTTGAAATGTTTCATGAAAAAGAATTTTACGATTGTCTTGTCATTGATGAAGCGCAAATGATCACAGATAAAGACCGTGGATTTTCTTGGTATAAGGCCATTACAAAAGCAAATGCAAAAGAAGTGCATATTATCGGCAGCAAAAATTCAAAAAAGATGCTTCTTGAACTTTTGGATGAGTCAAATATCGAAATTCATGAATATAGAAGAGAAACTCCACTTGAAATTGAAACAAAGGAGTTTAAAATCAACCAGATCGGCAAAGGGGATGCCCTTATTTGCTTTTCAAGAAGGCGTGTCCTGGAAACTGCTTCAAAACTGCAGAACGATGGACATTCCGTCAGTATTATTTATGGGAGCATGCCGCCAGAGACTAGGAAAAAGCAAATATACCGATTTAACAGAGGGGAAACAAACGTCATTGTTTCAACTGACGCCATTGGGATGGGGTTAAATCTTCCGATACGCCGAATTGTTTTTTTAGAGAACGAAAAATTTGATGGGTCGAGAAGACGGAAGCTTACCTCACAAGAAGTAAAGCAAATTGCTGGCCGTGCCGGACGTAAAGGAATATATAATGTAGGGAAGGTAGCCTTTACGAAAGAGATAAAAGTTATGAGCAGACTTCTTGTCCAAGAGGATGAACCTGTTCATACATTCGCTATTGCTCCAACAAGTTTAGTTTTTGAACGTTTTCAACACTACTATCATGATTTAGGAACTTTCTTTGATCTTTGGGAAAAATTTAAAAACCCGAAAGGTACGAAAAAGGCATCTTTAGCAGATGAAAGAATGCTCTATGAACTTATACGAGATACTGAGGTAGAAGCTCGTTTATCATTAATGGATCTATATGGTTTTTTGCACTTACCTTTTTCGACAAAAGAACAAAAGCTTATATCTCAATGGGAACAAACCATATTTTCCATCATTTATAGAGGTGCGCTGCCCGAGCCTATCATAAAAAAACAAAATTTAGAAGAGCTGGAATTTACCTATAAATCAATTGGACTGCACCTTTTATTTTTGTATCGGCTTGGACATCGTACAGAGGCTCTCTATTGGGAGCGAGTCAGGGAAGAAATAAGTGATTTGGTTCATGAGCGGCTTAAAACCGACATTAAAAAGTTTATTAAAAAATGTAAGATCTGCAGAAAGAATTTACCGTGGGATAGTGAATTCCAAATTTGCGATGCTTGTCATGCTGCTCGTAATTGGAAATGATTTATTTTAAAGAATAGTAAAAAGGACTGTTGCTTTCGGTGGGGCATCAGTCATTTTTTACCTAAACTATAACTTTATAGGGATATCCGACAAATGTTGATTTTAACTAAATACGATAATCAGGTAGTACAAGTTTCCATTTTGTGCATATAGATAGCATTAAGAAATATTCAAAATTAGATAAAAGAGGGCAAAAGTAAAATAGTCCGCTCTAAGGCAGGTGAACGGACTTGATGTGCGGTACCTTCCAGAATACACTTTCTCCACTTGCAACGACGAGTTCGATAATATTATCCTGTACTTGTTTAAGCAATCCAATCTTTAATGGATGATCGCCTACGTCAAAAACTACTAAATTCCCTTCCATTTTCTTTAACTGTTCTTCAATTGAGCGCTGCAGAGTAATGTTAACGGGTTTTACCGGCAGCTCTTTATTATCTAATGTATACGGTGTGATATTTGATTGATAAGGAGTGAGCCATTTAAGATGATTTAAGGTGATGAGAACGGTTTTGTATACAGGGGAATAAAAAACAAAATAATCATTCAGAACATTTGTCACATAGCCGCTAATTGATTTATCTCCAGTGACCAAAACCTCAACAAATCTTCCTTTGGCATTCATTAAAGTCTTCCGGTAGGAAATGACACCTTGCTCCTCATTTATCGGTGATACCACTGGGCCATCCGAAGTTTCAAGCTCAATCATGGTATTCACCCTAATATTATGAACGTGTAAAAAAGGGATATAAAAATAACTTTTTCCATTAAAGAGGACAAGAATATCTTGGCCTATATCAACCAGTATTCCCTGAAAGATCGTTTTTCCGGAAACTTCAAGTTCTACTTTTTGCCCTATTAGTTTTTTTATGTTTTTCAATTTCATAATCTCCTTTACATCCAGGGTGCACCTTGTTCTCAGCACACCCCGGACAAAATTTTTCATTAGGGCAGAGATGTGTTCTTATTCAAACCCTTACATCAAGAGACTATCTTTTTTGACGATTATTCCCGGAATATTTCCGCTTATTTGAGCTGCGTTTATTTGAACTGCGCTTGTTGCTGGAGCTTCGTTTATTTGAGCTGCGCTTGTTACTGGAACTCCGTTTGTTTGAACTGCGTCTGTTACTGGAACTCCGTTTGTTTGAACTGCGCTTGTTACTAGAGCTTCGTTTGTTTGAACTGCGCTTGTTGCTGGAGCTTCGTTTGTTTGAACTGCGTTTGTTGCTGGAGCTCCGTTTATTTGAGCTGCGCTTATTGCTGGAGCTTCGTTTATTTGAACTGCGTTTGTTGCTGGAGCTCCGTTTATTTGAACTGCGCTTGTTGCTGGAGCTCCGTTTAT
>CAZAEW010000011.1:72891-75760 GCA_964484065.1 uncultured Bacillus sp.
TTATTTGAACTGCGCTTGTTGCTGGAGCTCCGTTTATTTGAACTGCGCTTGTTGCTGGAGCTCCGTTTATTTGAACTGCGCTTGTTGCCTGAACTGCTGCTTGAGCTGGATTCTTCGCTGCTTTCATCATTGCCATTTGAATTTTCTTGTTTTTGGGAGTTGTTCTTTTTAAATGCTCCCTTAGGCCCGACGCTAATACTTTTAATATGGTAAGGATTAATCCTTAATACTTCGTCATCATTAACAATTGTATAATGCCCCTCATTACCTTGTACAACTAGGACACCTTCAATTGCTTCCGGTCCACCGCGGTTAATAGCAACCCATTTATGGCTCATTTGGCTGAACAGCTGATGAAAATCATCCGCTTTAATAAAATCAGTAACAGTCAGTACTTGTTCACCTTGTTTATTATTTTGTTTCGTTTCACTGATGCTTTTAATATGGTGAATATTAAAGAAGACAACACCATCATCATTGGTCATTAAGGTCATATAGTTTCCAGAAATATCAAGAAGATTTCCGGCCTTTGATTCAGGGCCGCCTTGATTGATTCTAACATTTTTTCCAACAAGATTTTCCACTAGGTTAAAGAAGTCATTTCCTTTACGGAAAGGCACCTCATATTCCTGATCGAACGATAATCGAAGAATTGAGTTTTCCTTAGTATTTTCGCTAACACTTTGTAAGTGCTCCGTACGGTAATAGATTATATTTTGTTGATTTTCGTTATTGCCTTCATTTTCATTATTTTCATTTTTGTTATCGTTGTTGTTACCATTATTATTTTTTACTACTAATAGAGTGATATAATCTGATTGCACATCTAAAAGCTTACCAACTTTTGATTCAGGACCGCCTTTATAGACCTGCACCACTTTTCCAACTAATTGCTGAAGAAATGCATGATATGGGTCTAACCGAGATGAAGACTCCAGACTGGATGATGACTCTAATTTGGACGTGGACTCTAATTTAGAAGATGATTCAAGTTTGGACGGGGATTCAAAGCCTTCGTTATTTTCAAACGTCATTCCATTTTCCTCCTTGTCGTATATCCGTAGGGGATATTTATACACCATATATACGTCGCCTAATCTTTATATGCTTGAAGAAAGAGCCTATTCTTTTAAAATATCAACTTCAGCCTAAACATTAAGAGCATTCAATTCCTTGCGAAGAAAAGTATTTCTATCTTTAATAAATTGAAAAATCAGTTCCGGTTCGCGGTCGAAAACGTCAATTTTTTTTTGTATATATGGGTCTTGAAGGAAATAGGGCCGGATTATTCCATGCAAACTTTCCACCTTTGGAGCAATGAAATCAATCGTAAATTGATTCTCTAACACAGCAGAAATTATTTCAAAATATCTTTTTCGAAAATTAGTTGTGTCTAGCAGTCTAGCAGTTAATGTATTGAAGCCTTCTAATCTCACATAATCATACTCCATTCTGTCACCATGTATATCCCGTCCCCAAGTAGCATCGTAATCCCATGGTATTACTTCAAATAGGTTTGTCTCACCATTTTGGTACAATGCATAGTTGTGGACAAATCCATCATAGTTTTGTGTACAAACAACACCAGCAAGCCACTTTAAATATTTATCTACATCTAGATGTTCAGATATGATCTTTTCAAATTCTGCTTTTGGTGTAGTGTTTAATTTAAAAATAAATTCAGCCAACTTTAATGGATCATTCTCATTTCCAATTTTTTGTTCATAACCTGAGTCAAGCCGAGTTTTCGTCCCTTTATCAATTGGGCTAATTAAAGAGAAATTTGCGTCGTCATCGATTGCGTAAAAAATGGGACCTTCCGGCAGGCTGCGTTTTTTCAAAAAATTTTCGTCCACTGATTCTAATTGCAAATAAATACCTTCATTTTTGCCGTTAATGGAAAGAAGAACATGGTGGGAAGAAGGAGAAAGGGTACCGATCTCTGCAAAGAAGTCCAAGGAGAGCTTGTTTCGTATTAAAGAAAGATCTTTATATTCTGAATTAAGATGAATTTCATGAGCCATTCCAAATGTTTTTGGCTTATAAAACGTTACATGATAGGACTTTTTCTTAAATTTTCGGATATGGGAACCTCTATATGCCAGATCAATTTCATATCTTTTTTTTCCCGTTTTAAGAATGGATGGCACTGGTTCATCAATCCAAATATCAGACTTTAACTCTTTCCAATCCATTGGATGGATAAAGATATCATATTTCGGAAGATGCATCGAATTTCCCTCCTTACCTCTATATTTAACCTATGTATAAGAAGATTTCGTGGTTACTCAAGATATGCGTTTATTTTTAATAAAAAGTGCGTTCGTCTATGCAAAAAGTTACTTGGTTACATAATTTATAATACAGTTTAGGTCATTGACACTGTATTCAATGCCTATTCAAAATTTTAAGGAGGTCACCAAATGAGGTCTTATCAACAAGCTGAAATTCAAGACGCAGTTGAAGCATTGGCTTCTGTTGGACTAGATATTTTCCTATACCAAGAACCAACTTCAAATAAAAAAACTAGCAGTTCACGATCAACTACTAATTCGGATTCTCGGAGAAGAGGATCCAACCGTGCAAGATCAACGCATAACAACAGAGGATCACGCAGTTCACAACGCAACAAAAGATCCAACTACACTTATCGGTCCAAACGGAGCCGCACCAATCGATCTAACCGCAGCAGCAGGAAATCCAATCGTTCCAGCCGTTCCCATCGCTCCAACCGGTCTCGAGGCAGAGGCTCTAATCGTTCCAGCCGTTCGCACCGCTCCAACCGGTCTCGCAGCAGAGGCTCTAATCGTTCCAGCCGTTCGCACCGCTCCAACCGGTCCCGCAGCAGAGGCTCTAATCGTTCCAGCCG
>CAZAEW010000012.1:0-2510 GCA_964484065.1 uncultured Bacillus sp.
CTCGACTATGTTTTTATTGTTGACGTTTTTGTTTGTTTAGTTTTCAAAGATCAAGTGTGCCGCTCAGAAGCGACTTTTTTAATGTATCATATCTTCCTTTTCGATGTCAACAACAATTTAATTTTATTTTTTTGTTGCCGGCCTCTCGAAGAGGACATGTATTAATATATCATGATGTTTTGATGAAAGCAACTATTATTTTAAAAGTTTTTTCATGACTTCTTTTCACCATAACTTCTGACTGTTTTAATCCTTAATTTCAAAATGATGCTCCATTTTTTATTTGGAAGTAGTTAGCTTCTCTTTTCGATCATCTATTACAAATAAAGAAATTCCCAAAATAACGATAATTCCTCCTGCAATTTGTGACCAGACTGTTTTTTCGCCAAGAATAAAAAAAGCAAGAATGGTCGCTCCAACGGGTTCAAATAAGATGGCCATCGAAATAATTGAGGTACTAACCCATTTTAATGCCCAATTAAATAAACTATGGCCAAGCAGCGTTGGAACTATAGCCAGTAATATAAAATAGGACCAATCACTGAGGTTGTACGGGTATAATGGCTGATTAACTGCTAAAATAAATATTAAGAGAGTGATTGAACTTATTAAATAAACAACGAATGTATAGGAAATTAAGGACATTCTTTTTCGGACACTTTGACCAACTAACAAATATCCGGTAATAAGGGCGCATGCTGTCAGCGAAAGAAAATCACCAAAAAGTGCTGTTTTGTTGATTCTAAAATCTCCCCAGCTGATTAATACACTACCGGCGATTGCAACGATTCCGCAGACAATAGTTTTACCTGATAATTTCTCTTTAAAGAAGAGGTATGTACCTAAAAAGGCAAACAATGGCTGCAAAGTCACAAGAACAGTTGAACTGGCCACTGAAGTAAAGTTCAGAGATTCAAACCAGAGTATGAAATGAAATGCTAACAATACTCCGGCGATCGCTGAAAACATCAAATCCTTTTTAGTCATGAATCTCAGTTCTCTAATATGCTTATTTAGAAAAATAGGTGTCATAAATAGTACGGAAAAAAATAAACGGTAAAAAGCAATCACACCGGAGGGTGCAGAACATAGTTTTACAAAAATAGCTGAAGCGGAAACGGAAATAACTCCAATTACAACCGCAGCATATGGATTTATTTTTGGGCCTTCCATGAGATAAACTCCTTTACAGTCATTATTAAGTCTAAATTTAAGTATACATAATATTTTTCCCTAAAAATAATTTCAATATATTAAATATTTTCAAATAACTGGATGTGATTAGTATGAATAGTATTGATGTACAGATTTTAATTAAACTGGGGGTTTCCGCTATATTCGGTCTTGTGATTGGACTGGAACGTGAATTGAAGAGGAAGCCGGTCGGCCTTAAAACAAGTCTTGTTATTAGTATTGTCAGCTGCCTGCTGACAATTGTTTCGATTGAATCTGCATACATGTTCCCTTCATCAGATAATGTTAAAATTCAGATGGACCCGCTTCGTTTAGCTGCACAAATTGTTTCAGGTATTGGTTTCTTAGGTGCAGGCGTTATTTTAAGAAGAGGAAATGACAGTATCTCCGGACTGACAACTGCTGCTATGATATGGGGAGCTGCCGGTATTGGGATCGCCGTTGGTGCCGGATTTTATTTAGAGGCGTTTGTCGGAGTAGCGCTGCTCATTATTAGTGTTGAATTCATTCCATTCTTAATGAAATTATTTGGACCGAAACAATTAAGAAAAAAAGAGCTTCAGCTCAATTTACAGATTAAAAATAAAGAACATATTGAGGACGTGATTGGATTTATCCTAAAAAAAAGATATGTTTTACGCAGAATTCGAATCAAGGACCTGGATAATGGTGAACATAGTCTTCAGTTATTAATTGCAGTTGATTTTCGCGAGTCAACGACAAGTGTCTATTCAACCATTTCCAATTTAGAGGGGATTAATAAAGTTGAAATTGAAAGTATAGGGTAGTTTTTAAGAAATAGTATGATTTCAAAATTTTCCTCTTGCATGAGTATAAATATCCCGCTATAATCATTCTTGTACCTGACAAACGGGGGATTAGCTCAGCTGGGAGAGCGCTTGCATGGCATGCAAGAGGTCAGGGGTTCGAGCCCCCTATTCTCCATACAAAAAAACCTTGTATCACAAGGTTTTTTTATTTTTCCTAAAATTTATATATTAGTTAGCGTTCTTAATTATTAAACATTAAAAAAAGGCATCCGGATCAGCCAATTCGGATGCCTTTTGTTTTTTCTTTGAGTGGATGAAAAGCATGTAGGGTTGTCCTACTTGTTAACGGCAGGATCCTCTTGATCGTCCTCTTCCGTGTGAACGATTCGAGCCTTTGGATCGGCTGCTACCGTGAGAGTGATTCGAACCTTTGGATTTGCCGCTGCCGTGTGAGCGATTCGAGCCTTTGGATCGGCTGCTGCCGTGTGAACGTTTTGAACCTTTGGATCGGCTGCTCCGGTGTGAATGTTTTGAACCTTTGGATCG
>CAZAEW010000012.1:2610-65995 GCA_964484065.1 uncultured Bacillus sp.
AACCTTTGGATCGGCTGCTCCGGTGTGAATGTTTTGAACCTTTGGATCGGCTGCTCCGGTGTGAATGTTTTGAACCTTTGGATCGGCTGCTACCGTGAGAGCGATTCGAACCTTTGGATTTGCCGCTGCCGTGTGAGCGATTCGAGCCTTTGGATCGGCTGCTGCCGTGTGAACGTTTTGAGCCTCTCGAATGGCCTGTCCCACCTGACTTTTTAGACCCCCCTGATTTTTTTCCTCTTGGTTCCTGAATTAAGAACTCTTCCATACCAGCCGCCCTTAATTCGTCTACTGCTTCGCGAATATCCCCTTCAGTGATTGTCCGCATTTACAATCTCCCTTCTCGTTTTTTTCGAGAAATATCAATTTCTCAAAATATACTATTCTGGCAATTGTAATCGGACAGGACGTTCAACACGATTTGTAAAAATTTTATTAAATAATTTTTATTTTTTCAGACAAGCAATGGAATTAACCTAGACAAGCCGTTCTGCCGCAGCATAAGGTATATCAGAATCATTGAAAGGAGGGAAATTATGTCCACTTGTCAACAACTTGCCAATATTATTGGCGGTGAAGTGATTACCTCAACTCCTGTTTGTGTTGTACAGCGCCTTCGCAACATCAACGCCACCATTCTTGGCCGACGTACCCGTTCGCCATTAGCACTTCCATTTGCCCTCTCATTCGAAAACAATCGTAACGGACGAACCCTAAATTTAGGCGAAACCGTTATACTTGAGAGAGAAATCAACCCCTTTCTAACTGCACTAAGAAGAAGAGGAATTAAAGTAACAGCTGTTCATAACCACTGGCTTTTTGATGAACCTCGCTTAATGTACATGCACTGGGAAAATGTTGGAGACCCTTTCCAATTTGCATATAATAGCTATGAAGCAGCAAGAGAAGCAGGCATTCTCTAACAACGTTTTTTAATTGTAGGGGATCATTTTATTCGGTTCCCTTCTCTGTTTTTCGATAAAAAGTCTCTATTAAATATTCATTCCCTGCACTTCTGTGGAAGAAGGGAGGATTTAAGTGAATAACAGCATTTTTGTAAAACCATGCCATAAAAAAATGCAGCATGTTTTTCACCATGCTACATTTTGCTTACTTCCTCATCAAACAACTGTTTTTGATGGGTGATAATATCAATCGCCTGATCAGAAATTTGGCTCAATTCCTGATACAAATTTTTTGATGAATGGGTGTCCCCTTCTTTTACCTCTTGATAGATTCTTTCAACCAGTTCCCTTCTTCTATGCCCAATTCCACGCAATTCATCACCTAACTGCTCCAGTTGATTATAATCCATTTATTTGACCTCCAATTTCCAAAAGGCTATTTAGCTATATTTTTGTCAAAAATAAATATATTTATGTAAAATTTGACGCAAAAACAGAGTGTTTAGCCTTTATTGACTTAATTTGTCAGAACGGTTGATTTTTGTAAAGTTTATATTAAAATATTCTAAACAACCATTGAAAATTTTGAAAAAAGGAGGCACTTTTTATGAAAATACAGGAATTTTGCGGAAACATTGAATTCTCGATTATGGAATTTACTTTTTCTTTCACGGAACATATCCGTAATAAAATTACAAAAAAAGAGTTATTTTATCGGGAGCAAATTGAACGTTATGTTCAAAAAAAGATTGAGTTATTCCTCAAAGGATTTAATTTAAAAAGTGCCTTGTTATTTACTTATAAATTTGAAGTTTTTAACACGATTATGTTTAAATTAAAAAGTATTCTTCTTGAGCATAATGTCTTAAGGTGTATATAATTCCCCTGAATATCCTTCTATTTACATACTAATGATTAAAAAAGAGAGGATAGCAGTGCATGTTCCAAGAATTCCACCGGCAATTACGTCTGAAGGGTAGTGCAGCCCTAAATAAATCCTTGAAATACCCACAAAAATCCCTAGCGGTATCAGAACAAAAGATAAGTGCGGGAAAAACAGGACGTATGGAATCACAAGAGAAAAGATTGCAGTTGTATGCCCGGAAGGAAAAGAATGATCCTGCAATGGTTCTTCAGGATGCTTTGTTTCAGGAACTATTAGATAAGGCCTTTTTCGAGGGAAAAACCGTTTCACAATTTGAACTGGTATATGGCTTAATGCCAATGACAGCGCGCTGGACCAAGCAAGCAATTTGTAGTGATCATCACTGGAGTACATCAAGAGCATGATTAAAGATACTGTTATCGTAAGTACAGCCCCGCCCAAATGTGTGATCGTCCGAAAAAAAAGATTCAAAAGCCTTTTATCAAAATGCTGATTAACCTTCTGCAATAATCGACAATCAAACCCATAAAACGTATTTACTATCTTTATCATTGAAAATTGAACCCCCTTCTGAAAAAAAATTCACTTTACACATCATTTTCAAAGTCTGTCATGATTCTGAAAGAATATTCCTCAAAATCGCATATTGTTTATACATTTAGTGTAGCGGAATGAAAAACTGCTTTCCTAAACTTGATGTAAAAGATATGTAAAAAGTTTGTATAAAAAAACATACATGATTCTCAACTACCAATCCATGTATGGAAATAAAACAAATATAAGCAATACACCAACATAATAAAGGCGGTGTGAGCGGAGCAAAATTAAACATTTTCAAAGAAGAGGATACTGTTCCTCGCTTTGGCTGGTTAAAAACAACATTACTGTTGGCGCAGCTCCGCCCCTTTCCCATAGAAAAAAGAACCTGCGAGGTCTTCTAACAACTTTGTTATAAAAGACCTCGGCAGGTTCTTTTCTTATTAAAATGAATGTGAATTCTTTTGTCCTTCAGCAATACTGTCATATTCGTGTTGGAGATCCAATAAATGATATCCAAGGCTTAATTCAACTAATCCAATTACGACAAATACTGGCTGATGCCAGATTCCCCAACCGCTCCAGTATGTTTGTACAACTATCCAAAGAAGAGTAATGATTCCCAAAACAAAGGTTGCAATCCCTGCAAGCTTGCTGTTTTTATATGCCAAAAACGCGCCAAACAAACTAAAAAACGAAATAATGATTAGCATGATAATTCCGGGAAGCAAAAAGTCGTAAAAAGGTGAATGATTCAAAGCGTCTACAGTCCAAAGTCCGCTGCCATCTGAATTAACAATCAGAGCCATTCCCGTGTAAAGCGCACTCAATCCAACCCATGTTAAGAAGGTACATGTTGCGAAGGAAAAAGCCTTCATTTTGAACATAATCCCCATCTTCTTTCTTAATAGATTTAAAAAAATCTTGTCGAAATATTATGGAGTATACCTCATTATCATTTTACTCTCTTCATCCGTAAAATAAAAACAATTGAGATTATGCCTCTTGTCAAAAAAAGATGCTCCAATCCGGAACATCTCCTTGTAACATTATTCACCTAAATCAACGTTATGGTAAACACGCTGAACGTCATCTAAATCTTCCAATACATCAATCATTTTTTCGAATTGTGCCTGTGCGTCAGCCGGAAGGGTGACTTCACTTTTGGCAAGCATGGTTAATTCTGCAACCGTAAATTCAGTTACACCGGCATTTTTAAAAGCATCCTGGACTGCACGGAATTGGTCCGGTTCAGCGTAGACAATAACCGAATCGTCTTCTTCTAAAATATCGCGGACATCAATGTCGGCTTCCATTAATAGTTCAAGTGCATCATCCGCTGTTTTTCCTTCAACACCGATAACAGCTGTTGAGTCAAACATATAAGCTACCGATCCGCTCACACCCATATTTCCGCCGTTTTTGCCAAAAGCTGCACGGACATCAGAAGCCGTACGATTCACGTTATTTGTTAAAGCGTCTACAATCACCATTGATCCGCTCGGACCAAAGCCTTCATAGCGCAGTTCGGAATAGCTTTCTTCGCCGCCGCCTTTTGCTTTTTCAATCGCACGGTCAATAATGTGCTTCGGAACATTATATGTTTTTGCGCGTTCAAGAACGAACTTTAATGCCTGGTTTGCCTCTGGATCCGGTTCCCCCTGCTTGGCAGCTACATAAATTTCAACACCGAATTTAGCATATATACGGCTTGTATTTGCGTCTTTTGTCGCTTTCTTTTCCTTAATATTATTCCATTTACGACCCATTGTGAACACTCTCTTTCTACTTTATATCTAACTAAGTATTATATCTAAAATATTATTACAAAAAAAAGGACATTATTCAAGGAGCCTTCCATTCTATTTTTCTTGTTATCCATTACATCCCTTTATCATGAAGGAATTTTTCCACTTGGATTATTAAAATGGATTGGTAGGGCGTTTTTCAGGGATAGCCGCAATGGAATGTTTCTTTATAGCTGTCAGAAGTTCCAGTAAAAAGTACAACAATACAAACGGGGTTAACCAAATCCAGTATGTCTCAACGATTTTATAAAAAGAAAGGGTAAGCGGATGAATGTATTTTAAAAATAGAAGGGACAATAATAGCCAGCATACAGAAAACGGCAAACAAATATGTCCATGAAGGTGCACCTTCATATTGGAATAATCCCAGTACTTTTGGCGAAACACCTTATGCAGCATAACACCGCTTACGTATTCCACCACTGTCGGAATGAATAAACACAACAGCACAACTACAGGCCAAGAAGTATTTTTATTGATAAATAAAAGCATTAACACAGGAGCAAACCCATACATCGGCTTAAACGGACCCTTAAAAAAGTTTGATTTAAAAAACCCTTCCTTTATCAAAAAGCTATAACTATTTTCTAAAAACCAGCCTATCAAAGAATATAAAGTAAAATAAAAAAAGAGAGCAGGTCCGTCTTCGATGAGATGCGGGTGAAAAATGCTGATAATCATTGCTAAACCGCCTTTCATGGATTCCATTTTTCCAAGTTTAGGTTTAGCTGTGAAGGAGCCAAATATACCAAAAGATTCCGGCCATAAAAAAAGCCTGATCGATTTTTAGGACCAGGCTTTAGGTTTTAATTCACTTTTTCTTTTGCAATATTTAGCATCAGCTTAATTCGGTTGATTTGATTTACTTTGCTGATGCTGGAATCATAATCAATCGAAATGAGATTGGCATTTGGGTATTCTTTTTTTATAGCATTAAACATTCCTCTGCCGACAATATGATTTGGCAGACAGCCAAAAGGCTGGACACAAACGACATTTTCCACTCCCGATTCCATCAACTCGGCCATTTCCCCGGGAAGGAGCCAGCCTTCCCCCATTTGATTTCCCAGGCTTAAAAAGCGGGAGGCTTTTTCAGCCAGTCTGTTAAATTCAATTGGTGCCAAAAAGCGGCCGCTGTTTAATAATGCTTCGCGGATAGGATTTCGGTAATGTTCAATCAATGCGATCGAGATTTTGCCAAGTAAAGCATCGACTTTTGACTTGCCAAGATGTGCGGCATTAAATTGGCTGTCGCGAAGGCAATATAAAAAGAAATCAATAAAATCCGGTACAACTGCCTCGCCGCCCTCTTCTTCGATCAAGTGAATCAATTGATTGTTCGAATATGGATGGAATTTAACCAGAATTTCCCCGACAATACCGACCCGCGGTTTTTTCACGGGTGAAACATCGATCTTTTCAAAGTCCCGCACCATTTCACGAACGAATCTTTTATACTTTTTCATTGAAAAGTCTGTCAGCAGTTCTTTGCTGCGGTTCATCCATAAATCGTATAACACTTGAGTACTGCCTTGAATAGCTTCATAAGGTCTGACAGCCAACTGTAATTTCATGATTAAATCACCGAGGCAGGCGGCAATAACGAGAAGTTTGACGAGCGGCAGCGTGATTTTGAAACCAGGCTGCGTGTCACCCGTCAGCCCGCCGGAATTCAAAGTAAGAACTGGAACGTGCGGCATGCCTGCGTTCTTCATGGCATTTTTTAATAAGGCAAAATAATTCGTTGCCCGGCAGCCGCCTCCAGTTTGAGACATAATTACAGCAGTCCGCTCCAAATCGTAATCTCCCTTTTTTAATGCTGAAACCAGCTGGCCAATCGACACAATCGCCGGATAGCAGGCATCATTGTTGACGTAACGGAGTCCTTCCTCCACATCATGATCAAAAACATTCTTTAGGATTTTTAATCGGTAGCCATGCAGCTGGAAGGCCTGCTCCAATAATTCAAAATGGGTTGGTATCATTTGCGGCGCCAAGATCGTATATTCCGCCTTTGATTCCTTTGTAAAAATAGCGGGACTTTGTTTGTGAGAGCGACTGACACTTCGTTCCTCCCTTTTCTGATCTCTTTCAGCAATCGCTGCTTTCAAGGAACGAAGCCGAATTCTTGCCGCACCTAGATTGCTGACCTCATCCATTTTAATCCAAGTATAGAGCTGGCCATCTTCTCCCAATATTTCTTCGACAGCATCTGTCGTAATTGCATCTAGACCGCAGCCAAACGATGTCACTTGCAGTAATTCAAGGCATGAATGTTTTTTAACAACTTCAGCAGCACGGTATAAACGGGAATGGAACGTCCATTGGTTCACCACTTCTGTTCGCAATTTGCCGGAAAATAGATGAGAAATGGAATCCTCTGTTAAAACTGCCATGCCGAGTCTATTGATTTCTTCCGGCAGGCCGTGGTTGATGGCCGGATCAATATGGTACGGATGCCCGGTGAGCACAATCCCTTTTTGGTTATTCCTTGTTAATTGTGCGATTACTTCTTCACTGCGTAGCCGGTACCATGCGGAATATGCTTCATCTTCCTGTTTTCCTTTGATAATAGCCTGCTTGATTTCCTGTTTTGAAATGTACCGGAAACAGGCAGCCAACTCTTTCACCATCGACACCGGCTGATCGAAAGATAGAAACGGATTCAAAAAGGTGATTTGATTCTCCGTAAAAATGGATTCCATATTGACACGGATTACTTCCGGATAAGATGCGACAATCGGACAGTTAAAATGATTTTGCTGAGCTTCATCTTCCTTCTCTTCAAACACAACGGACGGGTAAAAAATGGTTTTTATTCCCTTTTCAAGCAAATTCAATATATGTCCATGGACAAGCTTCGCCGGATAACAAACCGCTTCTGATGGAATTGTCTCAATTCCTTTTTCAAAAAGCTCCTTACTGGACGGATCCGATAATACCACTTCAAAACCCAGCTCAGAAAAAAAACGATGCCAAAATGGATAATTTTCAAATTGATTTAACACTCTTGGAATGCCGATCCTGCCGCGATAGGCAGCTGCTCCTGTTAAACCGGTGCGATTGAACAATTTTTCCAGCTTTTCCTGGGCAAGATTTGGAAAGAGACTTTTCTGTTTCTGTTTTCCCGCACCGCGCTCACAGCGGTTTCCGGTGATGAATGTCCGCTTATCAGCAAAACGGTTGATCGTAATCGGGCAGTTATTTTCACAGATTCCGCAGCGGCGGTGAGTGGTGGCCACTTGAAACTCATGGAGCTTAACCCCGGATAAAATCGTTGATTTGTGCTGATGGTTCCATCTTTGTTTGGCAATCAGAGCACTCCCGTAAGCGCCCATTAGTCCGGCTAAGTCAGGCCGAATCACCTCTCTGCCAATTAATTTTTCAAACGCTCTTAATACGGCATCATTCAAAAACGTTCCTCCTTGAACGACAATCCGTTCACCCAGTTCTTCCACAGATTTTAATTTTATAACCTTGTACAGGGCGTTATTAATGATAGAATACGATAAGCCTGCAGAAATGTCGGCAATCTCCGCCCCTTCTTTTTGCACCTGCTTCACCTTGGAATTCATAAAAACGGTACAGCGCGAGCCGAGATCCACCGGTGCTGCAGCTTTTACCGCCAGTTTTGAAAACTCTTGAACACTTTGTCCCAACGTTTCCGCAAAGCTTTCCAAAAAAGAGCCGCACCCTGCAGAGCAGGCTTCATTCAAAAGGATGCGATCAATAACACCATCTCTGATTTTGATGCACTTCATGTCCTGTCCGCCAATATCAATAATGAAATCGACATCCGGCTGGAACTTTTTCGCGGCTTGATAGTGGGCAACCGTCTCAATTTCCCCGTCATCGATTTGAAAGGCAGCCTGAATCAGCTTTTCCCCATACCCCGTTACAGTAGAATGGACAATATTCACATGTTCAGGAAGATTCCTATACAAACTTCTAAGCCCTTCTCTTACGGCTTCAATTGGATTTCCTTTATTTTTTTCATAAAAACTGAACAGTACTTCCTCATTTTCACCGATCAAGACCATTTTCGTCGTTGTCGATCCGGCATCGAGTCCCAAAAAGGCATTACCTTTATATGTATGTAACGGCTTCTTCTGTACTTCCGCTTGATTATGTCTGTTTTGAAAATTATGATATTCATGTTTATTTGCAAACAGCGGTGCCAGCCGATTGGTGGCTGAATTCATCGTTGTATGATTCATTTCACTTAGCAGCCGAATCAAGTTCCCAATCTCAAGCGAATCATTATGTTCACTTCCAAGCGCGGCTCCAATCGCCACATAATAATGGCCATTGTCGCTATGGAGCACATGTTCATCCTTTAAATGAAGCGTATCCATAAAACGATGCCGAAGTTCGGTTAAAAATGTTAACGGACCGCCGAGAAAAGCAACATTTCCGCGAATTGGCCTTCCGCAGGCAAGCCCGCCAATTGTTTGATTGACAACAGCTTGAAATACGGAAGCCGCAATATCCTCACGCCGTGCCCCTTCATTTAAGAGCGGCTGAATATCTGTTTTGGCAAACACGCCGCACCTTGAAGCAATCGGATAAATTTTTTCGGCAGAAGCAGCGAGCCGATTCAGCCCTTCCGCGTCGGTATTAAGCAGCGAGGCTATTTGATCGATAAAAGCACCAGTTCCGCCTGCACATGCAGAGTTCATCCGCTGCTCGAGCCCGTTTGTTAAATAAATCAGCTTTGCATCTTCACCGCCAAGTTCAATGATGACATCAATATTCGCTTCTGTGGATTTGACAGCTTCTGTACACGCAACTACTTCCTGAATAAAGGGAATGCCTAACACATCGCATATCCCTAACCCTGAGGAACCACTTGCATTCATTTTCAGTTTGGCATGGGGGAATTGATCGGATAAAAGACGAAGTAATGTTAACGTGGTATTTTTAATATCGGAAAAATGCCGTTGGTAAAATTTAAAGATGATTTCATTCTGATTGTTTAAGGCGACTAATTTGGCTGTTGTTGAACCGACATCGAGACCAACCTGTAACTCCACTCTAATCTCTCCCTTTCTTCTTTGTGATACTTTCTAAGGCAGCATTATGGGAATTGTTTTTTTAGCAAACCTAGTTGTATTCAATTTGTATATGGTCTAATTGACCATATATTTGAACTGTGTTTACATCAACTATATCAAGTCCAAATTCACATGTGAAAGTGACAACTTTGTAAACATTGTAAAATAGGGTTAGAACTGCCTATTTTGGAGCATTTCTCCTAGTAAACAATATAAATCCTGTCGAAACTTGTAATATATTATTAATTGATTATGAAAGCGCTTTCCATTATAATAAAGATGGGTTGGATGGCATGTGTGGCCATCATGGTATTTGGCGCAGGCGGGGCCGATACTGGGTGCAGGGCGTAGTAAAGATGTCCTAAATTATTATACAGTTCCTGATTCGATCCTGAGTTTAAAGATGCCATAACTTAGTATTTAGCCATAATGGTCGGGGGACATCTATAGGGATACCTCCTGTGCATTTTTCAAAAGAAAACACCAGAAAGTACCTTACAAACTTTAAGGTTCTTTTTGGTGTTTTTGATAACTGCTTATATATAATTAGTTAAATGTGCGGCCCTGGGGAATTAATTGAAAATTGATTGGTGATACTTGCCCAAAATTATTAGCGTCCGGGATTATTCTTAATTTACTAGGGTCATCAACAGTTACATTTCCGACTAATCCGCCTTTGATTGTCATTTGCTGTCCATTAGTTTTAATTTCAATTCCATTTTTCGCATAATATAATCCTGTATACGTATTGCATTTTGAATTATTTTCGAAAGTTATTTTTCCATCAGTAAGCAATCTAAAAAAATACTTATCATCTTTTACATTGATACAGGCGTTTTTAATATTAACATCTCCATTAGGGACATATATATTTGTAATAAAATCTTCCGGTTTTAAGGCATCCTGATTCCGATCACTATCTCCTATTGTTAAATTAACATTGTTGATTGCTAAATTTTGTTCCACATCGAAATTCCCCCGCAACATTACATTTCCTGTATCTCCCCAGTTGCTTCCAATCAGCAGCGATTTATTTACATACAACCCTTCTTTAAACGTAAAGCGCCTTTGCGAACTGTAATCTTTATCCAGAAGGAAACCTTGGCGATCCTGTTGAATGATGGCGTTCCCCATAACAGCAAGCTTTCTAAAGTCAATATTTCTGTACCCTTTAAATGGAATAAATAGCAATTTTAGTGGTGCATAAGCTCCGTCTATGATGACATTGGTATCATTTTCATCTTTATATTGTCCAACATCAATATTCAACAGGCTCCCTTTCTGTGTTTTTAAAACATCAGCCGATAAAATTCTTCCTTCTCTCGTAGCTATAACCTGATTTTCCTCCATTGTTTTAAATTCTGAGCCGATATTCAAGTCTAAGACAGGGCCCAATAGATTAACGTCTAAAACATCATCATTTGGGACGGGATAGTAATAGCTGGCATTGCCCATGAAATTAAGTAAATTCACACCCAACAAGTTTAATAAATTTAAACCAACTAGATTTAATTTTGTAAAATCTATTGCTTTTCCCTCAGGAAACAATCGAATTGGTTTGACGGCATTATCAAAATCAAAATGAATTAGGTAATGACCTACAAGTGTTTTTTCATAAGCGCCTGATTTACCAGTACTCGTTACTGTAACAACATTTCCTGGTTCCAGTTGAGCTTTTATTTTTGTTTCACCTGGATCACTCGTACTGCCAATCTGTTTCCATTCTTTATAATTGCTTAGAAAAGTATCAGAATAATTATTAATGTTAACAGCTGCCCCATCGGTATTTTTCATGTACTTTATAAATTCGGCTTCAAAATAAGTTAACCCGTTTTCAGCTAAGTAGCGGGCCTGTACATCAGACTCAGTTGTGTTTACCCGTTTGTTTTCACCGACAACACTCCCCATTACAGCCAGGCCGAGTACTGAAAATACTATAATGACCAGCAGCACGATTGTTAGTGTTGATCCCCTCTCATTCAGTTTCATAAATTGTTTTCATCCCCTACTCCACTTTTACGTATGAAACTTTATTATTAAGCACAAGTTCTTTCCCGGTTGCATTTTCTTTCACTGCCAGTGTAATGTAAACAGTATTTTGATTTGCCTGAATGCTTGATTTTGCACAGTCTATCGAAAAAGCAGACGAATTAATTTCTTGATTGTTGATATAGGCCTTGTCCTCTATAAAGCCTAAGGTGGTTACCCCAGTTTCCTTGTATTTCGTTATCTCGAAGAGACCTGCTGTTTCCTTATTCTCCTTTACACTAGTTGCCTGATAGAACTGATTTACAAACCGAGTCATAATATAATTTGCTTCATCATGCAGTGAAATTTGGCTGTTTACGTTTTTATAGCTTTTCATTCCGCCCACTAAATTACTGAAAATCAAAATGGCAATGAGGCTGGCTATGGTAAGTCCGGCAAGCAGTTCGACAAGAGACATGCCGTTTTCGTTTAAGCATTTTTGTTTGTTCATAATTCCACAAGCCCTTTCACAGTACTTAGCACTCTTTCGTCATTCCCTTTAACAGTGACTGTTACCATATGAAGACCATTGTCCAGCTGGGTATCAACAGTGACGGTGATATGATATGTTTGGCCGTCAATACTTTCTGAAATGGGGCCATAGTTTTTTGGGTAAACGATCGTATTATCTGGATGAGCAATTTCCCAGAAAGAATCATTCACAGGAGCCGATGAACGTACATCCTCCTTAATTTGCTCCAATGCTTTCTGGGCCACATTGATTGCAACGAGCTTGTCTTGATTTTTCGTAGTTGTTTGTTGGGAAAAAATAAAGAATTGAAAAAAGCCTGTGAGTATCACACCCAGGATAATGATGGAAATTAGGATTTCCACTAATGTAAAGCCGCGGTTATTTCGCATATTGATCACTCTTAAATTGGATTTTATGCTGGAGGAAGATCGTGTTGTCTATATTTGAATCTTTGATTATTACGTTCTTTACTTTATGATATCATCAATTTTCTAAATTGTGAGTATTTTCCTATATAAAGTTCATAATTTTGTCATAATTTATCGAAATTTAGTGAATATAGTCACTGCACACAATAGTTCTAAATACTCATTTAATAAAAAAACCGGATGGCATACATACCATCCAGCTTTTTTATCCCTATTAAATTCCTTTAAACGCTTGACGATAGATTTCAGCCAATTCCGTTACAAGCGGAAGCTTTGGATTGGCTGTTGTACATTGATCCTCAAATGCCCGCTCTGCCAAGAAATCAACCTTAGCTTCAAATGCGGATTTTTCCACTCCGTTTGCTTCAATGCTCATTGGAATGTTTAATTCTTTTGCCAAATTGGTAACCGCCTCGACGAGACTTTCGACACCTTCTTCGGTTGTGCGCGCCGGAAGACCAAGAGTTCTGGCAATTTCCGCATAACGCTGATCAGCAATAAATTTTTCATATTTAGGAAAAGCGGTAAATTTTTTCGGTTTTGCTGCATTGTAACGGATTACATGCGGCAGCAGAATCGCATTTGCACGGCCGTGGGCGATATGGAACTCCGAACCCAGTTTATGGGCAAGGCTGTGGTTAATACCCAAAAATGCATTGGCAAAGGCCATCCCGGCAATCGTTGAAGCATTATGCATTTTTTCACGTGCCACTGCATCGCTGCCATTTCGGTAGGCTCTTGGCAGATATTCAAATACAAGCTGGATTGCTTTCATCGCCAATCCATCTGTATAATCGTTTGCCATGCAGGAAACATATGCTTCGATGGCATGTGTTAATACATCCAAACCTGTGTCAGCTGTAATTTGTTTTGGCACAGTCATCACGAATTCAGGGTCAATAATCGCAACATCCGGTGTTAATTCATAGTCTGCCAGCGGGTATTTAATATTGGCTTTTTTATCGGTAATAACCGCGAATGAAGTAACCTCAGACCCTGTTCCGGAAGTCGTCGGTATCGCGACCATTTGCGCTTTTGTGCCAAGCTTTGGATATTTAACAATCCGTTTGCGGATATCCAGGAATTTTTGCTTCAAGCCAAAGAACTCTGCATCCGGGTGTTCATAGAACATCCACATCCCTTTTGCTGCATCCATTGCCGATCCTCCGCCAAGCGCAATGATGACATCCGGCTGGAATTTAGCCATCATTTCCGCACCCTTCATAACGGTTTCGATCGATGGATCCGGTTCAACTTCCGAAAAAATTTCACAGTGAACATAATCCGGACGTTTTCTCAAGTAATAAAGGACTTTATCAACATAGCCCAGCTTCACCATGCCGGGATCTGTAACTATAAACGCTTTTGAGATATTCGGCATTTTGGCTAAGTATTGCGTTGAATTTTTTTCAAAATAAATCTTCGCTGGAACTTTGAACCATTGCATATTGACATTCCTTCTGGCCACTTTTTTCACGTTGATTAAATGGATGGCACCGACGTTTGTGGAAACGGAATTGCCTCCATACGTTCCGCAGCCAAGAGTAAGTGATGGCATATAGGCATTGTAAATATCGCCGATCGCTCCTTGTGATGAAGGTGCATTGACAATAATGCGTCCTGCTTTCATTCTAAGGCCGAAAGCTTCAATTGCACTCTTATCGCTGCTATGGATCACGGCTGAGTGTCCTAAACCGCCAAACTCAAGCATTTCCTCAGCCCGTTTCAAGCCTTCTTCCAATCCGCTAACCTTGTAACAGGCTAATACCGGACTTAATTTTTCTCTTGAAAGCGGGTATTTCGGCCCCACTCCTTTTAATTCTGCAATGAGAATTTTTGTATTGTCTGGAACTGCTACACCGGCCATTTCAGCAATTTTATATGCCGGCATACCAACGATGTCAGCATTGACAGCACATGTATTTTCATTGATAACCAATTTTTCAACCATTTGTTTTTCTTCTTCATTTAAAAAGTAGCAATTATTGGCGGTTAATTCTTTTTTTACTTCAGCATAAATTTCTTTATCTATAATGACAGCTTGTTCTGATGCACAAATCATCCCATTGTCGAATGTTTTGGAAAGAATCAAATCATTGACGGCTTGATGGATGTTTGCTGATTTTTCAATATAGCACGGTACGTTTCCAGGGCCTACTCCAAGGGCAGGTTTTCCGGAGCTGTATGCTGATTTCACCATGCCGGCTCCTCCTGTTGCGAGGATCAGCGATATTTTCGGATGATTCATTAAGCTTTGAGTTGCTTCAAGAGATGGTGTTTCAATCCATTGAATACAGTTTTCCGGGGCACCAGCTTTGATAGCGGCATCACGAAGAACTCTCGCTGCTTCACTGCTGCATTTTTGTGCTGATGGGTGGAATGCAAAAATAATCGGGTTTCTTGTTTTAATCGAGATTAACGATTTAAACATCGTTGTCGATGTTGGGTTTGTAACAGGTGTTACTCCCGCAATTACGCCAACCGGTTCAGCGATTTCCATCATCCCTTCGTGCTCGTTGATGTTTATGATGCCGGCTGTTTTATCATATTTAATGTTGTGGTAAACATATTCGGTTGCAAACATATTTTTGATGATTTTATCTTCATAGACGCCCCGCTTTGTTTCTTCAACCGCGAGTTTTGCAAGTGGCATATGCTGATCAAGTCCGGCAAGAGCCATTTGCTTTACAATCTCATCAATCTGTTCTTGAGTTAAGCATCGAAATTGGTCTAATGCTTTCAATCCATTATGAACGAGCTGATCAATCATTACGGTTACAGTTTGCTTTTCTTTGACTGTTTTTGCTGCAATTGCCATGGTGGAACCCTCCAGTATTTATTAGTATGTGAAATATTTCACATAACGTTTTAAAAAAATAATCATAGCACTAGGTTCTTAGCTCTGTTTTTTCCATCGCCACCTGCTTATGACTAAAGGATCCTGGTATAAGCTTCCGGAAAGTGTCTGTTCAACCCATCCATGCTAATAACTCCCTGTCCTTTGTGAGTTCATCATAGCACGGTTTTTACCGGAAAGTTTGTGAAATGTTGAACAAACTTTGAACTCTATTTCCGTCTTTTTATAAAAACGCTTTCTTTTAAATGAAAGCCCTTTAATGGACATTTTTCAGACAAAATTTTGCTATCGGCAAAATGGGAAGGCCATTTTTACCATTATCATCAATATCATTGATTTTTTCATTCAACCTTCTTATGATAGACGTTTTCCTCTTATCATACATTCTTAACGGTGTTCATCAAGTCTATGAACGACGTTTTCTCTTTCCCGGCATCCATATCGTCATTCATCCGCCTTATGAACGACGTTTTTCCTTTCCCCAGCATCCATATCGTCGTTCATCGACCTTATGAACGACGTTTTTCCTTTCCCCGGCATTCATATCGTCGTTCATCGACCTTATGAACGTCGTTTTTCCTTTCCCCGGCATTCATATCGTCGTTCATCGACCTTATGAACGACGTTTTTCCTTTTCCCGGCATTCATATCGTCGTTCATCCGCCTTATGAACGTCGTTTTTCCTTTCCCCAGCATCCATATCGTCGTTCATCGACCTTATGAACGTCGTTTTTCCTTTCCCCGGCATCCATATCGTCGTTCATCGACCTTATGATAGACGTTTTTCCTTTTCCCCGCATTCATATCGTCGTTCATCGACCTTATGATAGACGTTTTTCCTGGCATTCAAACCCAAACTGTTCTTCATTATCCCAACGTCATAACATGCAAAAGTCCGGATGGCACTGTTCACCATCCGGACTTTTCACTTGAGAATTCTGTAGGCTTCAATAAGCCGCTGCAAACCTGTAAATATTTCCACAATGATGAAGACAACCGTCCAAAATACTAAATGGGATTGGAAAAGAACCATTAATGAAAATAAAATAAATCCTTCCGTTCGTTCAGCGAGTCCGGGCTGGTAATAAAACGATTTATAGCTTTCTTTTTCAGAAAGGGCTCCAACGGTTAAAAACACGGTCATCGTAAAAATGATCCCTATTGCCAGAAACAGAAACAATAATAATATCTTCGGATCCTGATGGCGCAGGGCTAATGCCGCCAAAATCCCCGCTTCGACAACACGGTCAAAGGTGACATCCAAAACCGTTCCCCATGGAGAAGATGATTTGCTTTGTCTTGCCATACTTCCGTCCACTGCATCAAGAAACCCTGAAAGCCATAAAACAGCCACCCCGGCAACCGGCAGCCTTAAATAAACAAGAACTCCCGCAAGGATTCCGACTAAAAACGCAATCACGGTAACATGGTTTGCTTTCAGTCCAATGCTTAAAAAGAAACCAGCCGTTTTCGTTATGACTGGCTGCACCATTGCCCTGCCATGAGTATCAAGCATGTCTCCGTCCCTCCTCTACCTCTCGCAATTATTCATGATACCAATAAATCCGCTCAAAAGGCACACTTATTTTTGCTTCTTCTCCTAATTCAGGAATGGAATTCCACTCGACACTATTTATTTCTAAAATACAATCATCCGATTTGACCAGCACAGAAAATCCCTCACTTCCCGGGATTGTTTTCGTCACTGTTCCAGAGATTATCCCCGATCCTTCGTTAATTAAGCTGCACTTTTTATCAATCAGCTTGAGTCCGTTTGCGGGTATCCAGCCCCATTCATTTGTCGGCAGCGATGTTAACTCGCTTTGAAACCATTTTTGCCATTGCTTCCGTGAAAAGCGGTTTGGCAAAGATAAAAAAGAGGCAATCTTTTCTGAGGCAGGCTTTTGATAAAGTTCAGCGGGTCTTCCAACCTGTTCCAGCACCCCGTTGATAAGAATCCCAATCCGATCGGCCACCGAAAAGGCCTCATCAAAAAAATGTGTAACCCAAATGATCGGAAAACCGGTTTCTCTCTGGAATTGATAGAGCCACTCTGTCAATTCCCTCCGCAGCGGCGTGTCCAATGAGGAAAACGGCTCGTCCAGCAATAACAGATCCGGCTTTAGAATCAGCGATCTTCCCAGCGAAACGCGCTGCTGCTGTCCGCCTGAAAGCTCGTGCGGAAAACGGTTCTCCATGCCATCAAGCTGGAGAATTTTGATCAGTTTACCTGACCGTTCCTGGCGTTCCTTTCGGGAAACGCCTTTAACGCGCAAACTAAACTCGATATTTTCCAGCACCGTTAAATGAGGAAACAGGCGCGGCTCTTGAAAAACAAGCCCGACTTTCCCCGTACCATTCTCCCAGATTTGCTCACCTGAAGTGAGCGGCACAAGACCGGCAATTCCTTTTAATAACGTTGTTTTTCCGCTGCCGGATGGACCCATTAACACAAAAATTTCCCCAGGGCGGATATCTAAATTTAAATCCGTGATAATGCCCGTTTCCCGGTAATTGATGTGAATACCTTTAAGCTTCATTCTAGTCCCCCCTCCCTGTCCTAAAATCCTTTACTTCGTGAAATTTTTACTAAAAGATAATAGACAAGCAGCAACAGGAAAATCGGCACAAAAAACAAAAGTGTATAGGCCGACACCAAGGATGAATCGCCGCTGCTTTCATACGGAAACATGACAAGCGGCAGGGTCATTAACGTTCCGCCGCTCATGATCCATGTCGGCAAATACTGACTTAAAGAAATAATGATGACCAATACGCCTCCTAACAGGATAGAAGGAAGCAGCAAAGGGAACTCGATCCACCAAAATGTCTGCCAACTATTCGCCCCAAGCATAAGCGCGGCTTCTTGAAGCTTACTTCCAATCAAGCGAAATTGAAACCATAGTGCAGCAAGAAAATAGGGAAATGTGACAATCAAATGCCCGAGTGACACACTGATGTACGGATTTAAAAACTCCAGACGTAATGCCATGTCGTGCATTCCAATAATAGAAACGGTGTATGGTATAAATAATGGCGAGAGCATCAGAAGAAATACAGCCTTTTTCCCTTTAAATTCAGATTGTGCCAATCCCTTGGCTGCCGGAATTCCAATCAGGATATTTTCAATCAGCGTCAGGACGGCAACAATTAAGCTGTTATACAGCCCGGCAAGAGCCATTCCGGTATCGGAAAAAAGGTAATTCCATGATTCAGTTGTTAATTTTTCAGGAAACAATAACGGCCATGGCCATTGCTTTGTAAAGCTCCAGATCACCAGCGGAATGAACGGGAGAATAAGAAATAAACTAAACAATAGGATAAGAACGTAATTCAATCCTCTAAAATATGTATTCCATTTCACCATACTCTTCGCCCTCGTTTATACCATGTAAGCTGCAAATAAATTAACAGGATTCCTACCATCAAGGAGATGACAGCCAAAACCATATACATGGCGATGGCGACTTGCTGCCTGTCCAAGCTGTACTGTGCATATTCCTGCCAAGCCATGACTGAAACCATTCCAAACGAGGTCCGTGCCAATAAAGCAGGAATCTCATAGGCACCAAGTGTAAACGCAAAGATGACCCACATTCCGCCAACCCACAAAGGCATAACAAGTGGAACGATAACGAACCGAACGGTTTGCGAAAAAGAAGCGCCAAGGGATGAGGATGTTTCTTTCCAGTCATTAAGCAGCTTCACAATAAAGGGATAGATGAGCAGCACTATAAACGGAACTTCCTTCCACAAATAAGCCAAGACCACGCTAATGCCCCAATCGTCATGAACAAGGACGGGAAATTTTTCAAATGAATCAATCCATCCTAAATGAAAGGCAATCCGGGCGTACCAGCCGGTTTGCATCAATACCTGCATCAAAATATAGGCAGCTAATAAATGGGGAATCCCCATCGGGAGCTGAAACAAAATCCGGAGCCATTTCCAACGCTCGGAACACGTTGCTAAAAATATGGAAATTAACAGTCCGAGTACTCCTGCAAGAAGGGCAATACAAGCTGACACTCCTGCTGTAATCCCCAGAGAATGGAGAAACGAGGTTTTTGCTATTTCATTATAGGCCCAAAAAGGATTCGGGTGCTGAGAGAGAGACATATCCGACATGCCGCTTTCAACACTGGTGTAAAGAGACTGAAGCGTCCCGCCGACAAAAAAGAAAAGCATAAACAAAAGGGCTGGGAGAATCCCCAACAGCCCTTTATATTTATTTAGTTGAAGCTTGTTCTTATTTATTGGCAACATTGTCCATCCATCCCCGTTCAAGCCATTGGACATATTCTCCACCGATTTCAGGTATGCGGTGCTTTGATAATTCTTCCTGCGAAAGGGTTGCCGGACCCCGGTCAATCTTATCCATCGTCGCTTTATCTTTTACTGACAGACGGTCAACAGAAAGGGAAGTATTTTCACCCCAGTACTGGAGATTCATTTTTTCCAGCTGTGCTGAAGGTGACAGTAGGAAATTAATCAAAACCAATGCGCCTGCCGGATTTGAAGCATTATTAGGAACCGCAAGAAAGTGTGTATTTGCCAGCGTTCCTTTATCGAGCACAAAGGTTTTTGTGGTGGAAGGAAACTCGCCTTTTTTGATCAGATTGGAAGCATTGGCTTCATCATACCCCATCGTCATCCACACTTCGCCATTTTTATACAACTGCTCAAGCTGCGACAATGATTGCGGGTATGATTTTCCCTCTCTCCACAAATATGGCTTCATATCATTTAAAACTTTCCAAACTTGACTGCTGTCTTTTTTAATTAATGACTCATTATTTTGATTTAAATAAGCATTATAATTTTTGCTTTTTTCATGAAGCACCTGGCGAATGAATGCGCTCCCGGTAAAATCAGGAGGAGCAGGATAGGTGAACTTGCCCGGGTTTTTCTTCACCCATTCGGCTAGCTCGTCAATGGATTTTGGCGGCTGGGAGATTTTACTTGAATCATAAGCAAACACAAATTGAACCTTTCCCCACGGAGCTTCATACCCATCCGTTGGATATCCGAAGTCATACTTCGTATCAGGGCTGGCTGCGTTAACGTATTGGACAAAATTTGGAAGGGTCTTTGTAATCGGCCCCATCAGCAAATGGTTCTGCTCAGCTGTTTTAAAATTTTCTCCGTTGATCCAAAGAACATCCATGTCTCCGGATTTTTTATCGGCCCGTTTCTCTGCCATCAATTTATTAATAAATTCTTTTGCATCCATCGGATAGCGTTTTACTTCAATATTATATTGCTTCTTAAGTCGAGGGGCAACCCACTCATCAATGTATTGATTAACACCTTCATCGCCGCCCCACATGAAAAAGTTCACTTTTGTTCCTTTTGCCTGAGCGGTGATATTTTTCCAATCATCCGTTAAGATGTTTTTATTACTCTTTTGACCGGTTTCCTTTGGGCTGTTTGTACAGCCCACCAAAACGGCCATAAACATTAGTATCAAGCTAAAGATAAGTTTTATTTTTCGCATAATGATTGTTTACAACTTCCTTTACATTCAAAATACCCCTCAAATAATCCAAGGAGAAAATAGATCGCAAACAGGGTGGCATTCGTCTGCAAAAGCGGCCCGTTATGGTGCGGAGAAATAATACCGAAAGCATTATAAAGGACAATGCCCGTTAAAACGATCCATCGCGAATGCCAAAGTATTTTTTGCATTTTCTTTGCAAGTCGTACCCTCATTTTGTCCTTCTCCCCTTCCATTTATAAGGAAGCTTCACGATTGTTTCCGGAACGGAGATCTCCTCTAAATAATGAATGGCATCAAGGAGAATCTGCCTTTGCATCCCCGTTTCGCCCGCTCTCCCAAAGCTCCGTCCCAAAGGAAAGCGCAATTGCATCGCTCTCGGAACTCTTACTTTTCCAGTTAATTCGGCCAAGTGGGAGATGGAAATCGTCGGAATCCCGGCCTGTTCTATCCCGTTCTGAATCAATCCCACGGATTGATGGCAGATATATCAGCCGGGGTTTAAAATGACGGCATCGACCTGATCTTGCTGCAGCTGGTTAATAATAAATGGAATCGATTCTTCAAGAAGCAGAGCCGGATTTGGAATGTAGCCCATTAAACCGTAATGATTGGCAGCCGCATTCTTAATGGCTCCATCGGCAGCCAATTCTCTCAGCCGCGCTAAAGGAAAGACACAGTTTATATCCTTGTCGGCATCACTCCGGTCATAATGAGTATGGCTGATCATTAATTCTTCTTCGGAGGTATTGGAAGGAATTAACCTTACCGATGAATCTCCTGCTTCGACATCAAAGATTGGCTGGTTCTTCAAATGAACCCCAGACGTGGTAATTAGCGCTATGATCGACTCGTTTGCAGGTTTCGTAAATTTTGCAAACGGAATCTCCCCTTCATTCGCCTGAATCATGTGCTTGGCCCCAAGCCCGACGATCGATTCAATTAACCTGTTCCCTGACAGCTTCATCTGTTCTCCCCCTTTCCAACATCCAAAATAATCCTCCTGCTAAACTCGAGATCGTAACCAGAAAGAAAAATAATAATGAAACTGAGACAGCCATTTCGCTGGTAACCCCAAGTTCCTTAAAGAAAAAGACGTAGCAGCCCTCGCGGACGCCAATTCCGTTCACGCTTACCGGAAGCATGGTAATGACAGAAATCAACGTAATAATCATTAACAATTCCAGCCAAGGAAGGTCAACTCCCAAGGATAAAAATAATAACTGATTAATCCATGCCATTCCCGCTTGGAAAAGAAGCGACAAAATCGCAATGGCCAGCCACCAATTCAATCCGTTCTTGCGGTAGTTCTCTGCTGATGCAAGCATTTTGGCAAGTGACTTTTTTAGATTATCGCCTATCATGTGAATGCGGGAAGGCTTTGCTGCTGCATGCCCGCTTACATTCATCTGCCCCTTTTTTATCCATTTGCTGATGCCCAAAAAAAGCGCTGCCGCTGTGGCCGTGACGATGAGAACGGACAGTATGACAGCGTTTGACGTCCTCACGGAAAAAATGGACAGAACTGCAATTCCGATTAGAGCAGCCCCGCTTGTCAGCCGTTCAAATGCCACTGATGCCGCAGCTGTAGGAACTCCCGTTGTTTTTCCTAAATAATAAACCCGGATGACATCGCCGCCAACGCTTCCAGGTAAAAAGTTATTAAAAAACAGTCCGATATAATAGAAACGCCCCAATTTGCGAACCGAGGCGTTTTTTCGATACTCGTTGGCTGCCGAGGAGTCAACCAAAAGTTTCCATTTCCAAACACTTGAAGCAACGGTAGCTTGAATGGCCAGAAAGGCGGCAAAAATATAGAAAATCGAACCCTTCCTGACCACTTCAAACATTTTGCCCCAATCAATCATATGGAGCACCCACCATATTAAACTGATGCTGCCAATGATCCTCAGCGCAAGCAGGAGCTGTGTTTTTCTTTTTCCGCTTAGTGTAGCCATTAAGTGTGATCTCCTTGTCGGCTGTTCCCCTTCGCTTTCCATTTTGGGCGAAGAAGCATTCCAAGGACCGCTAATGCAATGACAATCGTAAACATCAGGAAGAGAATTTTTACGGTGCTCGTTGCATTTTGCCCGAGGTAGGAATAAAGAATGGTCGCCGGCAATTGGCCCAGTCCTGTTGCCCAGAAAAACTGCCAAAAGGAAATGGACGTTACCCCGGCTGCATAGCTGACTAAATCAAAGGAGACGATTGGCAGTAGACGTGCAATAAAAACCGCATGCTTTCCATACTTCTCAAAAAATTGGTCCCACCAGCCTAATGCTTTCTTTGTCACCATTTTCTCGACGACCGGCCTCCCTAAAAATTTGGCCAAATAGAAGCAAAGGACGGCACCGAGCATAGCACTGCTCCACGATAAAATGGCACCGAAAACCCAGCCAAATAAAAGACCGTTCGCAAACGTAATTACAAAGGCCGGAAGCGGTGCAATGATCGATTGAAACACCATTAAAAGGGCGGAAACAACTGCTGCGAGCGGGCCGAACGAAAGTAAATAATTCTTGAATCCATTCACATCCGCGTCTTTTAAATAGCTGACCGCATGATTGATTGCCCTATGAATTTCTCCCTGTCCCAAATAGAGAAGCAGAAAAAGGGCAATGACTGTAAATAACGACATCATCCCAAATTTCCGCATTCTTGTTAAACTGTTCCATTTGGTTTCGGAACCGTTCTGGAGAACAGGCCGTTTGCGCAAAGAATACCCAAGCGCTGCCAGACCAATCATAATAAGGGTCAGTAAAAATACATTCATCCCGTCCAGAGATATGTTATTCTCTAAAAATAGCGCCTTTCTGGCCGCATATGCGGGAAGGATGCTGAAGCTTCCATCTATGATGGTAATAATCAGGATGATGGCAGCACTGACCGCTGCAATTCCAAAACTCTTCCTTTTCGATTCCCAATAAGCAAACCTGTCGGCATTTAAAAACATTCTTAAAAAGTAAAACCATAAACCTGTCAAAATGGATGCGGTGATGAAATATTCGCTGTCAAACCGCATGTCAATCCACTGAGATTTAATGACAGCCACCGCCACGGCCATACCCAGGAAAAAGAATAAAAAAACGGCCGCAGCCAATCGTATAACTGCATCAATCAAATTTTTCACATTATCACCTGTTATTTCGCTATAGAGTAGGTTAAAACGACCGGAGTGCCATCCTTAGGAAGAACCTTTGCATTGCCGTGGAATTCCGCTTTGCCGTTTTGGAATGTACCTACAGGCTCGTTGGCATTGCTTGTAATACCTGCCGGACAGCTGTCAAAGCACATATAGCAACCTGTCATTTTTGCTGCCTGCGTATCATAGTTTCCACCAAAATGGTAATCAAGCTTCTTACCGGTTGAATCGACCATGACATCATTAATGTTATAGACTTTTTTCGCATTTGCCCATGTGATCGAAACGTTGACTTTATCCCCTTTGATTACTTTACCGCCATCAGTAGTTGTTGCAAACTCCTTGCTTGTGTCGCCACCCTTTTCAACAGCAGGAACACCGCCGATTTCCAGCAATGCTTCATTAAATTTCAGAGGGTTAGCGTACGCTTTTAATACGGCTTGGTCGCCATATGCTCCGCCAATCCAGTTAAGACCGTGACGGGTCGGGGTCACTAAATACTTTCCATTAACTGTCGCATAAACCTTAACCACTTTATTTTTCTTATCAACAAAAATGGGCTTGTCTTTACTTACTCCGGCAGTTGCTTCCTGAACTTTTTTCTCCTTATTTTTTTGTTCGGTCTGGGTTGTGTTTGAAGAGCATGCAGCTAAACTAAAAACAGCAATAATAGTTAAAATAAAAAACTTAAGATATTGTCCTTTTTTCAATTTCATGATGTCCTCTCCTGCTTTTTACATAATTCGACATAATTTTTAACAAAAAAAAAGTTCCTTATTAGCAATAAATAAAGAATGACCCCCTCTGATTATTTTTAATAATTACCTAATTTATTTAAGGCTAATACAATTATATAGAAATAAAATGCAGGCTTTCATACATATTATCGATAATATAGTATGAAATATATCGAGTTTCTAGATAAAAAAACGAAATAAAGAAGCCCCGCCGTAATGAAGCGGGACTCCGTGTAAAGGTATTATTTACCTCTCAACAAATATTCTTTAATTCTTCCGTCAGTTTCAAGAAAACTTCTTTGTTGCGCTCTTGTAAGGAGCGGTCGATTTCCTTGCGTATTTTATCTTTTCTAAAGTCAAGCAGGGCATTATCTAATACCATTTCTGCAAATAGTGAATCCATGTTTTCATCGGAAGGCTGTGGGAGATTTTTCAAATTCTTTTCCATTGGAAATCAACTCCTTAAGCTTTTTTCTATTATACAAGTCATTATCAGAAAATTCAATATTAACACCATGAAAACTTACTGCCAAATTAAGCCATGGTGTCAAGCAGTATTAAGACATTTTTTGACTTCCTGCCTAATTACATATTCGCTTTAGTTAATTGGAACATTAAGAAGGAGTTAAGGGAGGAGATTTTAATGGATTTTGCAAACAATATTCCTGGCAGCCCGGCAAAACAAAAAGGGGCTGAAAAAGGGAATTTACAATGGTGGCAGCTTTCATTAATAGGTGTCGGCTGTACAATCGGAACCGGGTATTTTCTTGGTTCCAGCATTGGCATCAAAGTGACCGGACCTTCTATCGTTTTATCCTTTCTTTTGGCCGCAATCGGAACCTACATTGTCTTTAACGTGCTGGCAAAAATGACAGCTGAAGACCCTCAGGAAGGCTCGTTTTGTTATTATGCCAATAAAGCGTTTGGACCTTGGGCAGGATTTAGCTGCGGTTGGAATTATTGGTGTTCCAACATCTTAATTATGGGGAGCCAATTAACAGCACTGTCTATTCTTTCAAGATTTTGGTTTCCTCAAGTTCCTTTATGGATTTTTGCCGCCGGATACGCTGCCGCTGCGATCATTGTTGTTTTATTGGGTACAAAGGGATTCGACAAAGTGGAAAATATTCTCGCTATTATTAAAACAGCAGCAATTATTATGTTTATTTTTCTTGCAGGAGCTGCCGTTTTTGGATGGATCGGCAATGGATCCAAGCATTTTCGCTTTCCGGCTTCATTCGGAAGTCTTTTTCCTGAAGGCTTCGGCGGATTTTGGACCTCACTTATTTATGCCTTTTATGCCTTCGGAGGAATCGAGGTAATCGGCCTGATGGCCATACGGCTTAAAAAGAAAGAGGAAGCTCCAAAGGCGGGTAAAATCATGCTTTTATTGCTGACCGTTATTTATGTCCTATCACTTGGTCTTGCAGTTACAATGGAACATTTCCTTTCCTTTAATGAAAAAGAAAGTCCGTTTGTCAAAGCGATGGCAGACTATCATCTTTCCTTTTTTCCGCATGTTTTTAATGGGGCGATTATTGTTGCCGGATTTTCAACGATGACTGCTTCATTGTTTGGCGTAACAACCCTGCTTGTCACATTAGCAGAAGATGGTGATGCCCCGTCTTTTTTTGCCTGGAAACTAAAAAAATTTAAAAGCCTTCCGCTGCCTTCTCTCGGGCTTGGCGCGATTGGACTGCTTGCTTCAGTTATTACCGCCTTGCTTCTGCCGGGAAAAATCTATGAGTATATTACAACAGCTGCCGGAATTTTACTTTTATATAATTGGTCTTTTATTATCGTTTCTTCAATTCGGATTCTCAAAAATAGTACTTTTGCCAAAATCCAATCATATGCAGGTTTATTCTTAATTCTTGCAGCCATAAGCGGAACAATTCTGGAAAAGAACATTCGACTCGGATTTTTTGTCAGTTTAATTTTTGTTGCAGTCATTGCGATTGTAGCCTTTTTCACGAAAAGGAGTTCGCAGAAAAAGCTTAAACTGTTGAAACTTACCTAGATAAAAAATAAAAAAAAAGGACCGCTGCCTGCAGCAGGTAACGGTCCTTTATTTTTATAGATTGACAAATGCATCTTCTGGCTTGACTTGTTTTTTTAATTTTTTCGTATCATATAACCATTTCTCAACATTTTTCCAGCTTGACAAATCTTGATAACCAAATGGTTTATCTTTCGCATCCATAAGCGGAAGAAGGATTTGCAAGCTCTTTGTTTCTACATCTTTTTCTAGCTTGAATGACTTATTTTCATGTTTTAATAATATCCCCAAACCTTCTTCAGGATGCTCCTGCACATACTGCTGTCCTTTCACGGCAGCAGTCATAAACTTTTTATACATATCCTTGTTTTGTTTGAGCGCCTTTTCTCCAGCAACAAATACTAATTCGTAATAATCAGGAACACCATATTTGGTTGGATCAAACGCAGTCACAGGATGCCCGTTTTTTTCAAGCAGCAGCTTCTCATGATTGATATATCCCCCAATAATGGAGTCTGTTCTTTTAGATGTAATGGCTGGGATTAAGTCAAAGCCGACATCGACCATTTTGAGTTTGGAAGGATCTCCCCCGTCAGACTTCACCATAGTATTAACAATAGCATCATCTAAAGCCAGACCTGCATTTCCAACTGTTTTTCCCGTTAAATCTTTTGGCGATTTAACCGATCCGTTGGCAGGGACCATTAATGCATTTAAAGGATGGCGGACAATCGCGGCAAACGATTGAACTGGAATATTCTCAGCACGGGACATTAAAATTTGCGGCTGATAGCTAAGGGCAATATCTACCTTGTTGGCTGCAGCCAATTTGAGCGGATCATTTGTTTCTGCCGGCATTTGAATTTGGACATCCAGTCCCTGTTCTTTAAAATAGCCTTTTTCTTGGGCTGCATATATAAATGAGTGAACAGCATTTGGATACCAGTCAAGCATGACGGTTACTTTTTTTAACTTTTTAGATGAAGCATCATTTTGATTTGCTTGGCCGCAGGCACTTAAAATTAGAAATAATGAGCAAATCACAAAAAACAATGTTTTTTTCATGAAAAATTTCCCCTTTAATCATTGATTTATATACGTTTTATTATTTCACAAGGGATTATCTAAATTTATTTTTCAATAGTTGTTTTTCCAATAGGCCAATGAATAAAAATAAAATAATCCCCATTAATGAAAGCAGGAATACCGCGGCAAAAACGGAATCTGCCTGTAAATTTCCCGACATTCTCCGGCTAAAGTAACCAAGACCTGCACTTGCCCCAAGCCATTCTCCGACGGTTGCTCCGACGACACAATAAACAACCGACATTTTTAAACCCGATAAAAACGTCGGTAATGCCATTGGCACTTGAACCTTTTTAAAAATTTCCCAGCGGTTCGCTCCCATTGTCTGCAGCAGTTCACGATACTCCTCGCCTCCGGCCTTTAGTCCGTCATAGGTACTGACGACGATTGGAAAGAAGGCTGTTAAAATCGTCACGGCAATTTTGCTCCAAATCGAATACCCGAACCACATAATAAAAATAGGGGATATCGCAATCAGCGGAATCGTCTGAGAGATAACTAAAAATGGATAAAGCACTTTTTCTAATGTTCGAAAAAAATGCATTGCTACACCAAGCACAATCCCGCCAGCCACTGAAAGAACAAAGCCAGCCAGGACTTCCTCAAGGGTGATCGGCAGATGCTGACCTAGCAGGACCTGTTCATTTTCCACCAACGAATTCCAAACAGCTGAAGGGGCGGGAAGGATAAAAGGAGGAATCCACCCCTTTCGAACAACCCATTCCCACACACTTAATAACAAGACCACAACCAATACGAACAGGCCATAATTTTCAATCCACTGTTTCCATCTATTGTTCATTATGTATCAGCCGCTCCAGTTCTCGTCTCATTTCAATAAACTCTGTTTGATAAATAAGCTCAGGTTTCCTCGGTCTTGACAGCTGCACCTTTACCTCTTTGACATTTCTGCCAAATTCCTTTGGAAGCAGATAAATGCGATCACTTAACAAAATGGCTTCCTCCAGATCATGAGTAATAAACAAAACCGTTTTTTGCAATTCTCCCCATAATTCAAGAAGCCAGCTGTGCATGTTGCGTTTTGTTAAGGCGTCCAGGGCACCGAAGGGTTCGTCCAGTAACAGAAGATCTTTTCCCGTCAAAATGGTTCTTAAAAAAGCAACACGCTGCTTCATTCCCCCGGAAAGCTCATGGGGATAAGCTTTTTCAAAAGCGGACAATCCAAACCGTGACAGCCACTCGCGGATTTCGGCAAGCTTAGATTGCTTGTCCTGTTTCGATATCTCCAGCGGCAGCATAACATTTTCAATGATCGTCCGCCACGGCAAAAGCAAATCCTTTTGCGGCATATAGCCGGCCATCCCCATTCTGCTTTTGGCATTTTCTCCGTTTATCCATATTTCGCCATGATCAGGCTCCAGCAAACCGGTAATCAGACGGAAAAGTGTGCTTTTTCCTGACCCGCTTGCTCCAATCAGCGAAACAAATTCTCCCGGCTTCACATCGATTGAAATATGGTTAAAAATTGCTTTTTCGCCCTTCTCAGCCGAAAAAGCATACGAAAGGTCTTTGACCGCTAACATTGCTGAATCAGACAGGCCAATCGCCCCCCTGATAAACCATATCCCAAAATAAGTATTCATACCGGGAAGTAGTTAGGAAATGTTCAGTAATGATGTTAAGTTCTCTTTCCGGTTTCCCTTCCGTCAATACGTCTAAGAGGTTAATTAGCCAAACGGACAAATGGCCAAATTCGTCTGAGGAGTACATTTTCACCCAATCTCCATATTGTGAATGTTCTGCAGAACCCGGATATTTTAGAACAAGCATTTTCCCAATCTCCCAATAGCTCCACATGCAAGGCAGCAACGCGGAAATGAGCTCTTCCAACGAGCCGTTTTGCGCGACGTTCAGCATATATCTTGTATACGCCAAATTCATCGGAAACGCCTTTGTTTCCTCAAGATCCTGATGGGAGATCCCAAATCTCTGGGCATACCTGCGGTGCAAATCCATTTCACCATGCAACGTTTCATCCAGCAGCTTGGCAAATGCCCCCATTGTTTCAATATCCCTTGCTTTAATGGCTCCAAAGGCAAAGAGCTTGGCATAATCAATTAAAAAGACATAATCCTGTTTCATGTAGCGGATAAATGACTCAACCGGCAGTTCGCCCGTTCCTAACCCTGTTACAAATGGGTGCTGATGGGTTTTCTCCCAAATTGGACTTACTTTTTCAAAGAGGACTTGTGAAAATTTCATGCTTGCTCCCCCTTTCTTGTGTTACACCATCTGGCAATAAAAACAGCGAGAACCTTCGTAAAATCCAACAGCTGGCGAAGCTCTACTTTTTCATTTACAGAATGGGCATCATCCAATTTTCCCGGTCCAAAAATGGCCGTTGGTATCCCTGCTCTGCCAAGCCAGCCGGCATCAGTGACTGTAGAAGACATGCCAACTTCAGCTTTTTTAGCAATTAAACTTTCAAAGGTATGTGCCAAACATTTCGTTCCCGGCTGTTTTCGATCAATTTCCAGAGAAGGAAAAATCTCACCGCGATCTTCAATCATTGATTTTCCTCCCCAGTTAAATTGCGGAGGATTTTCACGCAGCCATGGGTCAGCAGCTGCCACTGCGCTGATATGCTGTTCGATTTCCTTGATCACTTCTTCATAATCCTCATTTGGATAAAAATGAACCGTAATCCATAATGCACACCGGTCAGCAATAAAAGCCGCATGTCTGCCGCCCTCAATCACGGCAGGATTAATCGTATTGCTCCCGTGCACGAAGCCTTCATAGCTTTTTGTCACAGCCCAGTGCCGCTCCAGCTCCTGCAAACCTGCAATGATCTTCATCATTTTTTCAATTGCGCTTGCTCCTTTTACCCCGCCGCCGGCATGAATCAGTTTCGAACGCAGTCCATCATGGTACGTTTCTTTGCTTTGAACCGTAATCCAACCGGTAATGACTCCTCCTTGGCCTTGAATATGTAAATCACTCGTGTCAACAACAACTGCATAATCGGCGGTATATCCTCGTTCGGTACAATCAAGTGTCCCAGCCTCACCAACTTCTTCTCCAATCACGGACTGAAATTGGAGGTCACCTTGAAGTGTTATGCCCAGTTCTTTTAAAATCTTAATGGCCGTAAGCCCCGCAGCAATTCCGCCTTTCATATCTGCCGTTCCCCGCCCATAAATATAACCATCTTTTATGGTTGCCGCAAACGGGGAGGCGTCCCACTCATTATTATCCCCAACTTCTGCCACATCGACATGACCGTTTACAATCAAACTGTTATAAAGCTCCGGTTCATTTCCGGAAAGAACTCCGACAACATTTGGGTCGCCAGGGTAAACCTCCCATTTATCCGTTTTAAAGCCCAATTCATTTAAAAAGCTTTGAATAAACGCTTGCACTTCATTTGTATTGCGTGCCGGAGGACTTACGGTTGGAAATGAGATTAATTTGGACAGCAGCTCCACTAATTCATCTTGCCGTGCTTCCACTTCTTGTGAAATTTGTTCGATCAACTGCTCCGTATCGTATTTCATTTGTTCACTCCTCACAAGAAAAAATAAAAACCTGCTCACTTTCCGGAGAAGTGAGCAGGTTAAAGGCAAATGTCAAAAAAGAATGAAATGACAATATGATTCTTTCACCTTCCCTCCGCTGGTATCATCCAGTTCAGGTTCAAAGGGTTTAGAACAAAACGCTCCATCTCAGCCTAAGGCTCCCCTAGTGAAAACAAGTTCATGAAATTAAAAATCACTATTAAAATATAGCACACATCAATTATATGTAAAGCAATATGTACTTACAGCAGGAAAAATGATCGGTTTCCCTCATCGTTCAACAGTCACCTTATTCCTCGTAAATCATTTTCTTCGTCATACCGCCATCGACAACGAGATTTGTTCCTGTTACAAAATCATTCTCTTTTGCAGATAAAAAAAGGCAGGCTCTGGCAATATCAGACGGCCTTCCGACCCTTTTTGAGAAATGCTGCTGATGGTCAGCCTTCGTTAGCTTGGAGTAATCTCCTGTTTCAATCCATCCGGGTGAGATGCAGTTGACCGTTATTCTGTCCGTGCTAAATGATGCCGCCAGTGAATGTGTCAAAGCCACAATCCCTCCCTTTGTAGCTGCATAGGCTTCTGAATGAGGTTCTGACATGAGCGCTCTTGTTGAAGCAATATTAACGATCGCGCCCCCGTCCTTATTTTCACGGATGTATTTTGCCGCCTCACGGGAACATAAAAAAACGCTGCGCAGGTTTGTGTCGATAATATCATCCCATTCATCAATCGTTAATTCATAGGGAGATTTAAATTTTGCCTTGCCTGCATTATTAATCAGAATATGAATGGCCCCGTTAGACTTTTTGACCTTCTCCATTAATCTGCTGATATCTCCCGGAATTCTTACATCTGTTTGGATGAACTGCGCTTCTCCCCCGTTTTCCTGAATTTGACCTGCAAGGAGATTTCCCGCCTTTTGGTCGAGATCCGCAAGGACCACTTTTGCACCGTCCCGTGCATATGTTAGAGCAATCTCCCGGCCAATTCCATTTGATGCACCAGTCACAATCACGGTTTTATTTAAAAAGCTCATGACTTCCACCCTCAGATTCCGATTTTATTAAATAGAAAACAGGCAGAGATACCCCATGCTGCTCATAACAACATATAGCCCTGCCTGTTTGTTATTGTTGGCTTTTGTGTAAAAGAGATAAAATACTGCGAAGTTCAGAGACTGCTACTTGTCCAGGGGCAGAAGCTTTTTTCGCTGCTCCAAAAGTAATAGCCGACCCAAAAATTTCACCGGCAAGACGGCTGACAACCCCAATTCCTGCCATCGACATCGTAATAATTGGCCGATCTGCATATTGTTTGTTCATCGTATCAGTGGCATCCAGCAATGTGAGTACATCCCCGCTGCTAGAAGGCATCACGGCAATTTTGGGCAAATCACCGCCAAGTTCCTGTGCCCGGCATAGGCGGGAAACAATTTCTTCTTTGGACGGCGTCTTTGTAAAATCATGGTTAGACAGAATAACGTACACATTGTGAGCATGTGCAGTATCGATCAGCTTTCTTACATCATTTTCATCATTAAACAGTTCCACATCAATGATCTCAACCTTGCCGGTCTCTGCCATCGCCTTATTTAGAGCGAAGTAATAATCGGAGGTTACTTCCTTTTCTCCTCCTTCTTTTTGGCTGCGGAATGTAAAAATCAATGGTTTTTCGATTAGAATTGCCCGAATTTTCTCCAGCGCATCCTGTACCATCTCAATATCATCCACATTTTCAAAAAAATCAACACGCCATTCAACAAGGTCCGCATCAATTGTTTTTAAAACTGCTGCTTCTTCAAGCAGCTGAGACAATGTTTCTCCGACCATCGGGACACAAATTTTCGGTATCCCTTCACCGATCTCAATCCCTTTGACATTAATTATCTTTTTCATTGAAAAGTTACTCCCTCTGCTTCTTTCTTTATAACAAGGGTGAAATCCTTCCCTTAGCTTCTTTATCTTTCATTCTTATCTATCATATAATTCCCAAGCCAGCTTGAGAGAATCAACAATATAATCTGCAATTTCTTCAACATCCAGAAAGTCAGTATCCACCTTTGAATGATGCGAAGAGTAGACTGCTTTTCTGCTATTAAAAAGGTCCTGAATTTCTTCAATTGTTTTTCCTTGAAGAACCGGGCGGCTGTCAATAATTAAGCTGATCCGTTCCTTCCATTGCTCCCACGAAAGGTCCAGAAAAAAAACAATACAGTTTTCCAAACATGCCTTTCGGATTTCTTCCTGTAAAAAAGATCCTCCTCCGAGCGAGAGAATGTGAAGTCTTTGTTTGCTTAATCTTATCACAACCTCTTTTTCCTTTTCCCTGAAAGCTTTCTCACCAAGTTCTTTAAATACTTGGGGTATGGACATATTAAACTCTTTTACAAGTTCATCATCAACGTCAATAAAATCACGATATAGTTTTTTTGCAACGGCCTTTCCAATCGAGGATTTCCCTACACCCATAAACCCGATAAAAACGATACTTCTTTCCTTTAAAGGAAGTTCATTAACCAAAACCACTCAATCCCTTTCACTAAACAACCCCGTTGAACCTTTCGTCCAATATCCTTTTTTCTTTCAAATATTTTCATATGATAACGATTTATTATTTACAAAATTTCTAAAAGTAATCATACCATAAGTATCCAAGTATATTAAGAATTTAGCGCAGCAAGATTTTCTATTTTAAAGCTGTGAATTGGTAAAAAATCCACAAAAATCCATCGGAATATCGTAACGAAGCTGTCACAAAATTGCTACAAGATCAGCGTCAATTCATCAGATAATTTTGTAAAATAAGGATAAAGGTAAAGTAAGCGATTACATTTACTACCGTTGCAATCTTAATTACTTTCGATTCAGGCTGACTGGTAAACATACGGTTCATTGTTCACGGGTAAATTTTAAGAGTAAGAAAGGGATGTTGAAGATGAATTATCAAGAAGTTAAAGAAAAATTAGAGGCCTCGAAATTGGAATTAATAAATAAAATGAAAAATAAAGATCTTTCAAAAGATGAACTGGAAAACCTTAAACGTGCGATCGATAATTATAACTACATTATTGAATTAACGGATATGAATCACTTTGAACGAGGAAAAATGATTAATTGAGAGAGAACGTAAACGTTCCCTCTTTTTTTTGGAAAAAGCTGCGATAAAGTGATTCATTTTATCCAAGTGAAAGGTAAAATATACAATTATCTACTCCTGTAGTAGTGATATTTTGCTTCGCTCACACCGCCTTTATTATGTTGGTGTATTGCTCCTATTTGTTTTATTTCCATACATGGGATGGGAGTTGAGACTCATGTATGTTTTTTGCCCTTATTTTGATCCTTTCTACATAATTCTGCAGACATCAGAAAAAATGAATTTTTTATATCTTTTGATTGTCAGATTCCTTTTTTCAGGTTATAATCTCCTTAAATACCAACTTAACTTATCGGATTAATTATAAATAATCCATCGAGGAGGTTTCTTATGAACGAGTTTAGTTTTTTAATCATACACGGTCTTTACGGAAGCGGACCTGACCATTGGCAATCATGGCTTTCTCATGAATTAAAGCAGCGCGGCTATCATGTAGAGTATCCTGTCTTTTCCAAATTTAATTTTCCTAATAAAGAGGTATGGCTTGATGAACTGTCAGATGCAGTACAAAAATTGCCAAGCCGCCATAAAAAAATCGTCATTACCCATAGTCTCGGAGGAGTACTATGGAATCACTTTGCAGCCCGGCAAAACAGAAAAATAGCGGATCATGTCATTCTTGTTGCACCGCCATCTCCTGTGATCGCAATTCCGGAAGCCAAATCTTTTTTTCCGGTTCCATTGAACGAAAATAATCTAACAAGGACTGCCGATGAAATTTTATTTGTCCACTCTTCTAACGATCCGTATTGCAGTTTAGAAGACGCAGAACATTATCGGAAATTAAATCTGCCTTCCGTCACCCTGCCAAACATGGGCCATATCAATACTGAATCAGGCCATGGCAAATGGCCGTGGATTCTGGATTTATGCTTAAATATGGCTGAGAAGGATTATGCATATTCGATCTAATAAAAAGGGATCTTCCCTTAGTTTAAGGAAGATCCCTTTTTTTATGCTTCATTTATCATTTCGTCTTTATCCTGTTTTTCCACTTGCTCTTCTTCATTTTCTTCAAGAGAATATTCGAGTTCCTGACGTTTTAGTTTTCGTTTATAAACAATTTTAGAGACAATGACACTGACTTCATAAATTAAAATCAGCGGGATCGCAACCGAAATATGAGAAATAAATTCCGGAGGCGAAATCATACTTGCGATAATAACCAAGATGAAATAGGCATATTTCCGTAGTTTTGAAACGGTATAAGGATTGACAATTCCAAGTGACGTTAAGAACATCATCACAAGCGGCATCTCAAATGCGATTCCAAATGGCAGAGTAATATTCAGCAAGAAACTAAAATATTTTTCTGCTGTAAAGCTGGTTTCCATTATTCCGCTTCCTAAATTAACGAGAAATCTCATGATGTTAGGAAAGATAAAGAAATATCCGAAAGCAAGACCTGAGATAAACAAAAGAAACAGGGCTGGTATATAGGCTAATGCCGCTTTTCTTTCAAAAGGTCTTAAGGCAGGCTTAACAAACAGCCACAGCTGCCATCCGATAACAGGAATCGTCCCGGCAAGGGCCACCACTCCTGCCAAATTAAAGTAGACCTTGATAACATCGCTGGGCCCCAAAACTAACAGCTTATAATGAAAGTTGCCCAGAAAAAAAAGATAAATATTTTTTATAAAACAAAGCGCAATAACTAGGAAAATTACGAAAGCAATCGCGGAAATAATGATTCTCTTCCTGAGTTCATCTAAATGTTCAACAATATTAAGTTCTTTATCAGCCAAGATGCGCCACTTCCATTCAAGAATGTGTTTTACGTCTACAACTGAATTATAAAGTTTCGCCGCACGCTCGTAAATAAGAAGTTAATGATTTACAAAAAACAACTGGTCCTTAGTTTTCTGCCAGCGGCTTTACTGCCCGCTTTGTTTCTGCTTTTCCTTCTCCTACATCTTCTCCCTGTTTGGATCGCTTGATTAAGAAGGCCAGAACTAGTGCAATACAGGCTATGCCAACGGATACTAAGAAAGCATCATTAATCCCTTCAAGCATTGCTTTCATCGTTATTTGCTGCTTCATTTCAGCCAGCATCTGCGGTGTCGGCTGGCCAGTCAAGTGCTTCATTGCGTCTGCTGCCAAATCTTTTGCATGCGTTTTAGTGCGGTTTGACATAATGGTCACCAGCAAGGCAGAGCCGATAGCGCCGGACACCTGCTGCATCGTATTGTTCATCGCCGTTCCGTGCGGATAGAAACGGGCCGGCAACTGGTTTAATCCGTTTGTCATGACCGGCATCATGACCATCGACATTCCAAACATCCGTGCTGAGTATATTAGGATTAATTCTGTATAAGTGGTATCCAAGGTTAATTTGCTTAAAAAATAACTTGTCAGCGTGACAATCGTAAGACCGATAATGGCTAAAACCCTGCCGCCGAACTTGTCAAACAATTTTCCGGTTATAGGCGACATGATCCCCATTAAAAGGGCGCCAGGAAGCAGCAATAGCCCTGAATGAAACGGTGAAATTCCGCGAATCGTCTGTACATAAATCGGCAAAAGCAGCATGGCGGAAAACATCGCCATGGTAATGAAAATCGAAATGGCTGATGACAAAGCAAACATCGGGTATTTATAAACCCGGAAATTGAGCATCGGATTGTCAATCTTAAGCTGTCGGATAATGAACGAGATCAATGAAACAGCGCCCACAGCGATGGTCAAATAAACCTCAGGACTGTCCCAGCCTTTGTTCCCCGCTGAGCTGAAGCCATATAGCAGACCGCCAAATCCGATACTGGAAAGAACAAGCGAAAACCAATCCAGCTTTAACGCTGATTTTTCTTTTTTATCCTTCAGTAAGAAAATGGCAATCAATAATACGATAAAGGCAATCGGTGTTACTAAGTGGAACAAAATTCTCCAATTGTTGTGCTCAATCAGCCAGCCGGATAATGTTGGTCCGACCGCAGGGGCAAAGATAAATACTAATCCAAAAAGCCCCATGACACCGCCTCTTTTTTCAACAGGAAAGCTGGTAAGCATCACATTCATTAACAGCGGCATCATGATGGCCGAGCCAGAAGCCTGCAGAACCCTGCCGATTAAGAGAATCTGAAAAATGTGTGCAAAACCTGCTACGATGGTCCCGGCTGTAAATAGGATCATTGCCGTTAAAAACAAGCGGCGGACTGAAAATTTTTGTATCAGAAAAGCCGTTGTTGGAATCATAATGCCGTTTACGAGCATATAACCCGTTGCCAGCCATTGAACCGTTGACGCTGAGATTTTTAAATCCTTCATGATCGATGGCAGCGCAACGTTTAATAACGTTTCATTTAACATGGAAATAAAGGCGCCAATCAACAGGATAGCAATAATCCCATAAGGCGGCTTATTTTCCTTTGGTATTGTAGTACTCAATTTATGTTCCTCCTCTATGAACAAGCAGTCTAAAATTTTATACTCTTATTTCATGCAAAAACAATCTTATACCACCGGTTCAATTTTTGCAATTGAAAAAGATTGGATTTTTCATGTTTGTAATCTTCATAAAAATAAGCTAGTATATTTTTAGACAATAGGTATAATCTTTTATTCAGGTGATGTATATGAATGACCGCAAGCAGCATGTCATAAAGACAGCGCTCGAATTATTTATTGAAAAAGGCTATCAAGCCACATCGATTCAGGATATTTTAGACGACAGCGGAATATCCAAGGGAACGTTTTATAATTATTTTTCATCCAAAGGGGAATTGGCAAAAGCCATTTTTAAATCGCTCCATTTGAACCTGAACAAGCAAATAAACGACTTATTAATTGGACAGGACCGATCAGATATTGAAATCTTCATCAAACAAATTGAACTGCAAATGAAAATGAATCGGAAGAATAAGTTATTCGCATTGGTAGAAGAAATTTTTGTCTCCAATGACACCGATATGAAGAAATTTGTTAAACAAGTACAATTGATTCAATTAAAATGGTATTACAATCGGTTTATTGACCTTTTTGGCGAGGAGAAAAAGCCTTATCTATTAGACTGCGCCGTGATATTTTTAGGGATTTTGCATCATCATTTTCACTTCCAGCTGATGGCAAGCGGCAGCAGCCGTGTTGAACCTGTTATTCGTTATTCCGTTAACCGCATCGTGACGGTCGTTGATGAATTAGCGGAAACAGGTGAGCAGCTGCTGGATCCGGATCTGATGGAAAAATGGGTGCCAGGTACCATGCATAACTGCAGCGAACTAAAGAACAAATTGCTGGAGACCATTGCCAGGTTAAAATCCTCCATCCAAAAAGGAATTGAAATCGAAAGAGAACAATCACAATACATTGAACTTCTGGATTTTATTCAAGAAGAGGCAGTAAATTCAAACACTCCCCGGCAATTTGTGATTGAAAGTGCATTGCTTACCTTAAAAACAATGAAAGATTCTTCTTGCCAAAAAGAGCTGAACCGGCTGGAAAAAACAGTCTGTGAATACCTTTCAAAAGTATAACCTAGCCCAAAATGGACTAGGTTATTTTAAGGCTTTAGCACCACTTTGATGCATCCATCGGTGCGAGTATCGAAGACTTCATACCCATGCTTTGCTTGATCCAAGGGTAAGACATGGGTCACAATATCACTCGGATCCACTTTCCCCTCTGCAATTAAATCATAGAGGAAAGGCATATAAGGAATAACCGGCGCTTGGCCCATTTTTAAATCCACATTTCGCTGAAAAAAATCTCCCAGCGGGAATGCATTGTATCTTCCGCCATATACACCTGTTATTTGGACGGTTCCTCCTTTGCGCACTGCCTGTGAGGCGATCACAATCCCGCCCATTGCCCCGCCATGAAGCTTCATGCCGGTAGCAAGAAATTCCATCGGGGTCATTTTCCCGCTCATACCGGTACAATCAATCACAACATCTGCGCCGCCCTTGGTAATTTCCTTCAAATATTCTCCGGCATTTTCCTGGCTTTCAAAATTCACCGTTTCCACCTTGTTGGTGCGCTTCGCGTGCTCGAGTCGGTAGCCAACATAATCAACTGCAATCACGCGCTTCGCTCCTTCCAGCCAAGCAAACTTCTGCGCCAGCAACCCCACAGGCCCGCAGCCCAAGATGACAACTGTATCATCCGGTTTCATTCCGGAATGATCCACACTCCAGTAGGCTGTTCCCGCTGCATCTGCAAGCAGTACCAATTTTTCATCCTCTACTTCACTGTTTTCAGGAATTTTAAAAGGAGTAAAATTTCCAAAAGGTACGCGCATATATTCAGCCTGTCCTCCGGCAAATCCCCCTGTTGTTTCCGAATAGCCGAAAAAACCTCCCATCTCTCCATGGGGATTGGAATTATCGCATTGGCTTGTTAAGTCATGGGTGCAGTACCAGCAATGCCCGCAGCTGACGTTAAAAGGAATAATGACACGATCTCCTTTTTTCAGCTTTGATACTTCCGGACCGGTTTCTTCGACAATCCCCATCGGCTCATGTCCTATCACATAGTCCGTTGGCAAATTAGGAATCATGGCATGAAGCAAGTGCAAATCAGACCCGCAAATGGCGGTGGTGGTAATTTTGACAATAATATCATCCGGATTTTTAATTTGGGGATCCTTCACATCTGTAACTTCTATATTTTTGATTCCCTGATATGTAACAGCCTTCATTCGTCACCTGCCTCCTTCTATTTATTAGGTGTTGCAAACATGCCGCGCCTGTCCGTATCATTCGGAAAGAGATTCAAACCGGCAATTTTCACAGCGGTCTCTGCCGCCTTCAAATCGATCGGGTATTGTTCCTTCAGATTATAGGGATGAAACCACCCTTTATTGATCATCAAATCCGTTATTTCACTGTGCAAATCTATTGCCTTTTCCAGTTGCCTGGATAAAGCTTTTCTCAGTTCCGGATCTGCTGTTTCCGTAATTGCCAATGCATAGGTTCTCACACCTGTTTTTACCGTCATTAAAAAGTCCATAGCGATAGCCGAATCAGCAAGATTGGGCATTCCCTCCGCATTTCGCGGATCCAGGTAATCCTCCATTTGTTCACCCCCTATTGCAGTGGATTTTCTTTAGCTAATGGGAAAGGATAAATTTCCAACAAATTTATCCTTTCCCACTACGCATATGTGCCACTTCCCCTCTGTCTTCGCATTTAATGCTTGCCAATAGGCGAGTGTTCTTTATAAAAACTTAACAGTTCATTTACATCCATAATGGATTGCTGCACATCTTTTTCCATTAATGCCTTCAAGTCATTATCAAAGCAAATACCTTGCATCAGTTTTGAGCGGAGCAGCCAAATCGTTTTTAAGTTAAGAATTTCGTGTGTTTCCATTGTCTCATGCAGTGCCAGTTTTTCTTGATTCAATCGGGTACACCTCCCATCAGTCGCAAAGCTATTTTCCCCTATTAATCTGCGCTTTTATGCAATAGGTACTTACAAAGTTCTTCATGAATAATCGCTTGGGTCCATTGAAAAAATAAAGCAGAGATAAATACCGATTGGGGAGGAAAAAAATGTTCAAACATTTAGGCTATCATGAAACACTTGAAGTACATGAGTTATTAACCTTCAAAAATCTCTGCCTTACAAAAGCCACAAGCATGAGTGCATTAATACAAGATGAAGAATTAAAAAACCTGTTTTCCAATGATATTGATCTTGGAACAAGACATATTCAACAGCTGCAGCAGTTTTTAACGATTCGGAGGGAACATTAATGAACGGTTTGATTCAAAACTTAATAGGAATGGGCGGGATGACGGATCAGGTCATAGCTGCCGATTTTTTAGTATCGGCAAAAGCAGGGGTGCAAAATTACGCGATTGCAATAACGGAAACAGCGACGCCGGAATTAAAGGCGGCCTTAAAAGAACAGCTTTTTGCGGCAATCCAAACCCACGAAAAAATCACCCATTACATGATTTCCAAAGGATATTATCATCCGCATGATTTAAAAGAACAGTTAAACGTTGATTTTACTGCAACAGAAACTGCGTTAAATTTGGCGGAACAATGAAAAAACACTTTGGGAGGAGGCTGGTTCTTTCTCCCCTGCTTCGCTCTCAAGAAAAATTTGGTGATTTTTGTCGTTGACATGCTCCCATTGAATTGATAAGATTTTTTTAATTGAAAAAGTTCGCGATGAAGGTTGTGGGTAAAACTACGGCTGGAGCAGCTTCTGGAGAGACCGGAATGAACGGCGCCGAAGGATTCACAATCTCAGGCAAAAGGACAGGAGAAGATCATGTGCAGCACAAGCACACTCTTCTATTGTTTTGTCTAAGATTGGAGCATCTCCAATCTTTTTTTATTTTTAATCGAGGTGGAAGACATGGAAAAGAGAAGAGCAGTTGTCAGTGTAATTGGAAAGGATCAAGTCGGGATCATCTCAAAGGTAACAACCGTTTTAGCTGAAAACAAAATGAACATCCTAGATATCAGCCAAACGATTTTACAAGACTTTTTTACAATGATGATGATCATCGATGTATCAAAAGGGGAAAATTTAAATAAACTCCGTGAGGAACTGAACGCTGTAGCCGAGGATATGGGATTAAAAATCAACATTCAGCTTGAAGAAATATTCCAGGCAATGCATCGAATTTAAGTGAAGGGGAAGATACAGAATGCCAATTGCAATGGATGAAATACTCCAAACGATCCGCATGGTTCAGATGGAGAATTTAGATATCCGCACGGTAACAATGGGCATCAGCCTCCGTGACTGTGCCGATTCCAATTTTGAAAAAATGAAGCATAATGTTTTTGCCAAAATAACCAAATATGCACAGAATCTAAAAACAGTCGTAGAAGAAACAGAAAAAGAATTCGGTGTGCCGATTATTAATAAACGAATCTCGATCACGCCAATTGCAGAAATTCTCGGAAATGCCACAGTAGCCCAAACCATTGAATTAGCCAAAACACTGGATTCCGCAGCAAAAAAGCTGGGTGTCGATTTTATCGGCGGTTTTTCAGCACTTATACATAAAGGGTTATCAAAGGGTGATGAAACACTGCTTGAGGCACTTCCTGCTGCACTTAGTGTCACAGAACGGGTCTGTTCATCGATTTCAGTTGCGACAACACGGACTGGAATCAATATGGATGCTGTCCGCAAGCTCGGCTTTCTCATTAAAGATGCTGCAGAACTGACGAGAGACCAAAACGGGCTCGCCTGTGCCAAGCTGGTTGTTTTTTGCAACCCTGTTGAGGACAATCCGTTTATGGCAGGTGCGTTCCACGGCGCTGGCGAAGGAGAAGCCGTCATTAATGTCGGCGTCAGCGGTCCCGGTGTTGTCCTGAATGCCTTAAAACGCCATCCTGAAGCAGACCTTGGTGAAGTTTCCGATATTATCAAGAAAACTGCATTCAAAATAACCCGGGCTGGCGAACTGATTGGCCGTATCGTTGCAAAACGGCTCGGCATCCCCTTCGGAATTATGGATCTTTCACTTGCACCGACGAATGCAATCAATGACAGTGTTGCTGATATCCTTGAAGAAATCGGCCTTGAACGCGTTGGAACCCACGGCACGATTGCTGCCCTTGCACTTATGAATGATGCGGTAAAAAAAGGCGGGGCAATGGCAAGCTCGTATGTTGGGGGGTTGAGCGGAGCGTTTATTCCGGTCAGTGAAGACAACGGAATGATTCGCGGTGTCGTTGACGGAGCACTTAGCTTATCCAAGCTCGAAGCAATGACATGCGTTTGTTCAGTCGGCCTTGATATGATTGCATTAACCGGCGATGTTACACCGGCAACTCTTTCTGCGATTATTGCCGATGAAGCGGCAATTGGGATGATCAATAAGAAAACAACCGCTGTCAGAGTCATCCCTGTGCCTGGCAAAAAGGAAGGAGACATGGTGGAGTTTGGCGGCCTTCTCGGCAGAGCCCCGGTAATGGGTGTCAATGCCTACAGCCCGGAAAAAATGATTAACCGCGGCGGAAGAATCCCTGCCCCGCTTCAGGCGCTAATAAATTAAACATGTAAACAAGGGACAGGCTTGGTCGAAACAGACACTGTCCCTTGTTATTTAAACTTTTCCGCGATCGCGGCAGTAATTTCTTTTGCCGTTTTCGGAATCGACGTTTTTAACACCTTATTGATTACTTTCCCCATCTTTCCTTCTGCCTGAATATCAAGAAATCCCGTCATCTTTGTACGATTCCCGCCGAGATCTTCCGCTTGAAAATAGCCGTTCCCGGAAAACTTATCGTTTAGACCCCGCAAATTAAAAGTGACTTTGGTCGGCTCAACCCACTCCTTTATCGTAACGAGCAAGCTGACCTTCTTTTTGATAATTCCAAGATCTTGATAAAACTCCCATGTTGATTGGCGCTCACTGAATTTTTTATGGGAAATGTATCCGGGGATAAGCGGAGCCCAATTATCCATATCTTTGACAAAGCTCCATACCTTTTCAATCGGCAGTTCAATAATCTCTTGATGCATTCCGCTCGGCATTCCTTTTTCCTTCTTTCTGCAAATAAGAAAAGCACAAGCGCCTTCAGAACAAGCACAGCTTGTTCCTGAGATGCATATTCATAGTAGCATCCCATTGTGCTCAGCCCCGAAGGTTATTTGACCCTGAGGGGCTAGGCGCTGAAGCTAGACATTTCTCGAAGTCTAAACTTATCCTTTCTTATCTTAAAATTTAAAGACCTTCCGCTAAAGAAGGTCTTTTAAATTCATATGATTTTCTTTTGTATTTTAGAAGGAAAATCCGATTTATTTCAGCTGGGTCAAAAAATGCTGTATCCGCATGGCTGCTTCAGTAAGGCGTTCCGCAGACTGAACGAGAGCAATCCGCACATAGCCTTCCCCTAACTTACCAAAGGCATCGCCGGGAACAACCGCTACTCCAGCTTTCTCGATTAATTCAAATGCAAACGGACGCGACTTCCATCCTTCCGGAATTTTTGCCCAGACAAACATCGTGGCCGGAGATTTTGCCACTTGCCAGCCGCTTTTCTCAAGCCCGTTGATGAGGGCATCCCTGCGCCGCTCATATTCTTTTACCTGAGCTTGAAGTGCGGAATAATCGGAGAGAAGAGCTGCTTCCCCCGCTTTTTGAATTGGATAGAAAATTCCATAGTCAACAAGTCCTTTTAATCTGTTAAGAATCTTTAATGCCTCTGGATTCCCGAGAGCATACCCAATCCTGCATCCGGCCATGTTAAACGTTTTCGACAGTGAGTTAAACTCTATTCCGACCTCTTTTGCCCCTGGAACTGACATAAAACTGATTTGCGGGTTTCCATCAAAGATTAATTCGGAATAGGCAAAATCATGAACAACCATTATTTGGTGTGATTTTGCAAACTGAACAACCTTGACAAAAAAGTCCTTATCGGCAAGTGCGGTTACCGGATTCCCTGGATAACTGATAATCATCATTTTTGTTTTTTCTAAAATATCCAACGGAATTTCATCAAGCTGCGGCAAAAATTGATTCTCCTCCAGCAGAGGCATTGGATAAATCCTTCCGCCAGCCAGTGTGACATTGTCTTCATAAATGGGATAACCTGGATCTGGAACAAGTACATAATCCCCGGGATTGATAAAAGCAGTCGATAAATGAGCAAGTCCATCCTGTGAACCCACCAACTGGAGAACTTCCGTTTCAGCATCCAATTCTACAGAATAACGATTTTTGTAAAAAGAACAAACAGCCCGGTTAAATTCTGGGATTCCCGTCAGCGTATAGCCATATTTTGTTGGATCGGCTGCGTATTTTGCAAGTGTATCCATAACAATTGGCGCTGGGTGCATGTCCGGAGATCCGACACTTAAATCGATCACATCCATTCCTTTTTGAATAGCCTCTTTTTTTCGATTGGCCACTTCTGTAAAAATGCTTTCTGTGATGCTTTGAATCTTATTTGATGGTACAATTTTCACGTTCTTTCCCCCCAATATATCCATTTTAATCATATCTCTTTTGAAAAACGATGGATATAAAAATTTATCCTAAAATAGAAAAAGGCCAATCCGGATTGAATTGGCCTCCTCACTTGAGATTCGCTTATTTAAATTTTTTCATAAACCGTTCGATTCTTGTAATGGCTTCTTTTAGCTGTTCCATTGATGAGGCGTAAGAACAGCGAATATGCCCTTCTCCGCTTTCTCCGAACACATCTCCCGGAACAACGGCAACTCGCTCTTCAATTAACAGTCTTTCAGCAAATTCCTGCGATGTCAAACCGGTGCTTGCAATGGATGGAAAGGCATAGAATGCACCGCCCGGATTATGACATTCAAGGCCGATTTCATTGAAGGATTTAACAATGTAATTTCTTCTTCTCCGGTAGCTCTGTCTCATCTCTTCCACATCAGCCATACCGGTCTTCAATGCTTCAATTCCCGCATGCTGTGACATCGTGGAAGCACACATCATCCCGTATTGGTGGATTTTGTACATCGCTTCAGAAATTTCTTTTGGAGCACATACGTACCCTAAGCGCCAGCCTGTCATGGCAAATGCCTTTGAGAAACCGTTGATAAGGATCGTTCGATCCTGAAGTCCTTCAATCGCTGCAAACGAAGTGAATTTCTCATCATAGGAAAGCTCTGCGTAAATTTCGTCCGCAATCACGAGCAAATCATGTTTTTTCACGATTTCCGCAATTTTCTCCATCTCCGCTTTTCCCAATTGAGTTCCCGTTGGATTATTCGGCGTACAAATCAAAAGAGCCTTCGTTTTTGGTGTAATTGCCGCCTCTAATTGCTCAGGCATCAATTTAAAATCATTTTCCTTTAGCGTTTGGACGGTTACAGGCGTTCCTCCGGCAAGTGTTACTAAAGGGGAATAAGCGACAAAACAAGGTTCAACAACAATAACTTCTTCCCCTGGATTTAAAATGGCCCTTAAGGTAATATCTAAAGCCTGGCTTGCTCCCACCGTTACAATGATTTGATCTTCCGGATTATAAGTTACATGGAATTGCCTATCCAAATATTTAGAGATTTCTTGGCGCAACTCCAAAATGCCGGCATTTGCCGTATAGGTTGTATAGCCTTCCTCCAAAGAGTTAATGGCCGCTTCCCGAATCGTCCATGATGTAACGAAATCCGGTTCTCCAACACCAAGCGATACAACGCCTTCCATATTGGCCGCGAGGTCAAAAAAGCGGCGGATACCGGATGGCTTCAAGTCTTGAACCGTTTTTGAAACATAAGAAGTCTTTATCATGGCGATACCACAATCCGTTTATCATCATCAGTTTCTTCAAAAATCGTGCCGTCATGTTTATATTTTTTCAAAATAAAATGGGTAGCAGTGGACACTACAGAATCCAATGTAGATAGTTTTTCAAATACAAACTTCGCAATCTCATTCATGGAGCGTCCCTCTACCACAACGGATAAATCATAGGCTCCAGACATAAGATATACAGATTCTACTTCGTTAAAACGATAAATTCGTTTGGCAATTTCTTCAAAGCCGACACCTCTTTTTGGGGTCACCTTTACCTCGATCATCGCTCGTACCCCAGTGTGCTCATCGACTTTTGCCCAATTTATAATCGTTGAGTATCGGACAATGATACGCATCTCTTCCAATTTTTTTAATGTTGATTGCATCTCTTCTTCAGTCGAATTGGTTAGTTTCGCCAAATCGTTCAATTCAATCCGGCTGTTTTTTTCAATGATTCGCAGCACTTCTAATTCCTGTTCATTTAAGTGCATCGGTAAATCCTCCTTGTGGCAATTCGCATATAATCATTAAGCTCCGAATAAAGTGAAACTTCAATCAGTGGGGGCCATTCGTCCCCCGCTGATTGTTAGTTGAACCGATCGGATAAACATATATCATTATATCAAATAAAAACGAGCATCTGTTATATAAATGCTTATTTTTCTGAATAAAAAATTTTTTCCTGTACTGTAACAGAAAAGCATTTCTTTCATATTTTATTGCAAACATTGGGTTTTGTGAATAGCAAAACCGGATCAGTGACTTCTAACCCGGTTTCAGCTTCCGTATCAAGCAGCCTACGGCAGTTGCTCTGCTGCTTTTTCCACTCCAAGTTCTTTCAGTTTCTTTTTATTAATTTTGCCAACATCCGTTTTAGGGAGATCATCAAGAAAGATAAACCGTTTTGGAATTTTATATCTTCCCAGTTTCATCTCACAATAACCCCTCAGCTCTTCCTCATTGACCTTGGATTTGGAAGATTTAAAAACAATAAAAGCTGCAACAATCTCTCCCCATTTTTCATCCGGCAGGCCGAGCACCGCAGCCTCATCAATATGAGGATGAGCAGCAAGCCATTGCTCCACTTCAAGCGGATAGACATTCTCTCCTCCGGTAATGATCATTTCTTTTTTACGGCCAACTATGTAATAATAGCCCTCTTCGTCTTTTTTTGCCAGATCACCGGTGTGAATCCAGCCATCTTTTACAGTTTCATCGGTAGCTTCTTGATTGTTCCAGTAAAATGAAAAACTATGTTTCCCTTTTACAAGCAATTCACCAACTTCATTCACCCCGGCTTCTTTGCCGCGTGCTTTCTTAATTTTCACTCTGTTAAATAACATTGGTTTTCCTACAGACCCGCGTTTTCTTTGCGCATCTTCCGGATGAATATAAAAATTATTTGGACCTGCCTCAGTCAGCCCGTATCCTTCTTTAAAAGGAAGACCTTTTTTCTGGAAGGCTTCATAAATTTCAATCGGGCACGGAGCTGCGCCGGAGATAAAGGCCTCCATTGTTGGAAAGCTGCTTTTCCTGAATTCTTTCGTTTGGATAAACTGGTGGTACATGGTTGGGACAAATAGAACCGTCGTGCATTGATAAACATTAAGGGAATGTGCCGCTTTTTCAGGCTCAAACTGGGTTCCAATAACGACGGTGCCGCCTGCCATCAGAATAGGAATGGTTAAAGCATTCAGCCCCCCCGTGTGAAACATCGGCATATAGTTTAAGGTAATATCTTTGTTTGTTAACCCCCAGCTTAAAATCGTATTGATCGCATTCCACATGATCGATTGGTGGCTCAAAACAACTCCTTTTGGTTTGCCTGTCGTTCCTCCTGTATAAATCATAGCCAGCGGGTCATGTTCAGAAATGTTTTCTCTTGACTCCGGTCTCTCTTTCTTTAAAATAATCGTTTCATAGCATCCGGAATCGTCAATCAAAAAGCAGGCAAATTCCTGTTTCTTCACTTCACTGGCGAGGTGCTTAAATTGCTTGTGAATTCCCATTAGTTTAGGCTTGCAATCCTCCAAAATCATATCTATTTCCGAAGGCGATAATCTCCAATTCAAGGGGACAAAAATGGCTCCTATTTTACCGCATGCCAGTAATAAGTCCAGGTAACAAATATGATTTGGTGATAACAAAGCGATCCGATCTCCTTTTTTTACACCAAGGCTTTTCAGCCAGCCCGCAGCAGCTTCGGCACGGTGATTCATTTCCGCAAATGTCCAAGTCCGATTTGAGTTTTCATCGATAACAGCTTGTTTATTGGGGGATACCCTTGCCCGATTATAGATCCAGTCTAATTCCCAATTCACCGGCCAATCACTCCTCTACTATTCTTATCGTTTAAAATTAATCTTACTGATTTAAAGTTACAGAAGAGTTACATTGAAAACGGCTCAAGCTGTTTCTTTGATTTCGGTTACATTGGAAAAGCGGACCTTTTTTTAAGGGCCGCTTTTTCATAAATCACATCATAATACCGCCGTCTACTTGGAGTACGGTACCGTTTACATAATTAGATTCGTCGGATGCTAAGAATAAATAGGCATAGCCAATATCCTCAGCTTCTCCCAGCCTTCCCAGCGGGATCGTCTTTATGAGCTGCTCCATAACCTTCTCAGGCACTTTTGCGGTCATGCTTGTTTTCATGAAGCCTGGTGCAACCGCATTGACGTTAATCCCTTTTCGGCCAAGCTCTTTCGCCCACGATTTTGTCATCCCGACAACAGCGGCTTTTGCAGCGGCATAATTGGTCTGACCGATATTTCCATAAACTCCCGATACGGAAGATGTATTGATAATCCTGCCCCGCCCTTGTTCAATCATGGTCGGAAGAACCGCTTGCGTACAGTGAAAAACTCCCGTCAAATTGACATCAATAACTCTTTGAAAATCCTCAACGGAAAGTTTCCAGACCATCGCATCTCTTGTGATCCCGGCATTATTAACGAGAATATCAATCCCCCCATATACTTCTTTCACATTATCAACCATTTCGTTAACGCTCCCGCGATCGGCTACATTGACTTGAAAAAAAGTAACGTCATAGCCTTTTTCCCGCAATTCCTTTGCCCTCTGTATCCCTTGATCCTCGTTAAAATCTGTTAATGCCACCTTTGCTCCTTCCCTGGCAAAAATTTCAGCTGCTGCAAGACCTAAACCATTTGCTGATCCGGTAATAATCGCCACTCTGTCTTGTAATCTCATTTCTTCACCTCATTGATTATAATTTCTGTCAACGCTTTCAATAACTGCTCTAAATCATCAACAAGCGGTGAATGACCACAATCTTTAAGCTCAACAAATTTTGCTTTATCCCCTAGATCTTCCAGCAATTCTGCGTTCATTTCAGCGGTAATAACAAGATCACGATCTCCACGCAAAACATGAACAGGAACTTTTATTTGATCTGCTTTTCCATTTCCCTCAAACAACCCATTGGAATGATGGCTGATGTTAAAAATATTGAGTGCGTGGTATACCTCTGCCAAATTCCGCTGTGATAGCATATCCTGAAGGTATTCCTGGTAAAGTTCGAAATCCGGCTCATTTTTTGTATAAATAACCGCGTTCCAAATCGCTCTTAAAGTCTCCGTATCCCCCCTGTCATAAGCTGCTTGAATCGGTACTGTCCGGACCAAATCCGCATTCGTTTCTTCATAAGATTTTATTCGATGTAATTCTTGATTATGACTCGATTTTCCAAAATATGGATAACCCCTCGTCGATGCGGATGCCAGTAATATCAGCTGATGGCAATATCCGGGGTAATCAGCTGCAAACTGCATTCCAACCGCACCGCCGGTGGACCAGCCGACAATGGTGAAGTCTGTTAAGCCTATTTTCTCGACAAACAGCTTCACATCATCGGCGAAATCTTTAATTGTTCGAATCGGGGTTTTATAGCTTGAATTTCCAAATCCCCGCAAATCAATGGCATAAAGCTTAAATTGAGAATCCCAATTTTCATAGACTAAATCCCAGTGCTTGGATGATGTCATGTTCCCATGAATAAGCAGTACCTTTCTGTCACCGCCTGCCCGTTCACGATAGGCAATCGTTTCACCGTTTGACAATTGAACTTTTTTCACAGCTATCTCATTCATCTTCATCATCCTTTCCCAGCCTGATTGTTGAAATCCCTCCATGCACTTCCAACCCGCCGCTTATCCTGCCGCATTTTGTTTTTTCTTAATCCCGTATCCTTTTGTCCGTTTCCGCTTTAGCGTTTTGATAGTCCCGACAATTCCTTTTGGAAAAAACAACACGACCAAAATATAAATAATGCCAAAGAAAATGATCCAGCGTTCAAAAATCCAATTTTGTTTTGCCAATTCGGTCAGCCAATTGTGCGCAAACTCGATTAAACCGGAACCAAGGATCGCTCCAACCAAGGTTCCAACCCCTCCGATAATTGTCATCAATAAAGCGTCCAAGGTTATATCCATCGAAAAAACACTTGTATTCACAAATCGAAGTGATATGGCGTATAAAATACCCGCCATTCCTGCCAGCACTCCAGCAACAACGCTCGAAGCTATTTTATAATGAAGGACTTGAAATCCCAGTGATGCCGCCCTTTGCTCATTTTCCCGAATCGATTGAAGAACCTTGCCAAGCGGCGAGCTTGTAAATCTTTTTAAAATCAGGAAGACAGCAATCATAACAACAAAACAAAGAAGATAATAATTCGTCCTATCAATAAGCGGTTCGGGGATCATAAACGTGAATCCGTCATTTCCAAACGTTAATGACCGCCATTTTTCAGCTAGCACCAAAAATAAACCTGATAATGATAATGTCAGCATTGCGTAAAAGTGACTTTTTAAGCGGAGCGTTAGCAGACCGACAATAAAACTGACTGCCGCAGTAAGAACAATTGTTGCGAGGATGGCAAGGAAAAAGGTCCACATTGTCGGTTCCCATTTTTTTAAAAAAATCCCGATTGTATAAGCACCGATTCCAAAGAACATCGCATGCCCAAAGGATACAATTCCTGTAAACCCGATTAAAAGATCGTAACTCATGGCAAAGATGGCAAAAATAAAAATTTGTGTCAGCATCATTAATAGGTCTCTGGATTCGTAGATGAAAGGTAACATAAAGAGAAACAGTGCAATGAAAGATGCAATGATCTTCAGCCGATTTTTTTGCAAAAACGTCATTTTTTCACCCCTTTGCCGCAAATAAACCTTGCGGACGAACAATCAGTACCGCTGCCATTAACAGCATATTAACCGCGAGTGATAGATCCGGGAGATAGTATGCCATATACGAGCTTGACAGCCCGACTAAAATGGCTGCCAAAACGGAACCGGCAAAGTTCCCCATCCCGCCAATTACCACGACAATGAATGCGAGAATCGCGTAATCCATTCCCATTTCCGCATGGATGACCCCGGAATAGGGACCGAACATGATTCCTCCGAGCGCTGCCATTCCTGAACCAGCCATAAACACAAGCATAAACACCTTTTGAATATTAATGCCAAGCGCCTGAACCATCTCTTTGTTCATGACCCCTGCCCTGACAACAAGGCCGATTTTTGTCCTCTTTAGGACATATTGGATGAGGGCAAAAATAATCAGCCCTGTTAAAATAATAAACGCCCGATATTTAATGATGACAATACTGCCCCACTCCCAGCTTCCTTTTAAATAGTCAGGCGGGGAGGCCGTCAGTTGATTGGGTCCCCAGAAAACCTTTAGCATTTCGGATAAAACCAGCATAAAACCGAGGGTAATTAAAATTTGCTGAACATGATTTCCATATACCGGCTGAATAATCCATTTTTCCGTAATGATCCCTAGCAGGAAACCTGTGAGAATAGCACCGGCAATTCCCATTAAAAAGCTCCCAGTTTTTTCAAAGATCCAAATTCCGCTGTATGCTCCCCAGGCAAAAAGTCCGCCATGAGCAAAATTAAGAACGTCCATTAAGCCAAAAATAAGCGTTAACCCTGCCGCTAATAAAAACAAGAGCATCCCTGTCGCCAATCCATTGATGGTAAGGTTCATGATCAATTCCACCGTTTTTCCTCCTTTCTTATGCGATTCCAAGGTATTTTCGTTTCATGTCATCATCTTCCTTTAGCTGCTGCATCGTTCCATGGGAAACGGTCCGGCCGTCATCGATAATATAAAAACAATCGCCAACCGCACTCGCCATCATAAAATTTTGTTCAACAAGGACGATCGAGGCATGTTCTTTCATTTCATTGATGGATTCAATCACTTTTTCGACCATGATCGGTGCCAAACCTTTACTGGGCTCATCAATTAACAAGAGGTCATTTTCATTCACATAGGCCCTAGCGATCGCCAGCATTTGTTTTTGACCACCGCTTAAAAAACCACCCTGCTTTTTCCAAAATTTCTTTAAATCCGGAAACAGATCTAAAATCCATTCCAACCTTCCCAAGGTTTCGTGATTTTCTTTTTGGATAGCGACCCTCAAATTTTCTTCAACAGTGAGACCCGAAAAAATCCCCTGATCTTCCGGAACATAGCCAATCCCTTTTTGGGCAATCTTATAGGTTGGCAGTTGCTGGATTTCTTCGCCCTTCAAAAGAATTTTTCCTTTTGATGCCGGCGTAAGTCCCATCATCGTTTTTAACGTCGTTGTTTTTCCGGCTCCATTTCTGCCGAGGAGAACCGTGACCTCCCCTTTTTTTACTTCAAGGGAGATGCCTTGCAAAATGTGATATTGGCCGATAAAGGTTTCAATGTTTACAAGTTGGAGATGGCTAGACATAATGCAGGCCTCCCAGGTAGGCAGATTGGACGGTTTCATTCTTCATAATTTCTTCAGGAGTGCCGTCTGCCAGCAATTTCCCGTTAAACAAAACCATGACGGAATCCGACAAATCGAGAATCATATCCATTTTGTGTTCAATCAAAATAATGGTTCGATCTCCTTGCTCCTTTATTTTTCGGATTACCTCCAGAATAGCCGGGACTTCTTCTAACGACATCCCCGCTGTCGGCTCATCGAGGAGTAATACTTCTGTTTCAAGCGCAAGAAGCATCGCCAATTCCAGCTTACGCTTTTCACCATGGGCAAGATTGCAGGCTAGGTAATCCTTTTTATCCTCGAGAAGAACGAGTTTCAGACAGGTTAATGCTGATTCCTCAAATTCACGGTAATGCTTATAGTGGAGAAACATTTGATAGCGCACACCCTTTTGCGACTGAACAGCTAAGCGGACATTTTCGAGCACGGTTAAATTGGGGAATACATTGGTGATTTGAAAGGAGCGGCCAATTCCAGCCCGTGTTCTTTTGGTTGACGAAAATTTCGTGATATCGTTTCCCCGAAAATAGATTTTTCCTTTGGAAGGAGCCAATTGACCGCTTAGCAAATTAAAAAAGGTTGTTTTTCCAGCTCCATTCGGACCGATGATCGACTTGAAATGTTTTTCAGGGACAGAAAAATGAACAGAATCGACGGCAATGTGGCCGCCGAAAGAAATGGTTAAGTCTTTTGTTTCTAATAGTCCCTTCAACTATTTCACCACCTTCTTTAATCTCTCATTTAAATAAGGAAGAGGGACGCTCCCGATTTTAAGCGTTCCCCCATCCTGTGAAATTTGGTTATTTATTTGCGTCAAGTTCACAACTTTTCGCGTCAAGTTCACAATTATTCACGCCGTTGTCACAATTTGTTCCTTATCAGCCCGCCAAGCCCGGCTTAATTTTTATTGCGGATCGGCGGGGCGGTTTGTTCAGGTGACAATTCCTTCATCAGAACCGGAACCGGATAAGAAACGCCGGCCTTTTTCTCCAATTTAATCGCATATAATGTTTGCAGTGCCTGATGGTCAGCCTTTCGGTAAGTCATTTTTCCTTTTGGTGTTTCAAAACTCATGCCTTCCATCGTTTTAATTATTTTATCAGCATTGGTATCCCCGTTCGTTTTCTTAAGCGCCTCGACAATCGAGATGGCCGCGCTCATTCCGCCCGGAGTAAACAAATCAGGAACTGCGCCGTTAAAGCGCTTCTTATGCTCACTAACGAGCCAGTCATTCACTTTATTTTTTGGCAGGTCATAATAATACACGGTGAACCCTTCCATTCCAATCAGCGGAGACATTGTTGACAAGGCGGCAATGTCAGGAGCGCCTGTGGAAATTTTGATTCCTTTCTCTTGAACCTTCATATCGGCAATTTGCTTCCAAGGGGTATTGGCGCCCGCCCAGACAACAAATAAATAGTCCGGTTTAGCATCGATGATTTTTTGGATATTGGAAGTAAAGTCTGTGGCAGTTGGCGCCGCATATTCTTCCTGGACAATTTTCGCGCCCAGTTTTTTGGCAGCTTCTTTAAAGGCCGCCACTCCGTCACGGCCAAATGAATAGTCAGGAGCAAGTGTAGCGATTTTCACACCTTTTTTGGCAATCGCAGCTGCGCCGGCTGCGGCATCCTGAGACGAGTTTCTTGCGGAGTGGAAAATATATTTATTAAAGTCTGCGCCAGTGATACTGTCTGCTGCTGCCGGTTCGACAACCATGATTTTCTTATATTCCCTTGCAAGCGGTACGACAGCTAATGTATCTGCAGAGCTCGATGAACCAACCAAGAAATCAACCTTGTCTTCTTCAAGGAGCTTTGTCGCTTTTTGAACCGCAACATCCGGTTTCGTTTCCGTGTCTTCAACAATGTATTCAATTTTTCTTCCGTCAACTTTCATCGTGTGGTTGGTTGCGTAATCAAGGCCGAGTTCAAATCCTCTTAATGTTTGTTTTCCGTAGGATTCCAAAGTACCCGTTTTGGAAGCAAGAACCCCAATTTTAATCGGTTTTGTGTTTGATTCCCCTTCATTCCCGTTTGATGAAGTCTTACTGGTACCACAGGCACTGGCCATTATTACTGTTAAAATAAGCAAACAGAATAATGCCGTCTTTCGTGAATATACCTTCACTCTCTTTCCCCCTTCAAAAAGTGATCTGAAGAAGCTTTTTTAAGCCCTGACACCATATTATTAATTTCAAGTTACAAAACAGTTACAAGGATTGTCTTGAAATGAATAAAGCAGCCCCTTAAGGCTGCTCAACTTGACCTTTCACACTCGCGGAGTCAATGATCATTTCATACATCTTCTTTGTCGGCTCCAGCGGAGCTACGCCTAACTCTTCCTCCAAAACCCTCTTACACTTTTGAAACCATTTAATAGCCTGAGGACGATTGTTTTTGCAAAAATAACTATACATCAAGAGGCGGTAAGCCTCTTCCCATGTTCGGTCATGTTCAATGATCCTTTCACACCAAAAGATGGCTTGATCGTAGTTTTGGCGCCGAATATGGAGCTTCGCCTTTTTCTCCGCTCCCCGTAAAAAATAAATTTGCATGCTTTCACGCTTGGCGGCGCACCAATCATCATAGCGCCGATCCGGCAAATACTCTCCATGATATAATTGAAGTCCCTTTTCCAAAAATGAAAGTGCTTCACTCTCATTCGTTTCCTTTAAGCCGTTTTGTATGCACTCCTGGAAATACACAGTATCCAAGTCAATTACCGCAAACGGATTTAATCCATAAAACATTCCCTCCCTGATGATAAAAAAAGGAGCTGCCCGCGGCTTCCGGTTTGGTTCCAAAACATGATGGAGAGTATTAAGGGCTACCTTAAAATCCCGGTCTGCACTTTGTTTGTCTTGGCGGGGCCATAATATCTGGGTAATTTCATCCTTTTGAACAGGAGTATTTTTCGTAATCAAAAGCTGAAATAATTCCTTTGCCTTTTCTCTTTGCCACGCTTTTTCCCGTACCTCTTTTTCCCCAAGCCATATTTTAAATTTCCCCAAAGTCTGCACCCTGATCGAATAGCCGGGATGAGTGTCAAAAGAGGACATCCCCATCTCCTGAAGAACTTTCAGTGCGTAAGCTTTTTGGGCGCCTGTTTTCGTGCATTCCAATAAAAAAGGAATAAACGCTTGCAAGTCGCGCGGGCCAAACAAAGATCTTTTATAAAAGAAAAATTCGTACCCATTAACCTGAACGATTTGCAAAAAAAGACCGGCTGCCTCCAAAAATAATTCCTGCTTTTTCTCGGCATAAAACACGGAGGCGGACCAGAATTTGCTGAGCATTTCTCCAAACCTGTCGCTGCAGTTCACAAATAATGCTTCCGCTTTTTTTACGAATTGGAGGGCTTTCGAAAACTGTTCATCGTATACACTCGCAATCCCCATGCAAAGAGTGATGAGCCCTGAAAGCCAGACATCGGAAACTTTTTCCGTCTCTTCAAGTGCTTGGCTTCCGGCTTCCATTGCCCGTTCAAACTCTCCTTTTGTTCCGTATAAAATGCACAGCCCCATCAGCGCTTCCGCTTTGCTGCGGGTCACCCCCATCAAATCCATGATTTCCAGTGCTGTATCATAGCACTTTTTTGAAAGATCCAAATCATACTTATTTAACAGCTGAACAGCATGACCCATTCGAATCCAGGCACATGCCTCCACCATCGGCGCCTTTAAGCTGATTCCTTGTTGAATTCCTGCTTGAGATAGTTCTTTTGCTGCCTGCCCGTCGCCGGAATAGACGTTGATTAAAGCCAATAACAATTCTGTTTCACGATGGGATTGCGGAAGCAAAGATGGATGAGTGACTTTTCCCTTCCTGCTGCCCGTCTTGAGAATTTCCTTTGCTGCCCCTAAACGGCCCGTTCTTAACCAAAATCTTGCTTCTATATTTCCGTCAAAGCTGTTTTCAAGTAAAATCTTTGCTTTGTGAAGCCATTTTTCGGCTTGAATCGCTTTCCCCGAATTTAGAAGATTTTCAGACAATAAGAGATAGAGTTTCCCCATTTCTGTACCCGATCTTTCGGAACTTTTTTCCCGGTTCACAATCGCTTCATACAAAAATTTTTCTGCTTTGTGCGGCTGGATCGTGTCCAAATAAATTTGCGCTTTTCCTTCCAAAGCCCGGCTCATTTCGAGATAATCATGATTTTCTTCCGCCCTTGTATAGGCTTTTTGATAACATTCTTCCGCTTCCTGATAAAGGGAGCGGTAGCGATAGATTTCCGCTTTTAAATACCAAAGATGGTAAAATCGTTCTATCTCCAATTCTGGAATCACTTTTAAGTTTTCAAACACACTTTCCAATTTCCCGTTTTCCACCATCTTCATTCCTTGTTGCATTAAAATCGAGGCAGAGGCTCCGAAGTGATTCAATTTTTTATAATGAAACAGCGCCTTCTCCCACACCTCTCTTTTTTCATAATATTGGGCGCATTTCAGGTGGAGTTTTTCAAAGAGATCCGGCTGGTTTTCCAACAATTGTTTTTCGAGAAACTCCTTGAACAATGCGTGGTAGCGATAATGGCCGTGCCCGGCCGTTTGGAGAAATAAATTTCGCTTTTTCAGCTGTTCAAGCAGCTTCGAAACTTCGTCAATCCCCAGAACTTCGTTCAGCAATTCTTCTTCCATTTCTTCAAAAATGGCTGTTTGCTCCAAAAATTGTTTGATCTTTGGGGGCTGCTTAGAAAATACCTCCATTACCAAATACTGAAATAAATCTTGAAGAGAATGGGAGGAGTATTCAAAAAGAGCGGATATATCCCTTTTAGAAGGGATTTGCTGAGCGATCATGCATAAGGCAATAATCCATCCTTCTGTCATATGAAAAATGGTCTGTAAATTTGGAGGATCAATCTTTAAATCGTAGAAGTCATTAAGCAGCAAATCCATTTCTTCGATGGTCAATACTAAATCGTCTCTGCTTATTTCTAGTAATTGTCCGCACACTTTCAACTTAGCTAGCTGCTTCCAGCCGGGAACTCTCCGGCTCGAAATCACGATATGTAAATTAGCAGGGAGATGAGCGATCAGTTTTTCCATCCAGCTATTGATCATATTGGAATGCTCTATTTGATGAAAATCATCTAAAACCAGGATAATCCTCGCTGGGACAGCAAGAACTTCATTGATGAATAAAGAACAAAGCAGGTTGATTTCTTCGTCACGAATGTACATGTCTGCCGATTCCATATAGGAGACTAACTGCTTTCCAAACTCGGGAACGGCACCTCTGATGGAATGAATTAAATAAGTTAAGAATGGAAGGATGTCATCATCAATTGCTGAAATGGAATACCAGCAGCCGCGAACTTTCTCATCTCTCATATATAGTGCCAGTGCGGTGCTTTTCCCATACCCCGCTCCGGAATGTAAAATCGTTAATGGAAATTTGGGGATCTGTTTCATTTTTTTTGTTAAGGTTGCCCGCCTGATATACTCGTCTTTTACGACGGGAATCTGCAGCTTTGACTGGATAATCGGCAGCATCACTTTCATCGTCCCCTTTTTTAATTTTCTTAATTTTTAGACTATTTTACCATACTTTTAGGGGATTCTGGAACATGATAAGACCTGTTTTCTGTTAATAATTGCTTAAATAAGAAAAGCGCAAGCGCCTTCAGAACAAGCAGGGCTTGTTCTTGCGATGTATATTCATAGTAGCATCCCTTAGTGCTTCGCTTCCGAAGCTTATTCTTGTGAAGCTAGACATTTCTCGAAGTCTGAACTTATCCTTTCTTATCTTATAAGAAAGGACACCCCGTTACCGAGATGTCCCACATTCTACCTAACTTTTTCCATTTTGCAAACAATGCTTCCATTATTCTCAATACCCGCTTTGACAGCAGTCATTTCTGAAAATTTTATCTGCAGAGCGGATGCCAGTCTTTCGCCATTTCCTTTTTCAGTAAAGCAAAGAACAGTTGGTCCTGCGCCGCTTAAGGCAACCCCAAAGGCACCCAATTTCTTTGCTTCATCCTCAATCTCCTGATAAAAAGGAATTAAGGAACGGCGGTAAGGCTGGTGAAAAAGATCTAATTTCATCATTTTCCCCGCTAATTGCCAATTTTCACTCAGCAATGCGGAAATTAATACATTAGCTGTTGCTGACGCTTGAACGGCCTCAGAATAGGCAAACGTATCAGGCAAAACCTCACGGGAAACTTTTGTTAATAATGTTTCCTGAGGGATCATCGCAACCATTTCAAATGAAAGGCTGTTGAAGGAGATCAAATCAACCTGATCATTTTGGTAGCAGCCAACAACAAGTCCGCCATATAAAGATGCACCAACATTATCAGGATGGCCTTCTATTTCCGTTGCCAGATTAAGTTTTTCCTGCTTCGACAATTTTAGATCTCCGATTAAATCAGCCAGCTCGATTCCGGCAACAATTGCTGCTGCACTGGAGCCGAGGCCCCTGGCAAGCGGAATTTGACTGTCCATTACCACTTTGCATGGGGTTAGTGTTTTTCCGCATTTTTCAGCTGCCTTTTGGGCGACCTGGCAGATAAAGTGACGCTCATCTGTAGGAAACTGGGTCAGTTCATTGTTGATTGTCTGGAAGACCCATTTTTCATTTGGTTCTACTTCCAAGGTTAAATATAAATCGACCGCAATCCCTACAGAGTCAAAGCCAGGCCCCAGATTGGCACTGCTTGCTGGAACTTTGATAAGAAATCTTTCATTAAAGGTCATTGTTTGACAGCTCCCTTAATAATCCTGGCCACCTCATTTTAATTTTTCCTTTCTACACGATAAGAACTCTTGATTTCTTTAACAGCTTTCATATCTGTTAATTTTTGCATAATCTTTTCGTAATTAGTAAAAGAAGAATGGTGGGTAACTAAGACAATTTCTGCCACTTCATTTTTCATAACCGGAAGCTGCAGAATTTTTTCAAAACTGACTCCATATTCAGCAAACACGCTTGTGATATCGGCAAATACACCGACTTCATCCTGGACATGAAGACGGATGAAATATTTCGCAAACTTTTCCGAATCATCCTTTAATTGTTTTGGATATTGCGGCGAGACGGCGCTGCGTCCGTTGACTCCCAAACGGAGGTTTTTCATGACAGCCACTAAATCGGAAACAACCGATGTTGCGGTAGGCAGACTCCCTGCCCCCGGCCCGTAAAACATAGTCTCCCCTACTGCTTCACCATAAACATAAACCGCATTGTATTCATTTTGCACGGATGCAAGCGGGTGATCGTCGGCTAGGAACGTCGGCTGAACACTTACTTCAACCTTGTCTTCTTCGCGATGGGCATAACCAATCAGTTTCATCGTATAGCCCAGCTGCTTGCCATAGCTGATGTCTTCCTCGGTGACTTGTGAAATCCCGTTGACGCGTACATCCGCTAAATCGATATGCATAGAGAAGCCTAATGTGGCCAAAATCGTCATTTTTCTTGCCGCATCCAATCCTTCTACGTCAGAGGTAGGATCCGTTTCTGCAAAGCCCAAGTCCTGTGCTTCCTTAAGGACTTCTTCGTAAGCACGGCCTTCCTTGGTCATTTTTGTTAAAATGTAGTTCGTTGTTCCGTTAACAATTCCCATCATTTTTGTGACATGGTCAGATGCCAGCCCGTCTACAAGGCTTCTCAAAATTGGAATTCCGCCGGCAACACTTGCCTCATAAAAAAGATCGCATCCGTTTTCAGAAGCAACTTTTAAAAGCTCCGTGCCATGCAGAGCCATCAAATCTTTGTTGGCTGTAACAACATGCTTTCCTTGTCTAAGTGCTTTCAATAAAAATTCCTTGGTAATCCCCGTTCCGCCCATTACCTCGATGATGACATCGATTTCCGGATCTTCCAAAATTTCATCAGAGCTGTTTGTTAAAATAGCTGGATCAACATCAATATTTCTTGATTTATTTAAATTTTTAACGAGTATTTTTTTTATCACGACCGGACATCCAACCTGATGCATTAATTTATCCTGGTGATCATGAACAATTTTGACAACCCCGGTTCCGACTGTACCCAAACCTAATAAACCTATCGAAATCGTCTTCACACATTCCCCTCCAAACTTATGTCTATTCAACAAGAACAATTGTTTATATATAGTAGACATTATATGACTCTCTTTATTTTTTTTCAATAGACAAATTACTGATAAAATTATTTGTAATCGCTTACTGTATTGGAATATGTACTTTAATTTACCAAAAAAATTTTAACGGTTTATCTGATCTTCTCCCCATATCCCCTTCATTCTGTATCTTTACAATCCTGATCATTAAGTTATAAAATATTCTGTATATTGACTTGAAGATTCAGGTGATATTTTTAGAATTGCATGTATATTATAATATGTTTAGAAATGTTTTACAAATCGGAAAAATATCCTACTAATATATGAATATAGTGTTCAATCCGCGGCATTCCGTCCCTCGTAATCTGGCAGATAGTCAGTTATAAGAGACGTTTTTTTATGAAAAAATGAAAATATGAGAATATTACCCTTAGCTGCCGATTAAAATTTTTTGATAAAAAGCAGAAATGACCGCATTGAGCCGTACAGCTAAAAACTTTCGGGGAGGCATGTTTATGTATAAGGTATTGGTGACAGATGGCATCAGTAATACAGGGTTAAAAAGTCTATATAATCATCCTAATTTCACCATTGAGCGAAAACCGACATTGCCGCTAAAGGAACTGGCAAAAATCATTGGCGAATACGATGCGCTGATCGTGCGCAGCCAAACGAAAGTGACAGGGGAACTCCTTGCGCATGCCGGCCGCCTGCAAGTAATCGCTAGGGCTGGTGTAGGGGTTGACAATATTGATGTTAATGCTGCAACAAAAAAAGGGGTTATTGTCATTAACGCACCAGGTGCCAACACAATAGCTGCTACTGAGCACACGCTGGCAATGATGCTCGCTTTGGCCCGAAAGATTCCTCAGGCCCATCAAGTAACGGCTGGAGGTGTTTGGGACCGCAATTCCTTCAAAGGAGTTGAACTATATAAGAAAACGCTCGGTATTATCGGGATGGGAAAAATAGGGACAGAAGTGGCAAAGCGGGCGAAAAGCTTTGGGATGAATATATTGGGTTATGATCCGTACCTTTCCGAGGAAAGAGCGAAAAAATTGGGAATCTCTAAAGCAAACCTAGATAAAATTGCACGCGAGTCCGATTTTATTACGATTCACACCCCGCTGACAAATGATACGAAGAATCTAATCAATGAGGAGTATTTGAAAAAGACAAAAAAAGGAGTCCGGTTCATCAACTGTGCCCGAGGCGGGATCATTGATGAAAAAGCGCTGGTTGCAGCGATAGGGTCCGGTCATGTTGCCGGTGCTGCACTCGATGTTTTTTCAAAAGAACCTGTTGCCGATCCAGAATTGCTTGAAAACCCCAATATTATTGTTACACCGCATCTTGGGGCTTCAACCGTTGAGGCGCAGGAAAAAGTGGCACAGGAAGTAAGTGCGGAAATCATTGAGATCTTTGAAACCAACTCGGTTACAAATGCCGTCAATATGCCGCAAATGTCAGGCGAGACCCAGCAAAAAATGAAACCTTATTTGGTTCTCGGCGAACAGATCGGGTTATTGGCAGTGCAATTTTTGAAGAACGCACCTAAAAAGATTCATATTCAGTATTTTGGTGATTTAATTGAAGAAGACACGGATTTGTTAACGAGGACATTAATTAAAGGGATTTTATCTTATCATTTGAGCGACTCGGTCAATCTGATCAATGCCTTTCATTTATTAAAGGAGCAGGGCGTATCCTACAACGTCCAAAAAAATGCTTCCGATAAAGGGTTTGCCAACTATATGGAATTAACGATTTCTAATGGAACACAATCTGCAAATATCGGGGCGACTGTTTTAAACGGATACGGGGCAAGAATTGTGAGAATCAACAACTACCGGATTGACGTGCGTCCGGAGCGCTACATGTTATATATTAAACACCGCGATATTCCGGGAATGATTGGTAAAGTTGGATCCCTGCTCGGTAACTATGAAGTCAATATTGGAACAATGCAGGTTGGCAGGACAGCAGCAGGCGGCGAAGCTTTAATGATGTTAACGCTCGATAAAACGCTGGAGCCGAAAATGATTGCAGCGTTAACTGATATCCCCGGGATCGAGGAAGCAAAAACGCTGGAACTGGAAAATGCAGACTATGCCTTTCCGACAAATGAAGAGTAACAAAAAGGGATAGCGGGTTTCCGCTATCCCTTTTCTGAATTGAACGTGCATTGCACCTTTAATATGCGCGGTCAGTGGCCCAAA
>CAZAEW010000012.1:66095-74099 GCA_964484065.1 uncultured Bacillus sp.
CCCAAATCCATTTGTTTTTCCGTTTTCGATCATCGAGAGGACTGATCACAATCAATATCAACATTGACCTATTGATTATTCATTAAATGATGATGCGATTAGCTCTTTAACCTCTAACACGTTTTCCAAGATATAATCCGCATGGTTTTTCTCAAACTCTCCGCGTGCTTCTTTACCCGACAGCCCGGTTAAGACGGCAGCAAACTGGCAGCCCATTTGCCGTGCGGCCAATAGGTCGGCAATCGAATCTCCAACAATTAAGATTGATTGTCCGTTCTCAAGCGGTAACGGATGATTCAAACAATCGCTGGCAGAATGATTTCTGCCGAGAAAAGACATGATATATGTGAATGGATTTGGTTTGGAAAGTGATATTCCGCCTGGAACTTCTTTCTGTCCTTTTGCGACATCATCATCCGTAACAATGTGGTTTTCATCAAAAAACTTAAGCCAGCTAAGGTGCTTGAATGGCTGAATTGTTTCAAGCGCCGGTCTCCCTGTCCCAATTCCAATCGAAATGCCTTTGTTCAGCAGCGATTGAAAAAGTTCCCCAATTTCCTCTGACGGACAGGTCGTTGTTTCATTTGCCAAGAATCCCTTCTTCCCCTTCTGTACGGAAGTTCTTCCGGTTGAAGCAAAAACGAGATCATCTCCGACATACCATTCCTGGGAAACATGCTCACACAGTGACCAAAGCGTCCCTTTTCCTTTAAAAACGGACGTTTCAACCCCAAGCTTTTCATAAGCAAGCAAATCAAGATGCTTCATCAATCCCTGCTTCGTTTCTGTTGATTTTTCAAAATCGCTGATAAATCTGGCAAAATCAAGCTTAACATCGTATTTGGACATTACTTCCGCTATTTCAAGCAGCGTGTTTCGGTCAATTTCCCTGCTGAGCCATTTGTTTATTTTCGCTGCTTCGGTTTCTTTGATTTGCGCTAAAAGATGGAGCAACTGATGCGCGAACGTTAAATAAATCATGTCCCAATTGGCATTGAGGCCCCGTGACTTTTGCAGTTCCAGCACTTTATCGTCCTGAAAAACATTTTTCCGAATCGACGTTATCTCGGCTTCATTATAGTCTGTTTTGAATAGCCCTGGTTCCAGTCCCAAGTAATTTTCACTAATGAGCAGCTCCCAAACGCTCAGTGCAGAAGCATCAAAATAATGCTCTTCACTTAACAGTACTCCATCAACATCAAACAAGATTGTCTTAATCATATTTATCCTCATTTCCCCTATTGCTTTCGCCTTTTCATTCCTGCATTTGATTATTTTTAATGATAATGGAAAACTCCGCCGATGAGAAGCAGAAACTTTACCATGAAAAAGTGTTCATTTTAAAACATCCTTTCATAAAATTTCTTCAAATTGGGAATTATTGCAGAGTTTTTTGCAAAGGAGTAAAATATTAGTGTAAAGAATAAGCAAATGTAAAGGAGGAATCAGCCATGAATAACTTTAGGAAACGTGCACAAGACGTGCGAAATGAACTTTGGGATTCTCTATCTGATTTTCTAGGCGACAACTTCCTTGTACCAATTCGGAGCGATGCTTATCAATTCCGTACCGATATTAAAGATAATGGGGATCATTATCTCATTGAAGCTGAACTTCCCGGTTTTGAAAAAGAAGACATTAAAGTGAGCTACGAGCAAAACTACTTAACGATTTCTGCTCAGCGCGAACACATTTCAAAAGAAGAAAAAGACAGCTTTATCCGGCAGGAACGTCAATTTGGCGAGTTTTTCCGCCGCTTCTATGTTGAAGACCTTGATGAAGATACCATCAATGCTACATTCAAAAATGGACTTCTTACCCTTCATTGTCCTAAACGGGTAATCAACAAACCGGAGAAAAAGACAATTGAAATTAATTAATTATATAAAAAGAGGATGGCCGATGGCCATCCTCTTTTTTCATTATCTTGCGAAGCGATGATTTCCGATTGTTACTGTTACCGGGCGGGATAATATCCAGCCGTCCGTTATTGTTTTAGGGTTGTAAAAGTATAATGATCCGCTTCCTTGTCCTCTTAACGCCAGTGCTTCATTCACAGCACGCTTGGAATCGGAATCCGCAGGCTGGTTGATCGAGCCGTTTTGAACCGGTGTAAAGGCATAATGCCCATTATGGTTCTGATATACAACGTCTCTCACTGTCTGCGGGAAGTTAGGATTATCAGCCCTATTCAAAATAACAGTTGCTACAGCTACTTTCCCGGCATAAGGTTCTCCGCCTGCTTCTGCATGAACCAGACGCCCCATTAATTCTTTATCTGCTGTTGAAACAGAAGAGTTTGGTATGATGATATTTTCTCCCGCAAAAAGGGCTTTATTATTGTTTGCTGACATTAATGTTTTTAAAGGAACACCAAATCCCGTCGCAATTTTCCAGTAAGTCTCACCTGATTGAACGGTGTGCGTTGTACCCGCCGCTTCTGATTTGTTCGTTAAAGTAAATGCTGACATTGATAAGATTAATCCAGTCGCAATTACTAGTTTTTTAATTTTATTCATGTTTACCTCCTAGTAGTTGTGCTGTCTGTCTCTACTACTAGGCTATCAGCTGTAACATAAGCGGGCATCCGCCAAAAAATGGTATATACTTAAAGATTCCCAGAGTCCTTGCTATCAGTCTATTTCTCTGTTGACTGGAAACTCTATCCTTTCTTTTTTTTCCTCCTAAAAAAGACATAGATGGAAAAACACGGCTGCCTTTTTACGATATATTACAGCACGGTTACATAAGTTAATTATAATTATTATAATTAAGTATTGATTTTTATTTAATAAAAAATTAAAATAAGTTTATCAATACTTCTTAAAAAGGTGGTTTTGTTCAATGTCAGTTCCCGAAATCATTGTATACAGCAGCACAGGATGCCCCTATTGCGAAAAGGTAAAAGAAGCTTTAAAGTCATGGGGCTTTGAATATGAAGAGCGCAATGCTTCCATTGTGAAACAATATTTTGATGAATTAAAAGAACGGAAAATATACGGCACTCCGGCCACATTGATTAATGGAAAGCTGGTATTGGGCTTTCAAGAGAAAAAGCTGAAAAAACTGCTCGGAATTACGGAAGAAGCTGCCTCTGCCAAGAGCACCCCTCAACCGGAACCATCAGCGGAGATCGAAAATAAAAATTCTTTATTTAAAACTGTTGATGGAAATATATTGGAAGAAGTGTATGATTTTGTGACCATTGGCGGCGGTCCTGCCGGAGCATCTGCTGCCGTTTATGGGGCGCGCGGAAAACTAAAAACACTCGTCATTGATAAAGCTCCGAAAGCCGGAACACTGGCGATTACGCATAAAATTGCCAATTATCCGGGAGTGCGTGAAGAATTAACCGGACTTGAACTCTTAACCAGAATGCAGCGTCAGGCTCATGACTTTGGGGCTAGCTTTGTCCGCACGACTGTGCTTTCGGTTGATTTTTCCGAGGAAATGAAAAAAATTGAAGTGGCGGAAGGAACAATTAAAGCAAAAAGTGTTTTTATTGCTGTCGGAGCCAAAGCGCCGCTTGGAAAAGTTAAAGGTGAGGAAGAATTTACAGGCCGCGGCGTAAGCTACTGCTCAACATGTGATGCCGCTTTTTATCAGGACAGGGTCGTGGCAGTAGCCGGCGATAATGAGGAGGCCATTCATGAGGCCGAAACGCTGGCAAAGTATTGTAAGACCGTGAAGCTGTTAATACCGTCTGAAAAATTAAAAGGCGATACAGACCTGTCCTTATTATCTGAGTTAAAGAATGTCGAAATCTATAAACGCTACCGCTTAAAAGAAATTCAAGGTACGGACAGCGTTGAGAAAATCGTGTTTTTAGATGATAAGAAAGAAGAACAAACCTGGGATATCGATGGTGTTTTCTTATATCTGGAAGGCATGAAACCGGGAACGGACTTCCTTGGAAATGCGGTAGAACGTGATGATGAGGGGTATGTAGTTGTTGATGAGCATCTTCGTACAAGCACAGAAGGAGTGTTTGCCGGCGGGGACGCGAGAAGAACGCCAATTAAGCAAGCTGTCATTTCAGCTGCAGATGGTGCCATCGCTGCATTGGGTGCAGAACAAATTGTCAACAAGCGCTCCAAACTTCGCCCGCAGTATAGCTAATTCAATAACTTCCCCTGAAAAACGATTCAGCTGCACAAAGCTGAATCGTTTTTTTGCTTGCAAATTCTGGATTGCAAAACGTTCAAGATTTTGTCATATTCCTTTCACCGACAGCTTCATTTCTTTTGCAGGACGATGATACAATGAAGGGGAAGTCTGTTTATGCTGGAGGGGATTTCTTGCAAAAACGTTTATCGAAGAAAAACTGGCTTCCGTATGGTTTAGTCGTTCTTTTTTTACACATAATTGGGCTATCTTTCCTGTTAATTGGCTCCAAAAATCATCCCTTATTGCTGGGCATGGCGTTCCTTTCCTATACGCTTGGCTTGAGGCACGCTTTTGATGCGGATCACATTGCCGCAATTGATAATACGATCCGAAAATTAGTGCAGCAGAAGAAAAATCCGACAGGGGTTGGGTTCTATTTTTCACTGGGGCATTCCAGCGTCGTGTTTTTAATGGCAGCCATACTAGCCATTTCCGTTCAATGGGCTCAAAAGGAATTGCCGCAGTGGCAGGAAGTGGGCGGAGTGATTGGCACGATTGTTTCCGGATGCTTCCTATTGTTTATTGGTATCCTTAATGCCATTGTCCTTTTTGACTTACAAAAGGTTTTTATCAAAATGCGCAAAGGAACCTATAACGAGGAAGAAGTGGAAGATCTTCTCTTAAATAGGGGCTTCTTGGCCCGGTTTGCCGGTCCAATCTTTAAACTGATCACAAAAAGCTGGCATGTCTATCCTCTGGGGTTTCTGTTCGGCTTAGGTTTTGACACCGCAAGTGAGGTTGCCTTGCTGGCCGTTTCAGCCGGGGCAGCGAAAAATGCACTGCCTGTTCTGGGAATTCTTTCTTTGCCCATTTTGTTTGCGGCTGGAATGAGTTTAATGGATACCGCAGATGGAATTTTTATGACAAATGCATACCGCTGGGCGTTTTCCACTCCTTTGCGAAAAGTTTATTATAATATTACGATTACGGCCCTATCCGTAGCGGCTGCGTTGCTGATCGGCATGATTGAACTGACGCAGGTTTTTTCTGAAAAAATGGGCTTTACCAACGGTTTCTGGCATTGGATACAAAACCTCGATATTGGCTGGCTTGGATACTTATTAGTTGTGTTATTCCTTCTTTCATGGGGAGCATCTTATGTGATTTGGAAGGTATTTAAAATTGAAGAACGCTGGGGAAATCCAGTTTAACGAAACAGGCATAGCGATTGCTGCTATGCCTGTTTTTCATTATGATTTTTTTCGAACAGCTGTTATTAGTGATACAAGTGATAACAGCAATGCTGCAATGGACAAAATTAATGGCAGTGAGCTGCTGTCATTTGCAGCTGTGGCAGCTTTTTCGGTTTCTTCCGGTGCCTTAATCGTCTTGCTGCCTGCTGCTGCAACGAAATCCGTGATCGAATGCGGTGTTTTCGCACCTTCATCACCCGTCCACTCGACAACGCTGCCATCTTGATAATATTGATAAGCATCCCAGGCAGCTTGTTCAGCCTTATCAGGATTCTTAGCAGTAAAAATAAACTGCTGAAACTGTCCCGGCAAAATCCCTGTGCCCGACGATTCAAATGTTATAGCTGTAATATTCCCCTTCTGATCCTTTTGGCTTGAAAAATTCCACCCGGCCACAGGCTGATAGGACTCGAATTCAACACCGGAAGGGATTTTCAGCGTGAACTTTGTTGTTGGGATATCTTTTTCAACAGGAACCTTAACGGAATACGTTTCCCACGCTCCTATAATGGATGTCGGTGGATTAACCGATACATGGGCGCTTGCCATACTGCTAAAAAGTCCGAATATTAAGCAGAACAAAAGCGACATCTTTGAAAAAACCCCAACATATTTTTTCATGAACCCTTTCCCTTCATTCAAATTATTGGCTTCCTGTAATAATTGAAAAATCTGCATCTAAATCCTCTAAACTTTTGGTCAGCACATGAACATGAATCTTCCAGCGTCCAGCCCTATTCAAATACATCCCTTTTGTTTCATATCTTCCCTCAGCAGTTTCAGGAATATTTATGGTATTCTCCTCAAGATTTTTCTCAAGAAAGGTAAATGTCAACGAGACTTGTTCAATATTTGACTGCGGCCTTCCGTTTTGGTCATTAAGCAAAATTTTAAATGTATTATTTCCAATCACATTCGGTCCAATGCTTAAGGAAACGCTCTGCTTATTTTTCAGGGTTTTCGACTCTTGAACCGGTCCGGGCGAAGACATGGCAGTCGGTAAATTCGTTAAAATAACAGCGAGAACGAGGACGGAGAGACCAGCTCCAAGCTCAACGCGAAGAGAAGTCCCCCACCCTTTTTGTACGTCTCTTCTTCCTTTTGAAAAATTTACCCATGCAAACAGGAGCATGACGAAAAACAAAATGACCTTTCCAAGCAAAACCCGGCCGTAAATGGTATTAAGTAAAGAACCCAGTGTTGGTATAGATAAAAAACTTCCGTAAATGCCTGTGGCTGTTAGAGTGAGAACTGCGAGAACTCCCCACTGAAAAAAAAGATGAATGATTCCTCTGAAGAATAGTCTGCCCTCTTCGCTTTTTCTTAATGGCAGTAAAATAACCATTGCGATTAAGCTGCCAATCCAAACTGAGGCACTCAGCAGATGCAAAAAATCCGCAAATATTGCTATATATTTATTTGCAGCAGCGTATGCATGGCTTGTCACTGCTTTTGCTGCCAGCACACTTGCTGCTAAAGCAAAATAAAACCATTTATAGACACGGTGGCTTCGCAGCTTAGAAAGGTTCATAAGCCAAAACAGGATTATGACTTGAAGGATCCAGACGGCTCCAAAGAGAGTATTTGTCAATAGTTCCTTAAAGATGGCCGGTGTCCAGACTGTTGCCCATGATTGGCCTGATTCGATTACTGCCTGCATTGGAAAGGCTGCTATAGTGCCAAAACATAAAAGGATAAATCCAAGGTCTGATATTTTTTTGTATCGTTCAGCGATCTGTGCACTTTGCAGACTTCCCTTTGGCAGCACGCAAAGGGAATAAAAAAGCAGGCCGACAAAAATAGCACTGCCAAGGTACTGAAGCCAGCGAATGATGATCAGGTCAAGACCGGGAACATATCCTCTAGTTCCTGACTTTGCAGATTGGAGTTTGCTTGAATTGTCCCCAATTTGAAACGGAACCACCCCGTCAACCGGGTGGCCGTCACTTGAGACAGCCTTCCATTTCAGGCTGTAAATGCCTGGCGGCAAATTGGATTTTAAATCTGCTTCAAGCAATTTATGATTTTGCTTAAGGATATGCTGGTTCCCATTATCAACACGGCTGCCATTCTGATCAAAAACACGGAGATCATGAAAGCTCGGCTGAATTTCTTCATTAAATTCTATGCTCACCGTCTTTGGCGGATGTTGAAAAATCTGATTTTCAGCGGGTAAAGATTTAATGATGTAGGCATGTGCCGAGGAAAAAGCAGGATGAAAAAATATTGCCATGATAAATAAAAAAAGAATTTTAAGGAATTTCATCTTTCACCCTTCTTTTTAAAAGAAATGCCACTCTCTTGCCTAATTATATGGATTTTAAGATGTATAAACAACATTATTAGATTGCTAAAAACTTAAAAAGGCAGCGCCTGATTAGACTAAGTTGCTCAGTTATCGAGTAGAAAATTAAAATACACAACTGAATTATCACTGCTCTTTTACGAAAATCAGCAATTGAATTAGCATAAAATGTTTGGTCCGAAGGTGCCCGAACTTCGGACATCCATGATGCGATGTTGTTTTCCTCTGTCCAAAGATGTTCAAACTTCGGACATCCATAGTGCGATTTTGCCTTCCTCTGTCCAAAGATGTTCAAACTTCGGACATCCATAGTGTGATTTTGCCTTCTGCTGTACTGGT
>CAZAEW010000013.1:0-38963 GCA_964484065.1 uncultured Bacillus sp.
TATGCATCGCAAGAACAAGCTGTGCTTGTTCTGAAGGCGCTTGCGCTTTTCTTATGTTCTTACTCTTTTAAGCTTTCAGCTTCCTCTATGGCGTAGGGAAGGTAATGTTTATAGTCTTTAATTCCTGCCATGGCACTCAGCCCTCCAACAAGGATAAAGACAGCAGCAACAATGTAGGTGACCGTTGTGTGATGTATGAATAGCTGGTTAACCCCAAATAAACAGACAAACAAGCCAAGGGCAATGCTTGATTTTGAAGAAAGCCATTTCTTTTCAGCAGGACGATTGCTTCTTGCGTACTTTATTTTATAAAATAAATAGAAAGCTAGGGTCAGGACAATTAGGAAAGCAAGCAGGGGCATTGATCCATTCCTCCACATTTCATATTTGTTAGTCTCTATACCTTAATGTATTAAAAATGACAAATCAAGCAGAAAAAGTAAATAGGTCTTACGGAAGGAGTACCTCATGAAAGAACAAATATTAGAAACCATCAAAGCATTTGATACGATCATTATCCACCGCCATATTCGGCCGGACCCTGATGCATACGGCTCCCAATTCGGATTGGCTGAAGTATTAAAAGCATCATTCCCGGAAAAAAGAATCTTTGCCGTGGGCCAGGAAGACCCGTCTCTCTATTATTTAAAGAGGGTGGACGAAATTGAGGATGAAGTATACAAAGGGGCGCTTGTCATTGTCTGTGATACGGCGAATCAAGAGAGGATCAGCGACAGCAGGTACACACTTGGGGATAAACTAATTAAAATTGACCACCATCCAAATGAAGAACCATATGGAGACTTGCTTTGGGTCGATACAAATGCCAGCTCTGTCAGCGAGATGATTTACGAGCTTTATTTACTTGGAAAAGATAAAGGCTTAGTCATGAATGATGAAGCAGCACGGCTTTTGTATGCAGGGATTGTCGGGGATACGGGGAGATTTTTGTTCCCGAGTACAACAGAAAAGACGTTTGCCTATTCGGGAGAATTAATTCACTATGATTTTTCTCGGACCGAGATTTATGACAAAATGTACGAACTGAAGCCGAATATTGTGAAGCTGAATGGATACATTCTTTTGAATTTTGAAGTCCACGCAAATGGTGCAGCATCGATGAGACTTCCAAAAGAACTCCTTGATGAATATGAGGCTACAGCTTCTGAGGCTTCATCGCTTGTAGGGGCATTAGGAAATGCTGCGGGTATAAAAGCCTGGGTCTTTTTCATTGAAGAAGACACACAAATTCGCGTTCGCCTGCGCTCAAAGGGCCCAGTAATTAATACAGTCGCAAGAATGTTTAATGGCGGAGGACACCCGCTTGCATCTGGGGCTACCATCTACTCATGGGATGAAGTGCACACCGTCGTGAAAAAATTAGAAGAAGTTTGTGCAGGCTAAAATAAGCTTAAGAATCGGCTGAGCCGATTCTTAGTTCCCTTATTCTTCAAATTTGATCTCGAGTCTAATCGAGAGGGTCGTGTAAATGATCATTTCTTTTACTTCAAGTTTGTATCTTTTATCATTTAGCTTTACGGTTTTATTTTCGATGATTTTTTTTATCAGGTCTTTGCTTTTAAAAACTGTCTCCAGGTCTTTTGCTAACATCATTCGAATATCTTCTTTAACGGAGTCTTCTACTTGATAAGCACTGAATGAATCAAGTCCGTATTTTTCCCAGTTTGTTATTTTGACATTAATGGTTTGAACCGTTATTTTTTCGATATTGCGCTTGTTAGCTGTTTTATATTCTTCCTGCCAAATGCCGATGTCTTTTTTTAAATCGCGGATGTATTCCTGCTGTTTGCGGATAATTTTGGTATGTTTGTCCTGCCAAAAACCAAAAATATATAAAAAGATACTCCAGCTGATGATACCGCCGATTGCGGCACCTGCTAAAAAGCGCTGCCATGAGGGGTTTCGATATAAGGGAGGAATCCTCATGAAACACTCTCCTGCGTCAGCCATTTAATAAGCAGTGCACCTGTTTGTGCTCCTCCTAAAGCTGCAAAAATTAACAGCAATTGTTTCACAATATCTCTTGTTTCTCCGTCAAAAATACCTCTTTCAAAGCTGTAGACAGCATCAAATGTTCCCCCGATTGCAGCAACGATGGCCCAAATTCTTAAGACTGACGACAGCCTAGATACGGAAAATAATAAAGGCTGTCCAGTTAAAAAAGAGGCGATTCCGCCAATTATGGAGCCTCCCAGCAAAACACCAAGCGCGATAAAATAACTCTCAATAAATGATGGGAAAAATCCAATTTCTTTCATTGTCTCATCCACCTTATCCACACTCAAATTACTATCATCATATGGACAACAGAAATGGATTATGTTTTTAAGGGAAAATAGTTTATAAAACAGAACATACTTTCTTTTTTTATCAGAACCTCTATAATGAAAGAGAGAATAAGAATATAAGGGTGTGACAAGTATGTCTTTTATTCACCTGCATATATACAGTGCGTACAGTCTATTATCAAGTACGATTCCTTTAAAAGAGCTAGTTAAACAAGCTGCCCGAAAAAATATAAAAGCATTAGCTCTCACGGACCGAAATGTCCTGTATGGAGCAGTTGAGTTTTATAAATTATGCAAAGACAATCATATAAAACCGATAATGGGTTTAACGGTCGATATTGCAAGCGAGAGCGAGGAAAATACCTCCCACCCGCTTGTTTTATTGGCGGAAAATAACATCGGTTTTAAAAATCTCATCAAAATATCAAGTGTTGTCAAAACAAAAGCAGATAATGGGATTCCACTCAAATGGCTGAGACACTATTCTGCAGGGTTGATCGCAATTACACCTGGGCTTGAAGGGGAAATAGAACAATATCTGCTGGATGACAACGAACAAGCTGCAAAAGAATTGATCCAAAAGTTCAGAAGTATGTTTGGAAAGGAGAATTTTTTTCTTTCCATTCAAAACCACGGATTACATAAGGAAGAGATGTTAAGAGGAAAGCTGTCTTTCATCGCCAAAGAAATGAATGTTCCTTTGGCTGCAACAAATCAGGTATATTTTTTGGAAAAAGAAGACATGTTTGCACACGAATGTTTACTATCAATTAAAAATGGAGATAAATTACAAGACGAACACAGACAAAAACTTGGAAGTGATCAATTTTATCTAAAAACAGCAAACGAAATGATCGACTGCCTGCCTGATTTTCCCGATGCGCTGGAAAACACCATTCACATTGCAAGACGCTGTGAGTGTAACATGGAACTGAATAAAACCTATCTTCCTAAATATCCAACGGAAAATGGGAAATCCGCTGATCAGTACCTCGAGGAGCTATGTGAGGAAGGGCTAAAAGAACGCTATACCGAACGAACAAATCAACATGTGGAGCGTCTCCGCTATGAGCTATCGGTTATTAAGCGAATGAAATTTAGCGATTATTTTTTAATTGTATGGGATTTTATCAGATATGCGCGGAGCAAAGGAATATTAATAGGTCCCGGAAGGGGGTCCGCAGCGGGTTCGCTGGTTGCATATGTATTGAATATAACGAATGTAGATCCGATTAAACATCATTTGTTGTTTGAACGTTTCTTAAATCCTGAACGGGTCAGTATGCCGGATATCGATATTGATTTCCCTGATACGCGGAGAGATGAAGTGATCGAATATGTAGCAGGAAAGTACGGGGAATTGCATGTTGCGCAAATCGCTACTTTTGGAACAATGGCCGCTAAAGCGGTATTAAGGGATGTCGGCCGAGTATTCGGTTTAAATACAAAGGAGCTTGATACTCTGACACGTCTTATTCCAGCCCGTCCCGGAATCAATCTTTCTGCGGCATATCAGGAATCATCAGCATTAAGATCCTTTACTGAAGAAAATCCAACTAACCAGAGGCTTTTTGCCACTGCATTAAAACTGGAAGGGCTGCCGCGGCACACTTCCACCCATGCTGCCGGAGTGGTCATTAGCGACAAACCGCTTGTTGAACTGGTTCCCATTCAAACCGGGAATAACCATGTTTACTTGACCCAATATTCAATGGAATATTTAGAAGAACTTGGATTATTAAAGATGGATTTTCTTGGATTGAGAAACCTGACAATCATTGATGATATTTTGAATTCCATATACCGAAATCATCGCAAGAAAATCGACATCAGCTCCATTCCTTTGGATGATCAAGCTGTTTACGATTTATTATCAAGGGGAGAAACAACGGGGATTTTTCAGCTTGAATCAGAAGGAATGAGAAAAGTATTAATGAGGCTTAAACCGTCATGCTTTGAAGATATTGTTGCGGTGAATGCTCTTTACCGTCCGGGACCGATGGAGAACATCCCGCTGTTTATTGACCGCAAACATGGCGCACAGCAGGTTAGTTATCCTCATCCGGATTTAAAACCAATATTGGAAAATACGTACGGCGTCATTGTTTACCAAGAACAAATTATGCAAATTGCTTCGAGAATGGCCGGGTTTTCCCTTGGAGAAGCTGACTTGTTAAGACGGGCCGTTTCGAAAAAGAAAAAAGAGGTTCTCGATCAGGAAAGGAATCACTTTGTCAAAGGAGCTCTAAAAAAGGGATATGATGCTCCGCTTGCAAACGAAATTTATGACTTAATCGTCCGCTTTGCCAACTACGGATTTAATCGCAGCCACGCTGTTGCCTACAGTATGATTGCCTATCAGCTTGCCTACTTGAAGGTCCACTTTCCCGTTTATTTTATGGCGGGACTTTTGACATCCGTGATCGGAAGCGATGTAAAGATTGCACAGTATGTCCGTGAATCAAAACAAATGGGGATTCAGATTTTGCCTCCGTCCATCAATTGCAGCAGTTATTCATTCAAGGTGGAAAATAACATGATTCGGTACAGCCTTGCCGCAATACGAGGAGTCGGGGCCATATCTCTGAAGGAAATTTTTCAAGCAAGAAAAGAAAAAAAGTTTGTTGACCTATTTGATTTTTGTATTAGAGTTTCAACGAAAACAGTGAATCGAAAAACGTTAGAATCGCTTGTGCACTCGGGCAGTTTTGATGAATTTGGAGAAGATCGTGCTGTTCTGCTGGCAAGCTTGGATGTTGCGATAGAGCATGCTCAGTTAATCAGACCAATCAATTCAAATCAATTTGACTTGTTTGCAGAAGAAGAGTTTTTTCCAAAACCCAAATATGTTCAAATAGACCCAATCCCTTTAGAAGAAAAATTGGTTTGTGAGAAGGCAGCATTGGGCATATACCTCTCGAATCACCCGCTCTTTATTTTTGAAAAGAAACTTAAAGAAAGAGGAGCACGCCAGTTAATCGACCTTTCGCCTGCTCACAAGGGGGAGAAATCCGGAGTATACATTGCATCGATAAAGAAAATCCGTACAAAAAACGGAGAATTGATGGCTTTTTTTAACGTAAATGATTCAAGCGGTGAAATGGAAGCAGTCGCCTTTCCAAATGCCTATAAAAAATATTCTCTGCTTCTTGAGCAAGGGAATATGGTGCTGATAGAAGGAAAAGTAGAAGAGCGTTCAGGAAAACATCAATTTATCATTCAAAGAGTAACACCACTTGAAGATTGGGTTCAAGAAGGGCAGGAAAAACAGCCTGTTTTGTATTTAAAACTGGAGCAGGAAAAACAAAACCCCTACTTTCTTAAACAACTAAATCAATTATTGAAGGAAAACAAAGGTGAAATAGAAGTGATTCTTTATTATGAAGGATCAAATAAAACACTGAGACTTTCAAGAGAAAGTAATGTCTCAGGAAATGTTGAATTATTGGAAAAATTGAAAAAACTGCTGGGCTATCCGAACGTTATCCTGCAAGATTAACCTTTACAACTAACTTTTATGTGTTATAGTGGTAAGGAGACCGTCTGGTCTGTTCACCCAAACAGAGAATGATGAGAGAAAATCAGCTAAAAAACTTAAGGAGTGAGGTATGAATGACCTTGCGCGAAGAAGCATTACATATGCACAGAATAAACAAGGGAAAGCTGGAATCAAAATCTAAAGTCCAAGTTAGAAATGCAAAGGATTTAAGTTTGGCCTACTCTCCTGGAGTGGCTGAGCCATGTAAAGACATTTATGAAACTCCTGAAAAAGTATATGATTACACAATGAAAGGGAATATGGTTGCAGTTGTTTCAGATGGGACAGCTGTACTTGGTCTGGGGAATATTGGACCTGAGGCTGCACTTCCGGTAATGGAAGGGAAAGCCGTTCTTTTTAAAAGCTTCGCGGGTGTCGATGCTTTTCCGATTTGCCTGGACACAACAGACGTTGAAAAAATTATCGAAACCGTTAAATTGCTTGAGCCGACATTCGGAGGGGTAAATCTCGAGGATATCGCTGCTCCGAATTGCTTTGTCATTGAAGAGCGGCTAAAGAAAGAATCAAATATCCCAATCTTTCACGATGATCAGCACGGTACCGCCATTGTAACAGTGGCCGCACTTGTAAATGCACTAAGGCTGGTTGGCAAAAAGATGAATGAGATTAAAGTGGTTGCCAATGGAGCAGGAGCAGCCGGAATTGCCATCATCAAGCTGTTATACAGTTATGGAGTTCGCGATATAATCATGTGTGATACAAAAGGAGCCATCTACGAAGGCAGACCGGAAGGAATGAACGCGGTTAAAACAGAGGTGGCTAAATTCACAAATCGTGATAATTTAAAAGGAACTCTTCAGGATGTGATCAAAGATGCCGATGTATTTATTGGCGTTTCGGCTGAGGGTGCGTTAACCAAAGAAATGGTTGCGACCATGAAACCGGATTCGATTATCTTTGCCATGGCAAATCCAACTCCTGAAATTATGCCGAATATTGCTAAAGAAGCAGGTGCTAGGGTTGTTGGAACAGGACGTTCCGATTTTCCTAACCAAGTAAATAATGTTCTTGCTTTTCCAGGGATATTCCGTGGTGCTCTTGATGTTCGGGCAAAGTATATTAATGAAAAAATGAAGGTAGCCGCTGTTGAAGCAATTGCAGGTTTAGTTCATGAAGATGAATTAAATGCTGATTATGTCATTCCGGCACCATTTGATCCGCGTGTTGCTCCAGCGGTAGCAGCTGCTGTTGCGAAAGCGGCAATGGAAACAGGTGTTGCCCGTCTCAAAGTGGACCCTGAAGAAATTAAAGAAAAAACAATGAGGCTCGCTATTATTGGAAAAAGTGAGTGATTCCAGCGGTGACTGCTTCGAAAATATACCTTGAGATTGTCGATCAGCTTAGAGAAATGATTTCCGCCGGCAACCTAAAGTCTGGAGATAAAATTCCTTCTGAACGTGAGTTATCTGAGCGCCTGCGTGTCGGGCGCTCTTCCGTTCGCGAAGCCTTAAGAGCTTTAGAATTGCTTGGATTAATTGAAACCAGGCGCGGAGAAGGTACGTTTATCAAGGATTTTAGAGATCATCAATTGGTTCCCCTTTTAGGAACGTTTATTTTAAAGGATGAGAAGGCAAAAAGGGATGCCATTGATACAAAGCACTTGATCGAGCTGGATTGTTTGCGGATCATTCTGAAAAGAGCGTCAAAAGAAGGCTTAAACCGATTGGAAAATTTGTTTAAGTCGGACCACATAGATGATAATGAATTCTTTTATAAAGTTATTCAAATGTCTGAAAACCATTTATTATTCCGAATATGGGTCATTTTAAAAGATTATTGTGTATCCCAATCAATAGAAAAGAATAGGTTTAACAAAGAGGATTATGCTAATCTCCTGCATGCATTAGAATTGGGAGACGAGGTGAAAACTCTTTCTGCTTATTGGGAACTCAGAAAATTGTCGACTTTTTAATGACATGTACTGACAGTTTTTGAAGCTTTCTTATTTTATAGTGAAGACAAGCGTTCAAGCCCAAACAAAATGGGCATTTTTAAATTTTTAAGTGGTCTGGCCACTGTCATTCCTATAATGTAAACGCCATGAGCGAAAAAGAAAACTTCAGACTAAAAAACCGACAAAATATTTTGCCAGCTTGTCTGAGCTCTACCTACGAGGGAGGTTTTACCTTGCTTAAGGACCTTTTTACGAATGCAAAAACGAAAAAGAAAAAATATGCGACAATTCCATCCAGTTCTTTAAAACAAGATGTTCCTGAAGGGCTATTAACAAAATGTCCATCGTGTAAAAAAATCATGTATACAAAGGATTTAGTGAAAAACTGTAAGGTATGCATGAATTGCGGCCACCACTTTCAAATGAGTGCCTGGGAGCGATTGGAAAGTTTCCTGGATGAAGGAACCTTTGAAGAATTTGATGCAAACATGATCTCAGAAAATCCATTAAATTTCCCGGGATACATTGAAAAACTGAAAAAAGACCAACAAACAAGCAAGCTTCATGAAGCGGTTGTCACCGGAAGCGGATCCGTAAATCAGCATAAACTTGTCGTAGCTGTAATGGATTCATCTTTTCGAATGGGCAGCATGGGATCGGTTGTAGGGGAAAAAATCACCCGTGCAGTTGAAAAGGCAGAAGAACTTTCCGTACCCTTTATTATTTTTACTGCTTCGGGCGGTGCCAGGATGCAGGAAGGGGCATTGAGCTTAATGCAAATGGCCAAAACCTGTGTTGCTTTAAAAAAATTCAGCGAAAATGGCGGACTATATATATCCATTTTGACCCACCCAACAACGGGCGGTGTTTCTGCCAGTTTTGCAACGATGGGGGATTATAACTTTGCTGAGCCTGGAGCATTAATCGCATTCGCTGGGCGAAGGACGATTGAGCAGACGATCCGGGAAGAACTCCCTGAAGATTTCCAAACAGCCGAGTTTCTTTTAAAACATGGACAGCTGGATGCTATTATTTCCCGTCTAGACTTAAAAGACCAAATTGCAAGCATTCTTGATATCCATCAGCCAGGAGGTGAACTAGAATGGTAGGCGAACTGGAATTTGAACGTCCGATTATTCAGTTAAGAGATAAAATAAATGAATTAAGAGAGTTTACAAAAACCTCTGAACTTGATCTATCCCCAGAGATAGAAAAACTGGAGAAAAGGCTCGAAAAACTTGAAAATGATATTTATGCAAACCTAAAACCGTGGGATCGTGTTCAAATCGCCCGTTTTCCGAACAGGCCGACAACACTGGATTATATACCGTATTTATTTGAGGATTTTTTTGAGTGTCACGGTGACAGGACTTTTGGTGATGATGAAGCCATTGTCGGCGGAATTGCTAAATTTAAAGGACTGCCTGTTACGGTTATTGGACATCAGCGGGGCAAGGATACGAAAGAAAACATCCGCCGCAATTTTGGAATGCCTCACCCGGAAGGCTACCGCAAGGCTCTTCGTTTAATGAAGCAGGCAGAGAAATTCAATCGGCCCATTATTTGCTTTATTGATACGAAAGGAGCTTATCCTGGAAAAGCGGCTGAGGAGCGGGGGCAAAGCGAAGCCATTGCAAAAAATTTAGTGGAAATGGCGGGATTGACAGTTCCTGTTATTTGTATAGTCATTGGTGAAGGCGGCAGCGGGGGTGCATTGGCTCTCAGTGTAGGCAACTACATTCATATGCTCGAGAATTCCACCTATTCCGTTATTTCACCAGAAGGTGCAGCAGCTATTTTATGGAGAGATGCGACAAAAGCCAAAATGGCAGCAGAAACCATGAAAATCACTGCACCGGATTTAAAGCAGCTTGGAATAATTGATGAAATTATTCCAGAAGTAAAAGGCGGAGCACATAAAAATATACAAATGCAAGCACAAGAAATTGAAAATGTATTATTAGGGTCGCTCAAAAAACTATTACCTCTTTCTGAAACTGAATTGATCGAATCCCGTTATCAAAGATTTAGAAAAATCGGTATGTTTTCGTTTGAAAATGACTTCGTCGAAGTCAATTAAACGTGCTCTAGTTTGGGCACGTTTTTTTTGCAAATCTTTGTAAAAATAAAGCAATTCTGATTGTTTTTAACAAAATAAGCGTTTGCAGTTTCAAAACAATTCCGCCTATTAACTCAGCATGCATGATTCAGTTGTGAACAATATTTCTTCATGTTATTTTATAAATATTCCTGATCATTCTGCTTCATAATAAAGTTAGCATGTTCAGTCTGTTTCGTTTATCATTTCCTTTTACATAAAGGTTTGATGATTCAATTTACCTTTGAGGTGACGAAGATGAAGAAAATTGGTGTGTTGACAAGCGGTGGAGACTCTCCAGGTATGAATCCTGCCATTCGTGCAGTTGTTCGAAAGGCAATCTTCCATAACATGGAAGTGTATGGGATTTATGGCGGGTACACAGGGTTAATTAACGGGAATATTAAAAAGCTGGAATTGGGTTCTGTAGGAGATATTATTCACCGCGGCGGAACGATGTTATTTTCAGCCCGTTGTCCTGAATTTAAAACAAAAGAAGGACAGCAAAAAGGAATCGAGCAATTAAAAGTGCATGGTATTGAAGGACTTGTTGTTATTGGCGGTGACGGCTCGTACAGAGGCGCAAAAGCCCTGACAGAACAAGGTTTTCCTTGTGTAGGGGTACCGGGGACCATTGACAATGATATCCCGGGGACGGAATTTACGATTGGTTTTGACACGGCATTAAATACAGTAATTGATGCTCTGGACAAAATCCGTGATACTGCCACATCTCATGAAAGAACTTTTGTCATTGAAGTAATGGGAAGGGACGCTGGTGATTTGGCTCTATGGGCTGGACTGGCCGGCGGAGCAGAAACAATCTTAATTCCGGAAGAAAACTATGACATGGCTGAAATTGCGGAAAGGCTCAGAAAAGGGCATGAGCGCGGTAAAAAGCACAGTATCATTATAGTTGCTGAAGGCGTAGCAAGCGGAATAGAATTTGGGAAAAAATTAAAAGAAGTGACGAACTTTGATACGAGAGTATCTGTTTTAGGACATATACAGCGGGGAGGGTCACCAACTGCATTCGACCGGGTGCTTGCAAGCCGTTTAGGTGCCAGGGCAGTTGAACTTCTCATTGCCGGACAAGGCGGACGTGCAGTTGGGATTGAGGATAACAAGATCGTAGACTATGACATCATTGAGGCTCTTGGGAGAAAGCATACTTTAGATCTCGACCTTTTAAAGCTGTCGAAGGAATTATCGATATAAAGTCAAATAGTGACCTTGAGGAGGAAGCGAAGATGTTACGGAAGACGAAAATTGTTTGTACTATTGGTCCTGCAAGTGAAAGTGTTGAAACACTAGCCAAGTTAATTAATTCAGGAATGAATGTTGCCCGCTTAAATTTTTCCCATGGTGATTACGAGGAGCATGGGGAGCGTATTAAGAATATTCGTGAAGCTGCAAAATTGACAGGGAAAATGGTAGCCATTTTGCTGGACACAAAGGGTCCGGAAATTCGGACACATAATATGCAGGGCGGAGCGATTGAACTGAAATCCGGCGAGAATATCATCGTCTCGATGAATGAGGTAGAAGGAACAGTTGAAAAATTTTCAATTACATACCCTGGATTAATTGATGATGTTCAAGCAGGATCAAAAATTTTATTAGATGATGGTTTAATTGGATTAGAAGTTTTGAGCATTGACAAAAATGCAGGTGAAATTCTTACCAAAATTTTAAACAGCGGTACTTTAAAAAATAAAAAAGGTGTTAATGTACCGGGAGTATCTGTCAATTTGCCAGGGATTACGGAAAAAGATACAAACGATATTCTTTTTGGGATTGAGCAGGGAGTCGATTTTATTGCGGCCTCATTTGTGCGCAGAACGAGTGATGTATTGGAGATCCGTCAATTATTAGAGGAAAATGATGCAGCCCATATACATATTATTCCAAAGATTGAAAATCAAGAAGGTGTCGATAATATTGACGATATTCTTGAGGTTTCTGATGGTTTAATGGTAGCACGGGGCGATCTTGGTGTAGAAATTCCGGCAGAAGAGGTTCCGCTTGTTCAAAAAATGCTCATTAAAAAATGTAACGCTTTAGGGAAACCAGTCATAACTGCGACGCAAATGTTAGATTCTATGCAGAGAAATCCTCGGCCGACACGTGCAGAAGCCAGCGATGTTGCGAATGCCATCTTTGACGGCACCGATGCGATTATGCTTTCGGGTGAAACAGCCGCTGGATTATACCCGGTTGAAGCGGTACAAACAATGAATAACATCGCATCAAGAGCAGAACAAGCGCTTGATCATAAAGAAATTTTAACAAACCGCAGCAAGGATACGGAGCATAACGTAACGGACGCCATTGGCCAATCTGTTGCCCATACTGCATTAAACCTTGAAGTGAATGCCATTATTACACCAACTGAGAGCGGCCGTACCGCACGAATGATTTCAAAATATCGTCCAAAAGCACCAATTGTGGCTGTTACGTCTAATCCATCGGTTTCACGCCGCTTATCACTCGTATGGGGTGTTTATCCGCAAATGAGTGTGTTCGCAACCACTACAGATGAAATGCTCGATATTGCAGTTCAAGAAAGTTTAAACAGCGGAATTGTAAAACATGGTGATTTAGTGGTTATTACAGCAGGAGTTCCTGTGGGAGAAGCAGGAACCACCAATTTGATGAAAATCCATGTTGTTGGAGATATCCTGGCTAAAGCTCAAGGGATTGGCAGAAAATCCGCTTTTGGAAAAGTTGTCATTGCGCATAATGCACAGGAGGCACTGGAAAAAGCAAAACCGGGCTCTATCTTAGTAACAATGGGCAGCGATAAGGATATGGTTCCTGCCATTGAAAAATGCGCTGCACTGATTACGGAAGAGGGCGGATTAACAAGCCATGGAGCCGTTGTTGGTTTAAATCTGGGCATTCCAGTTATTGTTGGAGTTGAAAATGCTTTAAATCTTTTCAGCGAAGGTCAGGAAATTACGGTTGACGCTACAAGAGGATTTATTTATAAAGGGCACGCAAGCGTCCTTTAAAGGTTACAATAATAGAAATATGAAAAGCGCCGGTTTTCCTAAGGAAAGCGGCGCTTTTTAGGTTAAATTTTTTTACCCATGATGAAAGCCCAGGTATCTTTAAAGACATTGGCTCTGTTAAGTGTGTTAATGATTACCAATGTTACCGGTCCAACAATTAATCCCAAGAATCCAATTAATTTAAATCCTACAAACAATGCAATTAATGTTGCAAGAGGATCTAGACCGATGCTCGAAGAAAGAACTTTAGGCTCAATAATCTGCCTTTGAACAATCACGACGATGTAAAGCACTCCTAATCCAATTGCAAGCCCCATATCGCCGGTAAAGATTTCGTAAATGATCCAAGGAACAAAAACAATACCTGTTCCAATATAAGGGAGAATTTCACAAATGCCGGCAACGAGAGCGATTGTAATCGCATAATCAATGCGCAGAATCATGAGACCAATCAGAATAATAACGGTTGTAATGGACATCAAGGTTAACTGTGCCCGGATAAAGCCGAAAAATGCTTTTTTCAAATCAACGAAAACGGTTTTTCCGCTTGTTTTTGCTTTTTCGGGAAGAAGTTTGTCGCCAGCTGCAGCCAGTTTATACCAATCTTTACTAATAAAAAAGGTACCAAGCAAGGAAAAGATAAGCACTGTGGCCGCATTTGGAAACCATGACAGGATGTTGGGAATATTGCCAAAAAGATTTTTAATAAAAGACCCGGCCGTTTCTCCAATTTTTTTGCCGACATTTTGAATATTTACCATGATGGTATCCTGCTGACCTGGCTGAAGCTTATCAAAAATACTTGTTAAGTGATTATAGAATGGAATAATCTGAGCTGCGACCACCTTCTCGATATAACCGATTAGTGTATCAAGGTGCTTTGGCACCATATTCGCTAAATAATTGGCACCTGAAACGATTTCGGTGATTAAAATGGTTACTAATCCTGCAAATACAGCAATAATAATGATGAGCGAAAGCAGGACAGCAAGTATTCGCGGCATCCTTCCTTTTTTTTCTAAAAAGTCAACCAGCGGATTCATTAAAAAGGCGATGGCTAATCCAATTAAAAAAGGATATGTGATTTTAGAAAGATAATAAAAGGCTAAAAGAGCTGCAATAACGATTGCTATTACAATAACAAAACGAATCGTACGATTTATGTATGTTTGATTCAAAAGTTCTCCTCCTTTCAAAAAAACGGTAAATGGCATTTTTAGTTTAACAGAATTTAAAAGAACTGTATAATGCCTCAAATAAAATTTTTAAATAAACAATACTATTGATACGAACCACCCAAAAAAAGGTTTCTATATTATTTAAATAGGAAGGAACCTGGAGGTTCGAAGCAATTTAATCATGGATAAAGATAAAAGGAATGGTGCTCGAATGATCAGTCAGTCATGGATGTTTCTCCTTTTGCTGCTAGTGATTGGATTTGTGGCAAAAAATAATTCATTAATGATTTCTGTAGGTGTTTTACTGCTGTTTAAAATAATCGGCCTTGATAGCAAGTTTTTTTCAGCCGTGCAGTCTAAGGGGATCAATTGGGGAGTTACAATTATCACCATAGCGGTATTAGCCCCAATTGCAAGCGGTGAAATTGGATTAAAAGATTTGTTCGATGCTTTTAAATCACCTTTTGCGTGGATCGCCCTTATTTCCGGAATGCTTGTTGCGCTGCTCGCAAAGGGAGGCGTCACCCTTTTAGCAAAGGATCCGCAAATTACAACTGCTCTGGTTTTAGGTACAATTCTCGCTGTTTCACTTTTTAAAGGGGTGGCTGTCGGCCCCTTAATTGGTGCTGGAATCGCTTACACAGCTATGAAAATAATGGAGCTAATTCGTTAGTATTTTCGCAAAATTTTATTTTTTTTTGCATTTTATGTTCCTTTTCATTCACAAAGTTGTGAAAATTGTATATAATAGGTCTTGTAAGCGCATCCTTTTTTACATATATCACGTTTATATGCTAAAATACTTGTAAAATGATTGTTTTTGGGAAAGTTTAGGTATTCATTAGTTTGTCATTTTTTTGAGCATGTGCTCGAGCGCAGAGGATTCCTTGTGCCTAAAATATATAAAAATGGCTGCCACCATCGAGAATAGCATGCAGCTTCAAATGATACCTTAACATTAATGGATGCCTTTCCTTATTACTGAAAATTATGTTCAGTAAATTTTTTATTCAACAAAGGGTATGGGGAAATTTAGAATGTAAAGGAGATGTAGAATTATGACAGTTACACGTGGACTTGAAGGGGTAGTGGCAACAACTTCCTCAATCAGCTCAATTATTGACGACACCCTTACTTATGCGGGGTACAACATCGATGATTTGGCAGAAAACGCTAGGTTTGAAGAAGTAATTTATTTGCTTTGGCACCGTAAATTACCGACACAATCACAATTAGATGAACTTTCAAAACAAATAGCTGAAAATGCAACCCTTCCACAGGAAGTATTGGATTTTCTTAAAATGATGCCAATCAAAACCGTTCATCCTATGGCAGCGCTTCGCACACTCGTATCTATGCTGGGGTTATACGATGAAGAAGCTGATTTAATGGCTGAAGCTGCGAATTATCGAAAAGCAATCCGTCTGCAAGCTAAAATGCCCGCACTCGTTACTGCTTTTGCCCGTGTTAGAAAGGGTCTTGAACCAGTTGCTCCAAAAGCGGATTTAAGCTTTGCAGCTAATTTCCTATATATGTTAAGCGGAAAAGAGCCTGAAGCAATTGCAGAAGAAGCATTTAACAAAGCATTGGTACTTCATGCAGACCACGAATTGAATGCGTCTACATTTACTGCCCGCGTTTGTGTTGCAACTTTATCCGATGTTTACTCAGGTGTAACATCAGCTATTGGCGCTCTAAAAGGTCCTTTACACGGCGGCGCAAACGAAGCTGTTATGAAAATGCTGACTGAAATTGGTTCACTTGAAAATGTTGAACCTTATATTAGAGCAAAACTTGATAACAAAGAAAAAGTCATGGGCTTTGGACACAGAGTATACCGTCTTGGTGATCCTCGTGCAAAACATTTAAGAGCTATGTCTCAAAAATTGACTGAATTAACAGGACAGGAAGAATTATACCAAATGTCTGCTAAGATTGAGAGCATGGTAACCGGTGAGAAAAAACTTCCGCCAAACGTAGATTTCTATTCTGCGTCTGTATACCACAGCCTTGGCATTGATCATGACTTATTTACACCAATTTTTGCGGTAAGCCGTGTTTCAGGATGGCTTGCACACATTCTTGAACAATATGAAAACAATCGTTTAATCCGTCCGCGTGCTGAATACACTGGTCCTGGAATGCAAAAATATGTACCGGTTTGGCAGCGGGGATAATTTATAAGATTTAGAATTTTACTTATTGTTTAAAAAATGTTCTAATAGGATTGGGTGAAAAGGTTAGGAGCTTATGCCTTCTAACCTTTGATTCAGTCTTTTATTAAATATTAATTTTTAAAGTAGGGGTAAAGCATTGCGGGGAAGGGAATATTAGTTCTTGTTTCATTGATGGTATTGTCTTGCTTTTCTCTATTTTAGTCTATGCTTTACTTACATATTAGGAGGGAGAAATACAATGCAAGGTGAAAAAATTACGGTTCAAAACGGAGTATTAAATGTTCCAAACAATCCAATCATTCCATTTATCGAGGGAGACGGCACAGGTCCTGATATTTGGGCAGCTGCTGTTAGAGTCTTGGATGCAGCAGTAGAAAAGGCTTATAAAGGGGAACGCAAACTTGTTTGGAAGGAAGTTTTAGCGGGGGAAAAAGCTTTCAATCAAACAGGTGAATGGCTTCCACAAGAAACACTTGATGTGATCAATGAATATTTAATTGCAATCAAAGGTCCTTTAACAACACCTGTCGGCGGTGGTATTCGTTCTTTGAACGTAGCACTTCGCCAACAGTTGGATCTTTTTGTATGCTTACGTCCTGTAAGATGGTTTGAAGGTGTTCCATCACCGGTAAAACGTCCTCAAGATACTGATATGGTTATCTTCCGTGAAAACACAGAAGATATTTACGCAGGTATTGAATATGAAAAAGGCACAGACGCAGCTAAAAAAGTAATTGAGTTCTTACAAAAAGAAATGGGAGTTACAAAAATCAGATTCCCTGAAACTGCAGGCGTGGGTATTAAATGCGTATCTGAAGAAGGAACTTCTCGTTTAGTTCGTGCCGCTATTAACTATGCAATTAAAGAAGGCCGTAAATCCGTAACGCTTGTTCACAAAGGAAATATCATGAAGTACACAGAAGGCGCCTTCAAAAACTGGGGCTATGAACTTGCTGAAAGAGAATTCGGAGATAAAGTATTCACATGGGTTCAATATGACCGCATTAAAGATGAGCAAGGAACTGACGCTGCAAACAAAGCTCAAGCAGAAGCTGAAGCAGCTGGCAAAATCATTGTTAAAGACGCAATCGCTGACATTTTCTTGCAGCAAATCTTAACTCGTCCGCGTGAATTTGATGTAGTCGCTACTATGAACTTGAATGGTGACTTCATTTCTGATGCGCTTGCAGCACAAGTCGGCGGAATTGGTATTGCTCCTGGAGCAAATATTAACTATGAAACAGGACATGCCATCTTTGAAGCTACACATGGAACAGCACCTAAATATGCCGGCTTGGATAAAGTAAATCCATCTTCTGAAATCTTATCCGGAGTATTAATGCTTGAACACTTAGGCTGGAATGAAGCAGCTGATTTGATTGTAAAATCAGTGGAAAAATCAATTGCTTCTAAAGTTGTAACATATGATTTTGCACGCTTAATGGAAGGTGCAACTGAAGTGAAATGTTCTGAGTTCGGGGACGAACTAATCAAAAATATGGACTAAGGCGGTAACAGCCTATTATAGAGTTCTAAAATAGAATAAGTTATTCAAAGGGGGAGAATGAGTATTATGTCATTGCAACGTAAAAAGGTTTCCGTTATCGGAGGGGGATTTACCGGTGCTACTACTGCATTTTTGCTTGCACAAAAAGAATTGGCGGATGTAGTTTTAGTTGATATTCCTCAAATGGAAAATCCAACTAAGGGGAAAGCATTGGATATGCTTGAAGCTAGTCCTGTTCAAGGATTTGATGCAAAAATCACTGGCACTTCCAATTATGAAGAAACAAAGGATTCCGATATCGTTGTTATTACTGCTGGTATTGCACGTAAACCTGGGATGAGCCGTGATGATTTGGTTCAAACAAACCAAAAAATCATGAAAAGTGTAGCAAGAGAAGTTGCAACCTATTCTCCAAATGCAATCATCGTTGTGTTAACAAATCCTGTTGATGCAATGACATATACTGTATTCAAAGAATCTGGATTTCCAAAGAACCGCGTAATTGGACAATCCGGTGTGCTTGATACGGCACGCTTTAGAACATTTATTGCTCAAGAATTAAATCTTTCAGTTAAGGATATCACCGGTTTCGTATTAGGCGGCCACGGAGACGATATGGTCCCTCTAGTTCGCTATTCTTATGCCGGCGGTATTCCACTTGAAACTTTAATTCCAAAAGACCGTCTGGAGAAAATTGTTCAACGGACAAGAACTGGCGGCGGCGAAATCGTTAACCTGCTTGGAAACGGCAGTGCCTATTATGCACCTGCTGCATCTCTTGTTGAAATGTGTGAAGCGATCCTTAAAGACCAACGCCGTGTCCTCCCTTCCATCGCTTACCTTGAGGGGGAATATGGTTACGAAGGAATTTACTTTGGAGTTCCAACGATCCTCGGTGGAAATGGTATTGAAAAAGTAATCGAATTAGAACTTACTGCTGATGAAAAAGCTGCTTTAGATAAATCAGCTCAATCAGTTCGTAGCGTAATGGCTGTCTTAGCTTAATAAAAAAATTCGAGGGTTTCGGCCCTCGAATTTTTTTTGTCTTTTACATGTATTAGCAAATGGCAGATTATTCTGCTTTGCTGATTCGAGGAGACAATCTACAATCCGGTTTAATAAAGCCTTTGCTAAGTATTCAACAGCATTTTCCTGTATAATAAACATAGGCAACTTTGGAATGCAAAAGAGTAAAATTAAATTTTTGGGAGGACATTATGACAAACAAAGTGCTTGTTGTTGATGATGAACAGTCTATTGTTAAATTGCTTCAATACAATTTGGAACAGGCTGGGTTTCAAGTAATAACAGCAGCGGATGGAGAAGAAGGAAGAGATCTTGCAGAGAAAGAATTACCGGACATCATTGTTTTAGACCTTATGCTCCCAAAATTAGATGGGATGGAAGTTTGCAAACAGCTTCGCCAGAAGAAAATTTTCATTCCCATTTTGATGTTAACCGCAAAGGATGAAGAGTTTGATAAAGTTTTAGGTTTAGAGCTGGGTGCAGATGATTATATGGTAAAGCCATTCAGTCCGAGAGAAGTTATAGCTCGTGTAAAGGCTATTTTGCGCAGGGCCCAAATAACGGCAGGGTTAAGTCAAGAAAAAGAGGATCCTGGTGAAACCATTCATATTGGTGAATTAAAACTGATTCCTGAGCAGTATGAAGCCTTTTTTAAAGGAGAACTTTTAGACCTGACGCTTAAAGAATTTGAATTATTATTATATCTTTCCCAGAATCTTGGCAGAGTTTTAACGAGAGACCAGCTGCTGAGTGCTGTCTGGAATTATGATTTTGCCGGCGATACGAGAATTGTTGATGTACATATCTCCCATTTACGGGAGAAAATTGAGAAGGATTCAAAAAAACCGACCTACATAAAAACAATTCGCGGTTTAGGCTACAAATTAGAGGAGCCTAGGGGGAATGATTAAACTCCGGCGAAGACTTCTGTTTGCGTTAATTGTACTCGTCATTATCATTTTACTAAGTCTTGGATTATTGCTCGGTGTACTTTTTAAAAACTATTATTTACAGTCCTTTGATGAACGTTTAATCAAAGAGTGCCATACAGTAAGTTTGGATATAGTCAATCATGGCAATCAAATTGAACGAAATGAACTGGAAAAAACCGGGCAAATGTTAGATGCGAGGATTACCATTATCAACAAACAGGGAGATATTGTGTTCGACAGCACGAAATCGAATGATTTGGAGAAAAAAGTAACGAATTTAATTATTACTTCCTCCTATAATGGCATAAAAATGCAGGCGAGCAGTGTATATGACCTGCATTATTTCTATATGCCAATTGTATTTAATGGAAATAATAACGGATATCTGGTGTTAAGTGCAGATATAAGCGGAATCGAAAATGAGTATCAGCAAATTTGGTGGATTTTATCGATTAGCTTAGGATTTGTTTCCATCCTGTTGATACTGTTATGGATAAGAATAACAACGAGATACACAAAACCAATTGAGAGTGCGACGTCTGTAGCGATTGAGCTCTCAAAAGGAAATTACCGTGCAAGAGCTTCAGTAGGTCACATGGACGAAATGGGCCGACTAAATTCCACCATTAACATTCTTGCCAGAAACTTGCAAGAGATGGTAAAGGTGAAGGAAATGCAGCAGGACCGTTTAAGTGTTTTAATCGAAAATATTGGAGCGGGCCTGATTCTCATTGACAGTCTTGGCTATATCAATCTGATAAACAAAGGATATAAGGAAATTTTTGATATTGACCCTGATGATTTTCTAAATAAACTTTATTATGAAGTGATCGACCAGAAGGAAATCTGCAGGATTATCGAAGAAATTTTTATTACCGAACAGGCTGTCAGCAAACATATCATTTTACCATTGGCAATTGAAAGACGGTATTTTGATGTTTACGGCGTTCCGATAATTGGAAAAAATAAAGTTTGGAAAGGTGTACTGCTTGTTTTTTATGACATTACAGATATCAAGAAATTGGAGCAGATGAGAAAAGACTTCGTGGCAAATGTATCCCATGAGCTGAAAACACCGGTTACTTCTATTAAAGGTTTTTCTGAAACATTATTAGACGGGGCTATGAATGACAAAAAAGTGTTGCAAGAATTTCTTTCCATCATTTTAAAAGAAAGCGACCGGCTGCAATCCTTAATTCTCGACCTGCTGGAATTGTCCAAGATTGAACAGCATGGTTTTAGGTTAAATGTCCACGAATTTGACATTATCCAAGTTTTAAAGGAAACGGTGACGATGCTGTTAAACAAAGCTGAGGAAAAAAAGATTGTTCTTAAACTTCAGTACAAAAGTGCTCCTGCCATGATAGAAGGTGATATATACCGGCTCAAACAGGTTTTTATTAACCTGATTGGCAACGCCATTGCGTACACTCCAGAACATGGGAGTGTTGCTGTAATCGTCAATGAAATGGATAAATACATACAAATTATTGTAAAAGACACCGGAGTCGGAATTGAAAAGGATAAGATTCCGCGTATTTTTGAACGATTTTATCGCGTTGACCGGGACAGAAGCCGCAACTCCGGGGGGACTGGCCTTGGACTGGCGATTGTCAAACACATTGTTGAAGCACATAATGGGAAAATTAATGTAATAAGTGAATTAGGCAAGGGCAGTGAGTTTATCATTGAGTTGAAAAAAGAATTCAAATCGAATGGATGAGCAATATTTGAATTCTTTACATAAAATATACATTGAATTAAAGGTAAATTTACATGAAAAGGGTAAAATTGTTATTAGTTGCAAGCCCCTTCATCCAAGGAGCCAAACAGAAAGGCGGAAGCGAACGCTTAACAGCGTATGCTCGCATCCGTACTTTCCCATTTAAAAGGTGAAAGCTGACCCCGCTTTCACCTTTTTTCTTTAGCCATCTTCTTTAGTCTCCATTTTTCATTCTATTCAGTGTCATGGTAGAATGAAGGTAATCTAGCAAATGGCTGTACAGGATAGATGAGGAGGGAACATATTGGATAACAAAAAACTTGTTTTAATTGACGGGAATAGTATTGCCTATCGGGCATTTTTTGCTCTTCCCCTTCTAAATAACAATAAAGGAATCCATACGAATGCAGTTTACGGTTTCACTATGATGCTGTTGAAAATATTGGAGGACGAAAAGCCAACTCATATGCTTGTCGCATTTGACGCCGGCAAAACCACCTTCCGTCATAAAACTTTCAGTGAATATAAAGGAGGACGGCAAAAAACACCGCCAGAGCTTTCGGAACAGTTTCCTTATATTCGGGAGCTGCTTTCTGCCTGTCAAATCCCGCAATACGAACTTGAAAACTACGAAGCAGACGATATTATCGGTACACTTTCACAAATGGCGGAAAAAGAAGGATTCTCGATTAAAGTTATTTCTGGGGATAAAGATTTAACCCAGCTTTCTTCTGATCGGACAACGGTTGGAATTACCCGAAAAGGAATAACGGATATTGAAGAATATACCCCGATACATATTAAAGAAAAATACGGTCTTGCACCTGAACAGATCATCGACATGAAGGGGCTAATGGGAGATACCTCGGATAATATTCCCGGGGTACCGGGGGTTGGTGAGAAAACAGCTATAAAGCTTCTGAAAGAATTTACGACCCTTGAAAAATTATTGGAATCCATCGATCAAGTAAATGGGAAAAAATTAAAAGAAAAGCTGGAAGAATTTAAAAGTCAAGCATTGATGAGCAAAGAACTGGCCACGATCGAAAGGAAAGCACCGGTTGACGTCAGTCTGGATCAAATTGAATATGAAGGTATCGACCACGATAAAGTGGTTTCACTTTTTAAAGAATTAGGATTTCAGACATTATTGGATAAGCTTGGAGATGAAACAGCTGAGAGTCAGCAGCAGCAGGAACTTGAAGAGATCGAATTTATTATTCCAAATGAAATAACAGATGACATCTTTGCTGAAGAGAACTATTTTTACGTTGAAATTCTTGATGATAATTACCACTATGCGGATATCATCGGTTTTTCCCTTGTAAACGAAAAAGGAAACTTTTATATTCCAACTAAACTGGCATTAGATTCGGACTCATTTAAACGATGGGCTGAAGATGAAACAAAACAAAAAATTGTTTATGATGCAAAACGCTGCGAAGTATCCTTAAGACGGAAGGGGATTCATCTACAAGGCGCCTCCTTTGACACATTAATTGCTTTTTATATTATCGATCCTTCTGAAAATATTGAAGATCTTAGCTCCATTGCAAAAAGGTATGATGTTCACAACATTCAGGCGGATGACGTGTTTTATGGAAAAGGGGCGAAGCGAAGAATCCCGGAAATTTCTGAGCTTGCTAAGCACCTTGTTCGAAAAAGTTTGGCAATGGCGGATTTAAAAGAAAAACTTGAAAAAGATCTGAAACAAAATGAACAGGATCATCTTTTCAGGGAACTGGAAATGCCGCTTTCACTGATTTTGGCTGATATGGAATCGTGCGGTGTCAAAGTGGATACGGAGCGGCTGCGCAAAATGGGAGAAGAAATCAATGAACAGCTTACAAATATTGAAGCTCAAATTTACGAATTAGCAGGCGAACAATTTAATATTAACTCTCCAAAGCAATTGGGGGTTATTCTTTTTGAAAAACTGCAGCTGCCATCGTTAAAGAAAACAAAAACTGGATATTCTACTTCTGCTGATGTATTGGAAAAGCTTGCACCTGATCATGAGATCATTGAACAAATTCTTCATTTTAGGCAGTTAGGAAAACTGCAATCAACTTATATTGAAGGACTGCTAAAAGTTGTTGATCCGGCGACAGGTAAAGTTCATACGCGATTTAATCAGGCATTAACACAAACAGGAAGGCTTAGCTCAACCGATCCAAATCTGCAAAATATTCCAATTCGGTTAGAGGAAGGCAGGAAAATCCGCCAGGCATTTATTCCATCGGAAAAGGATTGGGTGATCTTTGCAGCGGACTATTCGCAAATTGAACTTCGGGTTCTTGCCCATATCTGCGGAGATGAAAAACTGATTCAAGCTTTTAAAAATGACTTGGATATTCATACAAAAACGGCGATGGAAGTATTCCATGTATCAGCGGAAGAGGTAACTTCCAATATGAGGCGGCAGGCAAAAGCGGTCAATTTTGGGATTGTTTATGGAATAAGTGATTATGGATTATCGCAAAACTTAGGAATAACGAGAAAAGAAGCCGGCCAATTTATTGACCGTTATTTGAGCAGCTATCCCGGTGTTCAAACTTATATGGATGAGATTATTCACTCAGCAAAACAAAAAGGATTCGTATCCACATTGATGCAGCGCAGAAGGTATATTCCTGAAATTACAAGCCGTAATTTTAATTTAAGAAGTTTTGCTGAAAGAACCGCCATGAACACCCCAATTCAGGGTACAGCTGCGGATATTATTAAAAAAGCAATGATTGACATGGCAGAGGCACTGAAAGAACATGGGTTGAAAGCCCGCCTGCTTCTCCAGGTTCATGACGAATTGATTTTTGAAGCGCCGCAGGATGAAATCGAAACACTAAAGAAGCTGGTTCCGGAAATTATGGAAAATGCCATCCAGCTCGATGTACCGCTAAAAGTGGATTACGCCTACGGACCGACATGGTTTGATGCAAAATAAAATGGAAAGTATGAACTACAACTGGAGGGATGGAAATGCCGGAGCTGCCTGAAGTCGAGACGGTCAGGAAAACATTAAAGGAGCTGACCATCCACAAACAAATTGACCGAGTTTCAGTCTTCTATCCAAAAATCATTAAGACTCCGGAGCAAGACCAATTTGCCGATGCCTTAAAGGGGGAGACAATACAGGAGATTGGGCGGAGAGGCAAATTTTTAATTATCTACACCGGCCGCTATGCATTAGTTTCCCACTTGCGGATGGAAGGAAGATATGCCCTTTTTCCAAAAGAAGAGCCGATTGACAAGCATACTCATGTTGTTTTTCATTTTACCGATGGAACCGAGCTTAGGTATCGCGATGTCCGCAAGTTTGGAACGATGCATTTATTTTTAAAAGGGGAAGAATTTCAAAATGAGCCTCTCAACGGGCTTGGGCCGGAACCTTTTTCAAAAGAGTTTACAGTTGATTATCTCGCGGAAAGGCTGTCTAAGACCAATCGGAAAATTAAAACCGCTCTTTTGGATCAAAAAGTAGTCGTCGGACTTGGAAATATTTATGTGGATGAAGCCCTTTTTAGAGCTGGAATCCACCCGGAAAGAATAGCGAATAGCCTGACTCAGCAAGAAACGGATCTTCTTCATCATGAGATTATTTCAACACTTCAGGAAGCGGTAAAATTAGGCGGAAGTACGGTACGGTCCTATGTGAATTCGCAAGGAGAAATCGGCATGTTTCAGTTGGAGTTATACGCATACGGCCGCAAGGGTGAAAATTGCAAACGATGCGGGACTCTTATGGAAAAGATGACAGTTGGAGGCAGAGGCACCCATTACTGTCCGAACTGCCAAAAGATAAACTAAACAAGAGAAGAAGAATTGAATAACATTGGATGGGCTCCTTCCATATACTTTAAGTAGTGAATTGACAGGAAGGGGCTCTTTAATCATGATCCAATTCATTTCACTTATCATTTTAGCTTTTGCCCTAAGTCTTGACAGCTTTAGTGTCGGATTTACGTATGGATTAAGGAAAATGGTCATGCCGGTGAAATCTGTTTTCATTATTGCCAGCTGTGCAGCACTGTCTTTATTATTGGCAGTGTCCATCGGGCACGGGCTGTCGAGAATCCTCTCCCCGCATATTACCTCTGCCCTTGGGGGAATTATTCTCATCGGTTTGGGGGCAGGCGTACTATATCAATTTTTCAAACCGGACAAAGAAAAAGAGGTTATGAACAACGAAAAAACCATTGTCAATTTTGAAATCCGCTCCCTGGGTTTAGTGATAAATATTTTAAAGAAACCAATGTCAGCTGATTTTGACCATTCGGGTACCATAACGGGAGTCGAAGCTCTTATGCTTGGATTCGCCTTATCACTGGATTCATTTGGGGCTGGAATTGGCGCCGCGATGCTTGGCTATTCTCCTATTTATCTTGCTTTAGCGGTTTCAGTCATGAGTTCCTTATTTGTTTTGCTAGGTATAAAATCCGGTTCTTTTTTTTACCGCTATGACTGGGTACAAAAATTTACTTTTTTACCTGGAATCTTATTAATCATGATTGGCATTTGGAAATTATAAGGTTGGAAAGGAAATAGGAAATGACGTTAGTTGTTGGTTTAACAGGCGGAATCGCAAGCGGAAAAAGTACGGTTTCGAATATGTTGAAAGAAAAAAATATAACGGTAATTGATGCAGATGTTGAAGCCCGCCTTGCAGTTCAGCAGGGAGAACCTGCCTATAAAAGAATTATTGAAACATTTGGGCCGGAAGTTTTACTTCCGGATGGAGAGATTGACAGGCAAATATTAGGTTCGATTATTTTTCATGATGAAGAAAAACGGCAGCTTTTAAATAACATTGTTCATCCTGAAGTAAGGAGAAGAATCACTGAGAAAAAGGAAGCTGCCATTCATGCTGGAGAAAAAATCGTTGTCTTAGATATTCCTTTGTTATTTGAGAGTAAATTAACCTATATGGCAGAAAAAACACTGCTTGTTTATGTTGAAAGAGACGTTCAATTAAAAAGACTGATGGAGAGAAACAGTCTGTCCCTTGCTGAGGCTGAAGCAAGAATACAGTCACAGATGCCGATTTCAAAAAAACGGAGTTTAGCAGATGCAGTGATTGATAATAATGGACCATTGAGTGAGACGAAAAAACAGCTGGACGAATTACTGCAAAGCTGGGGTATTGTTTAGGATGAAAACCCGCCGATACGTTCTGTATTGGCGGGTTTTCTTTTTTTTACTTTAATTATTCTTTTTATCACGTTGGTAAAATAAAAAACTATTTAAAAATTCCGCCATTAAATTTAGCACAAATAAAATTTAATATGTTATACTAATTGTATCAAAACGAGTGATAAGTATAACATTAATGTGGAAGGGGCCGTCAAATGAAGGCAAGAGTAGCAATAAACGGTTTTGGAAGAATCGGGAGAATGGTTTTCAGAAAGGCTATTACCGAAGATCAGCTTGATGTAGTAGCAATTAATGCGAGCTATCCGGCTGAAACATTAGCTCATTTAATAAAATATGATACTGTTCATGGACCATTTCATGGGGAAGTTATTGCTTTGGAAAATGAACTTGTTGTAAATGGAAAAAAGGTGAAATTGCTCAGCAATCGTAACCCTGAAGAATTACCTTGGAGAGAAATGAAAATTGATATAGTAATAGAAGCAACTGGTAAATTTAATGCCCGTGAAAAAGCGGCTTTACATCTTGAAGCTGGAGCAAAAAAGGTAATCTTAACTGCGCCAGGTAAAAACGAAGATGTAACAATCGTTATGGGTGTAAATGATGATATGCTTAACGTGGATGTTCATAAAGTGATTTCAAATGCATCTTGTACAACAAACTGTCTTGCACCTGTAGCAAAAGTATTAGAAGAAAAGTTTGGCATTGAGAATGGATTAATGACTACCATTCACGCTTACACAAACGATCAAAAGAATATTGATAATCCGCATAAAGATCTGCGGAGGGCTCGTGCATGCGCTCAATCCATTATCCCAACGACGACCGGTGCTGCAAAAGCATTAGCGCTTGTTCTGCCTCAATTGAAAGGGAAAATTCATGGAATGGCATTGCGTGTGCCTACACCAAACGTTTCGCTAGTCGATTTAGTGGTTGACCTTAAAAAAGATGTTACTGTCGATGAAGTTAACAGCGCTTTCAAAGAAGCTGCTGAAGGACCTTTAAAAGGCATCCTTGGATTTACAATGGAACCGCTTGTTTCCGTTGATTTTAATTCAAATGATCATTCTGCTGTGATCGATGGATTATCAACACTGGTTATGGGAACAAATAAAGTTAAAGTCCTTGCCTGGTACGATAATGAATGGGGATACTCAAGCCGTGTTGTTGACCTTGTCAAGTATGTTGCACAGGAAATGGAAAAACATGCTCGTGTTAAAGTAGGATAAAGTAAGAGTCTAAAATTGCTGCCATATCGGCAGCAATTTTTTTTGCGCCTTTTCCTGTTTCTTCAGACAGTGTGTAATTTTACACTCCTTTTTTATTTTTTTACGAACTGTTTACACTATGGGGTAGACAGCAGTAAAAAATATTGGAGGAAAGCGATGGCAATCACCGATCTCTTCTTACGTTATAAAAAAGAAATTGAAACCTCAAGTGACCAAAGGGATGAGCAATTAAAAACACATTATTACAATGGAGATTTCAATCAGGTTTTTCATTCCGTCGAACAGATTATCCGCCAAGATGCGGACTGCCGGATCACCACCCTTTCAAAAGAGCACGGAGAAATTAATGCTGAATTATCAAACCCATTTCCATGCTGCATGACTGTCACTGTCATTTCAGAGGAACCTTCCGTGACAGCGGTTGATTTTTCATTGGCCTGTGAAAAGCAAACCTTGACGGGAACGTATCCTGAATTGAAAAAAAGAGTCGTTTCTTTTTATGAACGGGTAGATAATCAGCATAACTCTCCTGGCACAAATGAAATTTCATGAACAGTTGTACTTGTTTTACCGTTGTCTTTTTAATAATATTAATTTAAGAAAGTTTTTTTCGTTATGGGGACAATAGATTTGGAGTTGATTTTTGATGAAATGCCCTTCATGTCAAAATTATGGTACAAGAGTGCTTGATTCCCGGCCTGTTGACGAGGGGCGGGCTACACGGAGAAGACGGGAATGTGAGGAATGCGGCTACCGTTTTACCACTTTTGAAAAAATTGAAGACATCCCGCTGATTGTTGTCAAAAAAGATGGCACCCGCGAGGAATTCAGCCGCGATAAAATTTTGCGCGGCTTAATAAAGGCTTGTGAGAAGCGGCCTGTTGCCCTTAAAGATCTTGAGGATATCACGCACGGAGTGGAGAAGGGTATTCGCAGTCAGGGAATTTCGGAAATTAAAAGTGACGAAGTCGGCGAAATGGTCATGGACAGACTTGCGAAAGTGGATGAAGTCGCCTATGTCAGATTCGCATCCGTTTATCGTCAGTTTAAAGATATCAATGTTTTTATTGAAGAATTAAAAGAACTAATGAAGAAAGAGAAACCGTAGGGAGCTAAAAAAACTTTTGGCTCCCTATTTCTTGAGAGAGGTTGAAAGCGATGGGCAAGCATTGGCAGGAACTTGTACCAATTGACCAATTTATCGTTGCCGCTGATGGGCTGCTGCATGAGTATGACCGAAAGGTGCTGACTTTTTTATATCAGCCGCTGATCGGATCCGCCTGCTTCAGCTTATATATGACCCTATGGGCAGAGTCGGAAAATAAACTATTGCAAGAGCACAGTACGCATCACTTATTAATGAATTTATTGGGAATGAATTTGGATGCCATCTACGAAGCACGGCTAAAGCTTGAAGGTATTGGGCTTCTGAAAACATATGTAAAAACAGATGAACAAAAACGTTCGTTTATTTATGAATTACGGCCCCCATTAACTCCGGAAGAATTTTTTAAAGACGGAATGCTAAACGTTTATTTATTTCAAACGATTGGGAAAAACCACTTTTCCCGTCTTAAAAGGTTCTTTAGTGTTCAGGTCACTCCAAAAGACGAATTTTTGGAAGTGACAAAATCATTCCAGGATGTTTTTGAATCGGCCGTTCCCGGCAATCTTCAAAACCAGCAGGTTACGCGGCCTGACACGATGCATCAGTTTATTGGCCGAAATGAAGTCAAACCGATTCAAATCGATTCATCCGTGTTTGACTTTGAATTATTAATGGCAGGATTAAATGAATCACTGATTCCTAAAAAGGCAATAAACCAGAAAGTAAAAGATGCGATCAGCAATTTGGCTTTTCTATATGACATTGATTCCATCCAAATGAAGAAATTCTTACTGGATGCATTCAATCCAAGCGATGATGAAATTGATATTGATGAGCTGAGGAAAGCAGCCCGCAATTGGTACCAATTTGTCAATTATGATGAGCTTCCAAGTCTGATTGAACGGACACAGCCGCTCAGGTATCAAGTTCAGTTGGATGAACCAAAGACGCCGGAGGAAAAATTAATCCGCTATTTTGAAACGACCTCTCCGTTAAAGGTGTTAACGGACCGCTCTAATGGCGGGGAGCCTGCTGCTTCCGATCTGCAAGTGCTCGAAGGTCTGATGATTAATCAAAATCTTCCCCCCGGTGTCGTGAATGTTTTAATTGATTTTGTTCTTCTGAAAACGGATATGAAGCTGACAAAAAACTATGTGGAAAAAATCGGCAGCCAATGGGCAAGAAAGAAAGTAAAGACGGTTAAAGAAGCGATGGCTCTTGCCAAGCATGAACATGAATCCAACATGGCTTCTGCGGGAGCTAAAAATAAGCAGCGGTCCGCAAAATCAAAACCAGTTCGGACGGAATCTCTTCCGGAATGGTTTGATGAAGATCAGCAGCAAACAAAAATCCCTCAAGCTGACAGTACAATTGATCTTGAAGCAAAAAAGCGGGAGATAGAAGAAAAGCTTAAAGCTTTTCGTAAATAAGAAGGTGGCAGGATGGAAAAGATCAATGAAACATTGAAGCGGCTGGCATCGAATGACAAATTTCAGCAGCGCTATCAGCAAATCAAAAGGCAGGTATTGCAGCATCCAGATGTACAAGCTTTTTTAGCTGACCATCAGAACCTGGTGAATCAAGAAATGCTTGAAAAAAGCATTATTAAACTATTTGAATACATTAATCAAAGTAAGGATTGTGACCTTTGTCCGAGCTTAGAAAGCTGCGCCAATCTCATGAAAGGGTATCACCCTAAATTGGTGTTAACCAACAATTCAATTGACATCCTTTATGAACCTTGCCCGAAAAAGATTATCGAAGATGAAAAACGAAAAAACGAACGTTTAATCAAAAGTTTATATGTTCCAAGGGATATCTTGAATGCTACTTTTGATGATTTGGAGCAGGACATAGGACGAGTCAATGCCGTCAATAAAGCCGCATCTTTTTTATTGAACTTTGACGAAGGAAAGAAACAAAAGGGCTTATATTTTTATGGAAAATTTGGCGTAGGAAAATCTTACCTGCTTGGCGCCATTGCAAATGAATTGGCAAAAAAGCGAGTCTCTTCCATGATCGTGTATGTTCCTGAATTATTTAGAGAATTAAAAAATTCGATCGGCGACTCCACACTCAATGATAAAATCGAGGCGCTTAAAAAAGAAACGATTCTGATGCTTGATGACATTGGTGCCGAAGCTGTTTCGAGCTGGACAAGAGATGAAATACTCGGACCAATTCTCCAATTCCGGATGCTCGAAAATTTGCCGACCTTTTTTACATCAAACTTTAACCTTCAAGAATTAGAGCACCATCTTGCTTACACACAGCGGGGCGAGGAGGAAAAAGTGAAAGCTCGGAGAATTATGGAACGGATTAAATATTTAAGTGAACCAGTTGAAGTGGATGGACCTAACCGTCGCATGTAAACATTGCTGCCGTTTTAGGTTCATCCTTAAAAAAGCCGCCGAATCAGGCGGTTTTTTTCATGGCCGTCAGCCGTGTTTGCTTCTATTTTGGCCAAGTTCCCCATATACATTATTACAGAGTAATAAGGGGGGATTTGGTTGGCAGAAATCATCTTCCAGTGCAGGGATGATGCAGAAAAATGCCATCATCATTTGCTGAACCGTTTCAAGATGAATCATGAAAAAATTCTTCTTGTTGAAGAACAACATATTGTCAAGCTAATCTCAGATAAATGGGTCGGAGATTTTTTAGAAGATATGAAGGATGCTTTTTATGAATTTATTACAAAGGTAAAGCGTGAGGATTGGTTTAAACAAATTTTAATTGAAAATTATTTTTTCCACGAGCCTGAGGAACAAAATCATATTATCAATATTATTTACTCCATTCTTGAAGGTGAACGGAAGGATCTAACCGTTTTTTTGAAAAAACCAAATGAAGAGTGGAAAATCAAAGAGGCCATTGAACAAATTTTTTTAGACCATTTATCCTTTTCATTTGATTCTTTTTTTAAATTTCGGCTTCGTTCGTATCTTTTCGAGCTTGAAGGCTATGTAAAGATCGCTATTGATGAATATAAAATGGAACAGGAATATCAGATGTTTGTTCATACACTGCGTGAATTTTTATTTGAACGTGACCCGAAAATGGACGTTCTCCATTTATTGCTTGATGACGAAATCACTTTTTATAATGAAGGATTGGAGGAAATAAGAAGAGGAGAGCTTTCGAAAATGATTGATCGAAAACTCCTGGTAAATCATCCAGTTTATGTTGATTCAGCTTCGATTGCCCCATTATTGTCGATCGCTCCGACAACCATTTTTCTATATACAAAAAACCCTGATGATGCGCTTGTCAGAACCATCAAAAATATTTTTGAGGAAAGAGTCTCGATTATGCCCTATCATGTCATTCATGAAACGATCGAATGGGCAAAATGGGGGGGAAGTACGGGTGAAAGCAGTCCGTAAACGGAAAATCCACACATCGTTTTACAGGTAATCGTCCCTTGATTTTTAGAACTATTATTATTATAATAACGTACATAGCAATCGGAGTTTATACTGCTTCGATACAATACCTGTAAAAGTAATGATAAGGATAACAGTATTCGTTTACGGTTTTTAGAGAGGGAAGCCGCCGGCTGCAAGCTTCCTAACACGAATTGAATGCTTACCACCTTTAAACTTTAGCTGTGAACGCTTCAATAGAAGCAAGTAATGGCTGACGGAAGCCGCCGTTACTGGTCCAAAGTCATGTTGATCTCTTTTGTGGATTAACTGAAAAATTTGGGTGGAACCACGTGTAACCAACTCGTCCCTATTTATAGGACGGGTTTTTTTATTGCCATAAAATAAAGGAGGAAAAAACAATGTCAGATGTTGTTAAGTTAACGTTTCCGGATGGAGCGGTCAAGGAGTTTGCATTCGGAACAACGACTGAAGATGTTGCCGGATCCATCAGTCCCGGCCTTAAGAAAAAAGCCATTGCCGGCAAATGGAACGGCCAGATGCTTGACTTGCGCCGCCCGATTCCCGGGGAAGGCTCATTAGAAATTATTACACCTGATTCCAGCGAGGCATTAGAGGTGCTGCGCCACAGCACGGCACACCTTATGGCTCAGGCTGTGAAAAGACTTTATCCGGGTGTGAAACTTGGTGTCGGTCCTGTTATTGAAAATGGTTTTTATTATGATCTGGACCTTGAAGAGTCTTTATCACCGGAAGACCTTCCAAAAATCGAAAAAGAAATGGCGAAAATAGTCAATGAAAACATCGAGGTTGTCCGCAAAGAGGTAAGCCGGAACGAAGCAGTCCAGCTTTATAAAGAAATCGGCGATGAGTACAAGCTCGAACTGATTGAAGCGATCCCGGAAGATGAAACGGTTACCATCTACGAGCAGGGAGATTTCTTTGATCTTTGCCGCGGTGTTCATGTACCGTCAACCGGAAAAATCAAAGAGTTTAAACTATTAAGTATTGCCGGCGCTTACTGGCGCGGAGACAGCGACAATAAAATGCTGCAGCGCATTTACGGCACAGCTTTCTTCAAAAAAGAAGATTTGGCTGAGCATCTGAGGCTTTTGGAAGAAGCAAAAGAGCGGGATCACCGCAAAATAGGCAAGGAATTAAGCTTGTTTACAACATCACAGTTAATTGGGCAGGGGCTTCCATTATGGCTGCCTAAAGGAGCAACAATCCGCCGTATTGTTGAGCGGTATATTGTTGATAAGGAAGTAAGCTTAGGTTACGACCATGTTTACACACCGATAATGGGAAGTGTAGATTTGTATAAAACATCCGGACACTGGGATCATTACCAAGAAGACATGTTCCCGGTAATGGATATGGATAATGAGCAGCTCGTGCTTCGTCCAATGAACTGTCCGCACCACATGATGATTTACAAAAACGGTATACACAGCTACCGCGAACTTCCAATCCGGATAGCTGAACTTGGGACAATGCACCGCTATGAAATGTCCGGTGCTTTATCAGGACTCCAGCGCGTTCGCGGAATGACATTAAATGATTCTCATATCTTTGTACGTCCGGATCAAATCAAGGAAGAATTCCAGAGTGTTGTTCGTTTGATTTTGGACGTCTACAAAGACTTTAATATCACTGAATACTCTTTCCGGCTTTCTTATCGCGACCCGCAGGATAAAGAGAAGTATTTCGATGATGATGCGATGTGGGAAAAAGCGCAAAGTATGCTGAAGAGTGCAATGGATGACCTTGGACTGGAATATTATGAAGCAGAAGGGGAAGCTGCCTTCTATGGTCCGAAGCTTGATGTTCAAGTGAGAACCGCGCTTGGAAAAGACGAAACGCTGTCGACTGTTCAATTAGATTTCTTGCTGCCGGAACGTTTTGACTTAACGTATGTCGGTGAAGATGGCAAGCCGCATCGTCCGGTCGTCATTCACCGCGGTGTGGTTTCTACAATGGAACGATTTGTAGCCTTCTTGATTGAAGAATACAAAGGTGCCTTCCCAACATGGCTGTCTCCGGTTCAGGTGCAGGTAATCCCTGTGTCGCCTGAAGTGCACTATGAATATGCGAAAAAAGTTCAGGAACAGCTCAAGAGAGAGGGCTTCAGGGTTGAATTGGATGGACGAAACGAGAAAATCGGCTACAAGATCCGTGAAGCACAAATGCAAAAGATTCCTTACATGCTCGTTGTCGGTGACAAGGAAGTCGACGAAAATGCAGTAAATGTTCGGAAATATGGAGAACAAAAATCAGAAACGGTTCCATTTGCTGACTTTATTGCGGCGCTTAAAGAGGAAGTTAAAAGAAGTTAGATTCTGGAAAATGAATATTCCTATTGAAAAGCTTCATATTGTTTGTTAAAATATTTTTTGTTGTTAAAAATGTTGTTTGACTAATATCTTTGACTATGATATAGTTACAAAGGTAAAAATGAATATGTTTTTGGGAAAAGAAGAGGCACCCGCTTCTCACCTGATTGACGCGATTTACGGCAGTTGGCAGGTTTACGTGAACGAATGACTGAAAATCATTATGATGTTTCGTAAAGTGTGGGTGAATTTTCATCCACACTTTTTTGTTTATGTATATGCTTATTAATCTTGCCGATTCAACTGGGTGTCAAAAGCTGGTGTGCTCTTAAGGGATCATTCTCACTCTTGACCCGAATGTTGTATTCGTGATTATACCTTGGAGGTGGCTAATTATTAGCAAAGATATGTTGTTAAACGAGGGCATTCGTGCTCGCGAACTGCGTTTGATTGACCAAAATGGCGAGCAGTTGGGGATCAAATCAAAAAATGAAGCATTGGAGATTGCAGGAAGAGTGAATCTTGATTTAGTTCTTGTAGCACCAAATGCAAAACCTCCAGTAGCCCGGATTATGGACTATGGCAAATTTAAGTTTGAACAGCAGAAGAAAGAAAAAGAAGCACGAAAAAATCAAAAAATCATTACTACAAAAGAAGTTCGCCTAAGCCCAACAATTGATGAACATGATTTTAACACAAAGCTTCGCAATGCCATTAAATTTTTGGAAAAAGGCGATAAGGTAAAAGCATCGATCCGTTTTAAAGGACGTGCGATTACCCATAAAGAGATCGGACAACGTGTGTTGGACCGTTTTGCTGATGAGTGCAAAGAAGTTGCTACGGTCGAGTCAACGCCAAAAATGGATGGCCGAAGCATGTTCTTGGTTTTAGCACCGAAAAACGACAAGTAATAGGGAGGAATTCCAAAATGCCAAAAATGAAAACTCACCGCGGCGCTGCAAAGCGTTTTAAGAAAACCGGTTCTGGAAAATTGAAACGTGACCATGCATATACAAGTCACTTATTTGCAAACAAATCTACAAAAGCTAAGCGGAAACTTCGCAAAGCAGCTGTTGTTTCTAAAGGTGATTTCAAACGCATTCGTCAATTGTTAGACAACATTAAGTAATCTCGAAACGGATCTCGATTTATATAGGAGGGAAATTACATGCCACGTGTAAAAGGCGGTACAGTTACTCGCAAGCGTCGTAAAAAAGTTCTTAAATTAGCAAAAGGTTATTTCGGTTCTAAACATACATTATATAAAGTTGCTAACCAACAGGTTATGAAATCTTTAATGTATGCGTTCCGTGACCGTCGTCAGAAAAAACGCGACTTCCGCAAACTTTGGATCACTCGTATCAATGCGGCAGCTCGTATCAACGGTCTTTCTTACAGCCGTTTAATGCACGGTTTAAAACTTGCTGGTATCGAAGTAAACCGCAAGATGCTTGCTGACTTAGCAATCAACGATGCAAACGCATTTGCTGAATTAGCAAACGCTGCAAAAGCGCAATATAACAAGTAATCATTAAAATAGCCATTCTCTCACTCAAGAGGATGGCTTTTTCTTATAAGATAAGAAAGTATAAGTTTAGATTTCGAGAAATGTCTAGCTTCAGCGCCTAGCCCCTCAGGGTCAAATAACCTTCGGGGCTGAGCAAGGCGCTTGCGCTTTTCTTATATGGGGGTGCCAGATGGAGATAGAAACTCTTATTGTATATTGGTATTTAGGAATTAATATATTTGGCTTATTTTTAATGAAAGCGGATAAAAATAGAGCTATTAACCACAAATATCGTATCCCGGAAAAAAATTTATGGATCACTGCGCTAATCGGCGGAGCGGTGGGAACAACATTCGGAATGCAGCTCTTTCATCATAAAACAAAGCACATTTCTTTTAAAATTGGTTTTCCAATTTTGGCGGTAATCGAGCTGATCTTTTTCCTTTTATTTTTATTTCATTAATTCATAAAAAGGGTTATGCCAATTAATTTTCGCTTTAGGGTACTGCTTGAGGATTTTTTGTTCAATAAAAAAGAAATCGTTTCGAGCCAATCGTTCTAAATTGGTATAATCGTGCATCCAAATAAAAATAGTATCGACCTCGAAGGAATTCTCGCCTGTGCCCAGGTGTTTTTCACCTTCAAAAATGGCGCCTTTAAAGGTGAGAAGAAAGTTTTTTCGAACATTGTTCTTGTTATCGACCATATAAAACCGTTTTTGTTTCACTGCCTGTCTAAACTTTCGGTTTGGCTTCAGAGTGGTTTTAAGGAATAAATATAGAAGAAAAAGGATGAGCCCGAGGAGAATACCACGCATAATCCAAGCCATCATACCAGCCTCCGTATTGTTTTCTAATCATACGAATCAGTCAAAAAAAAGTTTCATCTTTGTCTCAAGTTATGGTAATTTTGCTTTAGAAAGGATGATGGAATCATGAAATTTGCGAAATTGTTTGCTATGCAGGCGGCACTTGACCGTTATATTGAGGAAAACCACCAACTACAGAATGAGGATCTCTTTGACCGAAAAATACTTGCCCTTCTCGTAGAGATTGGGGAGCTTGCCAATGAAACGAGAAGTTTTAAGTTTTGGAGCGTAAAACCTTCTTCAGAGAAACAAGTGATCTTAGAGGAGTTTGTGGACGGGATTCATTTTATTTTATCGTTGGGAATTGAATGCGCCTTTGATAAGCAGCCGCTTGAACTTGAGGAACAACAAACGGAGCTTGAGGTCAATGAACTGTTCCTGGAAATATATGAACGAGTCAGCACTTTTAGGAAGACAAGAAGTCTGAGTCATTATTTAGAGGTCATTAAATATTATTTACAATTGGGGGCCAAGCTTGGCATCAGCTTTCAAGAATTGGAGAAGGCTTATGTTGACAAGAATGAAGTCAATTACAAGCGGCAGCAAAACAGCTATTAATTTGAAAGCCGGCTATCTCAATGGGTATAATAGTCAATGTACATAAAAATTAGAGGGGGTCTATCGGGTGGCAATTTTCGATGAAACATTAACGATGTTAAAAGAGTTAACCGATGCTAAAGGAGTTCCTGGCAACGAACGTGAAGTTCGCGAAGTAATGAAAAAATACATAGAGCCATATGCTGATGAAGTCACGACAGATGGTTTAGGAAGTTTGATTGCTAAAAAGTCTGGAAAAGAAGACGGACCAAGAGTCATGGTTGCCGGACATTTGGACGAAGTCGGTTTTATGGTTACCCAAATTGATGATAAAGGATTCCTGCGTTTTCAGCCTGTCGGCGGCTGGTGGTCGCAGGTCATGCTGGCGCAGCGCGTTACGATTATTACTAAAAAAGGGGATGTAACGGGAATTATCGGCTCGAAACCTCCGCATATTTTATCGGCGGAAGCTAGGAAAAAGCCGGTTGAAATCAAAGACATGTTTATTGATATTGGTGCCTCAAGCCGGGAGGAAGCAACAGAGTGGGGTGTCCGGCCGGGAGACATGGTTGTTCCTTATTTTGAGTTTACTGTTATGAATAATGAAAAAATGCTTCTTGCAAAAGCATGGGATAACCGGATTGGCTGTGCAATTGCGATTGAAGTGTTAAAAAGGTTAAAGGATGAGGAACATCCAAATGTGGTTTTTGGAGTCGGGACCGTTCAAGAAGAAGTTGGAACCCGTGGCGCTAAGACAGCTGCTGCAAAAATTAATCCGGATATTGGCTTTGCCCTTGATGTCGGAATTGCCGGAGATACTCCGGGGGTAACAGAAAAAGAGGCACTAGGGAAAATGGGCAAAGGTCCGCAGATTATTTTGTATGATGCATCACTTGTTTCACACAAAGGTTTGCGTGATTTTATCACAGATACAGCCGATGAGTTGAACATTCCATACCAATTTGATGCGATTCCAGGTGGAGGCACGGATGCTGGGTCGATTCATTTGGCACATAGCGGAGTTCCTTCGATTGCGATCACGATTGCAACAAGATATATTCATTCCCATGCGGCAATGCTTCATCGCGATGACTTTGAAAACGCGGTTAAACTGATTGTTGAAGTCGTTAAGCGGCTCGATCGGGAAACAGTAAATAAAATTACGTTTGAATAGGACTAAATCGTGCGAATCTCCGGACATTTTTGCCCGGAGATTCATTTTTTAGCTGAGCAGATGGGGTTTGGGGGGATTTTTCGAAAGGTTTTAAGCTCTCTGCAAGATTATGAGGGGGATTCTATAAATTTTGATTAGAATTCTACGAAGTTCACAGGCAATTCTACAAAGTTCACAAGGAATTCTACAAAGTTCACAAGGAATTCTACAAAGTTCACAGGCAATTCTACATACTTCACAATTTTGTCACCGTTTC
>CAZAEW010000013.1:39063-70572 GCA_964484065.1 uncultured Bacillus sp.
AATTCTACAAAGTTCACAGGCAATTCTACATACTTCACAATTTTGTCACCGTTTCACACATACCGGGCCAAAACTAAAACAAGAGCTGCCATACAGGCAGCCCTGTTTTTCAGCATCAGCCTTTCAGTCCGCTTTCCAAAGTCTGAAGCATATCTTTCTTTTCCTGTTCCGATGAATTTTTCCAAATGACCTCAAATAAAACGCCTAGACCAGGGAGCATTTTCTCCTCACCGGTGGATATTGCATCGACAATGGTATCTTCTAATTGATCCTGAGTATTGTTGGAAACATTATGCATGATGGCATTTCGTAAATTTAGGTTCATGAATTGCACTCCTTACCCGTTTTTCTTTATTATCTGCTGACTTTGGATTTAATATGTATTTGAGCTATAATTAAAAATTAGAAGCTTTAAGAAAAAGGAGATACAGTTTTGAAGCAGATTCAATCGATTAAAAATCCACAGATAAAACAATGGAAAAAACTTTTAACCAAAAAAGAACGTGATAAAACGGGAACATTTATAATAGAAGGTTTTCATCTCGTCGAGGAAGCCTTAAAAAATGCGGAACAGATCTTAGAAATCATTGTCTCGGAAAAAGTCGGACTGCCTCCGCGTATGGATTTTGGATCGGTGCCCGTTACGTTAGTGACGGATGAGATTTCAGGCGAGCTTTCCGATACGGAAGCACCTCAAGGGATTTATGCGATATGCAGGCAGACTGAAAGCAGTCATTCTCTGGCAAACGCTAAATCACTTTTATTGATTGATGCTGTCCAGGATCCCGGAAACCTTGGGACGATGATCCGAACGGCAGATGCTGCCGGGATTGATGGTGTTATTGTCGGTCGCGGCAGTGTGGATATTTTCAACTCGAAGGTCTTACGCTCGGCGCAGGGAAGTCATTTTCATCTTCCTATTGTCAGGGGGGATTTGAATGATTGGATTGATACCCTAAAGGAACGAAACATTCCTGTTTTCGGTACGGCCTTAGAGCAGGCAAGCATCTATACTGAGACAGACCCTCAGGAACAATTTGCTCTCATTGTCGGAAATGAAGGCAGCGGAATTCAAAAAGAAATATTAGAAAAAACATCGCTGAATCTTTATATTCCAATTTACGGGCAGAGTGAATCATTAAACGTTGCAGTTGCGGCAGGAATCTTGTTGTACCATTTAAAAAAAATTTAAAATATCCCGCTGTTATTTGAAAGTGTTGAATGATTAGTATATAATAGTTAGCAAATTGTTCATATTAAAACATTGACGGAGAAAAGTACCTTGCAGATGACCATTTAGGGAGAAAGTGCCGCGACTGAAAGCACTTTTATGGAAATAGCAGGAGAAGTTCACCTCCCGAGTTGGCATCGGGACCATTTCGAAAATGAAATGTAAAGATGCTCCGGCAGAAGCCGTTATCCGAATGAAGCGAACACATTCGTGTGAAAATAAATGTGTTTAAAAGGGTGGTACCGCGAATAAACCTCGTCCCTTACCAGGGATGGGGTTTTTTTATTTTTTGGAATCCTGCCCGAATATTGCAGTCATTCGAATGTGATAAATAGTCAAGGAGGAATTAGAATGCAAGAACGATTAAAGGAACTGCAGGCGGAAGCCCTTCAAAAAGTTGAACAGTCTTCCAGTCTGAAAGAGTTAAACGACATCCGTGTCTCTTATTTAGGAAAAAAAGGCCCGATTACCGAAGTGCTGCGGGGAATGGGCAAGCTGTCTCCTGAAGAGCGGCCAAAAATGGGCGCACTTGTCAATGAAGTGCGCGAAGTGATTTCCGAAAAAATCGAAACCAAACAAACAGAATTAGAAGAAGCAGCTGTCTTAGAAAAACTCGCAGCAGAAACGATTGATGTTACTTTGCCGGGCCGTCCGGTTAAAACCGGCAACCATCACCCGTTAACAAAAATTATTGAAGAAATCGAAGACCTGTTTATCGGAATGGGCTATGAGGTGGCAGAAGGACCTGAAGTGGAGCAGGACTATTTTAACTTTGAGGCCTTAAACCTGCCAAAAGGCCATCCGGCCCGCGATATGCAGGATTCCTTTTATATTACCGAGGAAATTTTATTAAGAACCCATACATCCCCTGTGCAAGCGCGGACAATGCAAAAAAATAAAGGCAAGGGCCCGATTAAAATCATCTGCCCTGGTAAAGTGTACCGAAGGGATAATGACGATGCAACCCACTCTCACCAGTTTATGCAGATTGAAGGACTTGTGGTCGGTGAAAATATCCGCATGAGTGACTTGGCAGGCACACTTGAAGTGTTTGCTAAGAAAATGTTCGGTGAAGACCGCGAAATCCGGCTCCGTCCAAGCTTTTTCCCTTTCACAGAGCCTTCTGTTGAAATGGATATTTCCTGTAAAATTTGCGGTGGAAAAGGCTGTAATGTTTGTAAAGGAACAGGCTGGATTGAAATTCTCGGGGCCGGCATGGTACACCCGAACGTGCTTGAAATGGCAGGATATGATTCGAAAAAATATACCGGATTTGCGTTTGGGATGGGACCGGAGCGAATCGCCATGCTGAAGTACGGCGTTGATGATATCCGTCATTTCTATACAAACGATGTACGTTTCTTAAAACAGTTTGCAAAGCACGAGTAAATGAGGAGGATTAAAAATGTTTGTTTCATATAAATGGCTTCAGGATTATGTTGATTTGTCCGGGGTAACGGCGAAAGAATTAGCAGAAAAAATTACGAAAAGCGGAATTGAAGTTGAAGGCGTTGAAGTGTTAAATGATGGCATGCAAGGTATTGTCATTGGCCATGTCCTTGAATGCGAGGATCATCCAAATTCGGACCACCTGCATAAATGTCTCGTTGACCTGGGTGAAGAAGCGCCTGTGCAGATTATTTGCGGAGCGTCGAATGTGGCTCAAGGACAAAAAGTAGCTGTTGCCACAGTAGGAGCAGTACTGCCGGGAAATTTCAAAATTAAAAAGGCCAAGCTGCGCGGTGAAGAATCCAATGGGATGATTTGTTCTCTTCAGGAGCTTGGGATTGAAGGAAAAGTTGTTGCAAAAGAATATTCAGAAGGAATTTTTGTTTTTCCTGCTGATGCAGAAGTTGGCTCCGATGCGCTTGAGCAGCTAAACCGGGATGACCAAGTGCTCGAGTTAGGATTAACCCCTAACCGCGCAGACTGCTTAAGCATGCTGGGAGTTGCCTATGAAGTAGCAGCCATACTGGGAAGAGAAGTCAAATTCCCTGAAACGGACCTAAACCCTGCAGCGGAAAATGCTTCTGATTATATAAAAGTAACAGTTGAAGCCAATGAAGATAATCCTGTATATACAGCAAAAGTGATTAAAAATGTCAAAATCGGACCTTCTCCACTTTGGATGCAGACAAGATTGATGGCTGAAGGAATCCGTCCGCACAATAATGTGGTTGATATTACGAACTATATCTTGCTGGAATATGGCCAGCCGCTGCATGCCTTTGATTACGACCGCTTTGGTTCAAAAGAAATCCTGGTCCGCCGTGCAAAAGACGGAGAAACGATTGTGACACTTGATGACACGGAACGCACGTTAACTTCTGATCATCTTGTTATCACAAACGGCACAGAACCTGTCGCTCTTGCTGGTGTAATGGGCGGGGCCAATTCAGAAGTAAGCGCTGATACAACCACCGTTTTACTGGAATCAGCCTATTTTACAGGGGCTGTTATCCGGAAAGCTTCAAAGGATCATGGCTTGCGAAGTGAAGCAAGCAGCCGCTATGAAAAAGGAGTCGACCCGAACCGCGTGCGTGTGGCAGGGGAACGCGCTGCCTATTTAATGGCCAAATATGCCGGAGGCGAAGTTCTCGAAGGTTCCGTAGAAGTGGATACACTTCAAATTGAGCCTGCCGTGATTTCCATAACAATTGAAAAAATCAACCGTGTCCTTGGCACGGCCATTTCCATGGACGAAGTCAAAGAAATATTTGACCGTCTTCAATTTGTTTCAAGCATCAATCAAGATACTATTACGGTAACGGTTCCGACGCGCCGCGGCGATATTAAAATTCAAGAAGATTTAATTGAAGAAGTAGCCCGTCTTTACGGTTATGACAACATTCCAAAAACATTGCCTGTCGGCTCCTCACGCCCGGGAAAATTAACCGACTATCAGCGCAAGCGCCGGGTTGTCCGCCAATACTTGGAAGGAGCAGGACTTTACCAAGCGGTTACGTATTCACTGACAAGTGAAGAGAAAGTCAGCCAATTTGCGCTCGAAAAAAGTGAGACAATCCGCCTGGCGCTGCCGATGAGCGAAGACAGAAGCATGCTGAGGATGAGCATTCTTCCGCAATTATTGGAAGTTTTAAAACACAACAGCGCCCGTCAAAATGACAGCTTAGCTGTATTTGAAATAGGTGCGGTATTTTTATCAAACGGAAAAGATGTCCAGCCGGAAGAGCAGGAGCATTTAGCCGCAGCAATGACAGGTCTATGGCTTAATCATTCATGGCAGGGTGAGAAAAAGGCCGTTGATTTCTTTGTCATTAAAGGAGTACTTGAAGGATTATTTGAAAAACTGGGTTTAACGGAAAAAATCGAGTATACAAAAGCAAATGTCGAAGGGATGCACCCTGGCCGGACGGCAGATATTTTATTAAATGGAGAACGAATCGGTTTTGTCGGCCAAGTTCATCCTAGTGTGCAGAAGGAGCTTGATTTAAAAGATACGCTAGTATTTGAGTTATCTTTACAAGCTGTTCTCGCTGCTGCTATCGAGCCGCTGCAATATACAGCAATCCCTCGATTCCCGTCGATCACTAGGGATATTGCTCTTGTCGCCGATAAGGAAACCGTGTCAGGAACGCTCAAGGAGATTATCCTGTCTGCGGGTGAACCGCTATTAAAAGAAGCTCATGTTTTTGACTTATATGAGGGAGAGCGCATGGAAGAAGGGAAGAAATCGATTGCCTTCGCATTAAAATACACCGACCCGGAAAAAACTTTGACAGATGAAGAAGTCACAAAAGTGCATGAAAAAGTGTTAAAAGCTTTAGAGGAAAAAGCTGGAGCCGTATTACGCGGGTAAAGAAAAACAGGGCTGATGAAAAAATCAGCCCTGTTTTTTTTTCAAAATGTTAATCGCTTTTTCGGTATTGGCAAAGTGGAGTTTTACAAATTTAGGAAGTATATCGCGTCCTTTTTGTAAAATCAGCTTGGCTGCAGCCTGGTCAACTTGTGCTCCGGCTCCTTTTGGGATACGAAATCCGGCCGCCTGGCTTAATTTTTCAAAATACTGAACAAACGCATAGCGGGCGATAATCGATGCCGCTGCAACCGCAATATGGATACCCTCCGCTTTTGTACTGAAATAAACGTTCTCTTTCACAATTTTTTTCTGCCCTTTTAAGTGCTGGTAGTAGGTGCCGGCTTGGACAAACTGGTCGATTAAAATCGCATCCGGCCGGACAGGATCGATTTTTTCGAGCAGATGGTTAATCGCCTGATTATGGAGCAGGGCTTTCATCTTTCCCTGAGACATACCCGAAGCCTGAAGCTGATTGTACTTTTCATTATGTAAAGTCAAGAGGCTGTATGGGATGATATCCTTGATTTGTCTGGCAATCTCACAAATTTTTTCATCATTTAAATCTTTTGAATCCCTGACTCCCAGTTCTTTTAAGAGCGGAATATTCTCTTTTTTTACGTATGCGGCAACAACGGTAATGGGTCCGAAGAAGTCCCCGGTACCGACTTCATCGGAGCCAATCGCGGATAAGCCTCCAATGTTGGCAGGAAGAGATGAGCTGCCTGAAGGTTTTTGGGGAGAAACTTTTTGTTTCGGCGGCAGGGAATCCCCCCATTTTTTTGCTTCATCTTCACTGCCTGCCCCTTGGAAAAGTACTTTACCCGATTTATAGGCGGTAATCACACATGATCTCGTTTTGGCTGAAAAAATACTTCCGGGCGGAAGTTTATCGACAAGATGGTCCTGATAATATTTTTTCATTTTCATAATGGTATTCATTTCTCGAATTAATACGACATTGCTCAACTTGTTAACACCTCATCTTTAAATTATCATGCTTTTAGTGGACGCTTTCCCTTTTCTACACTTGTTTTTTCATGTTATGATAGACATTAGGATTCTTTTGATTGGAGGCATTTTACGTTGTCTAACACACGGAAAAACAGAACCACCGTAGACATTTACGGACAGCAATATACGATAATAGGTACAGAAAGCTCAAGTCATGTCAGGCTTGTAGCCTCAATGGTAGACGAAAAAATGCGGGAAATTAGTTCTAAGAATCCATCCCTTGATGTGAATAAACTGGCTGTATTAACCGCTGTAAATGCTGTCAATGATTATATTAAAATAAAAGACCAGCTTGAGCAGCTGCAAAAAGAGCTTAAAAAGGAAGAGGATTGATAAAACAATGCTTGATCTCCTTCTAGTTGTGATCTTAATCATGGGCTTTTTTATCGGCCTGCGAAGAGGCTTCATTTTGCAGCTTTTTCATTTAACTGGATATATTATTGCATATATTGCCGCAAACCTGTACTGCGCAGAATTGGCTCCCAAGCTGAATTTATGGATTCCCTATCCGGACTTTGGGGAGAATTCAACTTTAAAATTGCTCGCTGGCAGCAGTAATATGAAGGACGCTTTTTACCGCGCACTGGCCTTTTTTATCATCTTTATTGTTGTTAAACTGCTGCTGGGAACGATCGCCAGGATGCTTCATTTTATTGCACAGTTTCCGTTTCTTAAACAGATTAATTCATTAGGCGGTGGAATATTAGGGCTTGTTCAGGTTTATTTATTCCTTTTCATTTTATTATACATAGCTGCATTAATTCCAAACGAATCTGTGCAGACCCCTTTGAACCATTCAATTCTTGCCGAACTGATCGTAAAGCATACTCCCATCCTCTCAGATCAGCTTAAACAGCTGTGGATTGAATACGGGATGTCAGCACGAACTTCTCTGTAAAGGAGAAGTTTTTTTTAGGGAAGGCTATTCGTTAAAGAGGCAGGTGGAATACATGACAATTTCAAAAAAAGATGTGATTCGACATCTGGAAACAATTGCGATTTATTTAGAATTAATGGGGGAAAATTCCTTTAAGATAGCCGCTTTTCGAAAAGCGGCAAATGCATTGGAAAATGAGGAACGAGATCTAGCGGAAATAGAAAACTTAATGGAGCTTCCGGGAATCGGCAAAGGGACCGCTGCGGTTATTGAGGAGTTTACCAGGGAGGGAGCTTCAGCCACTTTAAAAGAGCTAAAAAAACAAGTACCCGCCGGCCTGATCCCCCTTTTGCAGCTGCCCGGTCTTGGCGGAAAGAAAATTGCTAAGCTTTATCAAGCACTTGGGATTACCGATGTATCCAGCTTGGAAGCTGCCTGTCGAAACGGACAGGTTCAGTCTCTGTCCGGATTTGGGAAAAAAACAGAGGAAAAAATCTTAGCTGCCATTGCCCAGGCGGGAAACCGGCCTGAAAGGCTTCCGCTTGCATTCATACTGCCGATTGCGGAACAAATCGAAAAAGCCCTGGAAAAGATGAAGGAAATCGATCGATTTTCAAGGGCGGGCAGTTTGCGGAGAGTAAGAGAAACGGTGAAGGACCTTGATTTCATCATATCGACCGAAAAGCCGGATGTTGTGAAAGAAAAGCTTCTTCATCTTCAAGGTTTGAAAGAAGTGACGAATGCCGGGGATACGAAGGTGTCTGTCATCTTAGACGGTCATTATGAAGTATCCGTCGATTTTCGCCTCGTCGGTCCGGCTGAATTTACAACAGCCCTTCATCATTTTACCGGTTCAAAGGAACATAATGTCCGGATGAGACAGCTTGCAAAGGAACGCGGTGAAAAAATAAGTGAATATGGTGTAGAAAATGCCGAGACGGGAGAAGTGCTTACCTTTTCATCGGAAGAAGAATTTTTCCGGCATTTTGATCTTCCGTTTATTCCTCCTGAAATCAGGGAAGAAGGAAGAGAAGTTGACGAATATCAAAAAGAGGACTCTTTAATCAGCCTTGAGGATATTCAAGGTGACCTTCATATGCACAGCACCTGGAGCGATGGGGAACATTCAATTGAAGAAATGGCAGAAGCCTGCCGCGAGCGCGGCTACCGCTATATGGCGATAACGGATCACTCTCAATATTTGAAAGTAGCGAACGGACTGACCCCTGAAAGATTAATGAAGCAGCGGGAAGAAATCAACCGTTTAAATGAAAAGTACAAGGATTTTACCATTCTTGCCGGTGTTGAAATGGATATTCTGCCTGATGGGAGCCTTGATTACGATGATGAGCTTCTCGAACAGATGGATATCGTGATTGCTTCGATCCATTCGGCTTTTTCCCAGCCCAGGGATAAAATTATGGAGCGGCTGACGGCTGCTCTGAAAAATCTCCATGTGGATATTATCGCACATCCGACAGGACGGTTAATCGGCCGCCGCGATGGCTATGATGTTGACATTGACTTATTAATAAAACTGGCAAAGGAAACGAATACAGTCCTTGAATTAAATGCCAATCCAAACAGGCTTGACCTCGCATCGGAGCATCTGAAAAAAGCTCAGGAGGCAGGCGTAAAGATTGTCATTAACACGGATGCCCATAAAGCAGGGACTTTAGCTCATATGGGAATCGGTGTATCCACCGCTAAAAAAGGATGGATTAAAAAGGAATCAGTTTTAAATACCCTTGAATTAGACGAATTATTGGATTTTTTGCACCATCATAAGCACTAACAGATTAAGGAGGCTGCTTTTTATGCAGCAAAAAGTATTAAAAATATTAGAATTTGATAAAGTAAAAGAACAATTGCTTGAGCAGGCATCATCCTCATTAGGGAAGGAAAAAGTGGAGAAGCTTGTTCCTTCAACAGATTTTGCGGAAGTTGTCAGGATGCAGGCAGAAACGGATGAGGCGGCAACAGTCGTCCGTATTAAAGGAAATGTCCCGCTCTCGGGAATTCATAATATTCGTGCCCACATTAAGCGTTCCGTGATTGGAGGCGTCCTCAGCACCCATGAGCTCAATCAGATTGCCAGCACGATCCATGCAAGCAGGCAGATGAAACACTTTATTGCTGACATTGCCGTGGAAAGAACGGAAATTCCCATCCTTTTAGAACTGACGGAGCGAATTATACCGCTGACAAATCTTGAGCAGGCCATTAAATTTGCAATCGATGAAGGCGGAGAGGTTCTTGACGGGGCAAGTGAGCTCCTGCGCTCCCTGCGCCACCAGCTCAGGTCAGCTGAGACGCGTATCCGTGAAAAGCTTGATAGTTTGACCCGCTCCTCCAATGCACAAAAAATGCTATCAGACGCAATCGTAACGATCCGGAATGACCGGTTTGTAATCCCGGTCAAACAGGAATATCGCTCCCATTATGGGGGAATTATTCATGACCAAAGTGCATCGGGACAGACTTTATTTATTGAACCGCAGGCAATTGTCCAATTGAACAATCAGCTTCAGGATATTCGCGTGAAAGAACAAGTGGAAATTGAACGAATCCTTACTGAGCTTTCAGCCAAAACAGCTGAGCATGAGTCAGAATTAAAAGTAATCGTTGATGTTCTTAGTGAACTTGACTTTATTTTTGCAAAGGCAAGATACGCTAGAAAGATCAAGGCTTCGATGCCGATTATGAACAATGAAGGAAGAATTGACCTTCATAAGGCGCGCCATCCGCTGATCCCAATCAATGAGGTGGTTCCCAATGATATCAAGATTGGAACGGATTTTTCGACCATCGTCATTACCGGTCCAAATACAGGAGGTAAGACCGTTACATTAAAAACGGTGGGGTTGTGCACGCTGATGGCACAGTCAGGTCTGCAGGTTCCGGCGCTCGACGGGTCGGAGCTGGCTGTTTTTCATAACGTGTTTGCGGATATTGGTGATGAACAGTCCATTGAGCAAAGCTTAAGTACTTTTTCTTCCCACATGACCAATATTGTTGATATTTTAAAACAAGTTGACTATAACAGTCTTGTTTTATTTGATGAGCTTGGAGCGGGAACGGATCCTCAGGAAGGAGCGGCTCTTGCGATATCGATATTAGATGAGACTTATAAGCGCGGAGCAAGAGTGATTGCTACTACCCACTATCCGGAATTAAAAGCATATGGCTATAACCGGGAAGGGGTTATGAATGCCAGTGTTGAATTTAATGTGGAGACTTTAAGCCCGACATATAAACTGCTGTTAGGCGTTCCTGGAAGAAGCAACGCATTTGAAATTTCAAAACGGCTCGGCCTGAACGAAATTGTCATCCAGGCGGCGCGGTCGCATATAAGCGCGGATACGAATCAAATTGATAAAATGATTGCTTCCTTAGAAGAAAGCAAACGTCTGGCTGAGACCGAGCATGAAGAAGCATTGGATTACTTAAAGCAAGCTGAAGCTCTTCAAAAGGATCTGCAAAAACAGATGATTGAATTTTATGAGCATAAAGACGCCCTTTATGAAAAAGCAGCGCGAAAAGCGGAGGAGATTGTCGAAGAAGCCAAAGCGGAAGCGGAAAAAGTAATCCGTGATCTCAGGAAAATGAGAATCGAGAAGCATGCGGAAGTAAAAGAGCATGAATTAATCGATGCTAAAAAGCGGCTTGAGAACGCGAAACCGGAAATTGAGAAGTCAGTCAAAACGTTGAAAAAGAAAGAAAAGAAACATGTTCTCAAACCGGGCGATGAAGTAAAGGTTCTGACCTTTGATCAAAAGGGGACTTTACTAGAAAGAAATTCAGCTGATGAATGGCAGGTACAAATTGGAATTTTGAAAATGAAAGTGAAAGAAAAAGATTTAGAGTATTTGAGTACACCAAAGCAGGCAGAAACAAGGCCGATGACGATTGTCAAAGGACGGGATGCGAACGTCAAGCTTGAACTTGACTTGCGCGGAGAAAGATTTGAAGAAGCATTGGGCCATGTTGAAAAGTATATTGATGATGCCTTGCTTGCTGGATATCCGAGAGTTTCTATTATTCATGGAAAGGGAACCGGCGCACTGAGACAAGGGGTTCAAGAGTATTTAAAGAACCACCGGTCGGTTAAGAAAATCCGATTCGGTGATGCAGGAGAAGGCGGAACCGGGGTTACAATAGTCGAGTTTAAATAAGTCCTAAAGGAGAAAGAGAAATGGATCATTTTTGGGACAATCAATTGATTCTATTAGCTGCCTATTATAGCGTTGTCATTTTATGCATGGTTGTGTTTTTAGCTATTTTTGAAATCGTCACGAAATATAAAAATTGGGAAGAAATCAAAAAAGGGAATATGGCAGTTGCGATGGCAACCGGGGGGAAAATATTTGGAATCGCCAACATTTTTCATTTTGCGATTATCGGGCATAAAACATTAATCGAGATGATCGGTTGGGGGATTTTCGGATTTGTTTTGTTATTAGCCGGTTATTTTATCTTTGAATTTTTAACGCCAAAGTTCAAAATTGATGAAGAAATTCAGCAAGGCAACCGGGCTGTTGGATTCATTTCAATGGTCATTTCAATTGGTCTGTCATATGTGATTGGAGCAGGTATATAAGAAAACCGCAAGAGCCTTCAGAACAAGCACAGCTTGTTCTTGCGATGCATATTCATAGAAGCATCCCTTAGTGCTCAGCCCCGATGGTCAAATGTTCTTCGGCCCAAAAAGTCCGCACTTTGACTTTTTGGGCCGAAGGTTATTTGACCCTGAGGGGCTAGGCGCTCCTCGAAAAAGCTAAAGCTTTTCCTTCGTGCGATGCTTCGCTTCCGAAGCTTATTCTTGTGAAGCTGGACAATTCTCAAAGTTCTATACTTTCTTCATTTAAAAAGGGGAGACTCGAGTGGAAAAATTGGCTAAAGTGCTGATCGCTCTATGCGCTGTTTTTTTAATAATCGGTTTGATTTATCTTGTGTTTTTCAGCAAATGAAAAAACCATTGCCGTGTTTGTGCGGCAATGGTTTTTTTGCGCATTGTATTCAAACTTTGGCCATACTATAATGATATAAAGGTTAGAATATTTTGAATATTATTGAATAATAGGGGGATGTTGATGACCGATTGTAAACCGTGGTTGAAGCTTTATCCGAAGGAGATTCCAGCCTCTCTTGAGTACCCGACAGACCCGGTCCAGCACTATTTAGTAAAAGCCGCACAAAACTTTCCAACTAAACCTGCTATTCATTTTATGGGAAAAGAATTAAGCTTCAAAAAGCTTTATGAAGAAGCTGTTATCTTGGCAGGATATCTCCAAAGTATAGGCATTAGGAAAGGTGACCGTGTGGCGATTATGCTTCCTAATACTCCCCAATCCGTTATCAGTTATTTTGCCATTTTAATGGCGGGAGGGATTGTTGTCCAAACGAATCCCCTTTATACGGAACGCGAATTGGAATTTCAAATGAAAGATTCCGGTGCCAAAGCCATCATTTCACTCGATATTTTATATCCCCGCATATCCAAAGTAATCGAACGGACGGAATTGCAGCATATCATTGTCACTGCAATCAAAGATTACTTGCCATTTCCGAAAAATTGGCTCTATCCATTTAGTCAAAAAAATCAATTTCAAGTTATTGTCCATCTCAAACATGAAGGACCGGTACATTTATGGACGAAAATCTTAAAGACTTCTCCTCATCCATTAACGGCTGTTGAATTTCATTTTGAAGAAGATCTTGCTCTGCTCCAGTATACCGGGGGAACGACAGGACGTCCGAAAGGGGTTATGCTGACGCATAAAAACTTAGTATCCAATGTAACCATGTGTAAAGCGTGGTTTTATAAATGCCGGCTGGGAGAAGATTCTATCCTGGGGATTATCCCCTTTTTTCATGTATATGGGATGACAGTCGTTATGCTCTTAGCTGTGATGCTGGCATCAAAGATGATTTTGCTGCCAAAATTTGATGCTGAAACGGCATTGAAAACGATTCATAAACAAAGGCCGACATTGTTTCCGGGGGCTCCGACTATTTATATCGGTTTGTTAAATCATCCGGATATAAAAAAGTATGATCTCTCTTCCATTCATTCTTGCATCAGCGGTTCTGCGCCTCTTCCGGTTGAAGTTAAAGAGAATTTCGAGAAAATCACAGGAGGGAGAATGGTAGAAGGTTACGGATTAACAGAATCATCCCCGATTACTCATGTTAATTTTCTTTGGGATCATCCTAGCGTAAAGGGAAGTATTGGCGTTCCTTGGCCTGACACGGAGGCTGCGATTATTTCTTTAGAAACAGGAGAACCTCTCCCATGCGGAGAAATTGGAGAAATTGTTGTAAAGGGACCGCAAGTGATGAAAGGCTATTGGAATCAGCCGGAGGAAACGATAAAGGCATTACGGGACGGGTGGTTATTTACAGGGGATCTTGGTTATATGGATGAAAAAGGGTATTTTTATGTGGTTGACCGAAAAAAAGACATGATTATTGCCGGTGGATTTAATATTTATCCGCGGGAAATTGAAGAAGTCTTATATGAACACCCGGCCGTTCAAGAGGTCATTGCGGCGGGAATACCAGACCCATACCGCGGTGAAACCGTTAAAGCATTTATTGTTTTAAAAGAAGGTGCGCATCTGACTGCAGAAGAACTGGATCAGTTCGCCAGAAAACAATTGGCCTCCTATAAAGTCCCAAGAATTTACGAATTCAGAAAGGAACTTCCCAAAACGGCGGTTGGAAAAATCCTAAGAAGAGCGCTGATCGATGACGAATTAAAGAAAATAGCTGATCAGCAAAAGCGCGCATAACTGCAGAGAGCTCTCACTAGGGCTCTTTATTTTTCGCAAAGAAAATGTCGAAATAAGCAGTAAATAACTATATTGATATAATTATAATGGTATATATTGACAATAGTTAATATGGTTATTATCATGAAGGTATGAATGACTATTCACTCATAGGAGAAAAGACCATGAAGAAAAATAGACCGAAGTACATGCAGATCATAGATGCAGCAGTTATCGCCATAGCAGAAAACGGCTATCATCAGGCGCAAGTGTCAAAAATCGCCAAACAAGCCGGCGTTGCTGACGGGACGATTTATTTATATTTTAAAAATAAAGAAGATATACTTATTTCTCTATTTAAGGAAAAAATGGGGGATTTTGTTGAACGAATTGAGGGGATGATTGCAGGAAAGACGACAGCAACAGAGAAATTATTAGTGTTGATAGAAGCCCATTTTTCAATGCTTTCGGATAATCATCATCTCGCAATAGTGACTCAGCTGGAATTGCGGCAATCCAATAAAGAGCTCCGATTGAAAATCAATGATATCCTGAAAGGCTACTTGAAGGTAATCGATCAGATCATTTTGGAAGGAATCGAAAAAGGCGAATTTGCCAATGAACTTGATGTCCGGCTGACCCGCCAGATGATTTTTGGAACGATTGATGAAATGGCAACAACGTGGGTCATGAACGAGGAAAAGTATGATTTGAAGGCATTGGCGAAGCCGGTACACCAAATGTTAATCAAAGGGTGCGGAAGCGGACTGAGCCAGTATGGGGAATAGGAGGGATTCAAATGGAAAGCTTATTTTGGTCATTTGAGAATGGGGTCGCTGTCATCACGCTAAAACGGCCTCCCGCAAACGCGCTTTCGACAGGGATGTTAAAGGAATTGGCGGGTGTTCTAGAGGAGATCGAGGCAAATGATGCGATTAGTGTGGTCGTGATCCATGGGGAAGGCCGCTTTTTTTCAGCAGGAGCAGACATTAAAGAATTTACAACTGTTGAATCGGCAAATGATTTCACAAAACTCGCGCAGATCGGGCAAGATTTATTCGAGAGGATGGAGAACTTCCCGAAACCAATCATTGCGTCCATTCATGGCGCAGCTCTTGGCGGCGGCCTTGAATTGGCAATGGCCTGCCATATCCGTCTTGTCAGCGAAAGCGCCAAACTGGGATTGCCTGAGCTTTCGCTTGGACTGGTACCTGGTTTTGGCGGATCACAAAGACTTCCAAGATTTGTTGGTGCCGCAAAAGCGGCTGAAATGCTATTCACCTCTGAACCAATATCCGGTACGGAAGCCGTTCAATTCGGCTTAGCAAACCATGCGTATCCTGAGAATGAGGTTTTTACAAATGCGATCGAAATGGCCAAAAAAATTTCTAAAAAAAGCCCAGTTTCGATTAAAGCAGCGATTGCATTGCTTCAATATACAAAGACAAAAGAATTTTATGAAGGAATCCAAAAAGAAGCCGAGCTATTTGGGAAAGTGTTTATGTCGAGCGATGGCAAAGAAGGAATCCAAGCGTTTATTGAAAAAAGAGTGCCTCGTTTTATAGGAAAGTAGGGAATTTTTTAACTTAAATTAACGGAATATTCAAAAATATAAATAGCTTAGGAGGGAAACGATGAACATTTTTGTTTTAATGAAGCGAACCTTCGATACAGAAGAAAAAATTACAATTACCGCCGGCAATATTAATGAAGACGGTGCAGAATTTATTATCAATCCATATGATGAATATGCAATAGAAGAAGCGATCCAAGTCCGCGATGCTCATGGCGGTGAAGTAACTGTGATTTCTGTTGGAAACGAAGAAGCAGAAAAACAATTGCGGACAGCTTTGGCGATGGGGGCCGATAAAGCAGTATTAATCAATATTGAGGATGATGTCGAGTTCGGCGACCAATTCACAACCGCTAAAGTCCTTGCAGCATATTTAGAAGATAAAAAAGCGGATTTAATTATCGGAGGGAACGTCGCCATTGATGGAGCTTCCGGACAGGGTGGTCCGCGTGTAGCGGAAATGCTTGGTATTCCTTATGTGACTACCATCACAAAACTTGAAATTGATGGGATTAAAGCGACGGTTACCCGGGATGTGGAAGGAGATTCCGAAGTGATTGAGGTGTCACTTCCGCTCCTCGTTACAGCGCAGCAAGGCTTGAATGAACCGCGCTATCCATCTTTGCCCGGAATAATGAAAGCGAAAAAGAAGCCGCTTGAGGAGCTTGAACTGGATGATCTCGATCTTGAAGAAGATGAAGTGGAAGCAAAAACGAAAACGATTGAACTTTATCTGCCTCCCAAAAAAGAAGCGGGAAAAATTCTGACAGGAGAACTGGCTGATCAGGCAAAAGAACTTGTGAGGCTTCTGCATTCTGAAGCGAAAGTCGTTTAATGGATTTTTTTAATAAGTAAAGAAAGTATAAAAGTTTGTACTTTGAGAGTTGTCCAGCTTCACACGAATAAGCTTCGGAAGCGAAGCATCGCACGAAGGAAAAGCCTAGCTTTTTCGAGGGGCTGAGCACTAAGGGATGCTTCTATGAATATGCATCGCAAGAACAAGCTGTGCTTGTTCTGAAGGCGCTTGCGCTTTTCTTAATTTGGGAGGGGAATTGTATGGCGAGAAAAGTACTCGTATTAGGGGAAGTTCGTGACGGCTCACTCCGCAATGTTTCTTTTGAAGCAATCGCGGCTGCCAAAATCGTGTCAGAAGGCGGAGAAGTAGTCGGTGTTTTAATTGGGGAATCTGTTGCTGCTCTTGGCAAGGAATTAATCTTTGGAGGCGCAGACCGCGTTGTGGCCGTCGAAAGTGACCAATGTAAGCAATATACATCAGATGGCTATGGGCAAGCACTCATGGCCGTTATCGAGAAGGAAAAACCGGAAGGAATTATTGCTGGTCATACGGCTTTAGGTAAAGACCTTACCCCAAAGATTGCGGCGCGGCTTTCAGCGGGGTTGATCTCGGATGCTACGGGTGTTGAAGAAGCCGGCGGGAATATTGTGTTTACAAGACCCATCTATTCCGGAAAGGCATTTGAAAAGAAAATTGTCACAGGCGGATTCATTTTTGCAACTATCCGTCCAAACAATATTGCTCCGCTTGAAAAAGATGAGACCCGAACCGGCGAGGTAGATTCTCTTTCTGTTGACATCAAGGATTTGCGCACCATTGTGAAAGAAGTCATCAGAAAAGCAAGTGAAGGCGTTGATTTATCTGAAGCAAAAGTAATTGTTTCTGGAGGACGAGGGGTTAAAAGTGCTCAGGGATTTGAACCGCTCAAAGCATTGGCAGCTGTTTTGGGAGGAGCTGTAGGAGCCTCAAGGGGTGCCTGCGATGCGGACTATTGTGATTATTCTTTGCAGATTGGCCAGACTGGCAAAGTCGTGACTCCAGATCTTTATATTGCCTGCGGTATTTCCGGTGCGATTCAGCATTTAGCTGGAATGTCTAATTCAAAAGTGATCGTGGCCATTAACAAGGATCCGGAAGCGGACATTTTTAAAGTGGCGGATTACGGGATTGTAGGAGATCTTTTTGAAGTTGTGCCATTGTTAACGGAAGAATTTAAAAAAATAAAGATTCACTCTTGATGAACGAAAGCGGGCGTTTCTTTGCCCGCTTTTCCGCATAAAAAGGAAGTTTTTTGGTTATTATTACTTTTGAAACAAAATATTAGCATCAGGCTTCAAACGGTGATATACTTGCGATAATCTATAAGTTTTAAATGGGAGGCTTACTAATGGCGATTTCACACGTTACAGACCAAAACTTTACAGCTGAAACAAGCTCCAATCTTGTGCTTGTTGATTTCTGGGCACCTTGGTGCGGACCTTGCAAAATGATTGCTCCAGTTCTTGAAGAACTTGACTCCGAATATGGAGATAAAGTAAAAATTGTAAAACTTGATGTTGATGAAAACCAAGAAACAGCTGCAAAATACGGGGTTATGAGCATCCCGACTTTATTGATTCTTAAAGATGGAGAAGTGGTAGATAAAGTTGTCGGCTTCCAGCCAAAAGAAGCTCTTGCAGGAGTTTTACAAAAACATTTTTAAGAAATAACGTAAAAAAAACCTTAGTCGATCATCTGACTAAGGTTTTTTTGCTTTTCCAGAAAATCATGCTTTTTTTAATTCCGGGTTTGTTTTAAAATTTGAGGGATAGACATTTGCATGAAGCGAGGTGGCCAGATTCCATGAATCAAACGATCAAACAAAAGCTGACGCTGCTGCCTGACCAGCCTGGCTGCTACTTGATGAAGGACCGTCAGGGGACAATCATTTATGTCGGCAAAGCGAAAATATTAAAAAACCGGGTCCGCTCCTATTTTACTGGTTCTCACGACGGAAAAACACTGCGGCTTGTTAACGAAATAGAGGATTTTGAATATATCGTTACATCATCAAATATTGAAGCACTTTTACTGGAAATCAATTTAATCAAAAAACACGATCCAAAATACAATATCATGCTGAAGGATGACAAAAGTTATCCTTTCATCAAATTGACTGCAGAGCGCCATCCTAAATTGATCATTACCAGAAAAGTGAAGAAGGACAAAGGAAAATATTTCGGACCTTACCCAAACGTCGGGGCGGCAAACGAGACAAAAAAACTTCTCGACCGAATTTATCCTCTGAGAAAGTGCCAAACCCTGCCTGACCGGGTCTGCTTGTATTATCATTTAGGGCAGTGCCTGGCGCCATGTGTCAACGCGATCGCCGAAGACCAGTACAAACAAATGACCGATGAAATTACGCGGTTTTTAAACGGCGGATATAAAGAGATTAAAAAGGAACTCACTGAAAAAATGACTCAAGCTGCTGAAGAGCTTGATTTCGAAAGAGCAAAGGAATACCGCGATAAAATTGCCCATATTGAAACAACAATGGAAAAGCAAAAAATGACGATGACCGACTTTACCGACAGAGATGTGTTCGGCTACGCTGTTGATAAAGGGTGGATGTGCGTTCAAGTCTTTTTTGTCCGCCAGGGAAAATTGATTGAACGCGACGTCTCGATGTTTCCAATTTACGATGAACCAGAAGACGAAATGTTGACCTATTTGGGGCAGTTTTATTCCAAGACAAACCACTTTAAGCCAAAAGAAGTGCTGATTCAGGATGAAATCGACTTAAACCTTGCTGAAGAGCTCCTTGAAGTTAAGGTGCTTCAGCCGCAAAAAGGTCAGAAAAAAGAGCTTGTCAAGCTGGCCATCAAAAACGCGAAAATTGCCTTGACGGAAAAATTTTCTCTCATTGAAAAAGATGAAGAGCGAACGATAAGAGCAGTAGAAAACCTGGGGGAAATAATGGGGATATTTACCCCGCACCGGATTGAAGCTTTTGATAACTCCAATATTCAAGGAACAGACCCTGTTTCAGCCTGCGTCGTTTTCATTGATGGTAAAGCAAATAAACGGGAGTATCGGAAATATAAAATCAAAACAGTCAAAGGCCCGGATGATTATGAGTCGATGCGCGAAGTAGTAAGAAGAAGGTATTCAAGAGTTTTGAAAGAAAATCTGCCGCTTCCGGATTTAATCATTATTGATGGCGGAAAAGGCCATATTGAAACAGTCAGGGATGTGCTCGAAAATGAACTGGGCCTGGATATCCCGTTATCAGGCCTTGTAAAGGACGACAAGCACAGGACTTCCAATTTGCTCTTTGGAAATCCGCTCGAAATCGTGCCGCTTGAAAGAAACAGTCAGGAGTTCTATTTGCTGCAGCGAGTTCAGGATGAGGTTCACCGCTTCGCCATTACATTTCACCGCCAGCTCCGCGGAAAAAATACCTTTTCATCACTGCTGGATGAAGTTCCAGGCATTGGCGAAAAGCGGAAAAAATTATTGCTGAAAACTTTCGGATCTGTCAAAAAAATGAAGGAAGCAAGCCTTGAGGAAATCACGCAGTTGGGAATTCCCATCAATACAGCTAAAGAGTTGCTGGATAAACTTCATAGTTAGTGATTGCCAGAAAAAATCCACCATGCTATAATAAATGAAAATTTATATTACTATCACTTTATAGTATTAAAGTGAAGGTAGAGGTGCGAGCTTCAAGAGTAAAGGCCCGGAGAAGAATGAGCTTCGAGGAAGGGCATTGAAAGGGGAACTCGCCGAAGTAAAGAAACACTCATCGGTTTCTTTGCTGGTCCTGTATTGAATAAATGCCGGACTGTCAAGACGGGCTGTCTTGGAGAGCTATCTCACATTGTATGCGAAACCATTATTTTTTTCGTATTCATTAAGCAATGAGAGACTCATCTCATTGCTTTTTTATTTATGTGGATAACCCCAATGGGACTGTCAGCATCTAAAGAAAGAAGGGGAAAACGTGGGACTTATCGTTCAAAAATTCGGCGGAACATCCGTCGGAAGTGTAGAAAGAATCTTAAATGTTGCCCAATGTGTAAAAGAAGAAAAAGAGCGGGGAAACAATGTTGTTGTCGTTGTCTCGGCTATGGGCAAAACAACAGACAAATTGGTCAGTCTGGCTAAAGAAATATCCTCCCAGCCAAGTAAACGGGAAATGGATATGCTTTTAACTACAGGAGAACAAACAACGATTGCTTTATTAGCGATGGCGTTAAAGGAAAAAGGACTTGAAGCAATATCATTCACAGGCTGGCAGGCAGGAATCTATACAGAGCCAGTACATAGCAACGCTAGAATAACAAAAATCGAAACAGCCGCGATTCAAAAACAATTATCTAAAGGCAAAGTTGTTATTGTGGCTGGATTCCAAGGTGTGACCGATAATGGAGAAATTACAACACTAGGACGCGGCGGGTCTGATACAACAGCTGTTGCCCTTGCTGCAGCGCTTTATGCGGACAAGTGCGATATTTATACTGATGTAACAGGCGTATTTACAACCGACCCGCGCTACGTAAAATCTGCCCGGAAGTTATTGGATATTTCCTATGACGAAATGCTTGAACTGGCCAACCTGGGAGCCGGGGTGCTTCATCCGAGAGCAGTAGAATTTGCGAAAAATTATCATGTCAAGCTTGAGGTTCGGTCAAGCATGGAAAAAGTCGAAGGAACAGTCATTAAGGGGGAAGCAACCATGGAGCAAAATCTAATTGTCCGCGGAGTGGCATTTGAAGATCAAATTACAAAAGTAACCGTTTTAGGCTTAGCCAATTCTTTAAAAGGTCTGTCAACAATTTTTACAACGCTGGCAGAGCATCATATTAATGTGGACATCATCATCCAAAGCAAAACCGAGTCAGACATGACCAATCTTTCTTTTTCAATTAAAACCGACGATTTAAACGAGACATTAAATGTATTAGAAGATAATAAAGCATTGCTGAATTATGAGCGGATCGAAGCGGAAAACGGACTGGCGAAAGTATCCATAGTCGGTTCAGGAATGGTTTCAAATCCAGGTGTGGCAGCAAAAATGTTCGAAATCCTGGAATCAAATCAAATTGACATTAAAATGGTAAGCACCTCGGAAATTAAAGTATCAACCGTTATCACTGACAAGCAAATGGTAACTGCGGTTGAAACGCTGCATGATGCCTTTGAATTGGGCAATGAATAATCAAAAATAGGAAAAGCCGGGTATTTGTCCGGCTTTTCCTCATATTTTATCTTTTTTATCCCATCTCACTGTAAACGTTACTTTTTGGGATTTTTTGATAGGGTGCTCAAACGTTTCGGCAACAGCTCCTTTTTGAATTTCAATTTGCTGTGCCAAAAAGCCTGCCTCAAGCTGGAAAAAATGTTCTGCTTTAGATTTAACCCGCGAAATAATTAATGGGCTCATTAATTCAAAATCTATTTCGTCATTTTTTTCATTTTTTACAGTAAGAGTGCCCCATGATGCTTTAGAAAAAAATTCAATCAGTTCATCAAGATTATTTACTGGGTACTTTCTTGCAAGTCTTTTTCCGGCCCAGTACAGGATCTCAGGAGTATCTTTTCCAAAAATGTCAGGCAAGAGCACTTCTCTGATTAGCTCATATCCAAAAATTGAGATATTTCTGGATTCCTCCAAAAGCAGTGATTCGTCCGATACTTTTTCTTTCATTGGTCTCCCCTCTTTCTATCACTCTATTATATACATACATTGTCTGCATGTTAGAATTTTTTTTTAGAAAATGAATGATGATTCCTTAGATGAAATCCTTTGATATTCTAAAATAATTATAGCTTTTTGTTCCTTTATATTTTAACGGTTTACTGCAAGAATTATCTGTGGAAATAACAGTTTTTATTGGGAATTTCTAGTGCCGGTTGGTATTTATGGAAAAAGTGTCGATTTCCTCAAAAAGGGTCCAATCAAAAGTGTCGATACAATTCAAAAAGTTTGATTTTTTTTGTAATATTATGTATACGTTTTCTTGACGCTTCTTCCTGATGAGGGTAAAATGGAGTTGTCACATAATTGTAAAAAAGAAGTCTTTACAATTTCACTATGAAGACAGGCTTATCTTAAATGAAAGGGGATCAAACAGAGAAAAGCCTGAAATCATGCAAATCTAAAGGGGGTAAAATTGTGGCGGGAAATCGGGAATTTTTTAATCGCAGACTGCACTCATTAGTAGGGGTTATTCCTGTAGGCTTATTCCTATGTGTGCATCTAACAGTCAACCATTTAGCTACGAGAGGGGCGAGTTCTTTTAATAAAGGCGTTGGGTTTATGGAAAGCCTTCCATTTCTTCCAGTTTTAGAGATTGTCTTCATTTTCTTGCCTTTGTTATACCATGCAATCTACGGACTTTATATTGCTTTTACCGCTAAACCAAACAACGGACGCTTAGGCTACTTCCGTAACTGGATGTTCTTGCTTCAACGTATTACGGGTGTTATTACTCTTATTTTTGTTGCGTGGCATGTATGGGAAACAAGAATTGCGTATGCACTTGGAACACCGCTTAATTTCGAAATGATGGTAAATATTCTTTCAAACCCAGTAATGTTCTGGTTCTATATTATTGGAGTTGTAAGTGCTATTTTCCACTTTACAAATGGTTTATGGTCATTTGCTGTTAGCTGGGGATTAACAATTACACCACGTTCACAACGTATTTCTACATATGTAACGATGGTTCTTTTTGTTCTTCTTTCCATTGTTGGAGTTCAAGCTTTAGTAGCATTTATTTAATAGATTTAATAGATTCGGACAATACTAATTTTGTATGGACTAAAGATTTAGGGAGTGAGTCACGATGGCTAAAGGAAAGGTGATTATCGTCGGCGGCGGTTTGGCCGGCTTAATGGCAACCATTAAAGTTGCAGAACATGGAACACCGGTTGAGTTATTCTCACTTGTACCGGTTAAACGATCTCACTCTGTTTGTGCCCAGGGGGGTATTAATGGAGCGGTTAATACAAAGGGTGAAGGAGATTCACCATGGATTCACTTTGATGATACTGTTTACGGGGGAGACTTTTTAGCAAACCAGCCTCCTGTTAAAGCGATGTGCGATGCAGCACCAGGAATTATTAACTTGCTTGACCGTATGGGTGTCATGTTTAACCGCACACCTGAAGGTTTACTTGACTTCCGCCGTTTCGGAGGTACACAGCACCACCGTACAGCTTTCGCTGGTGCTACAACTGGTCAGCAGCTTCTCTATGCGTTGGACGAGCAAGTTCGCCGTCATGAAGTAGCTGGTTTGGTTACAAAATATGAGGGCTGGGAATTCTTAGGTGCTGTTCTTGATGATGACGGCGTCTGCCGAGGTATTGCTGCTCAAGACTTAAGAACAATGGAAATTAAAACTTTCGTTGCTGATGCGGTTATTATGGCAACAGGCGGCCCTGGAATTATCTTTGGTAAATCTACAAACTCAATGATTAACACCGGTTCCGCAGCTTCAATTCTTTATCAGCAAGGCGTATATTACGCAAACGGTGAAATGATTCAGATCCACCCAACTGCTATTCCTGGTGATGATAAACTCCGCTTAATGAGTGAATCTGCACGCGGTGAAGGCGGCCGGATTTGGACATATAAAGATGGTAAGCCTTGGTACTTCCTTGAAGAAAAATATCCTGCTTATGGAAACCTTGTTCCACGGGACATTGCAACACGTGAAATTTTTGATGTCTGCGTTAACCAAAAGCTTGGTATTAACGGCGAAAACATGGTTTATCTTGATCTTTCTCACAAAGATCCGCATGAATTGGATGTTAAACTTGGCGGTATCATCGAAATTTATGAAAAATTCACAGGCGAAGATCCGCATAAAGTACCAATGAAAATTTTCCCTGCTGTTCACTATTCAATGGGCGGTATGTGGGTTGACTATGAACAAATGACGAACATTCCTGGCTTGTTTGCCTGCGGTGAGTGCGATTACTCTCAGCACGGTGCCAACCGCTTAGGTGCAAACTCATTGCTTTCAGCTATCTATGGCGGTATGGTTGCAGGACCTCATGCCCTTAACTATATTGAAGGACTTGAAAAATCTTCAGAGTCTGTTTCATCAACTGTATTTGACCGTAAAGTGAAAGAAGAACAAGAAAAGTGGAACAATATTATGTCCATGAATGGAACCGAAAATGCTTATGTTCTTCACAAAGAGCTTGGTGAGTGGATGACAGCTAACGTAACGGTTGTACGTTACAATGACAAATTGTTACAAACAGATCAAAAGATTCAAGAACTGCTTGGACGCTATAAGAACATCAATATTAACGATACGGCAAAATGGAGTAACCAAGGGGCAGCATTTACCCGTCAATTATTCAACATGCTTCAATTAGCTCGTGTAATTACATTAGGTGCTTATAATCGGAATGAGAGCCGCGGTGCTCACTATAAGCCTGAATTCCCAGAACGTAACGATGAAGAATTCATGAAAACAACAATGGCAAAATTTGTTGGCCCAGATTCCGCTCCGGCTTTCCATTACGAAGATATCGACGTTTCTTTAATCGCACCAAGAAAACGGGATTACACGAAAAAACACTAAGATCATCTCGTGATCGGGATATTTGAAAAAGTAAGGGGAGTGGGAATGAATGTCTGAAAATAAAACGGTAAAATTTATTATAACTCGTCAAGAGGGACCTAACGCAGCTCCTTATCAGGAGGAGTTTGTAATTCCATACCGCCCGAATATGAACGTTATTTCGGCGCTGATGGAAATTCGCAGAAATCCGGTAAATGCCAAAGGGCAAAAAACAACCCCAATTACTTGGGAAATGAACTGTTTGGAAGAGGTTTGCGGTGCCTGCTCGATGGTTATCAACGGCAAGCCGCGCCAATCTTGTACAGCTCTAATTGATCAACTGGAACAGCCAGTTCGCTTAGCTCCAATGAATACTTTCCCTGTAGTCCGTGACTTACAGGTTGACCGGAGCAGAATGTTTGATTCCTTGAAGAAGGTTAAAGCATGGATTCCAATTGACGGTACTTACGATTTAGGACCTGGTCCTCGTATGCCTGAGGTAAAACGTCAATGGGCATATGAACTTGCAAAATGTATGACTTGCGGTGTATGTTTAGAAGCTTGCCCGAATGTAAACAGCAATTCCAATTTCATTGGACCGCAGCCATTATCACAAGTTCGTTTATTCAATGCACATCCAACTGGTGAAATGCATCGCCAAGAGCGTTTAGAAGCCATTATGGGTGACGGCGGTCTTGCTAACTGCGGTAACTCACAAAACTGTGTACAATCTTGTCCAAAAGGTATTCCGTTGACAACTTCTATTGCTGCATTGAACCGTGATGCTACTGTTCAATCATTTAGAAATTTCTTTGGCAGCGACAAAGTGTGATTTTAATAAAAGCCTCTTTTTCAATCAGAAAAAGAGGCTTTTTGCTTAGCTAAAAGAAAAGTTCCGGAAGGATAAAGATCGTATGTAGAAAAGCGCCAGCTTTTTCAAGATGTCGAAAACAAGTGAGTTTTCCTTAAATTTTTCGAATTATCTATTTTTAGAATACTTTCTTTGCTATACTATGTAGATAGAATAAATGTTAAAAGAGGTTGCTGTATGAAAGGAAAATCTTGGTTATCACAAGTGATTATTTTGGCTGGAATTGTTTTACTTGGGATTGGAATATGGCAAATTATATCATCCAACAACGAGACGAATAAAACGCTCAAAATAGCAAAACAAATCGTCGAAAAAAAACCGCAAAAGGATCAAAACAGCAATGTCAATAACAGCAATCAGCCTCCAAACTTTGGAGATACTGTGGGCATTTTAGAGATTCCTAGAGTACAAGCAGAGCTTCCGATTGTAGAAGGGACCGACCCGAATGACCTGGAAAAAGGAGTAGGGCACTACAAAGGATCATCTCTACCGGGTGAAAACGGTCAAATTGTTCTTTCTGGCCATCGCGATACTGTTTTCCGCCGATTAGGTGAATTGAAAATTGGCGATTCATTGATAGTCAAAATTCCAAAAGGAACATTTAGTTATGAAATAACCCATACAAAAATTGTTGATGCGAAAAACACAAGTGTTATAACTTTACAAAAAGAAAAAGAAGAATTAATTTTAACAACTTGTTATCCGTTTCATTATATTGGCAATGCTCCAAAACGATATATTATTTATGCAAAACCAAAAAGCTCTTGATTCCAAGAGCTTTTTATATTAAAAACGTGATTTAGGCAAATGAATATTTTTTTAAAAATCATTCTCCATTGGCGGAAATACAGTCACTCCAAAAGTTTTTTTCACATATGATATGGTGACTAAATATATACCCACCCCACGGTTCATAACTGGCTAAGGCAAGGAGGGTTACAATACTTGAAGGAGAATGAATATACTCACAAGCCGTTACTCACCAAACGTGAAAGAGAAGTATTCGAACTGTTAGTACAAGACAAAACAACAAAAGAAATCGCTGGTGAATTGTTTATAAGCGAAAAGACGGTTCGGAATCATATTTCTAATGCCATGCAAAAGCTTGGTGTAAAGGGGCGTTCACAAGCAGTTGTAGAGCTCCTTCGAATGGGAGAGCTAGAACTTTAATCTTGACCGGCATCCTTAAAAGGAGGCCGGTTTTATATTGCTTTAAGGCTTGAAATTTAGAAGCAAAAGATAGAAAATAGTAACGGGTTAAAGGTTATTCATGCATCTGCACTTGTTTTGAAAAAGCATACATAGACAGGAGTTGGAGGGAATCATGAAGGCCGGAAAAACGAATGGGGATTCAGTTGCTGCAATTGAAAAAGAACTGCGTTATATTTCGGGAATCGTTAAACAAAAAGGCAGAGAACTTTTAAGTGATTATACGATTACACCGCCGCAGTTTGTAGCACTGCAATGGCTATTTGAAGCTGGTGATATGACCATTGGCGAGCTTTCTGCCAAAATGTTTTTAGCTTGCAGTACCACTACAGACCTTATTGACAGGATGGAAAAAAATAATCTGGTCGTTCGGATAAAGGATACAAATGACCGCCGTGTCGTCCAAATTCATTTGCTTGACGAAGGAAAAAAATTGATTAATGAAGTGATTAAAAAGCGTCAAAACTACTTGGAGGAAGTCTTAAGAAATTTTACGATGGAAGAAATACACCTCCTTCAAAGCAGTTTAGTGAAACTGCACCAGGAAATGCGTGAAGAATGAGGCGAGAAATTTTGAATCAACCGATTGGTGTAATGGATTCAGGAGTAGGCGGACTGACAGTAGCCAAAGAGATTATGAGGCAGCTGCCAAATGAACAAATTATTTATTTGGGTGATACCGCCCGCTGCCCCTATGGTCCGAGAACAAGAAAAGAAGTAAAGAAATTCACGTGGGAAATGACTTCTTTCCTATTACAAAAAAAAATTAAAATGCTTGTAATTGCCTGTAACACGGCAACAGCTGCAGCCTTGGATGAGATCCAGAGAGAATTGCGGATTCCGGTTTTGGGCGTTATTAATCCCGGTGCCCGTGCGGCTATAAAAAAAACCAAAAACTATCGTGTCGCCATAACGGGAACAGAAGGAACAGTCAGGAGCGGCGCCTATGAAAGAGCATTAAAATCATTAAACAGCAGGCTTTATGTAAAAAGCCTTGCCTGCCCCAAATTTGTTCCTCTTGTTGAGAGCGGAGAATATTCAGGAACAGTCGCCAAAAAAATCGTCGAGGAATCGTTAAAACCGCTGCTGGATCATAATATCGATACCCTTATTTTAGGCTGTACCCATTATCCTTTACTGGAGCCGCTTATTAAAGAGTTTATGGGTACCGAAGTAGAAGTGATCAGCTCCGGCGACGAAACGGCAAGGGAAATCAGCGCGATTTTGCAATATAAAAATATGCTGAGCACTCGCGAGGACGAGCCTATCCATGAATTTTATACAACAGGTTCAAAGGCGATTTTTGCCAAAATAGCTTCGGAATGGCTTAACAAACCTATTGATAATGTAAAAAGAATAAAATTGTAATCATAACTGGATCAGTTTTTCATGCTGGTCCGGTTTTTTACTTTTTTAAGGGTCTATTTTTCAAAAAGGCTCGTATATATGGTAGTACAAACTGTCTTAGGAGGAATTCATATGTCCAGAAATAAAACAACTGCCATATTTTCAGCGGTATTTGCAACAACGCTTCTTTTGTCTGGATGCGGATTATCTGGAAACGAATTGAAAAAGAAAATCGATCCGCCAAAAGATGTCACTGTTGTAAAAGAAAACAGTACAACAGCGGCAACGAATAAAAAATCCGGTCAAGAAGCCTCGGGAACGAAAAACAAAGCGGCAAATACCATAAAAACGGAGCTTTATTTGATTGATAAGAATGGATATGTTGTTCCGCAAACGCTCCCTCTTCCGCAAACCAACTCTGTCGCCAAGGAAGCTTTACAATTCTTAGTAGCGGATGGTCCGGTTTCTGAGATTTTGCCTAAGGGTTTTAAAGCCGTGCTGCCTGCCGGAACAGATATGACAGTAGATATAAAAGATGGGACGGCTTCTGTTGATTTTTCAAAGGAATTTAAAAACTACAAAGCCGAGGATGAAATGAAGATCCTTCAATCTATTGCTTGGACTTTAACTCAATTTAACGGAATTAATAATGTCAAGATTTCAATGGGTGGAAAAGAATTAACCAAGATGCCGGTTTCCGGTACGCCGATAAGTGAAAATCTATCCAGGGCAAGCGGGATTAATTTTGATACGTCTGAAGTAATGGATATTATGAATACAAGACCAATTACCGTGTATTTTATTGGCGGGGAAGAAAATTCTTATTATTATGTTCCAGTAACCCGCCGGGTAAGCAATAGTGAGAAAGACAATATTGCAGCTGCGGTACAAGAACTAGCTAAGGGACCAAGCCAATCCTCCAATCTTGTCTCGGATTTTGTTCCGGGAGTGAAACTGCTGGAGTCTCCAAGAATGGAAAACGGGAAAGTTACATTGAATTTCAATGAATCTATTTATGGCAGTTTTAAAGAAAAGGTTGTTTCCCAGCATTTATTAGATGAACTCGTGCTGTCATTAACGGAACAGCCGGGAATAAAGGAAGTCGCCGTAGAGGTAAAAGGAAAGCAAGAACTCGTTAAAGAGGATGGAAAAAAGCTGACCGCACCAGTTACAAGACCGGAAAATGTGAATACAGGAAGTTTTTAAAAAAGAGAATTTTGTTATACTATATATGAATCAATGGAGGGGGTCGGCTTTATAGTCTGCCTCTTCTTTATTGTTGCTTAATTATATGGGGAGAGCCCATCATAATAGGGAGGAAAAAAACATGCGCGTAGATGGCAGGGAACCAACACAGTTAAGATCTTTACATATTGAAACAAATTATTTAAAGCACCCGGAGGGTTCGGTGCTGATATCGGTAGGGGATACGAAAGTAATATGTGCAGCAACCCTTGAAGACAGAGTTCCTCCGTTTATGAGGGGAGAGGGAAAAGGCTGGATAACGGCTGAATATTCCATGCTTCCAAGAGCAACCGAACAGAGGAACATTCGGGAATCTTCAAAAGGAAAAGTTACAGGAAGGACGATGGAAATTCAGCGGTTAATTGGCAGGTCGCTTCGTGCTGTTGTTGATTTAAGTGCTCTCGGCGAAAAAACGATTTGGATTGATTGCGATGTGATTCAAGCGGATGGGGGAACCCGGACTGCATCGATTACCGGGGCTTTTGTTGCAATGGCAATCGCCTTAAATAAATTAACTGAAAAAAAATCCATTTCCAGATTTCCAATTACCGACTTTTTGGCAGCTACCAGCGTCGGAATTATAAAAGATAATCAAACCGTACTTGATTTAAATTATGCGGAAGATTCCAATGCTCAGGTTGATATGAATATTGTGATGACCGGTAAGGGAGAATTTGTCGAACTGCAGGGAACCGGAGAAGAAGCAACATTTTCAGCCCAGCAGCTCCAAGAACTTCTAGGGATAGGCCAAAAGGGGCTTCAGGAGCTGATTGAATATCAGAAAGCAGCTCTAGGGGAAGAGATTACAAGAAAAATTGAAGAAAGATAAGAGGGGAATAATCGATGAAAGAGGTAATTGTTGCAACCAAAAACCCCGGGAAAGCTAAGGAATTTGAAGATATTTTTGCATCAAGAGGGTTTAAAGTTCGGACACTGCTTGATTTTCCAAATATAAAGGATGTAGAGGAGACTGGCAAAACGTTTGAGGAGAATGCTATTTTAAAGGCTGAAGCAGTGTCTAAAGTTTTGGATAAAATGGTTATAAGCGATGATTCAGGATTGATTGTTGATGCGCTTGATGGAAGACCCGGGATCCTTTCTGCCAGATATGCCGGGGAAGAAAAAAATGACCAAGCCAATATCGATAAGGTTCTGGCAGAACTGACTGAAGTTCCCGAGGAGCAACGGACTGCACGGTTTTATTGTGCGCTTGCTTTAGCGGTTCCAGGCCAAAAAACGGTTACGGTCAGTGGTGCATGCGAAGGGCGGATTCTTCATGAACAGCGAGGCGAAGGCGGATTTGGCTATGACCCTATTTTTTTTGCAAATGAAAAAGGGCGGTCTATGGCAGAGCTTTCTTCAGATGAAAAAAATAACATCAGCCATAGGGCGAAGGCATTGGAAAAGCTGAATGGTATTCTGGATTCTATCCTGATAAGTGATCCATCATGAGCAAACTATTAATCGTTAGTGATAGTCATGGAATGACCAAAGATTTAATGGCCATAAGAGAGCGACATCAGCAGGATGTTGATTTAATGATCCACTGCGGAGATTCGCAGCTGATGGCCGATGATCAATCAATGGCAGGATTTGTCGGGGTCAGAGGGAATTGTGATTATGATGCCCGCTTCCCGGTCGACCGGTTGGAAAGTGTTGGAGGAAGGCTGGTTTATGTTACTCATGGGCATAAATATTCTGTTAAGACTTCACTAATGAGCCTTTATTATCGTGCACGTGAAGTAAATGCGGATATTGCTTGTTTTGGCCATTCGCATGTGCTGGGAGCGCAAATGATAGGCGATATCTTGTTTATTAACCCCGGAAGTATCCTCCTGCCACGCGGACGTCGTGAAAAGACATATACCATTTTAGAAATGGCAGAGGGAAAGATGTTTTTGACTGTCTTTGATGTGAAAGGGAAGCAAATTCCAAGTTTGTCTTGTGAATTTGCGGTGTCATAATCGGAAGACATTGATTATAATAAGGGAGAAAGAACATTTTCTTTCTTCCTTCTTTTTTTCTAAAACGTTGTTGACATTTGAAAAGCAGACTTATATAATAAATCTTGTCCTTGAAAAACAAATATCAAGGAGAGAAAAATTAAATATGTTAAATTAAGTCCCAGTAGCTCAGCTGGATAGAGCAACGGCCTTCTAAGCCGTGTGTCGGGGGTTCGAATCCCTCCTGGG